>NZ_AP024597.1:600000-1200000 GCF_019704315.1 Stygiolobus caldivivus | reverse complement strand
CATGGTGAACCCCGGTGGGGTATTCGAAGTAGACTTGATAGGTAGGGCATTAGGCTTTACTAACGGTGCGATATTCAGCCTCCTGATCACCTTAGTTGCCTCCATACCGGGCGGGATAGTGGCGTTACTGCTGATAGACAGGTGGGGGAGGAAGCCTTTAGAGTCCGTTGGTTTCTTAGGTATGGCCGGGTCCCTGATACTCTTTGCCTACTTCTTCAAGATAGGTAACTTCCCCACCTCGCTTTTGGACTCCTTGGGTTTCCTGCTGATCTTAATGTACCACTTCTGGCACAACGTGGGCCCCGCTAACGTTAGTGCGGCCGGTGTATTTAACGTAGAGCTAATCCCCACGAAGATCAGGGGTATAGGGTCTGCTATAGTAGTGGCCATAGACAGAAGCGGTGCGTTAGTTAACTCCGCCATATTCCCGTTCCTTTTCACTAATTTCGGCCTCGGTGTGGCAGTGGGTGTAGGGGGTATGATGGGCGTCATTGCGGTCATCGCTACACTGTTGCTGGTCAAGGAGACGAAACAAAAGCCGTTAGAAGAATCTTCGGAAGAGTTCATGTTCTTCGGAGTAGAAAACCCAGAGTAATTTTTCCTAATACTACTTTTATCTGAACTGAGAAAGTGACCAAGCTTTTTTGGGCCTTCACGGCCCTTGTGTGAGCCCTATTTGTCCAAATAAGTAGGTTTTATATTAAGAAAGTAAAGTTATACTAGGTCAGTCTGGGAAGAACAACAGTAACTTAGCGGATACGTCCCTTGGCCATGTGAGAATAAACTTTCTGGCAATAAGCTTTCCCTTTAGTACCTCACAGTGTATGACAAGGGGTTTCAATACGCAGTTAATGTTCCTTACCCAACGACTTCTTATATTTTTCTAAGGCAGACAAGTATTTTTCTACTATTTCCCTGCCCTTATCGGTTATCATTATCATTTGTTTAGGCCTGTGCTTGTCTAATTTGTATTTTATTTCTATCAGGCCTTCAGCTTCTAACGTTTTTAGGTTCACCGAGAGCGTCGACTTTTTTATATCCAATGCCTTCTGTAGCTCTGTAAAGTTAACTTCTTTAAACCCCATCAACGCCAAGAGTATAGTCAACCTGACTGGTGAGGAGAAGGTAGAACTCGAGTACGCTAACTTTAGTATTTCGCTTAACTCTTTCGTTATTTCCCCCTCACTCATATGCCCTCACCAGCGAAATTACCCCCGCGACTATCCAATTCGCACTAAAGTATATGGCTGCCAAGTCGAAAAAGGGTATGAAAGGTATGCTCAGTACGGAAATGACGGCTAACCTGTCTTCAGGGCCCATTCGCACCCTATTATACACGAATACACGGTAGAGGTAATACTCCAAGAACACCGTCGGTAGTATAAAGACGATAATGGAGTCTACGGCGACCTCTATCACGGCGACCGTTATTATCACAATGGACAGCACCATGAGGTCAACAGGGTAACCCCCGACCGTCAAGTAGAACGGGTATTTAGGCACGTCACCAGACGTTATACTGTGTAGCCTACGTAATAGTACCGACGCCTTACTGAGTTTCAGTTCCGCATAGACGCAGAACAGCACTATGGAGAGGAACAGTGTGTTTGTAGTTAACCCGGTGTCCAAAAAACTGAGGTCGGATAGTGACAAAATGATCACTATCGGGAAATATACCCCCACCGCCAAGTATATAGCCCCTAAATATTTCCTCATTTTCAGGGAGTACAACCTCGTAAGCCCTTCCTCAGCTCGTCTGACTACCTCATTAGCTTCCATTACTAATAATAATGGGGAGACTTCTAATATTTTTTTCCTCAGTCAGGAAGAAGGGGTCCAGACTTCATAGGGCTTCATAATACTTCATATTAACCCTTAACCCCTTGTACCAGAGTAGCGTGGTATATAGCATAAAACGTCAGTGTCTACGGAAAAAACCGTGACAGTTAGGATTACCGCAAATGCTTACGCACACTCACGTTTCGTTTCACGCTAAGTTTTTGAGCCCTAAGCCTTTAATTGTGATATGTAATAACACACGACACGCCTAAACCGGTAAAAACACGCCGATACGAGGTTTTGGGTAAAACGGTGTCGGGGCTCCGGCTCTCTTATACCAGGATCGTCGGGGCGATTAAAGTCCTGCTGTGGACATAGGCCAGACCCTTAAGCAGCTTAGCTAGATCACCTTCTACATAACTGTCTCCCAAGTCCCCGAAGTATTCGCTACCTATCCTCAGTATTGTCGCTATCCTCTTCGGTTCAAACTTGACGCTGTCACCCAAGGCGTTCTTCATCGCCGTCTTGCCCATATTGATCGCAACGTCAGCGGACATGGGGACCTCGCCGTCTTCAAAAGTGGCACAGTCACCTGCCCCGTACACGTCCTTATGGTCAATAGACCTCAACTCCTTGTCCACTATCATCCTGTGGTTTTTATTAGAATGGCCGAACTCGTCTATAATTTCGGGACCTTTAAGACCTCCAGCAAAAATTGTGAGTTCTGAGGGCACTTCACCACGGTTAGTCACCACTGACCTAGCCTTCACCTCTTGTGCTTCAGTCTCGAGCATCACGTTAACACCTACCTCCTCGAGTACCTTCTTAGCCTTTTCTGACGAGGAAGTGGTCATAGTAGGTAATAGCCTATTCCTCCTCTGGACTAAGGTCACATTTACGCCCCTGTTGAGCTTTAGGTTACCCGCCAGCTCTACACCCGTAGCTCCCCCACCGATGACCACCACGTCCTTGACTTTCGTGACTTCTTCTCTGATCTTCTTAGCGTCTTCAAAGGTCTCTATCTTTAACGCGTAGTCTTTAGCCCCTTTAACCCTAGGTAAGTTCTGCCTATGGCCCAAGCAGATCAGGAGCTTGTCGTAGTTAAATTTCCCTTTATCCGTCAGTATTACCTTGTCCTTAAAGTCGGGTTTTACCCAGTTAATTTTCACCGCGTTATACCTCCTTATCACGTAGTCCTCACCCACACTACCGCAGGCATAGTCAATTATCCAAGGTGTTAAAGTAAAATACTCTTTCCTATCGAGGACTACAGCTGACGGGAACTGAGACAAGGCTGATAAGCCCGCAAACCCCCCGCCCAGCACGACGATCATTTATTATCGCCCTCTGTTATTTCCTGCCATTTCTCCCTGAAGATCGATATCACGTACCCTTCAGCCTGTTTGAACGTAAGCTTCGGTGGCATCGGTCTCTCATCGGGGTTGACCACTGCATCGAGGACTGCCCCACCTTCTGTACTAAGGAACTCTTCTATCACGCTTTCGTCTCTAGGGTCTTCCATCCTGTACCCTTTAAACCCTACGGCTTCAGCTATTTTCACGAAGTCCGGGTTATAGAGGTCCACACCCCATTCAGGGTACCCCATCACTTCCTGCTCGAACTTTATCATACCCAGTTTTGAGTTGTTATACACGACCACTTTGATGGGTACACCGTACTTCTTTGCGGTTATTAACTCCATCATTGTCATGGTAAAGCCCCCGTCGCCTGCGAACACTATAGTCTGTTTACCTCTAGCGAAATAGGCACCTATCCCGCCCGGTACCCCGATACCCATTGAACCTAGCCATGACGAAAACACGAACGCTTGCCTACCGCTAGCCCTGAAATGCCTCGCAGTCCACATGGTGACGTTGCCCACATCGGTGACTATAGTAGCGTCGTCGTCGCACTTTTGGGACACTAAATATGCTACCCTTTGGGGCCTCATGGGCTTAGACAAATCGTTCTCCTGCTCTGATAATTCTTTTAACCAGTCTTCCTTACTACCCCTCATCTTATCGTAGTACTTTTCAGCCTTCTCATTAACTTTAGACCTTATCTTTAGGAAGTCCTTGATCGGTACCGGGAAGGCCACGTCCACTTGGACTCTTTTACCTATATTTGAAGGGTCGGTATCCACCTGGATCACTTTTGTGTCTTTAGGTAGAAAACTGACGTAAGGGAAAGAAGTGCCTAAAAGGATTAACAAGTCTGCGTCGTCTATAGCCTTTACTGAGGGCTTACTGCCTAATAGTCCCAGCCCGCCCATGACCTTTGGGTCTTCGTCGGGTAAGACGCCCTTACCGTTTAGTGCGTATATCACCGGTGCGCCTATCTTCTCTGCGAAGTCGTTGAGCTCCTTAGCTACCCCCCTAGCTCCTCCACCTATCATTATGACTGGCTTCTTACTCTGGTTTATTAACTCTATAGCTTTAGAGAAATCAGGTAAATAGTCTATTGGGGGAGTGAAAGTCTCTTTCCTACCCTCATATTTAGCGTCTTTTCTCAGGACGTCCACGGGTAAGTTAATGTGGGCTACTCCCCGCTTAGCCCTCGCTTCCCTGATAGCCCTCCTTACTAAATACTCAGCACTTTCAGGGTTCACCAGGACTTTGTTAAAGACTGCGACGTCGTCGAAGAGCCTAACTAGGTCGACCTCCTGAAAGTAGTCCCTCCCTAACATATCGCTTTCCACTTGGCCGGTAAAAGCGATGACCGGTGCGTGGTCCATCTTGGCGTCGTATAAGCCGTTCAGTAGGTGTATCGACCCTGGGCCCGATGTACCCATACACGCTGATGGCTTGTGAGAGAGCTTGGCCTCGACTGACGCTTCAAAAGCCGACCCTTCCTCATGTCTGCTCTGGACGTACTTTACGCTCTTAGACTTCCTTATTGCGTCTACTAACGGGTCTATTGAGTCCCCCGGTATCCCGTATACCCTTTCTATCCCTTCATCTTCTAATACTTTTACTATTACTTCAGCTACTGATGGCATATAATACTTGGTAGTTTGAAAGTAATATTCGCAATTTATAATAACACTTAGGTAGTATAAGCACCTATTTTTTAATAGTTCTATAAAGAAAAAGGGTATACATATGCAGGCTCCTCTACGAGAAAAGTACTTAAACGCCCCAAGGACTGACGTCAATGTCGTAGAGCCTTTTACCCAAAACCGTTGCGTATACACGTTTGAGGGCGGACACAGTACCGTTACTAAGCTATAAAGTAAACGTGATAGGGGCCTCTACCCCGACGCTACGGTGAGAGATAAGGACTTAACGTGTCCCAAGTTAGCAGTCTATTCCGCTTTATCGTGACTTAAAAATTTTTATCAGAGCCCGTGCATCTTATAAACAATTTTCAACAAACTAGAGAAGCTCCTACACGCTCTTCAGGTTAGTGAGCTCCCCAATGCTGAACTCGCCCTTTGCAGTATCCAGCTCCTTTTAGTACTTCACATTTTTTAATAAAACCGATGTGGATCTAAAAATTTTATCAGCAATACCGGTAGTTTGGTATTACCAAGGAAAGGTAGAATAACTGTTGCTCAAGTAATATAAAGAGACTTTGTAGCCCGGTGACGACACCATATGCCCTCTCTCACAAGCTTCTATAAACTAGACGCATAATTTTACATTATTTACGATCGAGGCTCCAGGTTTTGAGTAAAATAAAGTGGAGCGCAGCTATAATAACAAGGATAGTATTCATTGGAAAAATCGTGACAGCTGGGTATTACCCTAAACATTTACGTGAATACTTATACACAACCTTCAATGAACGTTAATCATATCTGAGACCCGAATCGCTTAAAGGTTTCCCCAATCGAGTCATGATAAAAAATGTAGCCATGTAGAGTAGTGGGGGGCCTTACCCAGTAATGAGTACGGTATTTAATGTCACCCCTTTCTGACGGTTATTTTAAAAGGAGGAAACGACCTTAAAGAGCGACTATTTTCATAGAGACTGATACCTTTTAAGTTTAAAAAAAAGCGGTTTGGCGTAAAGGAGTTACTTCCTCTTCCTTAAAACGAAAACTCCTACAGCTATTACTACCACTATAACGACCGCTACTACGGCCAACATAGTAGTGGGGATACCCGAGGTGGTAGGAGGTACCGTTGGAGTAGACGTTTTGCTCGGAGCGGTAGTAGTTGTAGGTACTGCCGGCTTGGGGAAGTTTACTTCATAGACTTGTACCTGAGTCTCACCTTGTGTGGGCTGTACTATGTTAGTACTCGTCGTGCTAGAAACACTGAAGTTTGAGTGGGCTTTAACTACATAATACGTGTAGGGGTCTTCCTCTACCACGTACACGTTAGGCGACGTTATGAGGCTAAACACCGAAGACACGCCTATTTGCCCTATACTCACATTACCCCTGACCGTGCCGTTATCGTTTAGGAACACTAAGGCGTAACTGTTACTGTCATTTACTAATAAGGCGTAGTTTTCAGGCGTGACATCGAAGTCGGTAAGGTTACCGCTCAGGGTATAAGTCGTAACCCCCCCAGCGTATATGTCTGTCACATTAATTCCCTTTACAGTAGGGTTAGCCACTAAGAAGTATTTCCCGTAAGTGTAGAAGAAGTCAGTCTCTACTTTCGTTAGGTTCCTTGTGATATTTACCGGGCCGGGTATGGTTATCTG
The DNA here is from genome assembly GCF_019704315.1 of Stygiolobus caldivivus. NCBI lineage: Archaea > Thermoproteati > Thermoproteota > Thermoprotei > Sulfolobales > Sulfolobaceae > Stygiolobus > Stygiolobus caldivivus. The sequence continues at coordinate 1,193,565 of NZ_AP024597.1, read as the reverse complement.
CTTTACTTGTACGGTTAACGGTATTTTAGCTACCGGTGTCAGACTACTACCGTTATATCTCTCTACCGTTACTTCCTTACTACCCATTATAGTAACGTATAACTGGCCCCCTATGTTCTGTACCAGTATTTCGGGCGAGACATTTGACAAGTGTATGGTAGTAGTTACTTCACCGTTAGACAAGTCTATCCCCAACAATGTCGCGTTGACCGTAAGGCTCTGTGCGGGCTGTTGTGAAAGCGAAGTTAACGGTAACGGTGTAGTATTGACTACGAAAAGCTGGTCACCCACTACTGAGGCAGACCCTTGTAAATATAGCGTCAAAGAACTGAGGCCATTAGACATGCCAACAAATGCACCGGGTATAAAGCCTAATTCTAAGTAATTAAGCAAGGGGTAAACTTTACTCCAGACTATTTTACCGTCGTTGCTATACAAGGTGAAATTGAAAGGTACGGCAGATGGAGACATGGATATATTAGAAATGTTTTCTACCCCTATTAGGTCACCTTGTGGTAGCTGTAGCTGGATCACCGGTATTGCGTCCACCAGAGTGATGTTCGTGTTGTTAAGCATGATCGTGAAATTATAAGAAAGGCCAAGTGCCGTAGGCATTGACGATGTAGGTGCTGAAAAACTCACTCTCTCAATTTCCAGTGCTGACAAGTTCATAGGTGGGGCGTGTCCGTCTTCATTAGCACTTACCAGTAAGCCGTTGACTGTGTACGTGTTCACCAACCTCAGACCGCTGAACACGTATACGTAAGCCTCGTACGATGGGGTAACTGCCAACGGTTGCATGGCATAAGATGGAAATGACACGGTATCAACTATCACGTAGAGGTCCCCGTTTTCAACAAGTGCGTAAACTTGTGATATACTCGTCAGTGTTGACTTATATAAGATAGTGCTAGTGGTGCTGTTGAAGAAGTAGATGTACAGTGTAGATGAAGGCTTGGTATTGAAATTCCCTAGGGAGAAGGAAAAGTTAATGTAACTCATCGCTACTACTACTCCATGGTCGTAATAAGTCACGCTATTTATATTCAACCTAGGTGTGTCGATTGTCGTTGACGCTACCTGTTTGACCTGAGGAGTTGATTGTGCAGTAGTTACTATTATACTCAGGAAAAATAGGGAGAAGAGCAGCAGAGCAATAGGTGTGTATTTTTTCATAAAAAGATGTTATTGACGTAGTTTAAAAATCTTGTCCAAATAACGGGATAGGGGCCCTAAGCACTAACCGAGTGTGGTGATGCAACACGTCTGAGAGGTAAATATGTTTAGGGTGTAAAAATACCGTTTATTGGTATTATACGTGTAAATTCGAGTTAGAAAGTGACATTGAGTTAAGGCTAAGGCTATAATGAGGACATATCACGTCTAAAGACGAGAAACTTTCCACCTGAGCGGAGGCACTGCTATACCCGTTAACGTTTGGTAAAAACCTTTGATAGCTAGGTGTTATCCTGCACATTTACCTTTACATCTGGGAAGGCCCCATGTTAAGTGCTTTAGACCTCAAAGCCCTGGTCAAAAAAGCCAATTTTATAACGTGCGGTTTATAAAAAATGAGAAAAGCGGGTATTGGGTTTTCACGGCCCATTTACACGTTATATACAATATACAAAGGCTATTCTGCATTAACCTAGTTATTAACACGTCACTTTACGTCTTTACACGTACTACGTATTAATATTACTTAGTGTAAATTTAATGTGATAACCTCACTTTGTTTAGACAAATATAAATCGCAACGTAGACGTAACCGACCACCTTTACTCGCTAAAAATTTTTAACATTTTATGCAGATTATATCACAAAGGAGACAATAATGGACGACTCAGGAAAAGACGACCGTGGGGAAAAAGGCGGTAGTGAAGTCAATACGACGGGAGATAAAAGGGACGGCTGTGACGATAACTCAAGACCCAAAGTGGGGTGGCATAAAAGGACCCCCTGCACCCATGCACGTGTAGGACTGGAAAGTACCGACCGCGGGCTCGCCTTAATAATTGACGGCTTTACGAAGTTTACGGAGCGAGACGAGTATGTCTACCATGAAGCGCTGGTACACCCCGCCATGTCAATCGCTAGAGAGCCCAAAACAGTACTCATAATAGGCGGAGGGGACGGGCTGGCACTCAGAGAAGTCCTGAAGTGGGACAGCGTCAAGTTAGTTTACTTGGTGGACACAGACAAGTGCGTAATACGTATAGGTAAGGAGCTTTCCCTTAACGACCGGTCACTACACGACAGGAGGGTACGAAAGGTAGTAGGTGACGGGAGGGAATTCCTCATGAAGCAAAACCGGACGTTTGACGTCATAATCGTAGACGTCATAGACCCCAGTTACGACTTCAACGCACTCCACCTCTTTACACTCTCATTTTACGAGCTTGTGAGGAGCAGGGTAAATAAAGCGTTCGTCACGGTGGCGGGAGAACACGGTTCCGAGGAGGCCCGGAGGGTTTACGTTACGGTCTCAAAGGTGTTCCCTTACACTTCAGCCTACCACGTCAGGCTACCCTATACGGGGTCAGACCGCGCCTTAGTGTTAGCCTCCTTAAACCGGCTTTTCCCTACATCGTTACCGGAGGGGCTGAAGTTCGTCAACCGTTACTTCCTCTACCAAGCTACCGAAGGCAAGCCCTTTATTGACAGTGCTGACGTGATCACTGAAGAGTACCCCTTGAGGCTTAGGTACTTTGCAGGGGTAGGACTCGACGAGGACGAGGACTTAGTAAAGGGTATTGTGTTAGGGCCACAAATAGTGGGGGTCATGAATAAGAGGGTCATAGTGGTAGAAAAGGGAAGCGGTGACGTGAAGAGCGCAGTACCTGAGCGGGTCTATACGACGGACGTGAATGTGATGGACAAGTTGAAGGTAGCTATGGCCGTGCCGCTACTCCCATTGGGGCTGTTCAGCCCAGTGTTGCTGGGGATATTACTAAACGACATGAACTTAGGGTTATTAACACTACTTACCTTTTTCCTCTCTATCTTCGGGATGGCTGTCATAGAGAACAAATATGTGTATAAGGCTGAATACATTGATGTGAACTGCGGTGAGTTAGAGATATTAGACGACACCGGTAAGGTATTCGGTGCTATAAGGGAGGTATTCGATTAACGTGATGTCCGAAAAGGCCTTACGCCAATATTTTTTAACCGAAACCATATTAATTTGTAAATACGTGACATATACCTACAGTGTTTTACGTAAAACCTTTTGCCTACACGTTTTTATTAATTAGATGCGTAAATTGCATGTCTCACCACTAAAAGTGAAGGGCTATAGAGTATTTAACATGAGTTAAGCATAAGTCCTTACGTAAATGTTTATTCTAATACTCAGTTACCACGGTTTTTCAACAAACGCTAATATGACATGGGCACGGGGGTGATAGTTTAGCGTAGTACTCGTCCTTTAACTTTTCTGGCCACTACCTTGGATTTGGGGGTTTTCCCTCTACAAGCTTTATTACTCACCTAACTACATGACGACCTTATGCCCTAGGTCACAAAAGAAAATATCTTATAAAGTGGGGTTACCCCTCACGGGAGGGACTCCACCTCACCTTGTTCTGTTAAATGTCCTCCTTCTTGAAAGCCAAATACCCTATGAGCAGAGGTACCACTACCCACAACACCGACGAGGCTATACTTAACGGTAAACTTACAGTCGGTATACTGATAGGGACGCCTTGGCCTAAACTGAAGACCGGCACACTAGTCAATAAGTAACTGGATATGTATTCCCCTAATGCTGAAGGTGTCAAGTAAATCAGCCAAAACAGGGAAGGGTTAAAAGCGGTCACTGCCCCTATCGACACGGACACGAAATACATCGCTATAGGGATAGCTATACTTAGCTGTTTATACCTAGATATCCCTCCTCCCATGTATGTCAAACTGAGGAAAGCCGCCATATACGCTGACAAGCTCACCACCTCCAGTGTCATGACCGTATAAAGGGGAGGTAGGCCAATGAAAGACGTAAACACCAGTAGTGCCGCCAAGTTGACTAACAAGGAGGCTATAACTACAGTGAGTAAGTTAGACAAGTAGCGGTTGAAGTACAGTTCCCTTTTCGTTATAGGCCTCGCTAGGAGGAACTCAAGGGAGCCGTTATTCCTCGGGGTAGAAAACATTGAATAGCCCAAATATGCTACTACAAACGGGAAGAACGACGAGAAGAGGCCCAACGCAGTAGGGTACTCGCGCACTACGTAGTCCCCTAACAGCGTGTAGGGGTAAACTGTGATGTTATATGCCATACCCGGCTTCCCGTCCGGCAAAGTGACGGAGCACGTCACGTATTTTGTGTTATGCGGGACGGGTAGTGTGAGCACCTCGGGCTTTAAGGCCGTGACCTCGACAGTGCGGTTGGCGAGGAGCCCCGAAGCCGAGTAGTACTCTAAGTGCACTGTCGCGTTCTCCATGGGGACTATCACCAAGTGGTCTCCGAATTGGGCTAAAGCCCCCAGGCTCGATAGGCTAAAAAAGTAGTAGAGGTTGCTGATACTATCGATAGATGAAAACCCCGTGTTAAATGAGGGCGGTAGTCTGAGGTGGAACTCCCTAGAGACCCCGCCGTACTCTACCTTACCGGTAAGACGCACTGAAGGACGGGTTATGTGGACCAACACTGCTCCGTTACTACCTGAGGTCGTAGAGGCGACCGTCTGGCCCCCGTTAGAGACAGTGACCGTAGCGCCCGGGATAGGTTGCCCTTGGTTGTTGAACACTACACCGGTGATCGTGGCTGAGCCGTTGACGACGTAATAATAGCCCATAAAGTTGAGGTCAATGTAAGACCCGCTCGAGACCCCTAAGAACTGGAGTGTGAAGAAGCTAAAGGCGACCCCTCCCGCGGTGAACAGTATGAGCGTGAGGAGTACGCTCAACCTTATAAAACTCCTCTTAAAGTCGTAGAGTATTACTGAAACCGTCTCAGGTCACCCTGAAGTGAGTTTAAAGAAGTAGTCCTCCAAGCCCCCGGTCACCCACCCTATTTCGAGGACTTGGAAGTTACTGAGTGCCATAGATACAGCCTGTAGGTCAGCCTTACAGTCCCTGATCACGAGCGTGTTACCGTTTACCTCTACAGTACCGAACTTCTCGGCTTCCGAGATGGCCTCTTTCGTCACTTTACCGAGGACTACCCTTAAGTTACGGGTCGATATACTGTTCCTTATCTCGTCCATTGTCGCTATTTTAACGACCCTACCTTTGTGGATGAACACTACCTTGTCTGCGATCGCCTCTACCTCAGACAGTATGTGGGAGGAGAAGAGGATCGCCTTTTTCTCCTTTTTCATCTTCAGTGCGACTTCCCTGAAGAACTGTATACCTTGGGGGTCCAGGCCGTTAAGCACTTCGTCAAATAAGAAGTTATTCGGGTTTGAAATGAGGGACACAGCGAGGGCGAACCTCTTCTTCATGCCCTGCGAGTAGTTCCTGAGCTTGTCCTTTTCCCTGCCCGACAGTCCTACTTCTTCAAAGAGCCTCTTACCCATTTCCCTCGCCTCTCCGCCCGGTATACCGTAATAGCCAGCAATATAAACGAAGTAGTCCAGTGCCTTCACGTCCTGTTCAAAGATGGGCAGTTCGGGCACCCAGCCCAAGTACTTTGAGGCGACCCTCTTTTCCTTTGTGACGCTGTGACCGTTTATTAATACGTCCCCTGAGTTGGGCTGTATCGTGCCCGCGGCTATCCTTATTGTCGTGGTCTTCCCCGCACCGTTTAAGCCCACAAAGCCCACTATCTCGCCGTCCTTGACGTCAAAAGAGACGTCTTGGAGGACTTGTCTTTTACCAAATCTTTTCGTGACATTTTCTATGCTTATCATATGGGGCTATGTTTTTTAGGGTTTTTAAGTTTTTTCCGAAGCTCTTCTAATACCCTCGGTTTACCTACCGGTCCGATCAATCCCTTTAGCCTCGGTCAGCTTTCCGAACACCCGTCTTACACCCCTTCCAAGTTAACCGGATAACAGTAGTAATGCCTCTAACGGGTCTAAATTATAGTGTGCTCCAGAGGGGTCATAGCGTCGTTATTAAACTATAAATTGCACACGAGAGGGACCCTGTCCTGTAGTAACGGTGTGTGATAAGGACTCAAGACGCCTTAAGTTCAGTGAACGGTCTTTATAGCTCAGTGACCACACTGTGTCCACTCCCATAGTGTAGTTATAGAGCTATTTACACTTCCAAAAATTTTTGGCAAAATGTAAATATACTCAATATTTATACTGCTTATGAAGAAAGATCATCAGTAAATTTATAGACGATAATGTTAACGGGAATTCCGCCCAAGTTTTTACGTTTTTATATGTTTATAACCGGTCTAACGCAGTAAAATACCCTACCGTTGGTAATATGGGAGGTAACATAATGGGATATAATTACAGTTTCGTTATTAGCAATACAAAGAGTAAATATCAGTCTACACTTATCGCTTCTAATGGAAAAGACCTAATCTATATTTCTACAAAGGGGCTATTGGTTAACCAGCCTCTATTGATAGAATTGCTTAAGACTGAAATTATTAATTCAGATAGTTTTGTTCTAGAATTTTTTATGCAACATTTGCTCTCATCGGACTGGTTAGGGTCTTTCATGTGTCTTTTGCGAATTGTGAGATCCTCTGCCAAATTAGTACCATGTATAATTAACAGTTAAAATACCACTTCAATAAGGCGAATAGAAATTGCAATGGACCTGTGAATAACCCTAATATTTGCGAAGCTCTAAGAAAGCTCTCCTTAGGTGACCGGCTCTAACATGGAGCGAGGTTAGCGGGGCACCAAAACCCGTTCTAGAAATTTAACGGTCCACTATTAGATGCGCCTTTCATATAATTGTTCACATCATAGGTTAGTTGTAACAGTATATTGACGGGGTCTTTGTAGTAATACATGATATCGTTCCCCTTGTCCTTACTGGGGTAGTTTATTACGACTATGATGTGGGAACCGATTACGTCTACGAACTCCGCGTAAGTCCCGTTATTGGCGTAATAGTAATAAACTTTTCCCGAGTTTAGAACTGCTACACTAGCGTCCTTAAAAGTCGCTAGGATCACGTCTTTTAACTCACTCTGCGTGAGACGTGTAGTGTAATAGCAAATAACCAGTGTCTGAGCCGGGACGTCAATATGGATACCGTACACCGAAGTTATGTTTACGACCTCGTAACTACTATACTCGTAGCCAGGGTAGTAGTAAGTCCAATAATAGGCTTTACTTATTTGCCTTGGGTCCATGTGTGACAGGAACGTTATGTTAAACGAGTTATAAGGTAACACTGTGGCAGAGCCGTTGTAGAAGTATATGACGCAGTAACCTAAGACGTCGTAGGTAAACTCTCCGGACCCCACAAGAGATATTTGCCACTGTGGCTTTACGGTGACATAGCTATTGGTCCCAAGTCCACTTGTAAAATTAATTGCTGGGAGGTCTATGACGTTATTCGGCAGAGTCACCAAGGGGTACATTAGCCCTGAAGGGGCTACTATTTGAGATAACGCTATTAGTATTACCGCGAACAAGACCGCTATCAGGGCCTTACCGTACATCCAGACTACCCCATTGCTAACTCGTATTAACAAAGATAAAGTTATCAGCCCCTTTTATAATACTGTTAATAAAGTCGAGCATGAAGTCAGTCTTTGCGAGTTTTCTACTCCTAGGTAAATAGATGTCATATATAACCCCCACGTTATACTGATTAAACTCTTGCCCTAAATAGTATATTTTTAATACAAGGAGTGCTGTTACACCTTCGGATCCAAGGACAAAGCCTGCTACTGCTTCGTATGGGTCTGTATTTACCTTAAGTAATGGTTTCTTGACGTAACCGTACCCCCTGCGCCGCCTACCCGACATCCCCCCTCCTAATAAAACTGCAGGGCCTCCAGTCCCACCGCCACCACCATGACTGCCACCGTGGGCACCACCGTGATGGCCCCCGTGCCCACCGCCACCATGTCCCCCTCCGTGGTTAATAATTGGGACTCTTAGTGCACCCATCCCTCTCCCCCGTTTATTTACCTTCTTAAAACTGTCCTCACTGAGCAGGCCACACCTCATAGGGAGAAAATATTGGCCCAGCTCCCCGTGACTGTAATGCCTCCAAGAAAGTATAACTTGGGGGATTTTTTTCTCACAAAATATGCTCACCCATACCTTGGGCCTCCTAGACCTCCCGACACTTATTGAAATAAAGCCACCTATAAAGCCTATAACGTAGAATACCCAAAAATTCACGTTATTATAGCCAATTATTGCCACCGCTGGGCCCAGGACAAAAAATAAGACCAAATATAAGGAAAGAATCAGTTTAGAGTTATCTACCACTAAACCAAAATAATAACTAATAATAAAAAACATTAAGAGGAAAACTATCTGGAACGGGACAAAAGGCGATATAACGCCTAGTGACCCTAAAAACAATATCGGGTAGAACAAAGTCACTAGGGTCTTAGTCAGTAAACCGGCACTCGTCTTTTCATACCAACTCTTATACAGCGGGGGTATTGATGATAAGGAATATATCGAGATAGCACGCCTAGCTTGTGACTCAAACATAACTCTACTCTTATAATCGGCTAGGAGGGCCGTATTCGGGACTGAAGGGAGTTTATTACCACAATTCGTGCAAAAATTAGCGTTATCTGCGTTCGCAGACCCACACACAGTACAATATTTTACCATAATTAACTTATTTTATTACTAAAATATAAAGATTAAATATAAAGGTTCACATAAATAACGCAAGTGAGGTCAACAATTCCATTGTCCTAGTCAGTTAATAAAGGGCAACAGCACCATTATGTAAGGCCAAAAAACATGTTAAACAAGAGGATAGTGTGTTCAGCAGGGTATAAATTTATTAATTGATAAAAACCTCTACATAGAGAGGACGCTGAGAAAAGGCTTTATACGCTATATCGCGAGAACGGAAATATAAATACATAGTGGCGACATTATGAACAGGAGAATGATCGTTACCCTTTAGTACTTGACAAATATAACTGACAGAGTTTTAGTTCCAGGTCTTTTTTCTAAGAATTCGATGGCCCGTTATTAGGCTCTTTTTCCATGTAATTGCATACGTTATATGTTAATTGTGGCAGGACGTTGACGGGGTCTTGATAATAATATACGATGTCATTACACCTAGCAGAGTAGTTTATTACGACTACGGTGTGGGGCTCAGTTACGTCTACGAACTCCGCGTAAGTCCCGTTATTGGTGTAATACTGACTTCTTCCCCACCTTGGAAGGGTGAGGTCGTTAAGTAATAAACCTATATGTGTTCCCATCCAGAAAGCGTTATAAGTCCTGTTGTCCCATATGAGTCCAATATTGTCCTTTTGGTAATTATTTTTGCTAGTTAGGTCTTAGACTGACCGTTAAGGTAGGGGAGTCAGGTAAAGTGTAGGCAGAAATCTGGGTATGTAACGCCTTTGACCCAGACCCGGTTGAACCGAAAAGTTTTAATATTAACTTTACTAAACTAAAGTTAAGTGAAGTAAAAATGAGTGGAGAAAACCCGTTCGACAACGCGTTCAATAGGGTAAGGGATATGCTTAACAGGGTTGACCTCCAAAACCAAGTGGTCAAAGAAGTCACCGGGGACGGCTGGAGGGTGAGGGTCATAGAGACGAAAATAAAGAAAAATAACGGCGAGGAGGCAGTATACGAGCTATACGGGATTTACCTCGGGGACAAGTCGGTAGCTATAAGCGTTTCCAAGGAGGGGAAACTGAAGCGCGTGATATTGAACGGGGCTATAGTAATGGAAGAGACTGACCAGACAGTGAAGAAGCGAAATAGCGGGCTGATACTGGACTATGAAAACCGTAGGGTAACCTACACTGAAGGTGAAGTGGAACTATGGAAGGGCAGGACGGGGTTCGACGCGATAAAGTCCTTTAAGGTCTTAAAGAACGAGAGCAGGGAGCTACAATGAACGCGAGTAACTCCCGTAGGCCTCATGCCGCGAAGAGGGACCTAATCCTTGAACAGTGTAAGACTCCCAAGTCCTTTACCGAACTAAAGAAGTCTACGGGTATGTCAGACGCGGGGCTTTCCAAGGCACTTAACGAGCTCGTAAAGGAGGGGTACCTACAGAAGACTTCGGACGGGAGGTACGTGATCACCGATAAAGCGTTACAAGGCTATAAGGAGAGGACAATAAACGGGGTGTGGTTTAGGTACCAAGGGGTCCCAGACGAAAAAGTCGAGAAGATAGCCGAAATACTGAAGGACGAGGGGGAATTTTATATTATCGCGTCTAAAGGTGGGGACAGGACGGAAGACTTAACACTACTACTCCAGTACCTACTCCTGCTTACGTAAACCCCGTGCACGGTAAGTTAGGGAATAGAGGCCACTGGCCGTAAAACCAGAGAGCGGACAACAATTTAGTTAGTGTGAAAAAAAGTTATATTAAATGCCGTTTCCTCTATTACGGACAAAATCATAATCCACAAAGTACGCGTGAAAGGCTGTAGGAACCGGTCGCTATATATTGTCTTGAAAACCAACCTAGTAGTGTTACCGCTAGGTATTAGTATTCCCCTATTCGCATTAGGACTTATAAAACCTCCTCTCAGCATATTCTTTTTGTGTAAAGATTTTCACTAATTAAAAATTATACCTCTTAGAAGGCACTATGGCTACCCTAGGAGTATTTAATTAAATTAAAATAATAATGTATAACTTATTAGTATTACCATAACATTTACGTCAGCGCTTATATACTCCGTCTCATGGTGAGTACATAAGGTTTTGGGCCTAGCCGTGAAGTATTTAGTGACGCACGTCAAATTAGTAAAAACATGTCAAACGTGGAGGGTTTTGTGCAAACGTTTTATGATAGGATAGACTAGAAGACCCGTCGATAAAGTTAGGGGCTGGGTACCGGTGACGGGGACTAAGTGCCGCGTCTTTACCGGCCTTTCTTAGTTCTTTGCCCTAACGGTCTGACCGCAGACCTAGTACATGGCTAAAGGATACACACGTATTTTGCCATATTTACGAACCTGAAACCTAGCTGAGCGTTTCCTCGTGTAAAAAGTGCTTGTAAGACTGTACAGCGAGAAGATGTCCTGAGAACATGTCTAGAGCTCGCGTCGGATTAAAAATGATTATTGAAGATTACAATAATCACGGTGACTACTAGTAATGGTCTCTTTATTGCAAGCCAATCTAGAAATATTGCTGTAATAACTTAACCATTACATCAGAAGACTAAAGCGGAGTTTTTCTAAAATATTCTTTCCCAGCCCATAACTAAGCCATATCGGAGTATAGTTAAGGCGACCGATAAGGCCGTTATCTGTGCCTCTTAATAGTTAGTCTTTAGACCGTGAAGAGGTATTCACATATTAGCCTTGATAGTCCTTAGCCGCAACTGTACCGGACTATAATATATGACGATTTTTTAATTAATAATTATATACACACAATATACATAACATATACAAACAATGAGATATAGACTATAATAACAATAAAAATTTATTCAATTAGATAACGTGTTTCATTAGCCGTATAATGTCACCTCTTAGTTAGAAAAAGCCCTAGACAAAGAGGGATAAAAAACACCTTTGAAAAACGTAGTAGGGTAAAATTACTAAAGGAAAAAAATTTTATAGTCTGACTTTTACTACGACGCAGCCGTGCTATTCCCTACGTAGCTTACCGCAACTTGTACTACCGCACCGTCTGACAGTCCAATCGATACTTGGTAGGTCGAGCCTGGCTGCGGCGTGAAACTGTTGGAAGGTGGGAAGTATAGTGTTATGGTATTATAGCCTGCAGTGAGGGTATAATTAGAGACACTTGTAGCTGAGGCTGTAGTACCTACTATATTAGCACTCTCTATCGATACGGTGGCGGTGGAGTGGAGCACAATTGTAGCGACGTATTCTCCCGAAGTACTGTTATAGAAAAGTGTCCCCGTACCTACTTGGGTCACCGTAGGGATCCCACCGGGGGCCGACCCTTGGTACTTCACCGGCACTATTACGCTCTGCCCGTTGCTCAACTCTAGCACGATATCATATGTGTGCCCCGGGATCGGGGTAAACGGGTTGTTGACCGGGAAGCAGATCGTCACGAGATTCCCCCCGGGGTTTAAGCTTGGGTCATAGATCGCCGTGTCCTTTACGTTAGTCCCGTATATGTATGCGGACAGTACTTTAGTGTAAATACTCGAGTTGAGGTCTACTGTCACTTGGTACTCCCCGTTAATACACTCCATTTGTCCCACTCCTATCGGTTTAACAGAGGTGCTACTTGATAACCCTCCGGGCGGCATGGTATAGTTACTACTCGACACCGTAGGTGTAACAGAGGTACTCGCGCCCTTACCTGAAAGCAACACGACCGCCAAGACCGCGATGATGACTATTGCTACTACGGCTACAGTTATACCTATAATGCCGGTGGTGCCGAGGCCTTTGACTAACCTTCTGCTACTCTCCATCTCTAAGGTACAGAACGCAAAAACATTAATATGCATTTCGCGTGTCCTTACTACGCGGGTGGGAGTGCCGTTCACTAAGTGCCGAGGGCGGATATTACCCTAAACACTTACGTCAATACTTATACTCAGTTTTACGTTAAGGTCTAAAGAAATAAGGTATCAATTATAAAAACGTCATATTGTACCTTACACTCTTCAATAAAAACGTCGTACAGAAAAGCAAAACGTTACCTATTACCCGGCCTTCTCCGAAGCGAGGTAGGTTAGAACAGACTGGCTAACCTTATCAGCTGGTTTTGTGGTATTTTAGAAGGCCCGAATACCTGCACTTCCTTTATCACACTACCGTTCAGTACCATTACCTCCGATACATAGGAGTGGAAGAAAGGGCTGACGTAGTACTTTATGAACTCGTGACTCGATATTATAACTACAGATAGTTGGTGCTGGGGGAGTGTACACCTCATGCCCGTAAACCCCTTCATGTTAAAGTAGACCAGTGCGTCATAAGAATTGTTAAAGTATTGCAGGCTAAAGGTAACGTTATATACGCTCCCGTTTATGACGCCGGTCAAGCTCTCTGTAGGGCCTTGGGCCCCCAAAGTCTGTATAGTGGGGCCACCGACTAACTGGACCACCGAATAGTTAGTGCCGAGGACTATCACAACAGGGTCCCTTATACTGAGGCCTAATATCTTGAACCCAGTCGACCCTACCATCTTTACCTCCCACTTACCTCCTAGAACCGCTGAGACCTGCGACGGGGTGACCAATACCTCATTGGGGGACATATAATAAGAAAGCACAGATAAGCTTATGAGTGATAGGAGGGACACCCCGAAGATGACCCCGGCGATGAGGGATAGATGAGACGGCTTTTTAGAACTGTCGGGGGGAGACGCGCTAAGTGGCGTACCGCATTTACAGCAATAGGCTGATTCATCGGGGTTTTGTGAGCCACACCGGGGGCACCTCTTCATATGCTATACTACTCCTATTCGTATAATAAACTTTTCTGTTCCTAGGTAGAGAATATAATAGGGTTCGGGTTTAGGGCATGTAGTCGCTCATCGCCATCACCCAACTTGTTAAGTGAGAAAAAAGCTGGAGGGCATTGGCTACAGTCAGGGTGTTAATGGAGTCACCGTAACTGGGTTGATGGGCAAGTACTGCGGAGGCCAGATAATACATTATCTCGGGAGTCAGGGGGTAAAGTCGACATGTGTCTCGCCCGCTAAGCCTGATATAGCGTGAAACTTATGTATAAAACTTAATAACAAGTTATTTTATAATTAATATATGTTTAAGAAAACGTCAATACTTACCATAATTTTGTTAGTCATAGTAGTTTTAGAACTAGTTGTCATAGTCTCCTTTAAAGTAAACTCTACAAGTAATTTAGACGTGACCGCTCAGGAGACAAAGTACGTCTACCCTTACGGTTACGCGGTGCTATGGCTGGGTAACGTAATATGTGTCATACCCCCCAATACTGTCGCACAGATAGACGGGAAGAACTACACTACGTTTAACGTCACGCTTATGTTGTTAGGTACAAAAGGCTTTGCGTTAAGTGTTGACGGTCACACACAAGGGGTGAAGTTGTTCAGTAAGGGTGTAAAGCCGTTTTTCGTGGTCTTCGGCCCCACCACTCTATCGGTAGAAAACGTGAGTTACGGCGGTTTTAACGGGGACGCGTTCGTCGGCGTCAACCCGGGGCAATTACAGCACGTCTTATACGGCGACGGTGTGTTAGCCCTCTTGAACGTGACTTCGACCGGTGTGTGGGAGTTCGTGACGTCACAAAAACCTTTCGGTTCACCGCCTAAGGAGGTAAACGTCCCGGTATCAGACTACGGTAACCTGACCCCCATAAGTGCTAAGTCATTTGAGATCAACGGTAGTGACGGGGGAGTGACCGTAGACGGTAACCTGATAGTCATAGTCCAACCCGGTACATTACAGAAGTTCCCTAACGAGACGCTGTCCGTGTATAACCTCTCACTGGTCTATTACTCTCCCTATGACGTCCCCTTGCCACCTATATATAACCAATACCCCGAAGTGGTGTTTGCTTATGCTGTAAACGGGATAATAACGCCCGACGAGAAGTCCACTAAACCCTATATCACGCTAATACTAGCACCGTCTTCCCAGCACGGCTACATGTGGGACTACTACATCATTAACGGGAAGTTACAGTATAAAGAAGACCCTGCCGTGTTAGTAGGACAAAAGGACGACCTCAGCGTGATAATAAACCTGACCTTTAAGAGGCCGGTGCCCTGGGTCTATTCTATACCGTCGGTCTGATGGCTATGAAGTCTCCAGTGCGATAAGCGTGATCAGAGACTTCTAGCCCAGTAAGTCCACTAAGACCGTAGTTTACAGTCTGCGTGTACAGATTAGATCCTAAGGTGTCTCTCGGTGTCGAGTATTTACGTTATTTGATTAGGCGTGAGTGTTGTACCTTTTCAATGTAGTACGGTGTCAAACATGTTTCTGTTTCGTTAGGCCCTACTTTGTAGACGCTGTCCTAATTGCCGTATACGTATTATGATAAGGCTCTATACCCGGCAGGCCAATAAGGGGGAACAGTTCTGTTATTATATTTAGGGAAAAATTTGCTAAGTAAGGGGGTTGACACTGTCCTCTAGTCCATGACCGAGTATAAGAACCTTTACGGGAACGTGTTTAACGAGAGGTGTTTCGAAAGAAAAAACGTAGGTGCCTTTAACGTGTTCATAACTTTGACTTAGGACTGAGCCACTATACGTCCTAAGGCTTTTCTACACTGATATTAGAGGCAAGGGGCTTTGCGTAAACCTCACAAAGGGTACAACGCAATTAACTTTTATTCCCCCTCAATTAAGGATCATTTATGGAAGAGCTAATAAGAAGGGCTGAAGAGATGGGGATAAACGTGGAAGATGTACTGATAGGCCTTATAAGCAAAAATGATCCAAAAGAAGAGGTCAGGCTAAGGCTTGAGGTAGCTAGGAAGTATATGGCTGAATGTGACAAGTATTTAAAAGGAGGTGACCCGGTACAAGCATCAGAAAAAGCTTACAAAGTGGCTGAAGAACTGGTCAAAGCTTTAGCAGAGAAATTTAACCTTGAAGAGTACCAAAAGGCGTTAAAAGAAGGCAGGTGGTACGTCTACTCGTTGGGCTCTGCCGCGGCCAAGCTTTCCCAGGTAGTAGGGGACTGGGTCATGGCCGGTTGGGACTCGGCTTATGCCCTCCACGTCTGGGGGTTCCATGAGGCTAAGTGGACTATCAACGACATACGAAGCCGGGTAGAGAGGGTGAGGAAAATGCTGGAGGAGGCTGAAAAGGCCCTCAACACCTAGTCATTTTGTCCGTTTTCATTTCCACCGTCAGTAGTTATTTTACTCTAACGTGTCTTATAGGTTTTCACCAGAATGACGCATCTTCTAAACGATTTCTAACAAATTTGAGGGGACATCGTCCATATCCATTAAGGTAGGTGAGCTCCATGACCGTTGGGCTGGCCCTTAGCAGTGTTCAGCTCCTTCTGGTATTTCATATCTTTCAATAAAACCGACGTGAGTCTAAAAACTTTACTATAAATGTGAATATCTTGGGTTACTAAGGAAAAGTTAGGATAACTGCTAGACCGTCTTATCTCCGTTCGTGACCGAGAGCGTGACCCTAGCCCTTAACTCCCTCCCACGGTTACAGACATAAGCCTTTTAGAGGCATCAGTGTGCAGTGCATTACCAGGAGCCCCCTCCGCGGGCTCTTACGGGCTCAGGGCATGCTTATGGATGGTCACATATGAGAATTCGATAATTACCCGGACCGCACGGGCTCCCCCGCCCAAGGCGTACGTTTTAAACTATTGCCAATCAAAAAAGCTTTAACCCGACTTAAAACAGAGGCTTATGGTCGGTTTTGTTAGCGAGCACTACCTCAGCGTGTGGGCTAAATAATTCACAGAGTGACGTCACCCGCCCTTAGTGTCCTCTAACTTCTTCAGGAACAAGGCTGCTGGGAAAATAAGGTTGACGATGTCGTAGACTGTGTATATCAAGTGGCCCATATCCGGTATTAGGTGCAACTCGTACCTCTTCCCCAGTTCTTGTAACCTTAAACAGTACTTCAGTACCGGGACCGCGGGAGTCCTGGTGTCGTTTTGCGATTGTATAATACAGAGGGGTGCTTTGACCTTCTCCACATAAGTTACCGGCGACCTGTCTTTCATAAGGTCTACGTTATGTCCGTTAAAGAGGACGTCTATGAAGCCCTTGAAGAAATCGTCACCTAGCTCATACATCTCCACCCAGTCAGCTACAGCAGCACCTGCGACACCGAACTCCCATTTATCCGGTTCCTTACCTACCGCAAGGAGGGTCATATAACCTCCGTAGCTGTACCCCATGACCCCCACCTTATCTACGATCCCTTTCTCGATGACATAGTCCCTGACCTTAACTATGTCGCTCAAGTCCCCGCCCCCCACGTCCCCTATGTCCATGAGCATAAACTTATTACCGTAGCCTGTAGACCCCCTGAAATTAGGGGCTATTACCGTATAACCTAAGTACAAGAGTGATGAGATAAATCTGTCCCAGCAGTTGTCTATTTCAGACCAGGGCCCGCCGTGCACGTAAACTACCCCCTCTTTCTTACCGTTATTAGGGGTTATGATGAACGTAGGGACTTCAACATCACCGTTTTTGACTTTTACAAAGTCCACCTTACCGCTTATAGGGCTCTTAGAGTCTATTACGACTTCCAATGAGTTGCCCCTTAACTTATATACTTTATGTGGAGAAGTCAGGGAAGAGTGGGAGAAGTAGACTTCATCACCGATTACCGTGGCACCGTTCACTACTCCCTCAGGAGTGTCCAGCATCTTGTCACCTAAAAACAGCCTAGTCTCCCCGTCTTTCATAGCAAATACCAGTTGGGTGTACGGGTCGTAATATAGGTCTGTAGGGCGGAATTCCTCCAGGTTTTTGAGGACTACTTTTTCAATATTCCCGTCCTTTAACGAGTAACTGTAGATCCAGCTCCTTTCCCCTGAGAACTCATAATCGCTTGTAAAGTAAACTTTACCACCGTAAATTAAAGGTAGCCAGTTTACACTACCCTCTTTAGGTGTCACGTACTTGACCTCACCGTCTAAGGTAAACAGGACGATCTCACTTGCCCTTAGCCCCCCTCTGAAAGCCTCTGCCCCCACGACATATTCCCCGTCCACGTCAGAGATATATAAGAAAGGAGGAACGTCGGCGAGCTTCCTTTCCTTTCCCCCTTCTATTACATAAAGGGAAGTGGACTCGGCTGACGACGCCGTGTACACTATAGTCTTTTCGTCATAAGCTATTGAGGTGACCCTCTTCCTCGGAGAAGAGACCTCAGACTCCTCCCCTTTTAAGTTAACAGTGTATACCGAGTGGACTTCTTTCCCTTTCTCGACGTCACGGGTAAACGGGACATAGTCCAATTGGGGTTTAGGGGACGCTACATCTATAACACTTTTAGCAAGGTTTTCAAGCTTGCCTCCCTTAAGTACTGATAAGTTAATTGTACCTTCAAGTGTAGTGATGAGTACCGGTGTCTCCTTGAGCTTCCCCATGACCTTATAGTAGTGGGTCTTAACTATCTCTTCTAGCCCTTTTACCAAATCTTTATAATCCATACTATACTGTCATTAAAGTAGACTAAATATTTTCCCTAAAAATCCCTTTAGTTTGTTAAAATTTACGGGAAAATAGGGCGAGGCTGCCCACGGATCCGTTGCGATTTATGTTTGTCTAACTATGGTGAGGTTATAACATTCAACATACACTTAAACAATTAATAAATAGTATGTGCAAAATGGTATATCTGTATACTATATTATTTATCCACGAATTATATTAATTTAATAAAGAAAATTACAATTCGTAATGGAGCCGTGAAAGTCCTTGACAAAGTTTATCACTTTTTAAAAATAATTTAATTAAGTTAAAAATTATAAATAAATCAACTGAATATTCTTGAACTATAACACTATTATCGGGAGGAGAGGGGAAACGGGTATTGTCACAGCTACCGTAGTAAGAACTTCCAGAGGGGCTCAATTTCCACCTTTTTCCCTTCAACTTTGACCTCCCCCTCGCTGTCCCACGTGACGACCTTCAGCCTCCCGATCCCGAGCAGTGATGAAGCCTTTACCAACCCCCTGATTTTCCTGTCCCTTATTTCGTCATCGAAAGTGACTTGTATTAACTCGCCGTTTACCTCATCGTAAAAGTCCACTTCGTAGTCCTCCCCCTTTACGTAGTATATTCCCTTAAATTGGTTCTTCCTAAGTAGGTGGACGGCGACTAAGTCCTCTATTATCCTCCCCTTGTCCTTCTTTACCACTACCTCGTGGATGATCCCCGGGTCTGTGACGTATACTTTCTTGTTTTCACCTAAAGAGCTTACCTTCGCCGAATACCTCTTTACAATATGGACTAAATAGCTCTCTACGATACCCGAAAACCACTCGTCCGCAGTCTTATAGTCTACTTTAATGATCTTAGCCAGCCTGTTTATAGACACCTCTGACGAGTACAGAGATACGACAGCCGAAGCAAAGTCCTTAAACCTCTCTACCCTCTTTACCTTGAGCCTGGACACGACGTCCCTAAACAATATGTCGTTATAGATGCTGTTTAACATTACCCTGCTCCCCAACATCAGTGCTTCCGGGAAGCCCCCTAACTCCAAGTACTTCTCTAAGTAGCCCTTAACTAACGCCCTTTCCCTGGTCGTCATTACGTCTCCGGTTACTACCCCGTTAAACCTGAGGTACTCCTTAAACGAAAAGGGGAACAGGAAATAGTCCACGTGTCTGCCCGTAAGTGATGTGGCGAGCTCACCGGAAAGTAACTTGGAGTTACTCCCGGTTATTATCACCCTCTTACCTCCCCTCCTGAGCCTACTCACAAAAGGCTCCCAGCCCTTAACGTTCTGTACCTCGTCGAATAAGAGGTAGTTTATGTTTCCGTAGAGGGAATATATCGCCTCCTCGAGCCTACTGAGGTCTTTGAGCCCCCTGAGCCTCTCGTCGTCGAAATTTACGTATGCGAAGTCCTTCCCCCTGAGTAATAAGAGGGAGAGGGTAGACTTACCCGACCTCCTCACCCCCAGTATTGCTAACACGTTGGGTATTGACAGAAAGGACAGGAGGTCTGGGACCTCCCTCAGTATTATCCTCTCGTTCGAGATGAGCTCGGTCGCCTCTTCCCTCAGCTCTTTTAACACCGATTTGACCTCTTCCACATTCATTGGAGTATACTCCATAAGCTGAATAATAAAATCTTGGAGTATACTCCTAAACTAATTTGAGGTAATTCTTCTATAAAAACCTCAAATTATGACGTCCCGCCTTTAGAGGCCTGATGACCGGGGACAGTAAGAGTGGCCCCTTTGACGACGCTAGTGACACCATTCCTGACCCTTTACGGTTTGGGAGGCTATAAACCGTGTGTTAAAATATAAGGCTACCCTTACTACCCTTTCGTGAAATAGGTGAGACCCACACCTTACGTCTAAGTCCTACCCCGGGTGAGCACACGTCCCCCGAGTTCAAAGGACTTTCAAGCATGAGGGGTTCTGTCACCTCAGACGGGTGGATAAACCGCTGAATATATTCCTCTAAGTTCACCGTAACGTAACGCCTGTGGTCGAGTGTTAGCCAAGGTCGTCCCGTTAGGGGAGAGAGTGGGGAGAGCCACGGGACTTTAATGAAGCTAGAGGGGTGAGGACTAACATGGAATATTATGAAGTACTACGGGCTAAACGCCTTGAATAGGCTGTGACGTGAAGCTAGTCCTTACCCCGTCACGCTACCAACTTCGTCATGACGTCACTAACCTCTTTAGCAGTAGGCCTCGTTATGGGGTCGGGGTCCAGCATAGACTTAACGATAGGCTTTACTTCTGCCGGGACGTTGACGTCCCACTGCCTTAGCTTCTCTTGGGCGAGCCTTACCTTATCTTTAACACAGTAAGCATCGTTTTTCAGGTAACAGTCGAACGCGTCGTTCATCTCCTGCACGTCAGGCCTGTCCATCTTCCTCGTCAGGAGGACATAGGTGGTCATGCCCAAAGCGAAGACGTCCAAATAGGGCTTGGCAGTACCTAAGTACACTTCTGGGGGCGCGTACTCTACAGTAAGCTGTGTTACCTTCCCCCCGACCCTCACCGCACTACCGAGGTCGCCCAGCTTAAAGTCGACGGTAGGTAACTGGTCGGGGTGCTTAGGCTTATTCGTCAAAAATATGTTGTGGGGTTTTACGTCCATGTGTACGTAGCCCGCTGAGTGCATGTGGGCAAGTGCCCGGGCTACAGTAGCTACAGCCCTATATACCGTCTTTACCCACCTTGAGGAGTAAAAGAAGGCGTCGTCCTCGAGCAGGTCATGGAGGGTCCCCCCTTTCATGAGCTCCATCACTATCATGGGCGGGCTCATCGTATATAATGCCAGGTTACCGCTGAGGATACCGTTCAAGACCAGTCTGTCCACGTAGATAGCGTAGATCTTAACGAAGTCCGGGTCGTTGGACACCGAGGTGAGGTTATTCGCCTCAGCTACCAAAGTGTCGAAGTAGTCGTCAGCCACTCCGCTCTGTACCTTCAGGACCTTAATCGCCACTTCTTCCCCGTTTGGGCCTACCCCCTTTAATACGTACCCGTTACCCCCTTCCCCTAATAGGTCGGTCACCTTATACACAGAGAACGTACTCCCTACCCATATTTTAGGGTCCCAAGAAGTGAGTTTAAGTTTGCCTAAGGTCCTTGAGGGGGCCTTCTGGACTTGTCTTTGGGGTAGTTGGCCGTATTGGGGCTGTAAGTTCACCTGAGGTATTATTAGTCCCGAGAGCTTTGTTTTCACGAGGGGGCTATAGACCACTTTGTCTATGGCAGTATAGACGATAATAGCGTCTTTCCTCCTCTTCTGGAGCTCTAAGACCTCTGCTATGAACAGCATGGCCAAGGTATTGTATCTGTCCACCTTGACCGCGCTTTCTAACGTGAGCAGCGCGTCGCCGTATAGCCCCTTCCCCTTCAATATAAGCCCTTTCTCGATCAGCGCGTCCACGTTATAAGGCTCAGCCTGTACGATTGGGTCTATATCTGTCAGTG
The DNA here is from genome assembly GCF_019704315.1 of Stygiolobus caldivivus. Taxonomy (NCBI): domain Archaea; kingdom Thermoproteati; phylum Thermoproteota; class Thermoprotei; order Sulfolobales; family Sulfolobaceae; genus Stygiolobus; species Stygiolobus caldivivus. The sequence continues at coordinate 1,171,913 of NZ_AP024597.1, read as the reverse complement.
CTTGGTCAAACATGTTCCTGAACCTGAATATGTGGGCCCAGACTAGGCGGGACAAGGGGTTTGCGTGACCGATTGTGCCCACCAGCCTCTCAGCTTCGTTTAGCTCCCATAGCTCGGTGTGTATTAACGCCTTGAGGGCCGTTACTTTTGCCATGTCTACCATAGGCCTAATATTTTTAAGTCCCTCTAATGCCGCCATAAGTGTCGAGGTCTTATAGTCTAGGAAGAATGAGTAGTAATACCTTGCTAGGGAGAGGTAATAGACTACCTCAGGGGGCTTCTCGTTTGTATTGTCGAGGACTTGCTTCAAAGTCCTTATGGCCTCGTCGTACCTACCCAGCTTGACCTCTGTGACCCCCTTCCACCTCATCGCGTCGATGTATACGTAAACCCCTTCGGGGGAATTTGCCTCATCGCTCTGCTGGTAGAGGGCTGTGGCGTTGCGGAACTGTTCGTGGGCCTTTTCGTAGTTACCGTAACGGAAAAGCTGGACCCCTTGGATAATGAAAGGCTTTATAGACGCCATTATACATGATCAATACGGTCGGCCGGGCTATTAAATTATTGTATTATCGTGGCAATGACCCAGCTTTACCAAAGCGATCACCCCTAAAGTGCCTATGTCGCCTCGAATAACGTTTTTGAGGGTGTATCGAGGCGGGCGGGACGTCATTCTGGTGTTTTGGGTAATACCATTACGTCCGGCATGTTTTTATTTAGCGGAGATGACGTATACGTCTTCTGTCTTAACCTTAATATTATGCATTTAACATCAGGTGAAGTATGTTATACTCAGTCAAGTACTAAAGGTCACGCCTATCGTCGGGGACTCGTGTTGGTTAAAGCTGCTGTTACCCATTATAGGCTGACCTAGCATAATTGACGCTGTGCTCTACGTAAAGCCCTTGCATCGAGGTGCTCTTACTGGCTTAAGTATATGATATAACGTTCTTTACGGTCAAGGCTTTAAACTCTCTGAGTTTTACGTAAAATAGGTAGGTATTAACGTAAGAGTTTAGGGTAATACTTAACTGCCATGATTTTGAATAACTGTTAATTTAGACGAATATTTTAAGGGGATTCTCCTCTCCCGCCACGGTTTTCTCGTAAATGCCGTGTGTAGCGTTTAACGTCTGGAACGTATTGTATACAAGGGTTTTCAAGCCAACCTATTGCACATGCTAAACGTTAAGAACGTGAGCGTCTCACAAAAGGGGGAGTCTAACATAACGTAGGGTCTACCCTTTTTATCGCGTCGATTACCTCTTTAGCTGTAGGCCTCCTCCTCGGGTCGTCTGAGAGCATCAGCTTAAGCAAGTTGTCTACTTGCGGGTCTACGCTCACGTCCCAGCGAGACAGCTTCGCCTTAGCCATAATCACCTCGTCTTTTACACAGACAATGTCATTTTTTACGTAACAGTTAAAGGCGCTCTCCATCTCGTTCAAGTCAGGCCTGTCTATTTTCCTCGTCAATAAGGTGTACATAGTCATACCCAGTGCATAGATATCGAAATAGGGCTTGGCCTTCTCTACGTAGACCTCAGGAGGGGAATATTCAACGGTCACTTGTTTTACATCACCGTTCACCCTCACCGCACTACCGAGGTCGCCAAGTTTAAACTCGACGTTGTCGAGACCTGAAGGGTCTTTGGGCTTTTCGTTAAGGAAAATGTTTTGCGGCTTCACGTCCATGTGTACAAAACCTTGGGAGTGGACGTAGTCCAGCGCTTGTGCGACTTCACACACGGCCTTTAACACGCTCTTCTGCCACTTGGAGCTATAGTAGAACATGTCGTCGTCTAATAAGTCCTTTAACGTACCCCCGCTCATGAACTCCATGACTATCATCGGCGGGTCCTTTAGGTATAAGTCAGCCCTCCCCCTTAATACCTCGTTAATGACAAAAGTGTCGACTTTTACAGCGTAGACTTTCACGATGTTTTTGTGGTTGGACAAGTTTACGAGGTTAGACGCCTCAGTGGCCAGTTCCTTGAAGAAGGCCTCGGGGTTACCGCCGTAGAGTTTAAGGACTTTTATGGCCAACTGCTTCCCTGAGTAGTTAGCCTTAAGGACGTAACCGTTACCTCCCTCCCCTATGACTTTCTTTACGTTATAAACTGAGAGAGTGCGGCCCACCCACACGTTCGGGTCCCAGTTGCCCAGGCCCTTGTTTGTCAGGGGCCTTGAGGGGGACTGAGGTATGGTCTGGCTAGGGCCGTGTCCTTGAGGTGCAGGTCTGTAGGTTATTATCACGGAGCTACCTAAATCGGCTTTACCCCTCTGTCTGTCAGGTAAATACGTGGTCGCCCCACACGTCACTGCCCCAGCGTTCCAAGTACAGCCCTCGTGGAAGTAGAACACGTAATCTCCTTGGAAGTACTTTTTAGGCTGGTACCTCTTACCGTTTACGTGGATTACGGGGTAACACCCGGCCGGTAAGCCCCTAAAGATGAAAGTTACGGAAAGCGAGCCGGTGTTTGAGGGCTGGTAGGGCATTTGCGTGTAGCTCGGGTACTGCTGTACTTGGGGGTAACTGAGCTGTGGTGTGTATTGCGGTTGGGCGGCGTAGTGTTGAGGTGTAGATTTTTGGCTCCTCGGTATGCCGTAGCCTAGGGACCTCAGGGTCGAGAAACTCGCGGGTATAAATAAAGGGTTTAGGAGCAACGACCCGACGGTCTGTCGGAAGGAAGCCGGGGCCGATAACCAAAGGAATATACTAAAGGGGAGGTACAATGATACTAGGAGGATGCCTATTACGTTAGCGACTTCTTTTCCTCTGCCCCTATAAATGATTAAAACGGAGGGTATGAGCCCCAATAAGGAAAGCACTATTTCACGGATTATTATGGATGTAGAGGCGTGTCCGCTATAAAAGTATTCATAAAAGGGGTAGTACAAAAACGTGATTAACGGGACGAAGGATGAAGCCCTGCTCTGCTTGAGGTAGAGTACTGTAAACACGACCGTGCTGAAGAGGTAGAGTGATGAGAGGACAAGTTGGGAGGCGGAAAGTCTCATGGACAAAATATATATTAGCCCGGTGAAGGAGAGGTTCAGAATATAAATACCTTTACCCACACTATCCATTACACGTGGACTTAAATAAGGATTACGTACGGGTATTCCAGAGTTTATCTACAAACGGTTCGATAGGGTTGTGTCCTTTGGGAATTGAAATATTTCCTCTCGGATAATGTAATTCGTGGGAGCAGTACAGTGTTGTCAATATGGTATTTGTGTATCTCTGTTCACATTAGGGCGTATAAAAACTCCTCTTAGCGTTTTTCCCTCTAGAGATTTTGTTAATGGACAAATTTACACCCTATTGAAGACATTATGGGAAATAACATAGTGCCGTTATTAAGCTTAACTGGACATGAAAATGAACTTATTCAGGGCCACGGTACGGTACAAGGGCTTATTATGCTTTAAGTACTGTGGAGGACTCTATAGCTCGGTGATCGCGTTATGGGAAATACTACACCACGCGTAAGTTAATTCTGTGTTAATTTAGTAAAAATTTAAGTCCCTAGCAGGTTGTTTACATCTGATAAAACTCAAGTCGCTGTATTGTGCGGTCACGCCATTAATAAAGCTCAGGTAACAGCTTAAAAAAAGAGTTATAATACTTTTAGCACTTTAAGAGTACGTGACTTGTGCGCTTATTGCTTGCCCTGTTGATAAATATAGCTGTATCGTGTACGTGTTGTAAGGCTTAAGGTCAGGCCCAATTGAGAAATAGATCCTTATATTATTATTACCTACTTCGAGGTAATTTGGCGTTATACTGCTCGTAGCATAGCTAGTCCCTACTATGCTAGCTTGGATAACCTGTACTCTATAGGGAGAGTATATAGTGAGTTCGGCAACGCCGTTACTATAAAGCCTTCCCGTACCCGTTTGGTATGGTAAAGAAGTAGGCTGTTGCCCCGTAGGCGGAGGATAGTTAGGTTGTGTTGGTGGGTAAGTTGGTGGAGTAGTACTCTCCGGGTTATAATAGGGTTGCCCGTAAGGTTGTTGCGTATAACCTTGTGAGTACCCGCTAGGGGGCTGGTAAGTCTGACTGTAAGGTGAAAAACCTCCCCCTAACTTGTTTATTATCCTACCCAAGCCTATGACGTTGAGTATAGCGCCAATGAACGGTATGAATATCAGTAAAATCCCACCTATACTCACTAGGTTATCGTCGTATTTACCCCCTACTCTGTGGAACCCTATACCCATCATAATTACTCCTATGAAATAGAGTATACCTGCTATTGGTGCCAAAAACAGCATCGGTAATATCAAAGCTATAATACCTATGAAGGCGAGTATCAGAAGTATGGAAGCTACTAGCGCTATCAATGCACCAGTGCCGCCGATACCGAACTGCGGGTCAAAAGCCTTTAGTATACCGAAGCCTTTCCTTATCAAATATATTGCAAAAATTTCCAATACAATACCCACAATTGCGACTACTCCTACTATCGTCACACCTGCTAGAGCACCCGTTGCGGAGCCGCTAACAGACCCTGAAGCAGCACCAGCTAACGCACTACCTAGCCCAACAAATACTCCTACCAGAATTAGGATAGGTGCTAGTATTATTATTAAACTACCCGTTCTTAGTTTTTTTAACCCGTCTATTTCTGTACTACTCATAATTGTAGTATGATGAGGGCTTATTTATAAAGATTTGGGTTTTATTTAGGTTTTAAACATTGGTCATCTATAAGTAAAATCTGTTTATAACAGAGAAAGTTTCTATATCACATTCTGTCGGTAAGAAATTCTATACTCAATATTTGCTCTGGCCTAATCGTCGTGGTGTTAGGAAAGAAATCCCCTTCACCGAGTTGAAAAATCGTGGCAGAGAGTTTTTTACCCTAAACACTTTCCTCAAAATACTTATAACTTATCTTACGTTAAGTGTTTGGGGATAACTGTCATTTCGGAAAAATACACCGCATACACTCAATAAAGACCAGACGTGACGATTTTACATAAAATGTCGTAGACTGCGCGGAGTAATACTAACCGTAAATCAACGTAATAGAACCTAAGCTTACCGAGAAGATACAAATAACCCCCGTAAATCCTCCTCAAACAAACGGTGAAAAAACGGTTAGGGTTGAGACCTACCTTCTATGTCTATGACGTAGTTGCCCTTTCTACCCCTTATGAAGAACACCTGCCCGTTAACAGTGTTGACTTCTATCTGGTAACCGCTCTGCACCAAGACGTTTACGAGCTGCGTGTGTTCAGGGCTCCCTCCTTGTGGGGTAGGTTGGTAGGGTTGCTGAACTTGGGGCTGTAACGTCTGTGGGACTTGCGGTGGGGGCTGTACCTGAGGGGGCATAGGTGGGCGTTGGATCTGTTGTTGGGGTTGGTAAGGTTGCTGTGGAAACGGTGGTTGCTGTGTAGGAGGGTACTGCATAGGCGGAGACTGTTGCTGTGTGAGTTGAGGCGGTGTTTGCACAGGCCGTTGGTAAGGTGCAACTGTGCCCTGGTTTACTACCGGTTCGGCTATGTTCATCAGCTCCCACTCCAGTGCACCGTGGGTTATCAGCCTTACTGTACCCCAGTCGTTAAATAGTTCTACTTCCCCGTGCTCTTCTCCCCTCCTTACAAATATCTTAAAACCGTTGTCTCTGGGTTCGTCTCTATGTATTTCGAACCCGTTATTTTGGAGCTCGCCCACTAACCTGTCGTGTATCGTATATACATCTACGTTGTCCATCTGGAAGGTCTTTTCCATTGCCGATCACTGATCTTTCTCAAGACCTATTTTAAACCTTTCTTGTAATTATATAAAATGGCTGTGTTTATTGAAGAATTAATTGAGATGAGAAGAGAAAATTACAACATTGCCTTGAGTTATGCCTACCGCAAACGTTATTGGTACACGCAGATATGCACATAGGGTAATTCCCGTGTTAGTCCTTAGTCTAAACCCAGTCTGCTGCTCACTAAAAACGACCTCATTTTATCACAATTGAAAGTATAGTTAGGTAATATCTAATATAATATATAATTAGGTATACGTCATGTTATTTATACATAGTACCGTACAAAGCCGTAAAGTAAGGGATTAGTAACGCAGTTTATCTAAATGGATTTGCGCAATACTTTACTACTCGCCCACGGGTTATACGACGGGAGAGAGTGGCAATTTACGACGAGTGCCTTACTGACTCCCTCTCAGTTCCCCGTAAATTTTAACAAACTAAAGGGATTTTTAGGGAAAATATTTAGTCTACTTTAATGACAGTATAGTATGGATTATAAAGATTTGGTGAAAGGGCTAGAAGAGATAGTTAAGACCCACTACTATAAGGTCATCGGGAAGCTCAAGGAGACACCGGTACTCATCACTACACTTGAAGGTACAATTAACTTATCAGTACTTAAGGGAGGCAAGCTTGAAAACCTTGCTAAAAGTGTTATAGATGTAGCGTCCCCTAAACCCCAATTGGACTATGTCCCGTTTACCCGTGACGTCGAGAAAGGGAAAGAAGTCCACTCGGTATACACTGTTAACTTAAAAGGGGAGGAGTCTGAGGTCTCTTCTCCGAGGAAGAGGGTCACCTCAATAGCTTATGACGAAAAGACTATAGTGTACACGGCGTCGTCAGCCGAGTCCACTTCCCTCGGGTTTTCCATAAATATTATACATCAAAGACGTAATGAGGTTTGAACACAAGGTGGTCTCATTATGAAAATGCCTAAGGAAATAGGGAGTGTAATACTTTTGGTCACTCTCCTTAGCTTCGTAGACGTATTTATAGGGTATTATTTCGTAATAAATACCTACCTAGTTTATAAAAACCTGATACTCTCGGCGTTAATATTGACTTTATTAAATGCCTCAAATGTCCTCTCACTACCTCTGCCCTATATTTATAAAAGGCTCAAAAGTGTAAAGGTTAATGTAATAATATTCTCTATATTATCCTTCCTTATAATTTTCACTTTAAGTCTAGACTTAACACCTTTAGGACTGGTCCCCTTAATAGCCCTTTACGACTTCCTAATTGTAGCAGTATTCAGGTCATTAGGGTATTATGCGAGGACTTTACTAGACAAATATGGTGAATTCATAGATTATAATTCTATCCGGGAAATCTCCTTTTCAGCCACTTCTATCATCGCATTAGTACTGGTGGGGTTATTTAATGCGTACTTGTCAAAGACTTATCTACCGATTATAGGAGCCCCTTTGTTAGTAGTAGCACTCCTGTCCATAAAATTAAATGACGTTAAGATGACCCTCTCCGCTACTAATCCCTTGAAGGTGTGGTCGCAATACATAAAGAGTAACCGCGTGTTCAAGTTCATGGAAACACGGATATACCCAGTTATAGGCTTAGCCGGTGCGTCGTCTGTTTTGTTCCTTAAACTCGTTTATGTAAATGAGGGGACTTTCCCGGAGTACATCAGTACTGTCTTAATAGTGAGTATATTAGCCCAGATAATTGGTGCCGTTATTGCCCTGAAGTGGAAGTCAGAGACCGCGAAGAAGTTCCTGCTCTTATCGCTCCCCGCCATATTAATCGAATACGTGTTCCCCTTCATCCGAGGCGACATAATACCTATTTCTGTCCTAACTTTCTTACAGACGGTGCTAGTAGCTTACGTTTTCGTCCATATTAATTCTGTCTACCAATACATCGTCAGCAAAGACGCTTACATTAACGTCACGATCACACAATCAGTTTTAACACAGCTCTCGATATTCATAGGTAGCGTCTTGGTATCGGTAATAGCTACTCTCGTGGGGATTACATACACTTATGTAGGTGTTGCATCATTAATGCTATTCATAGTGTTATTTACAATATCCTCCGACACGACAAAGGACATAAGGGCGGGCCAGTAAGGTAGGCCAATTGCTAGTGTCTTTACTAGCCATCTGACCCCTCCACGTCTAGGAAGGGCTCACAGAGAGTTCATTGTCCCCGCCCCCGGTTCGGAGATAAGGCGGTCGAGTGTGGCGGAGTACCGCTACCTGCCTGAAAGGAGAGGGGCTTTCACCCATAACATCCAGTCCCTTAAGGGAGGGGAGTGAGTCCCCTCTGACACCCACATTAAGCCATCAGTGGAACCAGGGAGGAGCGTCATTAACACCGCTGAAAGGTATATCGCAAAGCGGCAATTAATATAAACTGTTTATCCCCTCAGCGGGGCTTCCCACCCCTCCCCCTTAAACTCCGTTTTGTAAATACTCGACTACTACTGCGAGGGTTTTTAAGTAGACGCTAAGCGTTAAACTGCCCTCATTTAACATGGGAGGTGCGTAATACCCCCTCAGATCCTCTTACCCTTAGTCTCTTTTATAAGGGTCAAACTCACAACTGTGACTACCACGTAGGGTAAGGACACTTGCAATACCCCGTAACCGCTTAACCTAAGTACCACGGGAGCTAACGTACCCCCCAAAAGGCTCGCCACTTGGTAAGAGAAGTTAGACGCAGTGAAACGGTATTCCCTGTTGAAGAGCTCGGTGAATATTGAGGACTGCGGTGCGTAGAGCGAAGCGTCCGATATGGAGAGGACTACCTCTCCCAGAGTGAGGTTTGAAGAGAAGAGAAAAGAACCGAGGGCCATTAGGGCTGCCCCTAAAAACACGACGGACTTCCTGCCTAAGACATCGCTTAGGTAACCGAAGAGGGGTAGGAGGAGTAACTGGATAGCGACCGCGATCGCCACTAACGTAGAGACCTCATTAGTCCCGACGGGCTCTGAGAACACAAAGGAAGTGAATATGTAAAAGTTAGCACTTTCACTAACTTTTATACCTATTGCTTTAACGATGTCTTTCCAGTCATCCCTTATAGCGTTAATTATGGGGATACCGGTACCACCCTTCACGCTTTTTACGTCCTTTATAAATAACGTGGAGAATATAGAGAGGACTACGGGAAAGACCAAACAGAACCTCCAGTCCGAAAGGGAGTAGAAGGAGAGGAGGAAGAGGGAAAAAGAGGAGAGTATCACCGAGATAGGGACGGCTAACTGTACTAGTGAAGCGAAAAACCCCCTGAGTCTGGACTCGCTGTACGCCTCTATTACAACTGTGCTCGCACCACCCCACTCACCGCCCAGGCTCAGGCCTTGTAAGAGCCTGAAAGCGAGGGTAGTGGGGTATGTATAGTAGAGTATTACCATTACCGACGAGAGGGCCAAGACCACAGTGGTGAGGGTTAACGACAGCTTCCTGTCTACTTTATCACCTATATACCCGAAGAGGACACTACCCAGGATTCTCCCTACGAAACCCAGAGCAAAGACCAGTACCCCGTATTGGGGAGGGTAGAGGAATAAGGACAACTGTGAGAGGAGGAAGAAAGCGTACCACTGTGAGACGGTCAACAACACGTTTCCTAAAACGGTCTTCACAAAGTATAAACATAAATAGCGGTTAATAAGCTCAGGCAACGGAAATACGGCGGGTAACAAGACGAGGCGGAGTCTGGTCACGTGTCAGTGCGCCATTTAAGCCCATAAAGCGAGACATCAGAGGGCGTGAAATTGGCCCGCATATCCATCGCTTAATACTGAAGCCGGATGTTACGGAGGTCAGAGGCAGTGTTCCCCGTAAACCCTCATGTCCTTTTTCCCCGTGGCTATAATGTTTAATATCGTGACAATGTTAATTACGTGTTTTATGTAAAGGGGATGTGAGACGACCGAGGAGTCTACATTTTCATAGTTACGAAGGGTAGTTTAAGAGACGTCGTCTTAAAGTATTGGCTCGTCTTCGGAGAGACTGTCGTTGAGAGTCCGGCTTAAGGAAAGTTTAATTTGACTCGGTTCATGGCTATTTTTCATAACAAATGCGGAGGCAACCCTCTTTGACTTAACAGATGTGTCCATATGGCACAAATTACAAGCTCCGACACGGTTAGGTACATGTGTCCCCCCCCCCCATTATGGCTTAGAGGAACCCAAAGTCAGATAGAAAATAGTGTGTAAGCTCGACTTTTCATTCGAGGGTAATGCCCTACTAATGATGCGTTTTTTAATACGATGTCACGGTGCAGCTGTGGGAAAAAAGGCGAGGTGAAGATAAAGGACAAATAAAAAGAAAAATACAACCCCCCGTCTTTTCTCTTTTTTAAATAAAAAACTTCACATTTATCTTTCCTTCTTCCTCCTCTTCTTTCTTTCTTTTTTTCTTAATTAATTTTAGAGGTAGCCTCTCTCCTCTCTAACTGCTCACAGTGACTCTCTCTTCTTCGCTTACTTCTTCCAGCGGTTTCCCTTTAGTTTCAGGTACCCCGAACCATGTTAACGCAGTAGCGATAAACATCAATACTGCAAAGAACATCATCGCTACCTCTTTACTTACTGAAATGAATAGCACCGGGAACACAAACGAAGCGATTGCCGCACCCGTCCTACCAGAGGCGACCGTTATAGCTTGTACTATCCCCCTTACTTTAGTCGGTGCCAGTTCCACTCCTAACATACCTGCTGTGCTAATTATACCGGGCCCGAAGCTACCCATAAACTCGTGCAACCCGTATATCAACAGTAAGAGGCCGGCTGGTAAATACGGCTCGCTGGGTAACAGTAAAGCAAATGCTGCCAAGAACACACCTTCACCCAGAGACCCTACTGCTTGGAGGAACTTTCTACCCATCCTATCTACTTGGGCTATACCGAAAGCCTTACCGGGGAAGCCAAAGACGGCCGCGATTATTAAGGAAAATATCGCCGGGTTATATATCCCTATAGACCTTGCTATCAGAGTAGGGCCGAAGAGCCCGTTAGCATAACCCGTTAAGTCGTAGAGGAACCATAATATCGCCGCTACAGCGAAGACCCTACCCGCTGTCCTTAAATAAAGGGTCATAGGGTTACAGTCCTTCAATTTACCTTGGACGTTAACCTCCTTACCAGTGACCTCTTTCACTACCCTAGTAAAGTGGGTATTATCACCTTTTATCCTTAATAAGTAGCGTGGTGTCTCAGGTACCTTCCTCCTCAAGTATATCACCGACGCTGCGGGGACAGCACCAGCCGCGAGGATGACCCTCCACAGTAGGTCATAGTTGACTATGGGAGAGAGCGCTAAGTACAAGAGCGACGCCGTAACTGCTCCCAAGCTCCACATGAGCCCGAAGCCCACCGCTATTAGCTTCCCCCTGTCCTTCGCGTTTGAGTGCTCTGCCATTATCAGGGGCGAGAGCACATAGTCTGCCCCAGTACCTATCCCCACCAGGAACCTGACTACAGCCAGCTCTGCTGGAGACGTAACAAACGCTTGTAAAAGTGCACCTACGGTCATTAAGGCGACGTCTACACCATAAAACGTCTTCCTACCCTTATTGGAGAGGATACCGAAGACTATTGCGCCTAAAGCAGCACCTATAAACACTGTCCCTGCTAGGACGCCTAACCAGAAAGTATAGAGCGGACTACTCTTGGTTATATTAAAGGTCTTTAAGACGTCCAGCAGTACCAGGCTAATGGAAGACAATAGGTAGCCGTCTGTAAATACTCCCATCCCGGTAGTAAACAAAGCTTTTATGTGGAACATATCGAACTTTTTATCGTCTACGGGTTTGAAGACATCACTTAACTTCATAAGTGTCTTATAGGTCTCATGTTTTTTAAGAATTTTGAATATAAACTATTTATTACTAAATATTACTAAATAGTTTACAAAAGATTGAAAGTCTCGCCCTTTATGGTGCTTCGCACCCTATTTAAGGGACTAGACGTAACGGTTAAACGTCCTCTTCGGGGGAGTCCTCTAGGCCTCTCGACTGACCCTCAAATGTAGCCCCGAACCTATGGGGGACGGTGAACCGTTCCGGACGTGAACACATATAGGTTGAAAGGGACCACGTGGTGACCTTAGCTGGTACTATGTTTCAGATTCAACAGAAAGGTCTATTACTGAACACCCTCACCCTTCCAGTGTGGGGAGGGAGTCTGGCCTTTGCTAAAAGCGATTCCTTAACACCGGATTATTATACACGGCGCTAGTGACCTGTGTACTACCCCCCCCCCCGTTCTTCAACCCCCGTGGAAAACTGTCTCCAACACCTCGTGCCCCCCACCTCATTTCCCTAGGTAAGTTTTATATATTATGGCAATTTTTTCTCAACTTATGATAGATATAACCCTTCAGGGGTTTAACGTACTACACGACCTATGGGGCAACGCACAAGGTTTAAAGGTCTTTATGGCCGGGAACCAGTGGTTTGTAGTCCCGGAACTTTTAGACCTCTTAAGCAAAAACGGTATCTCGGCGTATGTCGAAACACTCCCCCCGGGCATAGTAAAAGAACACTCAAAAGGTAACCCGATAAAAGTCGGTAACTTGGTAATAGATTTTAAGCCCGAGCTGGTTTCCCTTCCGCCTTCAATGGTCAAGGAACTAGACGTAGTAAAGGCTTTCGACTACGTCAGTAACTCTATTGCAATAGTATATAATAAGGAGAAGGTGGAGATAACCGGTTGGTGCTCTTTAAAGGGTCTAAAGGTCGCAATACCCAACCCTATTACTGAGGGAATAGGACAATTATTTAAAGAGATATATGAAGAGGCCTGCGGTAATTATGAAGAGTTGACAAGAGGAGTATACCTCACTAAGGTACACCATAGGGAAATACCTGAGATGTTGAAGAATAATGAAATAGACGCCGGTGTGGTATGGCTTACCGAGGCCCTCTACTGGGGGTTCAAATATTCTGTCCCTTCTCCCAACAAGGAGGGCAGGCTAACTTTCGGGCTCATGAGAGAACACACCGAAACTGCCGAGAAGGCTTTTTCGCTCCTGAGGTCTGAAAAGGTAAAAGAGATCTATACAAAATACGGTTTTAGGTGGATCGCGTGAAGGTGGTGGTCCAAGTATCTGACAGTGATAAGGTAGCACAAGCTGTCAAGTCAGTGGTAAACCTAGTGAACGACTTAGGAGAGGAACTGGAAGAGGTCGAGGTGGTATTTCACCAGTCAGCAATAGTTGCCACGACGTCAGCGGAAAGTGTTAGGCCCCTCCTAGACCGTGAAAGAGTAAAAGTAGTCGCGTGTCGTAATTCGTTAAAAGCTCAGGGGATAAGCGAAGACTCTCTACCTAGAGGTGTAAAAGTAGTTACTTCAGGAGTAGGGGAAATAGTTAGGAGACAGAAGGAGGGCTGGATCTACCTAAAACTATAGGCGATGACCCCCTCCGGACATATACGGTAAGGGGAGTTAGACCCGGTATAATACCTTAGACAGTGTAGGAGTAGTTAGGGCCGTGTTTAATGTTTATAGTGGACATAGTTTCCTTAGGACGAGGCCTACACACGTCGTTCATCACCCACGGCTTCACCATAACATAATGTGTTATCGTAGAGGGGTTCGTTTCAACACTTTACCTAAAACCCCTAAAACCTCTGGTATTCTTTCCAATAAGACGTTTAATACATTTTGCTATTATATCGGTAAGCTAATATGGGCGAGAGGACTTTGGTATAAAACGTACACGTCTTCCGGGCAGGAAGACGAGGTCTCGCCCTATAGTGTCTGACAGAGTATATTAGTAGCCAAGCCGAAGAGTTGACCTACGAGTCGTCGCGTACCTACGAAACCTTAAAAATACTCACAAAGTAAAAAAATATTATGTTGGTCTTAAATGAGAAAGTCCCTGAAAAAGTAATCCTAGTAGAGGAGCCCGAAATCGCCGAGTTAATTTCTAAGTACATGACGACAGTGAAGTCCGTGAAAAGGCGGGGCTATTCAGTCTATATCGGGATTTACGGGGGCTCACCGATAGCTATAGCCTCACACGGTGTAGGAGGGCCGTCCCTAGCACTGATCCTTGAAGAATTAATACAGTACGGGGCAAGAATAGTCCTCAGGTACGGTACAGCTGGAGCTACGGAATGCAGTAACGTGGGTAAATACCTGATACCGGTCGGCGTATCACACCACGTCTATAGCTCCCTATACCAGAGGTCGAGGGGTGACACCTCGCTCTCCCTCTACCCGGACTTGGAAATGGCTTACAAGCTGTACAGTTTCCTGAAGCAGAGGAGGAGGAATGTGATCTACGGTTCTGTATTCCAGAGCGACGACTTTTACGCAGAATCGCACATAAGCAGTGACGACGCCGTAGACATGGAGACGGGGACCCTCTTTTTGGTCTCACGCCTTAAGAAGGTCAGGTCGGCCTCCTTAGTCATCCTCGCTAACTGTAGGGGGAGGGACTGGATAGATTACGAAAAGCTATATGAGACTGACGCACAACTAGTCCTCGACTTTATGTCCTCGTTTGAAGGCGAGGCTGAACGTATCTAAAAACCCTCTCGTAAAGACCTTTCAGTAACCGCCGCTGAGAGTATAACCCACTCTGTGAACTACCCCTGCCTCACGGACGGGACACCTCGCGTTAAAACCTCAACTCCCACGGTTGCAAACCCAAGTCTGTTAGAGGCGAAGCATGTGGAGCCTACTTATTGGTCGTGTAAAAATTCCGCCAACGAAGAGGCAGAGGTACGTTAAGTAAAAATAGGGGTGATTAAGGGCCTCGATAAACTGCCCCCTAAAAATTACTCAAAGAAGGCCCACTCAGGGCTCAGCTGGTGAGGCCTCATGGGAAAGCCGTCGCTTACAGTAGTTGGCCTCGGAAAAAGTGCCGGTGGGACAAGAAAGGAAAGGAGTGGTATAGGAGGACGGCTTTCCACCCCACTACAGCCGGACTTAAGGTCATCACACGGAGGTTTAACCTGACGTGGGGTTTCCATATAATACCTTTAGGGCCCCACAGGTTATGTCACCTAAGGGTTTTAATACCCATACCGGTTGTTTAACTCTACATAGAGTGTGTGATGGGCCGTATCACCGTAATTATCAGCACTTATCTCGGGCAGAACGGTCTCCCAATTACTCCTCGTCTCGGAGGACACAGATGTTAACTACCGGACACCTAAAATCCCGTAAATGTACCGACAGCCCAATGACGGCTTCCCGTAGCGGAAATACTTCATGTAGTGTATATATATGTTTTTATATTTCGTAACTTAATAACAACGGATGGGGCTCGTCCACCAATCCTTGGCTACGGTCTCAGTCCTCCTGTTCGCCCTCTCTGTATCGTTCCTTTTAGCTAGGAGTTTAAAAAGGAGGAAAAGAAAAAGATAATATATGGACTTAGAAAAGCTAAAAAAGGACGCACTTGAGGTCGAAGATAAAATAGTCCAGATCAGGAGGAAAATACACGAATACCCTGAACTGTCTTACAAGGAGTATAACACGGCAAAGCTGGTAGCTGATACACTCAGGGAACTAGGGTTGGAAGTTAAAGTAGGTGTGGGACTACCCACAGCGGTAGTCGGGACTTTAAGGGCCTCGAAGCCGGGTAAAGTCGTAGCGCTGAGGGCCGATATGGACGCCCTCCCGGTGGAAGAGATGACCGACTTACCCTATAAGTCTAAGGTAAAGGGGGTGATGCACGCTTGCGGTCACGACGCACACGTAGCCATGCTACTCGGTGCGGCTATGCTCTTGGTGAAGAATAAGGACATGCTCTCAGGGGAAGTGAGGTTCCTATTCCAACCTGCTGAAGAGGACGGAGGACTGGGCGGTGCTAAACCCATGATCGAAGCGGGGGTCATGGACGGGGTGGACTACGTGTTCGGGTTACACGTCTTTACAAAATACCCTGCAGGTGTGTTTGCGACAAGGAAAGGGCCACTCATGGCTACTCCGGACGCGTTTAAAATCAGGGTGCACGGGAAAGGGGGCCACGGTTCAGCCCCCCATGAAACCGTAGACCCAATATACATATCACTCCTGATAGCTAACGCTATCTACGGGATCCCCTCGAGACAAATAGACCCGGTACAACCATTCGTGATCTCCATCACCTCGATCCATTCAGGGACAAAGGACAATATAATCCCCGACGACGCGGTAATGGAAGGGACTATAAGGAGCCTGGATGAAGGGGTTAGGAAAAAGGCGTTGAGTTATATGGAGAAAATAGTAGAGTCCATCTGCGGTATCTATAACGCTGAGTGTAAGGTCGAGTTCGTCCAAGACGTCTACCCCATCACTGTTAACGACCCGGAGGTCACGGAGGAGGTAATGAAAGTCCTAAGCGACATCTCCAAGGTGGAGGAGACGGAACCGGTGTTAGGGGCTGAGGACTTTTCACGGTTCCTACAGAAGGCTAAGGGGACATACATCTTTTTGGGGGCTAGAGACGAGGTATCGGGCTGTGTTTACCCCAACCACAGTTCGAGGTTCTGTATAGACGAGAGCGTGTTAAAACTGGGGGCCCTAGCCCACGCAGCCTTGGCGATAACTTTTACGAATAAGAAATAGGGACTGTCCCCGAAAAGGCCACTAAAAGGCTCATGTCCTTCTCGACACGGGCTCTTTTTGCTCAGGACTACAACGTGAAGTGTTTATTGAATGACAAGGGTAAGTTTCCCTAAACACTCATGGTAATACCCCGCTTTATGCTACAAGTGAAGACTTAAAACCCTAACAGTAGTCGCACTAACATGCACCTAGTCAGGGGCTGAAGGGCGAGGTACTGTCCTACTGCATATCTAATTTTTTAGCCATTTACGGCACTATCCCATAACTGGATGTGCAATAACACGCCATCGTGTGTGTTATAGGTAGAAAAACACTTCGTTCAGGTCGTGCGACTTTTTACCGAAAGAGTAAACTGTGACCTACGAAGCACCTTACATAGCGTGAAAGAAATCAGGGCCACACCACGTTATTTTCACACCTCTCGGTACACGTCGATAAACTTCGAATACCACTCCTTGTACTCCTTTTCGTTCACCACGTGGACCTCAAAGGGGTTCGGGTTACCAATAGCTTTATTGACCTCATGGTAGACCTTGAGCCTGTCCCACTCGTCCTTCACATCAGTAATAACTAGGACGTCAATGTCACTGTCCGGTCTGAAGTCCCCCCTGACGTAACTTCCGAAGAGTATTACCCTAGCGTGCGGGTCGATACTCGTAGCTACTTCTTTTATCTTTTTCAGATAATTGTCGACGTCTTTTAGGTACTTTTGCCTAGCCCTCATGTTATCCTCGAGGATGTCGACTATAGACATTTTAGCCACCTCATTAAGTCCTCCACGAACTTTAATGCTTTTTCGGCACTTTCTTTTGAGAAGGTGTAAGGGAGGTAACGTGAGGAAATATAGGACTGGGTTAAGAAGTCCAGCATTAGCTCGTCGACCTCTACCGGTTCGAATTTCTTTAGGTCGGTTATTAACTCCTTAAGGTTATGGGTCTTAGGAAAATCACCTAAGTGAGTATAAAGCTTATATTTGATACAGAGCTGGAGTGCTTGTTCTGAGTGGAACACTGAGAGGTTCCAAATGCCCTCTTCGAAATCCCTTTTAGCGTCGTGTAAGAAGGTCTTAGCGTTGTTTAAGAGGAAGCTCATAAGATAAGATGTGGTCACCAGTATATTATGTGTTAATGGGTCATCAGCGTATGTCTTGTCACCCATTATTATTCTCTGACTTAACAGAGGCGGTACTACACCTCGTTGTAAGGCATTCACGTCTAGCGAGTCAGGGACATTTAGAGCTAAACAAGGCTCGGTATGCCTATTGGTGAGGTCTGTTAACCGCACTTTCTCGTACTGTGCCCTCTGGTAGCTGGTACTGCCTAACGTGCACGCCCCAAGGAGTTCTCGAGGTGTTTGGGGGCCTATCCACGAGTAGACCATTGAAGTAAGGTATGCAAAACAATTCCCCGTCACTTATACTTAGTCAAGCGCTAAGGGGGCAAGCCCTTCATCGCATTCACAGCGAATGTGTATACTTTAGGCTAAAGCACCTGTCGTCCTTTACGAACTGACCGGGCATAAGCCCCACGCAAACACCATTGTAAGTCACAGCTGACGAGGTCACTCACCTTTCCCGTCACGACCTCAACTTCTTCGTGACTTCGCTGGTTACTTCTTTCGAAGCTCTGTTCAGGTCGCTGTTTCCTCCCAAAGTCTGCTGTAACTTTCGGGTAGTTTCAATGAGGTTGGTCTTCCTCGTCTGTTGGGCAATTTGTTGCATCTGCTGTAGTGCCTTAGTCGCACCCGTAAGGTCGTTTGTGTTCAGGTCAGACACTAGTTTTTGCATCAGGGAGTAATATTGGTATTCACTCAACAAGTCGTTGTTCACCCCTCTCAGGAAAGTGTTTTGGTCGTTAGTGGGGCTTATGGCGACCTCCCGAGTAATTGAGTCTTTCTTACCGGTCACCGGGTCTTCATATTCTACACTCACTACCATCACTATCCCGTTATATTGAGGTGGGACTGTCAGTTCTCCGAGTATTTTTACTACGCCCTCAATAGCCCCCAGCCTTACTGGCGGCCCAGGGTAGTTTAATAACCTGACGGGGGACTCCGAGGCTATGGTGACAGTGACGTTCTTGGCCCCTACGTTGGAGACCACAAACTGGGGTAGTACGTTTACTACTTCACTAGGGTAGTTGATGTGGTTTACCACACCCCCTGTCTTGTCGGCTAAAAGCTTAAGTATCTCTTCGATATAGTCGTCCCCTATACCGAACGATATCACCTTAAACCCCGGGGGTATGGTTAGCGCATCGAAATACCTCAGTACCTTGTCCCTGAACATCTTGTAGTAGATGAGGTAATTTCTACCGGTCAAGTTAGCCACGGAGTTGAGAGGGGGCACGTCTGTGGGCTGACCGTCCGTTAAGAGTATGATATAGCCCGGTGCGTCGTACTTACCCGCTATGTTTATTGCCTTTTTCAGGGCCTTGTACAGTGATGTGCCTCCTTCCACGCTTACGTCCCTCACTAACGGGATCAAGAGACGCGGGTCTGTAAACTCCCCCAACACTCTGACGTAATCTGAAAAGGTAATGAGAGTAACGTAGTTACCATCAGGGATCCTGTTGAGCAACTCTATTACCCCGTTCTTTGCCGTGTCAATTTTTTTCCCTTTCATTGAGAGAGAGTTATCCAGTAAGATTATGTAGTGGAAACCGGTAGCCTTTGCCAGTTTTTCGGGTACAATTATCGCCCTGAAAACGGCCCTTATTGGTGAGGTAAAGGAGTACCTATGGCTGAACTCTACCTTAGCCGAAATAACCATTGAGTAGTGGTATGTATAGAAGTATTTATGTTTTTACGTGATGTGGTATCGTACTCTTTCCAAGCACTACGACCGTTACGGTGCCACTGAGAGGACATGCGTGTAAAAGTACAAATGCGTTTGGAGGACTTTTTAGCTCCGCCTTAAGACGGTCGTAAACCGGGTAAGGTTATGCGGTCCAGCCCTATTGCCGGTCGCATTTAAGGTAAAACCGTCGAAATAAAAGTGTAAGGATTACGGCGCCAGAACTACCTCACTGTTTGTTCTCCTTTTCCTCATAAAGTTTTTTAGAGTAGTCTAAGACTTCCTCCGCCATCTTGACGGACTGCTGGGCGTCGTAGTCGGAGTACAGCATTTCAGGCGGAGTACCAGTCTCCTCGTCGCCGTACATTGACAGTTCCCTCTCTTTGCGCAAAGACCTTGAATAAGACGCAAAAACGTCTATTTTTTGTCTAAACCATTCAGGGAACTTTTCAGCATTGGCCTTGAGCAGTGGCCCTACGTCGTGAAATTTGGGCGGTTCGATATTGACTAAACGTAGGCAAGCCTTAAGAGCCAACCCGACAGCTTCTTGGCAAAGCCTTACCGTGATATTATACTTCTTCCTCTCATACTCCAGCTTAGCCAGCACTACCCTCTCCTCTGCCTGCGAGATATACGAATACGCTATAGTGTCAAAGTTCAACAGTCTCACCGAACTTCGAGCCTTTCTTTAGCACCCAGTACCACCTCTTACCCATCTTCACCCTTTCAGCCCCCAGTTCTTCTAGCCTCTCCCTTAACTTCTGCAATATTCTGGTGAAAAATAGGTCTTTGTCGTAGAGTATTATAGCGTCGTACACCATGTCTAAATAGAGGGGAGAGAACTTCTCTGCCTCCTCCGGTGTCTTTAAAACAGGAGAAAGGGAAATATAATACCCCTTACTCCACAGCTCCTCTAAGCCTAACCGGTCCTCTACCTTAGTCTCAAATAGCCTTATCCTCTTCAACATACTGTCCTTAGGTAGGCCCTTTATCACTACCAATAAGTCAACGTCACTATCTCTCCTGTTGTCCCCCCTAGCCACGCTACCGTAGAGTACCACAGAGACGAGGTCGTCCCCGAACTCCTCTTCCAATATTTTTACCATCTTGTTGAGCAAAGTAGCGTAGGGCTCCTTTAACATTAGGAATAAAGTGGTCTTGAGGGGTAAATAATGTTGCGATGAGTCCACGGCTCGATACAGCAGGATTTATCGGAAAGATCGTGTATCAGCGTATTACCCTAAATATTTACGTGAATACTTATACACGACCTTATGTTAGTAGTCAAAACTCTTAATTTCCGACCGTGGAGTACGCGATGGCACACATGTAATCGGTAAAAACACGTCAACGCAAGGGTTTTAGGTGAACCCAAGAGGTTTTATACAGCTTTACCCGGTTACTGACAAAATCCACTACCCCCGTTAAGCCCTTCAGTGAACGGTTTAACTGCGTATAGTACGGAGGGCTGTGACACCCCTCAGGGTAGCGTAAGGAATACCGCGTTACCCTTGTACCAGACCTGCGTTTATATATTACTATTAAGTTTTAAATTCGTCCAATATAAATTTAAATACAATAATTGCGATTATAATGTATAGAGAGAAAATGGTCAGGATCATTGTCTCTATAAAACAAGTCCCTGACGCTGACGATTTGAGGATAGATCCGGTGACAAACAACCTCGTCAGGGAAGGAGTACCTTCCGTGATCAACCCGCCAGACTTACACGCGATCGAGGAAGGTGTTAGGTTAAAGGAGAGGTACGGAGGAAAAGTAACGGTATTAACAATGGGCCCGCCCCAAGCTGAAGCTTCCCTGAAGGAAGCAATAGCGATGGGCGCTGATGAAGCGTACTTAATAACGGACAGGGCAATGGCAGGAGCTGACACGTGGGCTACTTCTTACACACTCTTTAGGGCAATCGAGAAAATAGGGAAGGCAGACATATACTTGTTCGGGAGGAGGGCCGTAGACGGTGAGACCGAGCAAGTAGGGCCACAGACAGCGAAGTGGTTAGGGATACCCGTAGTAGGTTACGTAAGCGAGATCAGGGAGGTATCGGACGGGAAGGCTACAGTAGTGAGGACTACGGAGGAAGAGCAGGAAGTAGTAGAGACGCCCCTCCCGTCAGTCTTCACGGTAATGGAGACCATAAATAAGCCCAGACAGCCTACAATAGACGACCTGATCAGGGCAAAGTGGGCTAAAGTGGTGAAGCTCACTAAGGACGACATAAGGGCTGAGCCCGACAAGGTCGGCTTAGCAGGTTCCCCCACGCGTGTCATAAAAGTGAGCCCTCCACCGAAGACCAGGAACGCCGAGTTATATAGGGGTAACGACGCCGGGGAATGGCTGTACGGTAAGATAGTCAAGTCACTGAACGAGGTAAACGAGGTGAAGTACGAATACACTAGGCCTGCACCTAAATACAAAGCTAAAGGCGAGGTGTGGGTCTACATAGACCACCTTGGGGAGGAGGTCAACAGGGTCTCATGGGAAATTGCCTCTGAGGGGAGGAGGATAGCGGACTCTATGGACGTCAAGTTAGCGGGAGTAACCGTAGGGGATGACGTCGAAGGGGTAGTCAGACAGGCCTTCGAGTTCGGCTTTGATAAGGTCTACCACGTTAAAGTCACGGGGTATGACTATTACGTGAACGACGTTTACACTAAAGCCTTGTCAAATGTCATAAAGAAGTATAGGCCTGAGGTAGTCCTCTTCCCGGGCACCAAGAACTCCAGGGAATTGGCCTCAACAGTAGCTATAGAAGTAGATACGGGTTTAATAGCTGACTGTGTGGACTTCCAAGTGGACGAGAAAGTGGGGCTCCTATCTATAAGACCTGATTTCGGGGGCAAGGAGATGAGTACCATAATCTGTCCTAACCGCAGGCCCATAATGGTGACCGTCAGGGGAGGAGTGTTTTACCCTACGAGGTTAAAGGGAGGTGATGAGGTAGTAGTAGAGAAGGTCGACGTGCAGGGTAGCTGGTATAACGTGAAGTCCCGTTCCAAACTGGAGAGACACAACTTGTTAGCAGAGGCCGACATAGTCGTCGGTGTAGGTAGGGGGATAAAGTCACCTGAAAACATAAAGCTGGCGGAGGAGTTAGCGGGGGTCCTCCACGGCGTAGTGGGCGTGAGTAAGCCCCTAGCTGACATGGGCTGGTACCCTAAGGACAGGCAGATAGGACAGACCGGGACGAGCATAAGGCCCAAACTGTACATCGCACTAGGTATATCCGGTGCCGTACAGCACTTAGTAGGTATCTCAGGGGCGAGGAGGGTCATTGCAGTCAACATAGACCCGGAAGCGCAAATATTTAAGAACTGTGACTACGGGGTGGTCGGGGACATATTTGAAGTCGTGCCCGACTTGATCAGGGTGATAAAAGAGAGGGGAGGTGTCACTCCATGAAGTTCGACGTGGTAGTAGTGGGGGCCGGGTGTTCGGGTTCCGTAGCAGCCCTGAACTCTGCAAAGAAGGGCTATAAGACGTTATTGGTAGAGAGGGGGCCGGAGCCCGGTTCTAAGAACGTGTCAGGCGCTATGATAAGGGAGTCAGACATATCAAGGTTTGTCGACATTGACGGCCTGCCCTTCGAGAAAGTGGTCAAGAGCGTTAAGCTGGTGTTTTCCACAAAGGCTAATTCCGTCGAGCTGAGGATAAGGCCTAGGGACAAGTTATACACGGTCTCAAGGCTTAAGTTTGACAAATGGCTCGCCCAAAAGGCCGAACAAGCAGGGGCTTTATTAGTGACCAAGACTACAGTGACCGGCGTGGAGGGTAATAAGGTCATAACTGAGAGGGGAGGAGTTGAGGCAGATTACGTCATCCTAAGTGAAGGTGCTAACGCGTTACTCTCCATGAGCTTAGGTATGAGGAGGGAACTCAAGCCTGAAGAGGCCGTGTTAGGGCTAAAAGAGGTATATTCCATGACTAGGGACGAAGTGAACAAGAGGTTTGGCCTTCAGGGCGATGACGGAGAGGCGTGGCGTGTGATAAGCGATAACCCTATACCGTTTGCAGGTTTCGTCTACACATATAAGGACTCCGTGTCACTAGGAGTAGGCGTCCCCCTGAGTAACGTAAAGGGGTTGAAGCCGTATGAAGTCTTAGACTCGTTTAGGTCTAGCTTGTCTGAGCTGGTCAAAGGCTCTTCTTTAAGGGAGTACTCAGCTAAGGTAATACCAGAAAACGGCTTCCCGTCCTTTAAGGCGTGTAACCAGAGGGTATACGTGACGGGGGACGCGATAGGCTTGGTAGACCCGTTGACCTTTAACGGTATAGGGCCTGCCATAGCCTCGGGCTACTTGGCTTCTGAAAACTTAGGGCAGTGTGAGGGTTACGAAAGGGCGTTACTCCAAGAGGAGGAGGTCTCGAGGATAGTGAGGTCGAGGACGTTAGTGAAGGAATTGTTAAAGGAGGAGAACTTCAAGTTCTATGTTAACCTCATTGTAGACCTCTTTGAGGGGTGGAGTAGCGGTGACTTATCGAAGCTCAAGTACTATAAGTCTAACTTATGGGCTATGTTAAGGCACTTGACCTTAGGGTTAGGGGTGGTAGGATGAGGATAGAGGAAAGGTTATACACTTTAAGGTATAAGAGGGACGAACAGCCCCACTTAATGGTCAAGGACCAGGAGCTCTGTAAGAGGTGTAATGAGGAATACGGTAGCCCTTGTATAGGAGTGTGCCCCGCTAACGTGTACTCTTTTGTCAAGGACAGACTGGTGGTCTCATATGAGAACTGTGTGGAGTGCGGTGCTTGTAAAATAGTCTGCCCGTTTAATAACATTATATGGAAATACCCGAGGTACGGGTTGGGTATCGCTCTGAGGTACGGATAAAGGTAAGCTATCTTTTATTATCTAATGTTTTTTGTAAAGTAAAATTTAATATCTTATGTTTCGATAATATATATTATGATTGTAGGCCAATTGGTGGGTGAAAAAGAGTTAGTGTCCCTTTCTCACAGCTCGAGTATAAGGGAAGTAGCTAAGGTAATGGAAGAGAACGCTGTAAGCTCTGTAGTCTTAAAGGAAGACGATAAGATAGTGGGGATAGTGACAGAGAAGGACATAGTCAAGGCTGTAAGCAAAGGCCTAAGCTACGACTACCCGGCTTATGAGATCGCAAGTAAAAACATCATAAAGATCGACTACCACAAGAGCGTCTACGACGCTTATGACATGATGATGAGGAACAACATAAGGCACCTCGTGGTGGAAAAGGACGGTAAGTGTGTAGGGGTCTTGTCGATCAGGGAGCTGAGTAAAGCCTTATCACTTATGTTAGCTGAAAGCATGAGTTATTAGGGAAAAAGCTGTTCACTTAATTTCTCTTCCTTTTTTTTTGTCCCCTTCTTTTTTCCCATTTGACCTCCTTCTGAGCCTTTCCGTTTCCTTCCCGACAAGGTCTCAGGGAACTCATTAGGGGTTATGTCTTCCTCCACCTAGGACTAGAGGCGAAATAAGCTGCCCGTAGACCTAAACGAGACACTTGGGGCCACAACTTGACCCTTTTTTACCTGAAACACAAAAAAGAGGGATGGGATGGAGAAAAGGGGTACATGGCTTTAAAACGCCTTTTCCTTTTATATTGTCACGAACGCGTCTACCTTGTCGGCGACCTCCTTATAAAAGTCAGGGAAACAACCCACCTTGGCCTCTTCGATTAAAGACCCGGCTAAGTTCCTCATGTACGTACATTGGTCGCAAGCTTGTAAGTATATCTCCTTCTCTCTGTGTAATTTAGCCAGCCTGTCAGCCGTATCTGTGCCTTTTACCAACATGTACACGTTATCGTGGATGAAAAATATCCCCTTGACCTCTACTCCGTGCACTCCCTGCTCTACCTGGGGTATTACCATGTTGACTAAGATGTACTGTGCTAAGTTAGTCAGGGCCAAGTAGGCTACTCTTTTCAATGCCCTTCCCCTTCTATCGCTTCAAATACTTTATATACTAGGTCTACCACTTCGTCGTTTACCTTATACCCCCTAATTTGTTGGAGCTTCTTAACGGCTTCTTCAGGTCCTTTAACTTCTCCGTTACACACCCACTCACACAGCGCTTCCAACGCTACTTTGCTCGTCAGGCAGTTCACTCCCCTATACCTTAGGTCCAGTTTATCTCCCTCTTTTTTCCAGAGGACTTGTATGATACCTCTGTTGGTCATTATTGACTTTACTTTATACCCTATTACTTTATTTGTCGAATACATGGGCTTCATTAGGAAGTCCGCGGCTGTAGTCCTCTTTACATTACAACAATTGTCTTTTTCAAAATCTTTCATTTAGGGTTACCCTAAAAAGGAATTACAACAATAGTATATAAAATTTTCCCTAACGCCTCCACCGTCAGGGGCACTGCCACGAGTTATGGGCATATCAAGTCCTAAAGACAACTTGTCCCTATCATAAACGGTAAAACTCCTTCCGTTCTTATACACAAACTAACTCCTTTCCCTTACAATAAAACTTAATAATGAGTGGAATTCTATATTATTCAATGACCAAACACTGTGATAAGTGTGGGATAGACTACCCGGACGAATACCAGTTCTGTCAAAAATGCGGCTCACCCCTCAGGCCTATCTGGTACCAACCTACAACTGCAGCCACACCGCAACCTCCTCAAGGTCAACCCCCCAATAAGGGGTTCGACTTTAAGGTAATAGGTGGGCTTTTAGGTGCTGTAATCGCCGTAGTCCTAGTCCTTATCGTACTTTTCGCCCTAGGCGCCCCGTCAGCAACAGCCTTATCTGCGGTGGGGACAACAGCACAGCAAGACTTCGGGGGCTCTTGGTCGGTAATGAAAAACAGTACCGGGGTTGCCGTCTACATAGGTAACGGGCTGTATAACGTGACACTATTAAACGGCAAGAAGGAGACCGTAAGTTATTCTGACCTCTCATCGCAGTACCTCGGTGTCCTAAGCTATAGCACGTTCCAGCCAAGCGGGGGTAACTACCGGTTTATGCCCTCCTTCACAGTCTACCCAACTAAGGTAGACTTTGTAGTAGCCAACGGTACAGTCAACGGGCAGAATACGTTAATAATAGGTGTA
Source organism: Stygiolobus caldivivus (assembly GCF_019704315.1). Lineage (NCBI taxonomy): Archaea > Thermoproteati > Thermoproteota > Thermoprotei > Sulfolobales > Sulfolobaceae > Stygiolobus > Stygiolobus caldivivus. The sequence continues at coordinate 1,145,742 of NZ_AP024597.1, read as the reverse complement.
GGAGTCTATTATAATACAACACCTAACCCCGCTTGTTACGTTTACAACTTCACCAACTATATCATGCAGAACTCGACGTTCTCTAGTTTCATCTCTTCTATCTCCGCTAACGCCTCTAAATACGGCATTAACTTCCAGGTAGGTTCGTCTAACGGGTTCGACTATTACTTCGTGTCCACTACTAACCAGACCTTCCTCTCTACTACTCCAATATCAGGCTTCGCCTCACAGCTAGGGTTTATCAACATCACCGCCATAGGCACTTACGGCGAAGTGTCGACAAACGAGGAGATAGGTATCATAATGATCAACGTACCACCTACTCTGTCCCAAGCACAAGGCATAGCTTCGGAGGTAGAGGGTAGTCTGTAGACCCAAATAAAATGTTTTTTCTTTCTCTTTATTCTATATCTTTATTTTCTTATTAATTTTATTTTTCTGTATATCATGTATAATAAATGTATATTATCTTCCTCCCTCTCCTCTCTCACGACTCCCTCCGGTAAGCTTAACCAATTCATTAACCTTTTTTATATCCATTCATAATTATCTAGGGGATGATACCAAGGAAATACAGAGAGTTTGCCAAGGCCTTTTACTCAGTCGCCGTTAAGGACCACCAGAGGGCTAGACAAGCCTATGAGGCTAAGGACTACCCTGAGTGTTTCTTCTATTCCCAACAGTCGGTAGAGAAGGGCGTTATAGCTATGCTCGAAGTAAAATTAGTGTATAAGGAGGAACACGACGTAATAGCCGAGGCATCAGCCCACTTACAAGAGCTGGGAAATGACCTTGACAAGGTCTTAGAAGCTTTAGACTACCTATCCGGGGCATGGACTACATCAAGGTACCCGGTCCTGAACGGCTTTGACGTGAAGACACCGGAGGAGGTGGTGACGGAGGAGATGTGTAAAAAGGGAATAGAGTACTCAGAGGAGGTGCTCAAGGTTGCTGAGTCTTTCCTCCGAAAATATGGAGTTATTTAGCTTGGCTACGAGGATGTTATTAAACGACGACGTCTTGGCCATAATCTTTTTCGGTAGTAGGGTCATAGGTAAGTATAGGGACGACTCGGACGTAGACGTCATCGTAGTGGTCAGGAAAGGCGGTAAGAAGGACTTTTCGAGAGAGAGGATTTCCTTCTTGAAGGAGACTGGCGTAGTGCTCGACACCACGGTAATGGACGAAACAGAGTTCGAAGACAACTTAACACTCGGGACGGTCATGATGGGGGTCTCCATCGCGTACTGTATAACATACGATAAGATAAACGCTTTCAGGAAGCTGGAAGAGTTTGCGGGTGAAGTTAGGAAGTACAACGCGGTGTTAATCCTGCCCTACGGGAGGTTTATAGTAGGTAGGACGATAAGGAAATGTATAAGCCGAGGATCGTTAAGGGGGAGTGATAGCGGACATTACGATAAACAGGTAACGTAAAACCACTATGTCTGACACTTTTTTTGCTAATTAGTTATTACCATTACACAATTCATGGCCTGAGCTCCTAGTCCTCAAACATTTAACATAAAATAGGGTACAAACATAGGCTTAAGTGTTTAGGGTAATTTATGTTCGCGGTTTTTCGATGATATGAACGCGAGCCTCGCCTTTAACCGTGAATAATCTGGACTTACGTCTCAATAAGGGCTTACGCTTGCAAACGAGGCCCTTAACCCAAGGTGGCAATAATACGTAGTGTACTGTTATGAAATATGTGGGGACTGTGAGGGCGGTAAGTATAGGCGGGTGGGTAAGCGGACGGGTGGTAAAAAAGACCTACTGGCTTATCGACAGTATGAAAATAAGGACTTTACTTATAGAAGGCCCTCATCTACTTTCCGCAGAAAGTCATGCCGACACGAAACCCATGCTCCTCAGTCTCGCTATCAACTCGTCTCCTTTATGTACCTTACTGAACCTCAGTAACTCCATACCGTTCTGTAGGAATATCACGTCTTGTACGACGTGCTGTCCTGCTAACCTGGTCTCGATGTACTGCGGGTTTACGAGGGACACTTGGAGGTTAGGCGTATTAAGGGGGACTTCCCTTACTACTTTTCCGAACTTAAGGTGCATTGCCCTCCTGTTGGTGACCACGTATTGGTTAGCAGACCTCAGCAGGAAGTACATTACTAAACCTATAACTATGAACATCACACCTAAAAAGGCGAAGATTACCGTTAGCAGGAATATTACGCCGAGGATGGAGAGCCCTATTGTGGCATTCCTTCTGTATCTGCTCATAGGAAATTCACTCCAAATTACTTGTTCTCCGGGTTCTAATTGCATGGATATAAATAGAATATAATACATTTATAAGCTTTACTTTTCTTGATTATTTTTCTTTAATTTGAAAACAGGACAAACCCCTTTCCGCTCATTCTGAATAGAAAAACACGTACAAAGCCTTGGTAATAGAGGGAAAGCCTCAGGCCTGAGTATTCTGCTTGTTTGAAAACCCAGTACGGCCTCTTTTCACAACTAGGATCTAGAAATATATTATATGATGGCTACTATTGAGGGCCCAACTGTCCGGTCTACCGATATCAGTTCAGATTTTTTAAAAAAAAAGTTACAGTAGAACGTATTACTCCAAACAATAACGTGGTCGCTATATTTTGCGTTTAATACTCGAGGACCCCCAAACCCTTTGTAAAGTGCTTATACTCGGTCAATTAACAGGGGGGTACTCCCATGTAAAGCGGACGCATTTATAAAGCAATCTGTGAGGGGCTCTTTTTTGGGACCCAACAAAGTTCAATAGCACGCCGATCCAGAGAAAACGTATTCACTTAAACATTTTGAGAAAGCTACCCAGCCTGAGGGTGGGAAAGGTTTAAATCTATGTGTTCCCACTAATACCTATGGAAGTTAAGACAGCGGACTCAAAGGGGAGAGTCTACCTAGGTAAGTGGTATGCCAATAAGCAGGTCTATGTAGTAGACCTAGGTGGAGTTATAGTCCTGACTCCATATACCGCATTTGCGGAGGAACTAGAGAGGGTGAAGGACATGGAAGAATTGACGGAGTTCCTTAGGTCAATATCACCAAAAGAGCTAAAGGAAGCGTTTAGGGAAGCGGTTTGGGAAAAGACGAAATCTTAATAGATACGAGCGCGTTTATATCCAAGAAGACTAGGAAAGGGAAAGTGAGCGTAATAACGCTAATAGAATTTATAGACTGGGCATTAAAAAAATACATGGAATACAGTAAAAAAGGAGAGAAACTGAGGGCTCTAGGTTACCTCAACCTTATAACCTCACTTCCGTTAACCGTAGACGAGGTAGTGGAGGTAAAAAGTGACGAAATAAGGGACTTAGTATATTTTGTAGTAGAAAAGGACTTAGACCCCGCCGACGCTTACCTCGTAGTTTTAAGTAAGAAATTTAAGATGCCCTTAGTTACTACAGATAAAGACTTTGAAAGGGTTAAGGACCAGATAGAAATTATAGACCCATGAAATAAACGGTCCAATAGTGGCAAGGACGCCTGATATAAGACCTTTAATGACGTTGTGTGCAAACCCCACTGTAACTTAGGTAGTCCCTTTCAGTTTTTCGGGGCCATCCCTCTCCGACGTTTAATGCTACTTACCATTACAGACCGTAGTAAGAGAATTAAAGGAGTTTTTCCTGATAAGCATGAAATATAAAGGTCTTTTGACAAAGGGTAGGAAAGTCTCGCCCTTTAGGGCGGGGTAATGCTTTTTAATCTTAGCTTAAAACTGTTAATAAAGTGCGGGGAAGCCCACCTTGTGGGCATAGCAAAAATGAGTGTCCCGCACAGGACTACATATCCCTGAGTCCCTAAGGATCAAGAGTAGGGGTCAACTATTGGTGAGGGATAGGGGTAACGGGCTGAAGGCCCAGCCTGTGGTCTACCACTGGACGAATGGAGCGGGGTAGGTAAACTCCACCAGCAATGAAGTGATGAAGATGAAGGCGGTGAACCGCAAACCTATGATCCGCCCTAGGGGAACCCTCGCCCTTTAGGACAGGGAGGAGGTCAGAAAGCTCCTCTAGTATCGTGTATACTACTTTACTTAAACCACAACACCTAATTTGTCCCCCACGAATTCGGTAGAGCCTAAGGAGTGAGAGTCCTATACAAACTCATTCCGGGAATCTCAGACCCCTTCAAGGTTTATAACCGCTCAGGACTAAATAATGTCATGCTACCTTCAAGGACCACGCTGGTCTTAGGCCTTACCTCCGCGATACCTACTTTCTTCACCGCGTCGTGGGTATTCTTTTTGCCCCTCATCTTTAAGCAACTCGGGTTTTCCCCGGTCACAATAGGGACGTTTTACGGCGTAGCTACGTTGCTTTCCTCCGCTTTCTCCCTCATAGCGAGGAAAATGATACTTAAGCTCGGCCCGAAGGAGGGGTTAGTTTTAGGAGGGGTCATCAGGTCGGTCTCAGCCCTCATGATATACACCTTCTCCCCGCTATTCACACCCTCGGGCTTTATAATAGATTTAGGGGTAGGCCACCCGCTCTCAAACACCTCAAGGCAGTACTTGATAATGAAGGGGGACAAACAAGCCACGAACATGGGCTGGTTCATGACGATTGCCGGTCTACCTGCGGTATTTTCTCCACTGTTAGGCGCAATAACGGGAGTTGACAGGCTTTTAATACTCGCCACATCAGTGACGACTTTTATAGCCACTGTAACCAGGGCGTTAGTCCTAGACGAGAAAAAGGTAGAGGAAACACCCTCTATGAACTTCTCTTCGGTATTTTCGGCTATTGTGTTTACCCTTTTCTCTTTATTAGTCACGGTCGACTCTTTCATCGTCCCTATCTTTTCCCAACAGGTCATCGGGCTGACGTTAAGTGAGGTCGGGCTCCTTTACTCTATTAGGGTTTTAGGGGAGAACTCGCTGGCGTTCTACTTCGGGCATTTAGCAGACCGTTTAGGTGTCATGAGGGTCTTTACCCTAGCCGTGGTCATAGGTTCTGTGTCGATGCTGTTATTTTCGGTCTCCCGCGGGGTGTCCTCGATAATAGCGTTCCTCTTTTGGTCTTTGACCTCGTCGATGTCCATACCCTCTTCGCAAGCGTTGTTTTACCAAATTAATAAGAGTAATTACGTCACAGCATACAGCGTGTTTTTGCTAATATCCGGGGTACTGTCCTTGCCGAGTGACCTTATAGTCGGGTCCCTTTTTGACGTTAACCCGTACTTGCCTTTTATATTACAGTCTTTAGGAAACTTGATAGGGTTGCTGGTCATAACCAGAAGGGTGAATTAGACGCTTTTCTGTCCCCAACACACACCCTACACAAGGGTTAAAATGTGCTAAGCCTTAGAGAGCTAAATGACATAGTAATTCTATTTATAGATAATTCCATTCCCCCAACAGCTGTCCCAAAGTCTAAACTGTAAAAGGAGTAACATGACGTGACTTTTATAATAGGGTGTGTTGAGAGCTCCAAGGGGCTTTTTAACTTAGGCCAAAATAACTGAAAGAAGGGTGTCTTTCACGGCCCTTTTATGACTCCTTATCTGTAATGCAAATTATCACATTAAATATACACTTGACAACATGGTACATACTGTGTGTAAAGCGTATAACAAGGGAGGTCATGACACGGATGCTCAGGGTAACCCCACGTACACCATATCATTTCGTATACTGAATTGCACCGATTTCGTGGAGAAAATTACAGTCTACAAAGGGCACGTGGGAGGCCTCGGACGAGTTCCCTCACTATTGATGTCTATACATATAATATTATTTCTATATTGATACTATATTTGTAAAAATAAAAACACAAAAGGTTAACAACCTCTTTAACTTATTGGGTTTTGGGGCCGGAAAAGTTAGGTCTTCGCCGGGGGGTGAGGCCGTGCAGGACGGCAGTAAACTTACCTCGTTATTAACACATGTTACTACACAACTATAAAAATAAAACTTTCTTTACTGTGTATTGTAAAGGAGGCCATTTGCCCTTATGGTCCCCTTACCCGGAGTCAACTAACTTGCACCCATTCCTTTGTTCGTCCGGGTGTTTAGCCCCTATAGTTTCCCGACATCATAAACTGGTTAAGCAGTGAATCAATTTTCTCTGAGACCTCTTTTACCTCAAACTCCGGAAAATACGTGTTAATAGCCCTTTTTGTCCCCATTACCACCGTGAGCAAGTCCTTTAGTACGTCCTCCCTCCTACTGTACCTACTAAACCCGGGCTCAAAACCGTTATACTGGTATTCATGGAGGTTTAACGCATAGTTGACTAGGTCCAGGACGTTAATCCCAGCCTCTTTTAGCATATGTGCTAAGGCGTACATGCTATGTGTAGGGACTGTATGGGCTTTTTTCTTAACCCACTCTTTTTCCTTATCGTCTTTTGCTAAGTTCAGCAGTTTGTCTTCATTAACGACTATTAGGGCACTGAGCAACGCCCTCACTGCGCTGAAAGCCTTCCCTGCAGAGTTCCTAGTATATCCTTCCTTCCATAAAGTAAGGGAAAGAAATAGGTCCGATAAACTCTCAATTAGCCTGGCCTCGACATAATCTCGGTCAACAATATAAAGGTCCTTTTCCATAACTACTACCTCTCTGAACTTCTTAATAAATACTTGATGTAGTGTTCGCTCAGTCAGGGTTTACACGGGGGCTCTAGACCTCAGCTCCAAGTGGTACGTCACGTTCACACCACGTAAGGCAACGGACAGACGGCCATCGGTACGACGGGCTTGATCGCGACTTGTCCATAGTCCACAGTCTCATTGACGTGGGGGAGGACAACAGTTTTGAGACGTAGTCGTCGACCTCGGAGGACACGTACTGTATGAGCCCGTCGTCTCCCTTTAAATTTAGATAATTAGTCCCGAGGATAGGCGCCAATCCTATCGCGTTATTGGTATTGACCCCTGCACGGTCTGCCAGTCCGTACAGTAGTGTGTGGCTACTTCGAATTTGCCATCGACTGTTAAGTCTTAACTCCTTTGTTGCCCAACATAACGAGGGGGCCTAGTAATGTTAAGGACAGGGGGTTCACGTCAACTCGACCTGTGTAGAAAATACGACTCACTGCGTGTTATTTTTAAGGTAATCCTCTGCTTTAACGAAATTGGCACCTCCCTTCTTAAATGCTTCAAACAGTGAGGGGGTGAAGAAGTGGATTTCTAACGGAAACCACCAAGGTAACCCATTACTTTCCAGAATTTCGAACACTTTGTGGACGACCTCCTTCCTTTTTTCCGGTATTTTATCTACTAAGACCGCGACGTCGATGTCACTCGCCACCGTAAACTTCCCCTCTATTATTGAACCGAAGAAATATACCTCACCTTTGACGTCGTAGACCTCAAGGGCCTTTTTGACCGCCTGATATATCAGGGGGGACATGCGGGGGAAACTTGAGAGGATTTCCATCTTCTCTTTAACGAACTCTATGTAAGGTTCAAGGTTCATACCACGACTAAATTAAACAACTCTTCCATTATATTTAAACACTCCTTGGCGTCCTCCTCAGTGTATTCCGTGGTGCCGTACCTCGTTTCAGTGTACCCCTCTTCGAGGTCTTTAAGGCTACTCCTATTCCTATTTACGAACTCCCTCACCCTCTCATCATTCGTATATTTATATATAGTTGAAAGTAAGTCCCTAACGTCGTGGACCCTCGGCATGAACCCTAAGTTTTTTAACATGTACGCCTTAATCCTGAGCTGTACAGCTTGTTCTGCATAGAAGCAAGCGATATCATAATAACCTTCACTACAAGAACTAATTGCATCTTTCCTAAATTTCTCAGCCCTCCTCAGCAGCCTGTTTACCTCGTCGTAACTACTCATATTAGTAAGTTAGCATAAAGTGATAAAAAGGTTTACGAAGGGACTTACTTGTACGGTCACGGGTAAGCATTTGCTATTTTTTCTTTCTTCACTGCTAACGCTTATTATACCTCCGAAATTTTAAAGGGCAACGTGATCCTCCCTGACGTACTGAGGGACTTTGGAGACCCGTTTGTACGTTGTATAACTAGGTATAACTTTTATTTTCAAGCGGCATTGAAAATCTCACTCTGCTAGTCCTTATAATTTACCGATCAGTCGAGCCCCTGAGGTGCCCCTATCCTCATCATTGCTATGATGTGCTCGCCCTACACCAAGGCGTACTACTCTACGGTTTTATACTCCTTGCGGCTTTAGAGATCAACACGACCTCATCTAGACGTCGAGTGAGTCCGTTAACTTCACCGTGTCCTGAACCGGGACTAGCTTTCACTCGGTCAGTTTGTAAAGGACAGTGCTCCTAATTTAAAGCACGTACCCCTTTCGTATATGACGGGGGAATTGCCCTTTAGTACAGGGTCGCTCACGTTCCCACCCAACTGAGTAAAATAACAGTATTAAAATTTGAGAATTAATAGGCTCTTTGGACCACCTTAAGTATGAGGTAGGCCACACACGGAATAGTCACCGGTTTCCATGGGACTAGGTGCGATGGTGGGGACAATTTTTCCTCATAAACACCTTCTACTCTCACGACCCTTTTACCGTGGTTGTATAGCTCTAAGTAAGGGAACATCAACATGAGTTCGTAAGCGAATGAGACTGAAGGGGAATTCAGGTGTTGGAAATACTCCCTACTCACTTCGAGGTGGGGGTCCACAAACCCGTCGGGGTATATCCTGACATGTACTTCCCAGACCCCTATCCTCTTAGTCAGGGAGTAGCTCTCCCCCTTCCTAATTTCTAGGGCTGTCTCTTTAAAGCCTCTACTTTTCAAGTCCCTCAAAAACTTTTGGACGTCTTTAGTGAAAAGCCTCAAATTCCCCTCAGCTTTTACATAGTCCTTAGCTAAAACCTCAGAAGTGTTGTCTGAGTAAACGACCCTTTTAGGTAACCTGACATTCATTAAGTTAGTGTTGTGCCAGGCCGTGAAATAGTTTTCCCCGTCGAAAAACCAGGGACTCGTGGGCTTGTGTAGTCCGTGAGGTCAAAACTAGACGACGACGTGTTGTACCCGTTCAGTTAATAAAGGGCAACGGTACCTCTAGCGTAAGGTTAAAAAAAGAGGCGGGCATAGCCCTTTGACCCCTTACGAAATAAAAAACATTAGTTTAAACACGGTAAGGGCTATCACGGTTTCGGGAGGGGCGTATAAGCTCCTAGTCACGAGAATAAGGGAGGGTGGGACTTTTCTGGTGTTATGATAAGGTCGGTAAAAAATGGTCGAAAGGGTGTTACCATGAACTGTGCCGGTATTTGGGCTGACATTCGCGATGGGAAGGAGCGGACTACCCGAAGGCTTAAGGGAGACGTGGAAAAGAAGGGCTGTAGGTGGTCGGGTTTATAAGTGACAAAGGAAAAAGCGGTAGAGTACTAAACCGACTCTCTCACAGCCCTAAGGGGCGAAGCTTTCGACCTTTTGTAAGGTAGAACTACGACAATTAACGCATTGGTCATAATAAGTTCTATTGTAATGTCCAAAAGCTGTATTATAGCCACCGAACTAGCAAAACCCGGAGCCGGAAGTTGGAGACCTGGCAACACTTATTAACACGTTGACTAAATGTAAATTATGGAGTCTCAGTTACCTAAATTCATTAAGGAACCGGATAAGTATTCCGGGCTGAGGTTGCTCGAGTCCTTGCAGGAACTTTACTTGAGTATTGAAATGCTTAAAGAGGGGTATAGCAGGAACTCTGCGAGCAAGTTATTCCTCTCATGGAAAGCGTTATTAAGCTCAATTGTAGTCTCTAATTTTAATAAGATAATTGAAAAGAAGAGGAAAGAAGGGAAAGAGGAAGAAATAAAGTGGTATTTGAGGATAGGTTATTCAGCACCCACGACCGGGTTAGTAGGTATATCTAAAGGCCTTGAAGACCTTGGCTTTAAAGGGCTTGTTACACTTACTACTGCAATGTTAGGGGTATATAGATACGCATATAACGGCCTCGACGAAGATATAAGCCCTTTCCACACTAGGGATGAGGCTATGACCTCTATGAAGGAGTTGATGAGGGCTGAAGTTGAGTTAATAAGTTCGATGAAACTTAATGATGAAGAAAAGGAACTTTTAGAGAAGATAAAGAGGAAATTGAATGAGGTTTAAACTCGTTTTAAATTTTCTTGTCATTAAATCAGGTAAAACAAAATTGAGAAATTTTGTAGTAAACATTTTAAACCTTTCTATATAACGTACAAGGCGTGCGTTTCTAATACGTGTTTACTTCCTGCTTCTTATACTACCAATGTATTTAGTGTTTGTCGTGGTCGTTATCACTTCTGGGGCTTTCCTATCTAGGTTTCCCCTAAGTTCTCCGGGTCCTCATGAATCTGCACGTTTATGGGGAGTTGACAGTAGACATTAACTTGGACGCTTACCTGAGCACTATACTTCGAAGTTAAACACTTAAGGGAACCCGACCCCTACCGTAAATTATGTAACAACCTCTCCGGTTGGTGAAAACGTGTCGACGTTAAGGGTCTTACTAAAACGTGATTAGGCCTCAGCCACGAACTATCATAATAAAGGCTTTGAGGGGCCTGATATTAATTAGACACCGCCCACGTGTTTTCTATCAGTGTAAAGCCTACTGGTGGGAGGGAGAGGCCCCAAGGTATAACGACGTTTATTTACTTAGGCTTTGTATAATAACCCCGTCCTTATCGATCTCTTTTAACTTTTCGTCTAAAGAGAGTAGCTTAAGGCCGTAGGCTTTTGCTGTATAGTAAAGGACTAGGTCTATGAGGTCATTATGTCTCTTATCGTTCAGGGCGTTTATATAAGCCCTTGCGGGTATTTTCAGCGGGTGATAAGTCTTATTTATGCTTTTCAACCCGGCTCTAACTGTACTGAAGTCCACTCTGACCCCTTGTTTTACCAGCCTCTTGAGCACCCACATCGCTTCAAGTAAGGACAGCTCCGTAAAGTAGACCTCATGTCCATAAAACTCCCTTATGAGGTCCAGTACTCTTTCGCCTACGTCTATGCCCAGGGGTGGGAGTATAAAACTAGTATCAATAAGGATCCTCATACTTACCCTGTTCCTCTTCGCTTATCTTTTCTACCTCGTCTATTGTGACCTTGGCGAACTTCTTACCCTTTAATGAAAGCAGTATAGCGTCGTTGTGCTCTAAAATTATCTTATTACCCTTGACGTTTAAGGATAAGACGTCGCCTTCCTTGATGCTGAGTTCTTCAGCTACAGCCTTGGGGATATGGATTGTGAGCTTCTTACCGACACGTATTTTAGTCTTCATAATTTGAAATGAGTAAGACTAATATAAAAATATTCTTACACGCCACGTAAGTCGTGGAAGGCAATTTAGTCAACTTGGTATAGAATTATACAAAGTGTGAACAGCAGTTATACATCATGGTGCCTATTCCACTTGCGAAAACGGTAGGAGGTACAAGGGCTATAATACCGTACCACTCTGCCGTATAAAAACCGCCGAGGATCTGGGGACTTTAGGGGGTTCTAAGGTGCCCCATTATGGGTAGTAAGTACATAAACGCTGTCCCCAGCCTAATGCACACGGGTTTAACAATAACCTTTTTATGAAGATGAGCCCATGAAGGCGAGTAGTAACATCGTCATATACGCTTATCCCCTCTCAGGATATTTTATAAATTAATGGGAGTCCGTGATTTCGGACTGGGCTCCCTATAGTTAGCCCAGCAGGAGGTTTTTTGTGTCACGGGTCTATGGTTTTCATTTCGTCCTTAACCCTTTCGAAACCCTTATCTCTCGTGACTATGGGCGTCTTAAGCCCCTTAAACTGCGAGGTAAGCGTCTACATGTCCCAAACTTTTTTCTACGACGTAATAAACCAAGTCTTTTATCTCATCCCCTTTTATCTTAATTACTTCGTCTACTGTAGTCGGAAGTGATACTATAAGGTTCAAATAACCTAAAGCCCTAGCCCCCTCACCTTTTTTACTATACTCGTTGTAGTTTCTAAGAGACCATTCCGTGATTTCTATTAGTGTTACTACACTAACTTTCCCTTTTCTACTCTATTTCGGTGTAAATGCACTAGCACTTGTTATGACTTCATCTCCATCCATACAGCCCCCCAAACGCGTCCTTTACCTCCTTTGGCGATATTGACTTGAGAAATTCTATTAAGTCCTCTGGGCTCTTCATTTTTCCTAACCCTTCAGCAAATGCAGTATATGGAGTTAAGACTATAACTCCGCCTAAGTCGACGATGTAAACCTTTTTATTAGCATATTATTTACCTAAGTAAACCCTACCTTTCGAGTCGGCAAACTTTACCTCTATACTTATAAGTGGGAATTCATAGGTAAAAATCTTTACCCAACTTGTCCAATTTTTTATTAGAGCCGACCCCACCCTACTTTCAAATTAGCCCTTGATTTCGGATGTAATTTATCAATTCAAGGCCTAAAAACTGAAGGATCCGGAAAGACAAGGTTTACACATAGTCACTTGTTTAGCACCTAGACCCGGGAACGGGCTTTACACGATAGGGAGGCAACTATAGCGGGAGTGCCCTCAAACAGCCATCAAATTCGATAAGTATTTGTAAAAATATCACTGTATTCATAAAAATCTATTCCTGATGTGAACCAAGTTTTTCCACGGGATCATTATGGTTACCATTTGTCTAAGTATAGTGAGGTCATCACACTAAATATACACTCAGCGATATTAATACGTAGTATGTGTAAAAGCGTTAAGTGAGGGTACATAATTTAGTTTATACGGAATAACCTTTGTGTACGCATTATTTGCCCGCTAATTGTATTAATTTAAGGGAGATAATTACAATCCACAAAGGGCCCGTGAAACTCATGAAGGGGGTAGAGAACATTAGGAAACAAGCTGGTATAATATTCAAGAAATTATCGGATTTCGTGACTGTTTGAGGACACCCCATGGGAGAGGTCTAAAATAAGGGAGGTTAGGAACAGTGACACCCCTCTCTCTACTTCGTCACCTACATGACCGGAGACGAGGCTACCTACAACCCTGCCGAAAAAACCTTTAGCAAACACGGTCACGCCGTAAACCGGGGAGATTATAAAGGAGAGCTGGGAGAATAGGAAGAGAGCGTACCATTGTGAAATTGTGGATGAGAGGTTGCTATTACCACCCTCAAAGAGATAAGGTTTTGTAGTTTTAAATCGTTCTCTCCAGCTGAAAGGGTCGTTGACGAAAAGGCAATAGCTCTCCCTCGCAGAGTAAATTACGCTAACCCGAGGAGGACCAAGACCACGGAAATAACGAAGACCGCTAAGAGGGCTATGAGGGTTATATTGGCTATAAGTTTTATATTAAAAGTCTTTTTTGTAGGGTACTTTACGTTGACGTTAAAGTTGTAAACTATAGCTTTGTAGATTTTAAGCGAGTTATCAGACACTTTTACGGTGTCGTTGATCACTGTAAACAAGCCCGAGCCTAAAGAGTAAAGGAAGACGCCTACTGCAGTAACGGGGGCAAAGACTAAACCCACGCCGATCAGTGCGTAGAAGGCGTGAAAGGCTAACACTAAGGCTAACGGGATCCCGAGTGGGAACAGTAAGGTAAAGATGAGCCCTATTATAGACCCGCTCTGTATTATTTCCAGCTTCTCCGGGTAGATACTCCTACAAGCCGCAAAGTCCTCATATATAATCCTCTTATTAGTTATATAAAGGGTACCCCTAGTCACGGTGTTCAACCCTTCGATACGGACCATGACGTGGAAGGACTCTATAACGTTCTCTCCCGGCATCATAACCGGTTCCCCGTGTTTAGGTAAGCACCAGGCTATAGACCTTATGAAGTTTTCGTCCACGAACCACAAGTCGCGGGGTAGACTCCTGAACCCGTGGAAGCCCTCCTTCGAGACCAATGTGAAGTTGACCTTCCCCTTACTCGGGACGTCAGCGAAGTAAGTGATCATGTAATTGTAGTTCCGTACTTTATTTGATTCCTGATCGGTTATAGGTTGTAAAACCCCTCTCAGTGCGCGGTCATCTCCCGCGACCACTAAGGCCTTTTTGGCCGTGTACACAGCGGTCTTGTAGAACTCCTTGTTTAAATTAGTACTCCCGTAGTCCACTATTATTACGTCGAACTTAGGCCCCTCCTTTGAGAGGAACTTTGTAGGGTCGTCTACCACTACTTCTACTCTCGGGTCTGAAATGGAGGAATTGTTCAGGTATGACAACACGCCCTTCCCTAACTCGAGGACGCACTGGTCGGGCTCCACTATATATACCTTTTCTATACTTTCCCACTTCAGCACTTCCTTTAATGCCATACCGTCACCGCCGTTGACTATTAAGACTGTCTTCGGGCCCGTTAAGTCCATGACTGGGTGCACTAGCGATTCATAATAGACGTACTCGTCCTTTTCCGCGAACTTTTCTACATCGTTAATGTAAAGTGAACGTCCGTATACAGTGTCTACCAATTTCACATGATCGCAAGCCATAAGATCTTACCTATTTCTTCTTTAAAAAGCTTTACCTTGTTACTTTAAAGTATTACGGTGTCAGAGAGCGAGTTCGGTTCAGTTGACCCCCGAATTACAATACGCTGACTGTCTCCTCCGTGGATAACAGTAACTTTCGTCGCTCCAATAACGCTGACTGTATTAGAATAAGGGTTAGTCAAATATAAGTAGCCGTTATGGGGTCAAAGGTGATTCCGCATGACACGGTACCTATCGCTAAGCTCCCTATAACTTTGTCAATTGAGGGGTTAATAACAGATATCCAGAGCATAAGTTCGCCACGTACACATAACTATCATAGGAGTCATAGGTAATACCGAAAGGTGCCTTAACCCCGCCCCCCGCTGTATTAGCTACCACCTGATTCGTTGGGGTGTTAATAACAGAGGCCATACCTTTATCCCCTAGTGAAGCCAAGACAAGGCCTAAAAGCGTTGTCACTATCGCGGAAACAGCGAAGTAGTCCATGAGAAAAGGCTTCCCCAGTCGCGACTTGTGGTAGGAAATGAAGGGAGGTATAGCTAAAATCCCGACAGCCCACATTATGGCCAAAAAGGGCATTGAAAGTGCGTATCTGGCCCCTTTTATGTCGAGTATTATGAGCCCGACTAGGATTATGAGGGACGCTATTAGGCTTATTACGTCCCCCCAGGTAAGGCTTTATCTTTGTTTATTTCCGTAATTTTAAAAATATATAAATTTGTTTAGGACATGGGGATATAATACCTGATCAGTTAATAAAGGGCAACGGCACCATTAGCGTAAGGTTAAAAAATCTGTTAAGTAAGAGGTGGGCGTTGCCCTTTGACCCCTGACAAAGTAAATTATCGGTAAAATACGGTGTTTATGAAGGCTTTCCTCAGACTAGCGTTTCATATCCCCTTTGACGTATATACGTACTCCTTTACCGTTTGTTCTCAAACACGTATTTCGATATCCTCTCAACTATGCTCAGGCTCCCTTTCGATTTGATCTTTTTGTATTCAATTATATGAGGCAAACTTTTCCTTTCTGACGTTAAGGGCTGTAATATACTCGCATACGAGTACTTTTTTACACTCCACACTACTGCAGAGGTTAGATAAAGTGTGTGTAGTATTCTCGACTTGAGATACTGCGTCATCAAACTTACCTGAACTCGGGTCTAACCTCTCTTTCCTCTCAACTACGTATACAGTTACTTTATTGCAGTCATGTATATGAAAGCATATGCTGTCAGCCTTGGGCATATTACCCTCACACGCTTTGTCGTAATCTAAACACGCAAATTCCTCCAACTTATTCACCGTAAATCTCCTTTATCTGTTCCCTTATCACATCTGTAATAGTAGGTATTGACTCTACGTCACCCTTTTCCGTATACTCAACCTCTTCCATAGTCCCGTTATTGAGCAAGTATATCTTGAAAGGTTTGTCCTTACCATTCCTTACGTGGTTTACAGCCATCTGAACGGTAAATATGTCACTGTGCGTAGTGAGAAAGAGCTTCTTGCCTCTCTGTACCAAGTTGCTGAGGTAGTCCGCCATATCTCTCTGTGCCCCTGCGTGAAGGTTAAGCTCGGGTTCCTCTATCATTATAAACTCACTTTCGCTTGCCATAATGTCAATGGGGATAACTTGTGAATACCCGGAAGAGAGGAGTGAAACGGGCACTTTATGCCCTTTTTCGTAAATCTCAAGGACGAAAGGCTCCAAGACCTTATACCTTAAGTCTATATGACCCATTTTTAGAGAAAATTCCTTACCCCTCAACATTTCCATCTCGAACAGTAAGTCTCCGATAAAATACCTAATTACCGGCTTGTCAGAGGCCGTGTTTGACAAAACACTAGCGTTCAAGTAGCTTAACAAATTAACTACGACCAAGTTCCTTTCAGTAGGTAGCATGACTACTGGGATATAGTCCCCAAATAATAACTCACCTAGATAATTAACTAACTCTGATAAAACTGACCCAGTACTTATATCTGACATCTCCGACTTTTTTCTAGTATACACATTTACTTCGATTTCCTCATTCTCTATATCGATCTCAGAACTAATCTTGAGTCGGTTAGCGGGAAAGTTATCCATTTCAATGACGTTAGTTACCACTTTAAAGTCCTTGTTTAACACTATTTTAGCCTCGAATTTTTCACTCATCTTTATCTCTAGACCCCCTATTGGGCTAGTAAAAGATACCTTGGCCTCTTTACTGTCGTACGAGATAAGCTCTTTATATTTTACGCCGAAAAGTATTTCCAACCAACCCTTTAAGTCTTCCGATAATGCCTCATTTATGGCTTTAAGATATGAACTCAGTTTTGCTTCCGGCTCGACCTCATAACCTCCACGTATCTCTCTTATGGAAGGTGATACGGCCCTAAGGACTGAATAAAGGAGGGTGGAGATGAAGGATTTACCAGAAGCGTTAGGGCCAATAACTATCGTAGTATCACATAACTCAAAGTTTGCACTCCTTATAGGGCCGAAGTTCTCTATCGCGACTCTCATATTAATTATAACGTTAGGCAAGGTAAAAAAAATGTATATAGCCCACCGACTACGGAGTTCATAACTCACTTCCTCTTTAAGTACTTGTAGTACTCTCATTTTCAGTGAAGAAAAGACGAGTATTATACCCCAATTACGGGACGAATAGGCATATCGTCAGTGAACATGCCGGATAAAATATATGATCCGGTGGGTCCCACCCCGGAAAGTTAGGGATACACGGTACAGTAGTTTGTGTCGACTTCGATACGTGTATCACAGACGGACCATGCATTAACACATGTCCCGTAAACGTGTCCCAATAGTATGACACACCAGATCAGCCGGCATCAGAAAAGAAGGCTGACCCGGAGAAAGAGCGAGCTTGTATATTCTGCATGGCTAGTCTAAACGAATGCCTAGTAGCAGCGATTGACGTAAAACCGCCATAAAAGCAACTCTACCTTTTTATATCTAAATTTATTTTAAACTATATTTTGCATCTGCATATTATGAGGCGAAAGATTTATTATTAATATTTCCGAAAGTTTCTAGTTTCTGTTATGATAACCGACCCTATCT
Source organism: Stygiolobus caldivivus (assembly GCF_019704315.1). Taxonomy (NCBI): domain Archaea; kingdom Thermoproteati; phylum Thermoproteota; class Thermoprotei; order Sulfolobales; family Sulfolobaceae; genus Stygiolobus; species Stygiolobus caldivivus. Next base: position 1,128,255 of record NZ_AP024597.1, on the reverse strand, counting down.
CATTACTCAAATTCGAGCATGCAGTCCTCAGAGTTAGGTTTCAGGTAATTAAGGACTGCTTAAGTTCAGAGACTGGCTGGGAGATGCTGAGGACTACTCACTACTTTATCGTCAACTGGCACGCGAAAATAGAGGATAAATACGTGTTCCCGGTCTTGGAGAAGATGGGGATAAACGTTAAACCCCTATCTAACGACCACCTACTCATCGAAAAATACGGGGGCTCGGTGTTAAAAGAAAGGAGGAGGGATTGGGCTGAAAGGTATATCCGTATAGTCATCGACCACAACCTTAACGAAGAGAAAATATTTCCCAACCAACTGGGACGTGAAATTTTAAAGGACATCATAAACGATATGAAAAAATTTGAGGGGTATTCCGAATTTACTGGGTTGAGCGAATACGACTTGTATATTGAATGAACACAGTGAGTTTTTCCGAGTATTGAATTATAGCGCATAGTAAATACGACCACAACCAAACGTGGACTAAATTAGGGTAGTCGCATGGGTTAACCTACTTATAACCGGTACGGATAGGTCATTACCTTTAACTCCATCCTTGACTACTATAAAAAACTGTAGATGAGACCTTACCTATTAGGTGTTTTAGTTTTATTACATGAAGAGGGGATTAAAACTCATGATAAAAGTAAAGAGGGTTTACGATCCGGTAGAAAAGGGCGACGGGGTCAGGATATTAGTAGATAGGTTATGGCCGAGGGGCATTAAAAAGGACAAAGTTGACGTTTGGCTTAAAGACATAGCCCCTAGTGAAGAATTAAGGACGTGGTTCGGCCACGACCCCGACAAGTGGGAGGAGTTCAAGAGGAGGTATTTCGAGGAGCTCAGCAAGAACCCCAAGCTAGATATTTTATTGCAGTTGATCAAGAAGGGTGAGGACGTAACGTTACTTTACGCCTCTAAGTCCCCTTACAATAACGCGGTTGCCCTAAAGGAATTTATAGATAAAATATTAAACCGAGATGACGAGTAGTCTGTATGCCCAAGTTACCTTTTAGAGTCACGATGTTGATTGAAGATCACCCTTGCGAGGTAATGAAGCTCATAACCGTAATGGGGCTTAAGGCGAGTGTAGAGAACGTTAAATTAAGGGAAAGTGTGACCGACCACGTGCTCCTATTCGAGTCGAAGGTCAAGAACGAGGACGCGTTTAAGCTCAAGTCATCTAACGTTAAAGTATTAAGGCTGACAGACAGCAAGATATGGGTCAGGACTAACGGGTGTGCAGTGTGTAGAGTACTTTATACTTCAGATGTAGTGATAGAGAAGATAAAAGTAGTGAAAGAGAAGACTTTGCTATACACCTTGTTAGTCCCTAACACTCAATCGTTAAAGGATTTTCTGTCAAAGCTCACTAACCAAGGGATTAAGGTCACAGTAATAAACACCGACGAGATAAGCAGTAACGAATTGACTGAGAGGCAGATGGAGATATTAAAATTGGCTTATAAGCTGGGTTACTTTGACGACGAGAGGGGTATAACTTTAACCGAACTCGCTAATAAGTTGAATATTTCACCACCAACTTTAGAGGAAATATTACGAAAAGCACTGAGAAAAGTAGTCAAATACTACTTGGACAAAGTAGGGTAAACCCTTCAAGGACATTATAATGACTGAATGGATTTACGCCCACGTCCTTGATATCCCGCGGGTGTGGGTTATCCCGCCAAAGGGGCGGAGGGGATGAGTGGGGCAATGCCCCGTGACTCTGATGGAGTCCAAGGGCTGAGGGTTGATACGAAACGTTATGAAATCCCTATGAAGCTAAACCCCTTCAAAACGGTTCTCGTCAACTTCTTTATGTAAGAGCGGGAAGCTTAATTTGTAAAAACCACGCTTACAGGCCTCGGGCAGACGGTGGTAGGTGTGTCCTCGCATCTAGCTGTGCATCATTGTGTACACCAGAGCCAAGAATAAAGAGGCTTCTTTTTGACGAGAGACCGGACGTCCGGTCAGCTTACTGAGGGTATGTGGCGGTCGCGATGCCGAGAGCGGTAAACCACAGACTTGTGAACAAGACCTTCGGTATGAGGTCGGACTCCCTAATACTTTAGGTGTACTATATTAAACCTCTTTATTCGAGTTTAATACATATGAGGATGCCGTTACTCTTAATGGTTTCGGGGATAGCCCTCCTATTACTTGGAGGTATACCAGCAGTATTTGAGTTCATGGAAATGCAAGGATTCCCCATTGACCCGACGAGTAACATATTCCCAGCACACTGGTTTATAATGATATACGGCTTCTTTGGCTCACTAATAGGAAATGAGGTTTTAGTAGCCTTAAGTGCGGAATGGAGCGGAAAAATTGCGAGTAACGGTTTAATAGGGTTTTATTTAGTACTCCTAGTCCTAGGGGTAACCTCGTTTTTCTATAATCAAGAACTGGGGCTCGTCTTTGTCCTCATCGCAATGGCAATTTTACTCTATTACTCTCGCGTGTACTTAGAAAGGTCGAGGTTGGGACTTGAACCGACAGTATATAACTGGTTACTTTTCTACTCGCTGATAGCCACAATCTTCGTCCTCTCAACCCAGATCGGGTTAGGATACACAATCCCGTACTTGAACCTACTGTTCCCGACAAGTATGGTATTTGCAGTAATGACCAGGGACGTATCGCTAGTTACAAGAGTTAGGGTATCCGGCTGGGAGAACGTTTTAGCCTTCATATTTCTAGTCTTAGGGGTGGGGTTCGAGCAAGGTGCCTTAATGCTCCTAGCTTGGGCGCTCTCATTCCACGCCTCGGGGCTCTATAAAGCGAAAGGGAGGAAGTACCCTATAATACACTTGGTGACGGCGTGGATTTACTTCCTGCTCGGTTCAGTCTTCATTTCAAACTACGACGTTTTCATCCACTCAATTGCAGTGGGCTTCCTCTTCAACACGGTCTTCGGTGTCGACGTAGTCTTAATGGACTTGTTCATCAACGCCTTCCAGAAGAGGGTCTCCGTAAGGCCGTCATATATCCCGTTTTTCTTACTTAACACCGGGTTAGTGATGAGGCTACTTTACGATTTTGGCGTCTCCTCACCGGTTTTCTTGCTGTCTGCTCCATTACAAGGAATAGGGATCCTTTCCTTCTTCCTACTTACCTTAAGGCAGGTGATGTTTAAATGAGTAAGAGTAGGGTTAGGAACCACGCACTTTACTTTCTGGGAGTAGCCTCTTACGTAGTCTCCCTTATACCTTTCGTGAAAGTCGACGCACTGAGGGCTCTAGTACTGGTACCGATAATAGCTTACACTTTACCTGTAATGGAGTACGTGCAACCTAGGGTCATGTCGCTAAAGCTGGGATATAAAGACGTCGTCCTCATTATACCTGCACTCTTGCCATACGTCTTTATGAAACCAAACATTTATATCTTAATACCGGCCTCACTCCTAGTCCTCACCTTCCTACTTTACTTCACTAAATTAACGATGTGGGGAAACGTGGTGGGCACTGCGTTTGAGGCCTCGTTATCAATGGTCTGGGGGACGTTTGTAAATAACCCGCTGTTCCTCATCCCGTCCCTCTATTGGTTACTTTACATCTTTAACGGTGCAATTTACGTCGAGTATAAAATACCTTTCAGGAAATTGGACAAGAGGGTTGTACAAGTCAGTTGGCTCACCTCGCTACTGTTAATGTTGTTCATAGGTATGAGGACTCCCCTACTGTTCTTAACCCTAATTGAGCCTACGATAAGGTATTTAAAGCCAGGGGAGAAGTTAAAGTCCCCTAAGGAGATTAAGGAATTAGGTAGAAAGGGCTCGAGGAAGGACATGGCTTTTCTAGCAATACTAGCTATATCTTATTTCGTTTCGGTAAGCCTGTTACGTTAATAGTTACACAAACTATATTCTGTCAGGAACCAAAGGTGAACGTCAGTCCCCGCCAAGAAAGACCACCGTACCCCTCTTGCAAGTCAAACAGAGTAGTAAAGGACGATCAGCTAGAGGGAAAACACAAGTACAAAACCCGCGGGAAGACGTCCTACCAGGCTACTAACCACAAGGTGGGTAAAGAGCAAAAGGAGAGGGTATTGAAAGAGTACACGGACTGGGTGAGCATGAGGGAGACAGCAGTCGAAAGAAAACCGTTAACTACAATACACAGCCTCATAAGGAGGAAAGGGGTAGAAGCGTATGCTTACCTACTACTCTTACAAGAACGACTGGAGGATTTCACGGCAAAAACCACAGTACTTGACGAGAGTTGGACTTACGTGGGGGCCAAGCGTGGGCGAAAGAGGGAGGACTTGCGGGTATGGAACACGTTAGCAGGTGTGCCCTCCTCTATCACGGGTGATAGGGGTTTTAGGGCTTTCAGCTACCTATGGGACCCCCTACCCGAGAGTAGGGTATACTACACTGATGGTCACTCGGTTTACCGAGTACGACCACGTAGTGGGTAAGAGGTACACTTATACTGTGGAGAGTTATCATTCTTACTGTAGGGCCCACCTGGCTAGGTCGACAAGGGACACGAGGGCTGTTAACAAGGGTGTGTAGATAGTCGAGTATAGCCTTGCCTTGTTGAATGTCATGTACCCGGTAGTTTATTCAAGGGAGAAGACTCCGTTAAACGGGGCTTACTTGGAGGGCGTACAGTATATTAGGAGTAAACTGATATAATATTACAAACACTTATCGAATTTCATGACTGTTTGAGAACACTCCCGTTGGGTCTTCCGCTTCTTCATCTTCGTCCTAGCAATGCTCGTCTACACCCTTTACCTAATACTCGCAAAGGGGAGGACAAGTAGGGAGTCCTTCAGGCTGCTCTTGTTGGATAATATTAATGATTTGATTGAATATTCAATTCAATTCTTGAACATACTTTTAAATTCATTTGAATTAAATTCAGGGTGATGATTTTGGGGTCTAGGGTAAATTACTAATCAAGAGTGGAATAACCGCTGATTAATACCAAAACGCTTGTAGGACGGTAATGAGAGGCCGTAACTTTAATTAATAAAGTAATTAATGTATATTTTATTATTTATACATTAAATTATACTAATTCCATAGAGGATGTTTCAATTTACGATAAAGGCGTGAGCGGTAATGTTCCCCCTTTGCGATTTCTATCCACCTACATACGGTGAGACCACGACTATTAATTAAACATAGGCCATTAAATATACACATAGTTACACTTTGTCAGACCCTATAAGCAAGACCTCGTCCTCCTTCCCACAAGGAGAGTACGTCTCATGCCACAATACTCTTGCCCTTTATTATAGGCCTTGGTATAGCACACTCTTCGCTTTTTCCAACATTTTCTTTACTTTTTCCATGTTTACTGTGATCTTGTCCACGCTCAGTTTACCCTCATGGAAACCCCATACGTGTAATACGTACCCCGCGTTCCAACCTTCTGCGACCCAATCACCGAACCTCTTTGACAACTCGTTAGTCGCACTGGCTAGTAAGTATGTGTACCACCTACCTTCAGCCGACGCTTGCCTGTATTCGTCTGTTTTAAACTTTTCAGCTAACGCTCTAACTACCTCTTCAGCGACCTTGTAAGCCTTTTCAGAAGCTTGAACTGGGTCACCCTTCTTCAAATAATCGTAAGCTTCGTTCATGTAACTTTCCGCGATTTCCAACCTCAATTTAACCCCTTCTTGAGGGTCGTTCTTAGCTATCTCTCTCAGGAGGACGTCCTCTATATCAATACCCTTTTCCTTAGCCCTCTTTATTATCTCTTCCACAACTACATTACTGAAAAACGAGGTTATTAAACCTAACACGAGGTCTTCTCTGAGGACAATCCATGTAATAGCTCTGTTAAAAGCTATTGAAAAGATTATAACTGTGAGTCCACAAACCCCGTTAAATTATTTTTACTATTAGCTTGGAGTTTTTGAAAAATGTTTAATAAATTAAGGATTATATTATTTTTATTTTTCCTACACTGTCCACATACACGTAAATAATACACGTTATAGGGAGTTTTAGCCCACTGTTATGGAAGGCAGTGAACATCGTGACGGGCTAATACTTGTGACCCGTTATGGTAAGTATAATACAAGTCCCGTTTTGTAGCCTTGACGCAACCCCACCTATATAAAATTACTGCCGTAACACTGCCTAATAGAACACCTTCTCTGACGATATGAGGTAGAGGAAGACCGACACCGGGACCACAGCTTTTCCGCCTTCTATCCTGAAATCGTCTAGGGATAGGACGTACCCCTTACTAGTCCTCAGGTCTCTCACGTCTCCTCTGCCCCACTTAACTTCTACCCCTATGTCCCCGATGACGAAGTCTACCTCCTTACCCCCTTTAAAGAAAGTGTACCCAACACTGCTAAGTTCCCTAGCCAAGTGTTCGCCTACAACCCCTTCGATCACCCTAGGCACTTCGCCCTCTTCGATTCCCCCCTCACCTTTAGTATACCTTTTCATAACGCGGTATATGAACGGGTCGGTGAAGTACACCTTCTTGAATGAGCGGTAATTGACCCCCTTATCCTCTACTTTGTAAAAGGCCCTGAGGACGAATAAGTCCTCTGCTAAGGACAGATAGGAGGCTACCGTGTTATGTGACCCTATTCCGGTCTCTTTTGCTATAGTGTTCTCAGACACCCTACTACCGTAAAAGTCTATGACTTTTTCCACCACCTCCCTGAAGGCCCTCTCGTTCTTGCCCAACTTCGCCATGTCGCTAAGCACTGCGTCCTTGTATACCTCGTATAAGCTGTTTAACGGGTCACCGTCCGTATAAGCCGTAGCTAAGAAACCCCCTCTCTTTACGTAATCGAGGAGCCCCCTATTCAGCTCGGATAAGTAGGGGGCTAACTTGGCAGAGGCGTTAAAGAACCCCTTTACGTCTGAGGGGGACAGTGTAGGGGCGTTCAGTCTCTTATAGAACGTGTTGAAGAACACGCGGAAGTTCAGGGGGTAATATACTAACTTCCTTATAGGCCTGCCCGGTAATGTCTCTTTCTTCAGCGATACCGAGGCCGAACCGCTTACATAAACTACAGTGTCCCTGAAGTACCCCGCGTTAAATAAGTGGAGTAAGCCTACGTTCCAGTCCTCCACGAATGTCACTTCGTCAAGAAATATAAACCCACCTTCACTGTTTATTAACGAACGGTACTGTGATAAGAGGGAGACTAAGTCTTCCTTTGTCTTTAACGCGTCACATGAAAAGAAGAAAACTTTCGTGGGCTCAACTCCCCGCTCCAGTAGGTTCATTATAGTGACCTTGAGGTATGTGGTCTTTCCTACTTGTCTAGGGCCTAAGATTAACGAACTCTCCCCGATAGGCGGGACTAAAAAACGGGGGTTTGATGAAAGTACTTTTCTTACGTGACCGTCGTCATATATCTTTCCCTTGTCCGCCCACCACGGGTTTTGGAAACTCATTTGTGATATGAGTGACACTTGTCATTTTATTGACAAGTTTTATTTAAATTTTGTCATTTATTTAACAACTCTTATGTCAAACTTGTCACTTTACTGACAAGTTTAAGGTTTTTGACGGGACTGACCGCACACACGTCTAGTCCACCGTGTAACATTCACTGAAAAACCGTGGGCTAAGTATTACCATGAGTGTTTATGAGGAAACTTTCACTTAATTTGCGTTAAACGCTCACTAATCCATTGCTTTTACTCATGAGGTATAAGATGTTACATGTTTAATTAGTAAAAACACGCCCTCGTAAGGGTCTAAGTAAAATGCTGACGAACTACGGGCTATGAGTCCTTTGCTCCGCTTATAGTTTGTCAGGGGTCAAAAGGCGACGTCCCCCACTTTTTTAGCAAATTTTCACTCCTACACTAACGGCACTGTTGCCTTTTGTTAACTGACCGGGTAAGGTTTTACCTATACGGTGTTTACCTGAGGCCGTAACTTACTCTTTACTTTTAGTTACCCTCCGCGGGGGTCTATACGAATGTCCGTTATACTTTGTCAGACCTTAAAGGACAAGGTTTATCATTGATGACCAACAACAGTAACGCCTACATCTCCTACACAAACGTGAGCGAAATCTCCTTATTTATCCGTTGACGAGGGTCTGCAACATAGAGGTGTACTGGCGTTAAGTCTCCTATACTCACGGGTCTCCGGATCACTACTAATAACATCGCTCCTATTACGTCATCTATAGGTACCCCGTATAGCCCTTTACGTAAAAACCTTACGTATAACATGTTTTTACTAATTAGATTGGACTATTACATATTTCACGATCAGGAGTTTGAGACCCTTGAGCGTTTAACACAAGATTAAGTATAAGTATTCACATAAATGTTTAGTGTAGTAATCGGCTACACAATATCTTAATAAGTGTTATCCGTGGTAGAAACCCGGTAGAACCAGGCACACGAGTAGGGTAGCCTTAAGTCCGGTATCTTGTGTATCACGTCTTCTAATGTAGACCCGTAGACGAAGTACCATAAAGTCTCTCAAGAAAGGAGTTCCCCCGAAAGCTAGGTAAGCAGGGTAAACGAAAATGACTGTACATTATCATGTAAAAGTTGAGGGAAACCGTGAGCGTGAATATTTCCTTCATCCGTTCAGGTGATATCAAGGTTTCGGAAGGATCCCATATAGTCCCCAACTTTGATTGGAAGAAACGCGAAGAACGTAACTAATAGTACCCCCCTCCTTACTATCATAATATCTTGGTTTCCTTTTTTTTTTTTCAATAATAAGTATAGGGCATTGGTGTTACATATTAAAAAATTACTCCCTTTCTATGTTCACATATACGTTATTGAACACGCTCAAGTACACTATCCCCCAGTTCCAGTAAGAGTTACCAGTACCCGCGTTAACCTCAGTCCAGTAATAACCGGGTTTAGGCACCGTGAAGTTAGAGTACAGAGGCAACTTCAGCGTTATTACACTCGACGTGTTTAAGTCCACCGCCTTAGCATAAAGCGTGTTATCGTAACCGTCGTAATTCGCTTCCACCTCTATCAAGTCCCCCGGTTTTAAGCCAGTGATCGAACCGTTCCCTCCACCACCGACCAACATGTTGATATTACTCTCGCTCACCGTACCGTTAGGTGAGGGGTTTACTACCCAGACGTTAAACTCACCTGTAGTCCAGCTGTCGTTAGCCTCGTGCCAGTATGGCTCCCACTGGACTACAATATACGGGGTCGTCGAATACGGGTAGTATATCTCACCGGTCAGTTTTACATGCCAGCCCTCCATACCCACGTTCAGCCCCTCAAATGTATAGTTGGTACTCTCGTTTACCGGTGTTTTAGGCGGGGTTATGAACATCATTACAGTAAACCCGTCTGCGGGGTAATCCGGTATGTAGACCGAACTGCCGTGGGAGAAAGTCCCTATTAACATCACGGTATAATTACCCCCAGTATAGTGAAGCCCGGTAGTGTTCATTAACACTGCAGTCGCCACGTGGTACTTTGCAGGGACGAGCCTGAGGACAGCTAAGTCGTATGGCAGGTACTCCTTACTCCCCGGTGGAAAGACCTTCACGAAATCCCCTTTCTCTATGTAGTATAAGTAACTGTAGTTAATGAAGGTCGTCGGGTCGTTAACGGTGCCGAAGACTAGGAAACCGCTACCACTTGTCCCGTTCAAGAGCGTGACTCTGTAGTTATTGCCCAAAGCATCAGTAAGGGCGTTATACGCGTCTAAGCTATTGGGTAAGACGTAACTCGGCACTGCTGGTGCTGACACCCCTTTTTGATATAAGAAACCGCTGTAATATAAGTAGCCACCTACCGACGCTATGAGTATTACTAAGACGAGTGCCGCTATTATCGGTGCTTTACTCTTTTTCTTACCAAAAGGCGGTGTGTAAGGGTTGTACGATAGGGGTGGGAACTGATAGCCACACCTCACACACACCGTACTCAAGTCGTCGTTTATTGTACCGCACCTTGGGCAGACTTTTACCATGAACGAATTTCCACATACGGCTATTTAAAAGTTTTCGTTTGGTGAAACTCAGGTGACGTTTTACGTAAAGTCCTTACGCCCACATTTTTTATTTGTTAACTAGGTGCACACGCTATCACAGATCTTACAAATAGGGAAAGGTGCTGTGGACTGTTTAACGCATTGTATAAGGGGAGTGTCCTCAAACAGTCATCAAATTCGATAAGTAGTTGTAAAAATATCGCGGTATTCATAAAGACTATCCTTTCTAATACTACTCGCGGGAAAAACATAACGGTGTGCAGAGCAAACAATACTTTAGAAGCATTTATCTGCAGTGCTCATGGCCCCTTTATACGGTCACCTAAAGGAGCACGGTCACTTATCGTCGCGTGTCCCTGACCAGAAGACAGCCCTAAATTACGTCCGTTCAAGCGCGGTTAAACATATTGATGTTAATTTGATATAATATTACAAACACTTATTAAATTTTATGACTGTCTGAGAACTCTTATATAAAACATATTAGTCAGGCCTGAGTAATACAGACCCCCTAAAGGGGTATGTTAAAGTTAGAGGTACTACGCTCTCTATAGATTGACCGAGTTTATAGTGAAAGGTATAAAGTTTTAGTATCGCGGACGTAAAAACTCTTAACAGATAGTCGGGTCGAGTCCCTTTATCATACTTACTACATCCCTCGCCCTCGGTCTCTTACCGGGGTCTACCGAGACCATGGACCTTATTATAACGTCCACCGAAGGGTCTATATTAAAGTTCCACCACATTAACTTTACCTTAGCCTTTTCCACCTTATCTCTCACACACGCCATGTCTTTCCTAATATAACAGTCTAAAGCGTCGTTCATCTCGTCTAAGTCCGGCCTGCCTATCTTACGGCTTAACAGGACGTAAGCGGTCATCCCCAGTGCAAATATGTCGAGGTCTTGGCTTGCTGTACCCCTGAACACGTCGGGCGGAGCATATTCAGGTGTTACCTGCTTGATCCTGCCGTTTACCCTTACCGCGCTCCCCAAGTCCCCTAGTTTAAAGTGTACTGAACCTAAGCTATACGGGTCTTTGGGCTTGGAGTCGAGGAAGATGTTCTGCGGCTTTACGTCCATGTGGACAAAGCCCTGAGAATGTATGTAGTCCAAGGCCGTGGCTACTTCACAAATAGCCCTTAGTACTGCCCGCTTCCACATAGAGCTGTAGAAGAAGTTGTCGTCCTCCAAGATGTCCTTAAGAGTCCCCCCTTCCATTAACTCCATGACTATCATAGGCGGGTTGGACAAGTACAAGTTCAGGTTACCCTTCAGTATATCACTGATGATAAAAGAGTCTGCATCAACGGCGTAGATCTTCACGATGTTCGAGTGTCTGGAGAGGTTTATCAAGTTTGAGGCCTCGCTCGCGAGTTCATTGAAGTACTCGTCGGGTGTACCGCCGTAGAGTTTGAACACCTTTATGGCTACGTTTTTCCCGTTCACTTCGCCCTTTAACACGTAGCCGTTCCCCCCTTCCCCTATCACCTTTTTTACTTGGTATACTGAAAGCCTACGGTTTACCCATATTTGCGGGTCCCAGTCGTTTAAGCTCCTTATCCCGAGGACTTTAGACGGAGTCGTTAGGCTAGTACGTGGTTGGGGGGTAGGTTGCGAGCCAGGTGTCAAAGGGATGTAGTTGACTATTGTGACTTTACCTACCTCAGCCCTCACGGAAGTCCGGACAGGGGTATAAGTTACACCTTGGCACACAGTAGGGACTAAAGTTATTAAGGTGTCGGTGTTGAACTCGAGCACGGGGCCATATTGGGGGTCGACGACAGGGACAAAACTAGTCCCGTTTACGTATGCTACAGTCACACAGTTAGGGGGCAACCCCAATATCACCGTCGCTTTCTGCGGGTTACCCCTTACTTGTCGGGGTTGACCCGTGGCACGGGGTCGGGCTTGTCGGTATCGAGTTTGTTGGGCTGGTACTAGTATAGGAGACGCTGCCGCTTGCTTAACGGAGAGCCCAGCCGTAATAAACATCGAGTTAAGAAGGACAAAATCAGGGAACGTGATACCCGTAAAGCCCTCAATAACCATGTTTGCTATAATGTTAAATAGGGTGAGCGAGATAGCTAGCCTTTTTAATATCCCCTCTTTAGTACTGTTACCCTTATAACTGACCATTAAGCCGGGTATGAGCCCCGGGACTGATAGGACGGCTGTCAATTCCGCTACGTATCGGGCTATACCGGGGTCTGTAAATAAAACGTATAAGAGCGGGAGAAGGTAAGACACTATTAGGGTGGAGGCTATCAACGTTACTCCTTTACGTCCTAAAGAATCCACCATTACAGCCATGGATAAGACTACAGCAAACAATATACCGTAAATCATGCTCAAGTTTGACGGGTTTGGCACCCTTAACTGTGTAGACACTAGTCCTGCCCATAAATATAGCGCCAGTCCCAGTGAGAAACCTCCTATAAATGCTCCAGTCAGTGTATACTTCATATAGATGGTAAGGAATAGTAGGATAAAAACTTTGGTGTCTCACCTCACCTTAAACCGGCAGCGTTAGGAAAGTGTGCTTTACCCTAAGGCTTTCCGTCAAAATTCCGCTAAGACTCAAACCGTAGTAGTTTTCATGGACACCAGTGCCGAACTCCCTTACTCTTAAAAACACGTTAACGTAGAACGAACTGCTATGAGTTAGAGGCCTCGCTAGCAGTCTCTTCAAAGAACTCCTCTAGGTTCCATTAGAAAAGCTTAAAAACCTTAGTAGCCATTTCTTTCGCCCTGCACGACCCTCTAAAACGTAAACGTTCCCCCTTCACCCACCAGCCCCTTAATACTGAAAACCTACAATTTACCCAAACGTCGGGGTCGTGGTTAGTCAGGCTCGCCTTCACTGAGGCACCTGAGGGGGGTACTGCTTTTTAGGTAACCGTATTAGGGCTGAAGATGGCTAATACGACGTAACCGACCATGGCTTTGACCTTTCTTTTATCCGGGGTATAAGTCACACCATAACATATGGTATCGCTTAAGGTTATAGTAGCGTTATGTGAAAGCTCTAGCACGTAATCCCCTTGTGGAGTAGCTTTTGCGAAGAGTGGCGTCCCGTTCAAGTATGCTATCGGGGGGCAACCTTGGGGCAAACCCTTAATTACCACGGTGGCGACTCCGCCTTGGGGCATTTTGTTCGCTGAGGAAGAGAGGGATGAGGTAGTCCTAGTCACACTATAGGCAAAGAGGGCGTCTGTGATGAACATCGAGTTAAGGAATGTGAAGTCCGCTATTGACACCCCCGTAAAGATCTCGAGGATTAAGTTGAACACCACATTAAAGAACGTAAGTGAGACCCCGACCCTTTTTATTATATCTTTTCTACTCATGAGTAGCAGGCCGGGGACCAGGCCGGGGACTGAGAAGATCGCCATAAGCATAAGTGCGGAGTAGGTCAGCCTAGGGTCTGTTAAAACAACGTATATAAGCGGGTTAAAGTACGTAAGTAATGAGAAGTAAGCTAATAGCTTCGGCTTTTTATCGAGTATAGCTAAATCTAAGAACATTATTGTAGAGTAAATAAAGATCCAAATATATACATCTGGTGCGGGTAGGTACTGGATCAAGATCACATCCCACACATAAAGTAGAGCAGCGAATAGGAAACTAACCATGACCCTTGAGCGTTTCCTCATATAAAATATTCTCTACAAGCGGAGTTAAAAGCTTTGTACGGGCAACCCTTTAATAACCCACTCGAACCCGTCCCACGTCAACTGAAAAGGGAAAAGGCCTTTTGTGAGAAAACCGTTAGAGTGGGTATTATTACCCCCTCGTTTTCTGAGTACCACTAGACGGTACGAGTAGCTTTCGGCACTATTCCTTGGGTCAAGGTAGACCACACCCTTAGCCCTTATTAAAAGTAAACGCGGAGGGAGTTTGACATCCGCTTAGCTGTAGCAGTGCGGCTCGACCCACTCGTACCTGTCACTGTGGGCTTAGCTAGCCTTTTTCACCGTCTTGAAACTACGATAAAATAGTAGGTATTACGCGCTGATTACACGCCCTCTCGTGGACCCCTAACTGACTCAAAGGCGTTTAAAGCATAAAATCTTTTACCTTATGGCTGAAAGTTTACCAAATAATTATACTTTGTCAGGTACTAAAGGGCAAATCCCTTATTCTACTCCTTGGCAGATTTTACCCCTTACCAACGGCACTGTACCCCTTGTCAAGTGACTTGGTATAATAAAGTTCAAAAGAGGGCTCACCTCCTCGCTAATATGACTGCTACGACGGCTACTACTACTTCTGCGACAACTATAATTATATACGTTAGGAGCGTACTTTCAGGGTACTTTGTGGCAATAATGCTGATGGTACCTGATTGCGGGTGTGTGACGTATAAGTACCCGTTGGAAGGGTCATAGAGGATAAAAGACGAGCCTGACCCCACCGGTATGTTAGCTATGACTTTATCCGTTGAAGGGTTTACGACAGAGACAAAATCAGACTTATAATTAGCAACATATAAGTACCCGTTCGAGGGGGCATAAGCCACCCTTACAGGGGATATCCCTAAGCTGTGTATAGTCCCCACTACTTTATCCGTTGACGGGTTAATAACGGCTACGACGTTACACTGCGGGTCCGCTACGTATATGTAACCATTAACATAAGTGATCCCAATAGGATGTGGCATTGTGAATTGTATATTCCCCTCAACACTGTTCGTAGAGGGGTTTATGATGGTGATACAACCTATAAAATAATCTGTTACGTATAAGTACCCGTTGGAGGGGTCGTAAGCTATGCACCACGGGTTAGCCCTTACTGTTATGTTAGATACCACTTTGTTTGTCGACGGGTTAATAACAGAGACCGCGTAATAGTGGAGGTCCGCAACGTAAATGTACTTGTTAGACGGGTCGTAGGCTATGCCCTCAGGGTTAGCCCCCAACCCGTGTATCGTAGATATCACTTGGTTCGTAGAGGGGTTTATAACAGAGACCGCGTTAGAAGCAGTATCAGTCACGTATATGTACCCGTTTGACGGGTCGTAAATGGCCCCGTAGGGGTTACTCCCCACTTGTATTTCCGTCACCACTCTGTTAGTCTGGGAGTTAATGACGTACACGTAACCCGGCGTAGTACAGCTGGCTACGTATAAGTACCCGTTAGAGGGGTCGTAAGCTATGCCCTTCGGTACGGTGTAATGGCTTTCTACCGCCACGTTCCCCGGTAGTAACGTGTTGTTGTAAAGTACTAGCGTATATTTTACATAGCCAGTGCTCGGGATATTAATTGTTTGTGCCACGGCCATTGTAACCATTACCGAGTTAAGGCTCGTCCCCAAAAAGACGAGTAACAAAGCTGTCACCAACACCCTCCAGATACCTACCACCTACGTTTATTTCGAACATTCTACATTATAAGTCTTATGATATCAGGAAGTGAGAGCGGTCTGTGCTCCTTTTGCTGTTCCTTTTTAGACCCCGCAGAGTACACCATCACAGTCAAACACACACTGAAAATATACTACCGCACCAGTATTGTTTTTTTAGTGTATGCTCAGCGTATTATAAGGGGTATAATTTAGGCCGCAGACGGTAACTCGACATATACCGTATAGCGTTTTGCCTAAAACCCTCACGCCCTTTATATATTTTTAACTAATGACGGAATATAAGTGCCCGCGTAAGTGCCCGGGTTATACCCGAGATTTGGGGATATCCTCAAACTGCCGTCGAGTTCGATAAGTTTCTGTAAAAATATCGCGGTATTTATAAAAACCGTCCTTTCCAAGCCACCCGTGGGAAAGGGGTAGCGGTGTGGAGGCGAACATTACAGACGCATTTATGTGCAGTGTCCGTAGCCTCTCTGCACTGTCACCTAAAGGAGCACAGTCGTTCATCCACGCGTGTCTTCTACCGGTAGACAACCGTAAATTAGGTTAGTGCAAGGGCGGTCAAACATGTTGATTTCAATTTGGTATAATACTGTAAACACTTATCGAATTTCATGACCGTCTGAGGGCACTCCCGACACTTAGCTCAGTACTCGCGGAGGTGAGCACGTGGTCAATTTTGCGTTATATTTGACTCATTTATGAGTCAATTTTGCGTTATATTTGACTCATTTATGAGTCAATTTATTATACCACCCCGTTTGATCAATACATGTGGACAGGGAAAAACTGGTGCAAACACTCGCGGACTGGAACTTCTGGTATAGACAGCAGTTCACCGGGGTGCCCAGGGAGTACACCGAGGAGGTTGTCAAGGTCTTAGAGGGAGGGCTGGTGTGTGACATAATAGGCGTTAAGAGGTCAGGCAAGTCGACTATAATAAACCAAGCTGTGAGGAAATTGGTCGAGGAGAAAGGCGTAGACCCCCTCCTCACCCTCATCGTGAACTTTGAAGACCCCAGGCTGTCCGAGATAGACAGCGGGGAGAAGCTCTTTGAGCTGTTTAACACCTACAAGGAGGAGGCGGGAATAAAAGGTAAGCCTTACGTCTTCCTGGACGAGGTACAGAGGGTGAAGGGCTGGGAGGGGTTTGTAAGGTCTTTAATAGACAGGAAAGAAGCGTTCATAGCCGTCTCGGGCTCTACGTCCAGAGTAAATAAGGGTAGGGTAAAGGAAGTGTTAGCGGGCAGACACGTGTCGGTAGAAGTCACGCCCCTCTCCTTTAAGGAGTTCCTCGACTTTAAGGGAGTGAAGGTAGAAAGGCCCATCGACTTATTAGCTAAGGGTAGTGAAATGAGGTCGCTCTTTTCGGAGTACCTCAAGTACGGGGGTTTCCCGCTCGTCGTTAACAGCAACATCAAGGAAAGCATAATCCTACAGCTCTATGACGACATTATAAGCAAGGACGTGATAGAAGACTGCGGTATAGTGAAGGCCGATAAGCTCAGGGCGTTAGCCTTATTTTATGTGTCTAACATAGGTAACCGCATATCGTTCAGGAGGGTGTCCCGTTCCCTCCAGATCCCTTTGAGGACGGTGGAGAGGTTCACCTCGTGTATCGAAAACTCGATGCTCATACACTTCGTCAAGCCGCTCTCCCCTTCCCTCTCGGAGATGGTAAGGGGGGAAAGGAAGGTCTACAGCGTCGACACCGGGCTGTCTAACGTGGTGGGGTACAGGCTAAACCAGAACTTGGGCTCACTCCTCGAAAACATGGTGTACTTAGAGCTTAAAAGGCGTTACGGTAGCGGGTCTATTTACTACTACCGCGGTAAGAACGAAGTAGACTTCGTCATAGTGAGGGACAACGAGGTCACGGAGGCTTACCAAGTGACTTATACGCTCAACGACGAAAGGGAACTGAAAGGGCTAAAAGAGGTGCTGAGGAAAAAGAAGGTCGACGCGTACGTCCTGACCTTCGACGACAAAGAGAGGGAAGAGGACGGGGTGAGGGTACTTAAGGCTTGGAGATGGGCGTTAGGGTACACCGGTAACGAGTAGGGTCTTTACCCGTAGGATACGCGTGACGCCTCTTCCTTACTACTAATTATACCCGGTCAGTTAATAAAGGGCAATAGTACCGTTAGCGTAAAGGTAAAAATTTGCTGAGCGGGAGAATTGACGTTGTCCTTTGATACACGATAAAGTATAACAATGTTATAATTTCTCCGGTAAATAACTCCATATTACCTGCTCGGTGAGGCCTCTGTCAAAGGGCCGTCCCTGCGACTTTAGGCGGTAAGATGGAGACCCTATATGGAGCCCCCTTTTTAGACGGCTATATTTTGGACGGATCACCGATTATCTCGACCATCAGGTCAAGCCCTATAGGTATAATAATGAGAATGCCTAATATTACCGAAATCCCCCAACGATAGCCAAACCGAGGTTATACCCTGAGTTAATATGGAAGCCGAAAACAATTAAATCGATACCGATAATGAAGACTACGTTCCCCGTTACAAAGTCTTCCACCGCGTCCACTACTCCCCTCGCCTTTATAACTCTCCTCCGGTAAAAATACCTCAATATGCGGGGCCCACTCGGGGGGTTGACTTGATCATAAAAGGGACTGGACCGGTACACCACAAACACCATGGCCCCTAAAGCGGAGTCTACCAACTCTAACATTATAAAAAATTTCGTTATAGGGGTGAGAGCTCCCAGTAAATTACGGGCCTCGGGTTCGTAAATAAAATAACTACTAACGTACCGCAGCTGATAGCTTGTACTACCATGGAAGTTGCCATCGATAAACCCATAAGGACGTCCTTTGACGCCACCTAGTCCCTATTACCTCGTTGTGTTGGGCCCCTTAAAAATTTTTGCGTAATCCTCTACCTACGGGACAGCCGTCATGTTTATACCTTTACGGCAGACCTCCTCGCTTAATGGGGGTAATGGGGGGTACTCGTAGAAATATCGTGGCGGCTGTGTATCACCCTAAGGTTTTGATCCATGCCTATACTTAATTTTATGTTAAATCTTCCAGAGCTAGACCCACCCCACTCATAACGTGGGTCATCACTCTGTAGCAGTTAGTCTACTTTAACACGTCTTAAAAGTTTTCACCAACATTGGTAGATTTCCTTAATGATTTTCAATGGGCCTAAGGGACTCTTACATACCCTTCAGGCTGATGGGCTTCTTGACCACTAGCTCACACTCAACTGGGCCCTACCCCATTTCATACTCCACATTTTTCAATAAACAGGACGTAAAACATAAAAACTTTATAAGTATTACCGAGTATTTCGTATTACTAAGGAAAAGTAGGATAACTGCTGACTCTGCTTAAGGCCCCGTGACGACACGCCTTCGCTAATTAGGAGCGTGTTGTCACACACTTCAGGGTTTAGGGTCGTAATTTCCAGTTTAACGTATAATGGGGCGTAAGTACCCACGTAAATGTATTTGGTAATACGCAGTGAAATCGTGAGGTCGCACCCATGTCCTCTTCTAGGGAGGCCGTGGAGGAGGTTTTAGGAAGAAAAAAGGGTTTTTACTTTCTCATGGCCAAGACCAAGGTCAGTGCCACGACTGCCGCAATGACCACTATGATAAGGACTAGTAATAGCGGGTTTTTAAGGAACACATTGAATACGTTTGACGTGCTCGTCTGCGGTGGGACCACTATTTCAGATGTCGTAGTGTAAGAGGGCGGTACAGTAGAGGTACTCACAGATACTGCAGGGGCTGTCGTAGACGTAGTGTGTGTAGTGCTGGTCACGGTAGACGTGTTAGTGCTCGTAATAGTCGAGGTGGTAGTAGACGTCGTATTCACGGTACTCGTAGTCGTGGCGGGCGGTACTGAGGTAGACGTTGTAACCTCCACCCAGGTTATGTTGAGTGTAACGATGCTGATGGCCCCCTCGCCTTCGTCCATGACGAACAAGGTGCCGTTCGGTAACTCTGCTAACGAGCTGGGAGTCACGCCTACTTTAATGTCCGCGACTACCTTTAAGTCGGTCGAGTTTAGGACGGTCAGCGTACCCTGGCCCCGAGTGTAACCATTTCCTAGCCCGCTCTGTAACACATAAACCGCGTCCCTCTCCTTGTCGTAGTAAATGTTGTAAGGTAATGAGGACATGGACATGTTTACGACGTATTTACCGTTACTGAGGTTATAGACGCTGAGGGTAGGGAAAGTGTAGCCCAGTAAGCCAAGGTCTCCACCCGCGATGAAGAGGGTGCCATTTATGTACTTTACCGTCACCGGGTTAAAATTGACCTCAATCGAGCCTACTACCGAAGTGCCGTTTATAATGCAGACGTTCTCTCCGTTCACGTCGGCGACATAGACCTCTCCGTTACTCGGGTTATAAGTCAAGAAAATGGGATCTGACCCGACCTCTACTCCTGCGACTATTGAACCGTTGTTCGGGTCTACTACGGTCACTGTATCAGACCTCTCGTTGGCCACGTAGAGTAGGCCGTTCGCCGTGTCATAGACCACGTCCATCGGCCTCTTCCCTACAGTCGTGTTCCAGATAATTTGCCCGTTATATGGGTTTTCCTCTACCAGTGCGTCCCACTTATAACTCGTCACGTACAAGTAACCGTTCTCGGGGTTATAAGTAATGGCACTGGGCGTGAAAGTAGTATGCAGGATTTTTTCCACTTGCCCTGTGTGGGGGTTTATCGCGTATATGATATCAGAGTAGAAGTCCGCGACATATACCATCCCCGTTACGGGGTCGTACACACCAGACCTGTCCTTTACGTCTTCACCTATCCCCATGAAAGAGTGTGTGGTCGTGTTTATTACAGCGACGGGGTTCGGGGACGCCCCAGTAGATATTAACTCCCCGTTATTTGAGTCTATTAGCAACGTATAGTACTTGGCAAACGGGTACCCAAGGCTATACATGTCGGGAAAGCTCAATATCGTTTGTACACTGTCGTTGTTGAAGTCGGCCATATAGAGGGACTCGCAACTGTAATAGCACCCTAGTGTGTATACTATCCCGTCCTTGTAATATACCGCAGCTTCCACCTCAATGCCTTTCGCGAATTGTACGCCTGAAGTCACGTTAAGGGTGTACGGGTTAAACGCGAGGACGTGGTATGAGCTCACTCCGTAAATTACCCCAGTCTTGGGGTTTACTGAAAGAGCACATATCTCACTTATGAGTGAGCCATTGAACTCGACGTCAGTGTTTTTAGCCACTACCTTAGTGCCCTCTACCGCGTATATGTTACCGAACGTGTCGCTAAACACCACATACCCCGTCACGGGGTCGTAGACTGCGGCTTTAAACCTGTACTCTAGGGGTATCTTGGCGACCACGCCTTTGTCGTTGACTGCTTCCAAGACACAACAGGCTCCACTACTTTGATAGTTGAAGACGTAAATGTAACTGTCGTTAGGGTCGTAGACTAGGGCGACGGGGCAACCCCCTACGTATATCGAGTTCACTACCTTTTCCGTCACGGGGTCGATGACAGAGACCGTAGCCGTTTCTTCATTTGCCACGTATAGGTAGCCGTTAGAGGGGTTTATTGAAATGGAGACGGGGTCTTTACCTACCGTTATACACCCTATATAACTATCGTTCTGGGGGTCGAATACTACTACCGAGTTCAGGTCAGGGTTCACGGCGTATACATATCCCGTCACAGGGTCGAACACTGCACTTTTCAGCTCCCATCCCTCACTGGGAGTTGCTGTGCAGGCCCCGTTATACCGCTGACCGTCGTAAAGGTAATAGGTCTCTTGTGACGCTGTGACCTTATACTCTACTAGAGTGTGGGCAGTTACGGCGATCTCTGATAAGAACAAGATAACAAATAACAGAGATATGGCAACAGGGGTCTTCTTCAATATATACACCTCTAATAACTTAGGAATAAACCTTTATAAATATTTCTAGACCGGGATACATTAACTTACCCTCTTGTTAGCCCTATAGGTGGTGTTAGAGCCGTCATAGTACTATAATTATCATTAAAATATAACTATATATTTTATTATTTTTTATTTATTTATATATATAATGTACCACTATGTTGGAAAAACTAGTAGCATTTTACGTAAAGTCCTTACGTAGGTGTGTCTTTACTAAATTAGACGTGTAATGTTGCATGCTTCACGGTTAGGAAAACCGGATCTTTTGATATTTAACGTAAGGTATTTAACGTAAGGTAAGGTATAAATATTTTAAGGAAAGCGTTTAGGGTAAAACTCGGCTGCCCCGATTTTTCAATAAATGCTAACCGGGAGTTTATCAAGGAAAAACGACGATGTCATACAGTTTTGAACCTCGTATGCAAAGCACAGAAGTCAGCCACAATTTATGCCGGGTTTATAAATTAAGTAAATTATTGACAGGAAGGGAAACAAGGATAAGTGTAGAAGACTTTTTTGAATCAATTTTATACGTTTCTTGGGCCATTATTATCTAGGCATTGGTACTAGCACCCTGAAGTAGGTGCATACATAAGAGGGTGACGTGGTAATAGTACCATTTTCTCCTCCCCCGTATTCCACTATTAATTCGTATGTCCCTATACCGTTATTGAGTATTACTGGACTAGGTATTGATATCGTCAACTGGTGCCCGTTCTCTGTGTAAGTGTTCTCCCAGACTAAATTATCTCCTTTGTAAAGGAAGGCGGTCAATTCCCCAAACATTACGTTTAAAGTGGACGGGTTTTGACCAGAGGGGTAGAAGTTTACATCTACGTAAAATACAATGCAGTTTGGAAGGCTGTCCACGAAATATTCTGTATTTCCGGTTATATTAATGAGGGTGTGGTAAGACTCATAAATCTGACTAGGAGAAATTTCAAAGTAGTAAACCGGGATCTTGAACATGAAACCGTCAAGGCAGTAAGAGATTGAACTGCTAGCAATTGAAACTAAAAATTGCTCGTTTACCGGACATTTTATTGAGAAAACATTAGTAAACGCTACCGTACTTTTACTGTTCTGGGCTATTTCGAAATCTAGTCCCGCAGACGATAAGATTAACAGTAATGCTCCTTGAGGTGCTCCAGAAAATAAGCCCAAAGCTAGGGCTACGGCACCTATTGTGAAACCAAACCCGGAAACCAACTACTACTTTCTTCATATTCTGATGTATAGAATTAAAAATTGAGAAGGTTGGCTTTGCTTTGGTTCAGCACAATAATACGGTAAAAATTGGATATTTTCTAGATATTTTATCAATATTTTATAATATTTCGAATTAGGGTACGCATAAGATAGAGTATTGGGCTGTAAGCATTTTATAAACGTAGTCACAGTATAATTGTTTAATGGCTGTTCTTTGTTTCCCCCGTTTTTAAAAGCTTGAAATACTACAGCTTCTATTTTTCCCATAACGTAGATAAATCCAGAATTCGGGTCAACTTCCCCATTTGGGTCAGACACGACTTTAGGGCGTTAGAAGTGACTTCGGTAACAGGCCCTTCAACAGAATATTTAGCTTCACCATATTCATTCTCTAACGCTACGGAACCCCATATGCATAGGTAGTTTGACGATTCTATAAAAATAGTCGCCGCATCACTTATACTAGCATATGTTGTCGAATTTATAAATGCTAAAGGTATGGGAATTAATTGAGAAACATTACAAAATACTGGGGCCCACCTAATATCTAAACAACACGCATTATATTCTATGAAATTGTTAAGATTTACGTTAATTACTGGAGGGGTGAAACGACCATTAAGGTTTATAGTAGCACTCCTCACTGCATAGTACATTTTATTTCCTTTAACATAACTTATGAAGGATATTAAAGAAGGAGTAGTGGGGACTCCTTGCCACGCAGAAAGCAAACCGGAAAGTTGAAAAGATTGTAAAGAAGCATAGCCTAAAAGAGTGCTCAAGGACGCTACTTGAACTATTTTACTACTTGTAAGGATAATCTGAGAAAACTTGGACTTCCGCACCGGTGACCGGGGTCGAATTAAGGGTTACGTATATCCTGAGTTTTCCATCAAATGGCACAAAATTGATAAAAGAGTTAAAAGGGGGTATGATGGAAAGTACCTCATTATTATAATGGATATGACTGCAATGGAGGCATATTTTATTATCTTTTCACTTTTCATAGGCGAAATAGTTACTAACCATTTATTTAAGCGTTTTAACATTAAGTTTAAAAAACCGATAAACTGAAGAATTAAAAAATTAGAAGAATTAAAAAATTTATAAGGGATTTCCGTCTTATAACCGGTCAGTTAATAAAGGGCAACAGTGCCGTCAGTGTAAAGGTAAAAATTTGCTAAGCAAGAGAATTGACGTTTCCCTTCGATCCCTGACAAAGTATAACTAAGTACAATGTTATACTCTGTCTCAGTCTTTCATGATATTTGCAAAAAGGTAGCCCAGGAGGAGGAGTGATGGGGCTGAGCAACCGCTAGTCACGAAAAGTGTTAGTTACGATAAAAACCGGACTCTTAAATACTGCTGTCTTTAAGGCTACTTGAGGCGTCATCTCAGCCTATTAGCGACTTCCAGTGCGGTAGGCCTCTTCGCAGGGTCTGGTTCTACCATAGCTTTAATTAAGCTCTTATAAGGTTCCGAAACTTGCGGGTCCCAAGAGGCCAGTAAACGCTTCGCTTCCTCAACTTTGTCCTTGATACAGTTCACGTCTTTATTAACATAACAGTCAAAAGCCTCGTTCATCACCTGAAAGTCGGGTCTATCCACCTTCCTAGTCAACAGCACATACAGTGTCATACCCAGCGCGAAGACGTCCATCAAAGGCGACGCCTTACTCGTAAACACCTCCGGTGGAGAATACTCTAAAGTCACTTGGCTTATGTCCTTCCCAAACCTGGTCGCACTACCTAAATCCCCTAACTTAAAGTCGACGGAGGGCAACTCCGACGGGTACTTAGGCTCCCCAGTCAGGAACACGTTCTGCGGCTTTACGTCCGAATGTACGTACCCCCTACCGTGGATGTGGGCCAAGGCCTCTGCTACTTGCCTCACCGCCTTCCTGACGGCTACTTCCCAGTTCATCGAGTAAAAGAACATGTCGTTGTTTAGGTACTTCTCCAGGCTCCCGCCCCCCATATATTCCATGACTATCCTGGGGGGGTCGGCGTAGTAAGGACTAAAGTCCCCACTCAACGCCCTATCTATTACGTTCAAGTCCACGTTTACTGCGTAAATCTTGACTATGTTAGGGTGGTTGGACAAGTCCACTAAGTTGTTAGCCTCATGGAAGAGCCCTTGGAAGTACGCCACCGGGTCGCCCTTGTCCACCTTAAGTACCTTAATCGCGTAATAATCGCCACCCAACTCACCCAAATAGACGTAACCGAACCCCCCGCTACCTATTATAGACTTGACCTTATACACACCGAGCCTCCTGTTTAGCAGGGCGTTCGGGTCAAAGCTCGTAATACTGACTTTCCCTAAGGGCCTTGAGGGGGCATAGGTATAGGTCTGAGGGGGCTGAGCTGGGGGCTGGACCTGATACGGCAAAGCAGACGGGACGTAGTATACCGTTATTACGTCTCCCGGGTTGGCATAGCCCGAGCCGGGGTTGGGGTAGTAAACGTACTGCCCCACTTTTACCGGAAAAGCACTCCAGTTCCCGTACCCGTTGCAGTCTATTAACGCGTCGCCGTCACACGTGACGTTCCCCACCGCTATTACTGCCCTAACCATCGGCGGTAGCCCCTTAAGTATGAACCTGACTTGTGGGGAGAACTGTTGCACTTGTGCAGGCCTTAAATACTGCTGTTGGGCCAAATATTGGGGTTGGGCCGGGACCTGTGTCTGCACCGAATACAGCACGGGGGGACTCCAAGGGAAGAAGAAGTCTTCGACCGCGGGGCTCTTAGGGAGCGTCGTCATGACTACGAGCCAAGGGTCGATAGCCGCGAAGTAGAAAGTCGTATTGAAATAGGTCAGCAAAGCAGCGGTTATCCCCAAGAGTATCGGGGTGAATAAGAGCGCAAGCGATGTATATGGTCTGATAAGGAGTGCGGGGAGGTAGAAGACCAAAGCTAGGGAGCCGTAAAAGAAGAGGTCGTAGGCGTTAATGAAAGTTGCCGCGTAATTTACGGAGCATGCGAGCTGGGAGTAGAGGACTATAGGGGCGAAGTATGTCAATATCGCGGAAGCCACGAAGGGCCAAGCCGATTTCTTTCCCCTTAATTTCATCACGATCCCCGCGAATACGAGGGCCATAGCCGAAAGGTACATTAAGATGCCGAGTGGCGAGCCCGTGTTAAAGGCGATAAGCGGGAACGGGAACAGGAGGAGTATTATGAGCGCTATTAAGTCGACTGTGTCTATGTCTTTTTGGCGCATCAGTTCGTCCTTTGCCGACCAGTAAGCCACTGCAATGGGTATTAAGAGGAGGAAGGGCACCCAATACCCGGGGTAATTAGCAGACGCGAGGGCGTAGATAAAGGACACGAACACCCCAGCACCTACTAACTCCCCGACCCCTGACGCTATGAAGGGGACTACTGCGTATAACAAAAGGAAGAGCCCGATGGGGACACCCGACGATAAGTAAAAGTCGATCGCACACGAGCCGAGTAGTGGGGTTATAACAGCTAAGGGGGAGTTAGCCTTTTTCGGTAGGTAAATTGCCGCGAGGGCCAGGGAAAGCGAGAGCAAGGCGAGCCAGCCCGACGTCGTGAGTCCCGCCGAGCTTATGTGGGCTAAGTTGAGTCCCCCAAAGTCCACTAAGTAAATAAAGTAAAAGATGAGGAGTAGTGATGTCGAAAGTGCTGTTTTCCACGTCTTAGTCATTATAGTAAATTGAAACGGGCTTAACTATAAACTTTTCTGGACTGAGTTTATACTATTGCGCAAGAGCGTCCAACACGTAACTAAACTTGGTCAAAGTTTAAAGGGCAAAGTTATGCCAGTTAATAAAGGGGGCGGCACCGTTAGCGTAAAGCAAAGAAATTGTTAGACAAGAAAGGGGGCGGCACCCTTTGGCCCCTGACAAAGTATAACTCAAAACTATCGGGTTCTATTAACGAGAAGACCTTGCCCTCCAACACCTTACAAAGTATAACGTGAATGGCCATTTGATAAAGAAAAAGTCGTACGCACTTATTCTACTTTTCTTTGGTAATATAAAACCACCGGGATTGTTGATAAAGTTTTTAAATGTACGTCCGGTTTATTAAAAAATGTAAAGTACGAATAGTGACTGAGCACCGTTAAGGCCGTGCTTAGCAGTAAGAGAGCTCGCCGATTGGAGGATGTAGAGTAAAGGCCCTCAGGTTTGTTGAAAGTCATTTAGGAGATGCACTGTCCTTGATGAATAACTTTGAGACACGTTAAAGTAAAATAAACCGACAAAAGTTATAGAATATCATCCAAATTGCCCAATGAAAGTCACCATACGTACATAAAGTCCTCACGCAAGACCTTATCGGTAGCCCATACAGCTTGAGACCAGACCGCCTATCCCTACCAACACGTCATAATAAGTGATATTTAACTAACCTAAGGGGAAGTTATCGGTCTCTTATCGCGTATGTGTATCAGCCTTAAGTTAACGATAATGTCACCCATTATAAACTCACCGAGTATAAACGTGAATACGGATAAAACCTTTTTTGGTCGTCTGTTTGTTGGAAAAATGTACTTTGGTATAAAACGTACACATTTTCTGGGCAGAAGGACTAGGTCTTGCCCTACAGTGTCTGACAAAGTATATTATATACCCGGTCAGTTAATAAAGGGCGACAACGTAGCTAGAGTAGAGCTAAAAAATTACTAAGCGAGAGGATAAGGCCTCGCCTTTAGTCTCTGATAAAGTATACTACTAAATATCTTGCATTTACACACACGCTGCTTTTAACGTAAAGGCGGTTATTGTAAAACAAGACGGGCTCACCACCTAACTCCAAAACGTATATAACATCTATATATCAGAATATATATATCAGTTCTTATAATTTGTTGTGATGAGGAGGTATAACAGTGTCAGGTTAGTAGCCATTAAGGCGTTAATAATAATAGTAGTAGTATTGGCCCCTTTAACGTTGTTACCTAGCTTGGGCATATTAACAGTACACGGTGACACAAACAATACCCCTGATATCGGGTATGTAAAATACACACTAGTTTTGTACGACGGGACGTTATACCAAGGTAACGTAGTCAATAATAACAATCACGGCGTGACTGCGAACCTTATGGCTTACGACCCGTCCAACGGTTACTTATACGTGACAAGCGTTAATTCTGATAAAGTTTATGTAATTAACACGTCCACTAACCGAGTAATAAACACTATATGCGTTTGTAATAACCCGTTTGGCATCGCGTATGACCCATCTAACGGCAATGTATACGTGACGAACCTAGAGTTTGATGTAATTTGTGTAATTAACACGTCCACGGATAAATCCGTAAATCGCATACCCGTAGGTAGTAATCCGTGTAGGGTCGCTTACGACCCTTCAAACAGCTACATATACGTGACAAACTGTGGTTCCAATACGGTTTCGGTAATTAACCCGTCTACAAACAAAGTCGTGAATTGTATATGTGTGGGTAAAAGGCCCATAGGGGTCGCTTACGCCCCTTCAAACGGCTACATATACGTGACAAACTGTGTTTCTTGGACAGTTTCCGTGATCGACCCGTCTACAAACAATGTAGTAGCATCAATACCCGTAGGTAAATACCCGTTTGGCATAGCTTACGACCCTAGTAACGGCTACTTATACGTGGCTAACGGCGGTTCCAGTTCAGTTTCCGTGATCGACCCGTCTACAAACCAGGTGGTAGGGACGATACCAGTAGGAAATAAACCGCTCTGTATAGCGTATGACGCCGGTAACGGTTACTTATACGTGACAAACTATGGGTCAAATACGGTCTCAGTAATTGACCCGTCTACAAACCAAGTGGTAGGGACGATACCAGTAGGGAAAGGCCCATTTGGTGTCACTTACGACCCCTACAATGGTTATGTATACGTGGCAAACGCTGGGTCTGGGTCCATTAGTATTATCCCTACAGTACCGGCGAACTCTTCGCAGCTAGCGGAGCTTACCGCGAAAAGTCCGTCGAATATTACGGGAAAGATACCAACACCTCCGGCTCCACCCACTACGACTTCTACCGGTATACCTCCCGTGTCTCTCGCAATAATCGGGGTCGCAGTTGTTATTCTAATCGGTATAGTGGTAGCGTCAATCAGGAAGAAATAGTTTTAATGTTAACGGGACTTTTTGATAGTTTTTCTCTCTTTCAACTAAGTTTCTGGAAGGGTAAGGTTCCGTTCCAAGGGGCTATACCGTGCAGTCCGCTGGAAAAGCCCTCCTAGCCTTAATTATCTAAAAACACGGTGTTGTCCACG
Organism: Stygiolobus caldivivus; assembly: GCF_019704315.1. Classification (NCBI taxonomy): domain Archaea; kingdom Thermoproteati; phylum Thermoproteota; class Thermoprotei; order Sulfolobales; family Sulfolobaceae; genus Stygiolobus; species Stygiolobus caldivivus. The sequence goes on along the minus strand of NZ_AP024597.1, from coordinate 1,099,584 downwards.
ACCGCATTTAATAAATTGTTTTTCATTAATCTTTTCTAGTAAGAGTGAGCGATCCTAACATGTTTATGAGTTTTTACTTTACCATTATTCACGTTAATTACACACTGTGTACTCTCTAACCGATAAGATTATAGTTTGTCAGGGACTAAAGAGCAAGTCCTTATTCTCTTCCTTAATAAATTTTTTACCCCTATGCCAACGGTACTGATGCCCTTTATCAAATAACCGGGTATAAAAAATTTTAGAGATATATCTCCCCTTCAATCTGCACTACGCTAGCATTAGCCATCATAATGTTAAATTCTACTGGGGCAGTGTATATACCTTCGTCCTTTAGGTGCTCAAGGTAATTGTAGACCTGTACTACCGCCGGGCTGTTACCTTGCAATACGATGTAGAACTTCTCGGAGTTTGCACCGTCTATACTGATCTCTTGGTACAGTGGGATTACGAAATGAGTTTGAGTACTATTTGCGAAAGTTATATTCCCGCTAATGGACAACAGAGTGTAAGTCCCGGGGGTCACATTGCTCGGTGGGTAGTTAAAAACCCCGTTTAACACTATTACGTAACTACTCCCGTTAACGCCCATTATCTCCTTCGCAAAACCGCCGAACACTACCTTATACTCGAGGTCGTATAAGCCCCTCTGTAATGGGGCATTAACTGCCGTATTGGTGGTCACTAATGTTGGTGATGCCCCGCTATTATTGTGAAGCACTACACCCCACACTATAGCGGCTATTATTACTGCTAAGAACACCGCCGGAATAACTTTGTTCGCCTTCATCAAAAATAACCGGATTTATAAATACCGTAATTTGTGGTATGAACAAGTTAAAGAGGGTGTTCTCGGCAAACCGTGATCTGTCTATAATACCGACTAAAGGGGATTTAGTGATGTTAGAACTTACCGCGTTTGCTATAATTTTATCCCTGTTAGATTACAGACTAGTATTCCTAGACGTTGTAGCGATTTTGGGGTATTACTTTATGCCCAAATACGGCTATGACGGCTCGGGTATCTGGAGGCTGATCGGGAATAAGAGAAGGCTCTATTTCATGTGGAAGGACGTGAGAGAGTTAGTGTTAAATAAAGACACGTTATACTTTCTCCTAAACGACGGTAAGGTTGTAAAAATAAGCGGAGTAAGAGACCCGTACCGCGTGTACTTAAAGCTAAAAAAATACTTAACTTAATTTTTTATCATCATTATCTGATTCAGCCCCGATCTTACTATTCTCCTCGTCATCATCCTTCTTAATCATTATGATCTCCAATTTCTCCCTTTCATTATGACGACTAGTTATTCGATTCTTTAACTTCTTAAATCCAAGCTCAATAGCTCCAGCAGCTTCGGGTGCCTCTCCAATGTCACCGATATCGTCGGGTATATCGGGTGTATTACCAGCCGAAGAAGAACTGATCTTTGTTACAGGTTGTAAAAACGTACTAATGTGATGATAGACTATATTATAATAAATATTTACAGTACCTAATGTCATTCCTATCCAGACTGCGATGAAAAAGGGCCCAGCAAACCAGAATAAAAGCCCACCAATAGCTATTAAGAGCCTTAAGACCAATGCGTCGATTACACCACTAATTACGAAAGCAAGTCCTACACTCAGTATCATATCAGCAAACTTTCTAGTCCAATCGAACAACCAGAGAACTGCTATGAATGGAATCAGCGCAGCAAGCGCATATAGAATCAATTCCCTAATTGCACCAGCAAGGAATATTGCTACAGTCAATTGTAGTAAAAACTTAAATAATTGAGATAACGGGCCACCGAAGACATCGGCTGCACTACCAGCTTCATAGAGTGCTCCAGTTAAAGTAAGCTGACTTGAAAGATCGTTAGCTAATTTTATAACATCACCAGAGGGAAGTATTTGATTTACTAGATTGTTTAGTATATAAGCAGACTGGTTCCATATCGTTATTCCCGCATAAGTAAAGACCCAGTAAACCCCTAACTTATATATCAAGTCCCTTAGGAGATCGTAGAAGTCCCCGTATTTGCCTAAGAACGCGTTAAGCCCTACATTAGCGGCAAGGAATAGCAGTGCATAAGTGCTGGCAAAGCTCATAAAGACGCTTTTATATAAGAATTTAGCAGTGTTACTAGCAGGACCGTAAGAAGCATGATAACTAATAATTGGAACGTATAATATACCCTCAATAGATTTAGTTAATCCAGACTTTATTAAAGGAAGGGCACCTACTCCAGACTCAAAATAACTCGATATAGCCTGAAGGACACCGTTAAATATTCCTCCGAGACCTCCCGGTTCAGCAACTAAAGCCATTTGCCCAGAGCCATAATAGATAGTAGTAATCCTACTATTATTCACTACGGCTTGCACGGTAACTACGATATCGTACCTACCCTGCTTCGGTGTAAAACTCGTTACATATACATGATGAAAAGTCAATTGGTGCCCTGAAGGCCCTATTACAGCAGTTGAACTATACGGGACGTTGAGTTTCACACATACATATCCGCTAGGCTCGTATATTTTTACAGTGACGTTAGCCATACTCCCTAAATTATAATTTCCACTAATTGAAACTACAATATATGCAGGGCAAACTCCCGGATCAAAGATGTTATTAGGTGCTACATTCCAGTGAGCAGTACTCAGAATACAGCCCGGATACCACTGATATACCTCGACTGTTACTTCAAGCCGGTGAGAAACTATTATACTCCCCTGATAGTTATTGCTGTTATAGCTGGCAGTAAGTAAGGCTACTATAACCCCAGCAACTATAAATACCATTCCGTATGTGAAGTCCTTTCTTATTACTACTAACGCCATCGCCTCGAGTAACGCTGCTAGATAGCTAAGAAACTGTGCGAAGTCCTTTACCGTGTTATTATTACTACCAGGACTACCACCAGTACCTGCTAAAGTTATTAGACTACTATTTATTGCCAGAAGTAGGGGTATTAAAAAACTATTGAGAATACCTTTATTCTTATCTCCCTTCTCATCAATAATTTACTTATTTATAAATTCGGCATAAACTGTTATATTGAATATTGAACTTGGCCCATAAGGTACAAAAGTGTATCCTAATGTCGCTTTTCCTTCATAAATTCCCGGTGATGGCGGTGTAGTCGGCCCCGTAGCATAAACTATTAAATAACCGTTCTCAAGCGCCGGTGTACCACATATCGTATACGGGCAACAAACTACCTTATAACGAACACCGTTAATGTAAAAATAAGATATACCGTTCCAAGAGATGCCAGTTCCATTAGTCAACTCTGTAGCATATCCGGTTGAAAGGCAAAATCTCATGTTATACCACGTGAAGTTGTCAAACATAGTAGCGTTAGGCGGTAACTCAAAAACATAATAAGTCTTATTATACTTGTAGAACTTGATTAAGTCCTTAGAAGGCACACTAAAAGGAGAAATACTCTGAACAACACTAGTATGCGTACTACTGCTGGTCGAAGTAGGTACACTAGATGTAGTTGACGTAGTAGGCGGGACACTAATGGGTGTCACACTAGTAGGGGGGACACTACTTGTACTCCTAGTCCTCAGCAAGAACAACCCGGCAATAACACCCACAACGACTATCACAGCCACTACTACACCGATAACCACTTTATTCACAAGATACACCCCTTCAAAACAACTAGAAATTGGGGGTATAAAACTATTTCTGTATGCATTAATTACAACTGGAAATTAAAATAATGGGGAGGGAACCGACCCGCGTTTCTTTTACGGTTGCAATTTTTCTTAATAAAGTGAAATTTTATCTATCAAATACACGTTAAATAATGTTAAAAACTCAGGCGTATTAAGACGTGCGGTAAGGTCGTTATAATTTAGATAACAGAGAACGGCTCAATGGTATTACGTCGTTTATACCCCGAATTAATAGATTTAGCGTGGGTACACCACGACCTGCGACAGACCCACCCACGCATAGGAGGAGAACAGTTAGTTTAAATTTCATTATGCATTTAATTTTTACAAAATTCATATATAAAAAAGGAAATATAGCTTTATTCTATTTATGTATTCAATTTTTAGGCTTTTTCATCATTTTATGATCTAAATTATAAATAATGTATTTATGTATTCAATTTTTAGACCTTCAGGACCTTCTGTACCTTAACGTTTTTACCCAGATAGTGCTTCTGGTACCTGTACATACCGACATAGTGTACTACTACGTAATAATAGTATTTACGTTGGAACTCCATAAGCTTCAATACCCCTACTTGCCCGCACTTAGGACATATAACGTGGTTCTTATCATCGACCGCGGTAACGGTAATACCGTCGTTCTTCTTCCTCACCGGGTTCCTCTTTATAGAGCCCAGTAGTATATTAATCCTGGTCTCGATGTTCTTGCCGGAGAAAACCTCTTCCTCCTTTAACTCAAAATATTTCCTCTTAAGCTCCTCAAAATTATCGTACTGTTTCAGCTTTTCGAGTACAATAGCGTCTATGTCCTTCTTCCCCAGCCGCATGTGCAATAATTTCTTAGCCTTTCTGAACTCTAACTCACTTACATTAAACTCCTTCCTTAGGGCCTTTGTCTTTATTGATAAACCTTGCCTGTAATGGGCTATTGTAAAAGCGGCTAAAATACCCGGTCTACCGTACTTCTTCATCTCCTCTGCCCAAGCTATGAAATTCTTACGTATGTTCTCGTCTTCAATTCTGGAATAGAGAATGTTTATTATGTCGTCTAACTCACTTCTCCTATAATCCATGTACTTGATATATCTCATATATCTTTCCTCGTCTGTATTACTAAATTTCCTTGTATTTATGGGAACTAGATAGTCGTACCTTTCGAAACAAAACATCAGTTCTTCACTAACCACTTCACCTATTTCAGGATCTACTAATTCTCCCCTATCGTTCAGTATGTACATCTTTATTCAATACTAATACTATATAAAAATTAACATTGTAGAATAAAATTGTCATATACACATTATTTTCTTTTGCTAAGACAAATACCAGACTGAATATTGAGCGTGAATTAAACTATTTAAAAAAAGTTTTATTATGTGTCGTGAAATAGCCATTTAGTCATAAAGCTATTACCGTTAAGACAGAGTACTGTTGTCAAAATCTCTTTTTATTAAGGTTAAAAATGAGGCTAATTTTGCCGATCTATTAAATAGGTTTCCATCATTTCACTCTACGTTAAACATTTTTAAATCCTTAATTTATTTGATTTATTCTCCTTATTATCAAATAGACCTACTATACTCTATAATTTCTAAGGAGTTCAGTTCAATTGCTGAGCATTTTTATAATCTAAGAGGCGGGCGGGCGTTATGATCAGTAGATTTTTATCGGTAACCCTATATCTGATATATTTTTATTAAATAAGCGTTTAATATTACTTATTATATATTTTATTCCGCGTATTAATTAAAAATAAACGTAAAATAAGATATAAATATTCACATAGATTCTTGGATAAATACTCCTCTATAACGGTTTTTCGAGAGTGGACAACAATTTAACGTAAGATCATCTTGGATAGCCTGAATTATAACCTTATTATAACAAGTTTTTATACGTACTATGTATTAACGTTGTTGTAGTGTAACCTTGTTATTAGTTATAATCTCACTTTGCTTAAACAAATAGAAATTGCAATGAACCCATGAAATGCTCTGAGGTGGTATTTTAACGGTGGTCGTTCACATATCCATTGCGATTTCAGTTTGTCTTATTGAAGTGTATTTTAACTGTTAATTATACGTCAAGTAAAATTAATACTAAAAAGCTTGTAGGACACATGACAAGGGTGATATAACTTTAATTAGACAGAATGTTTAACACATATTTGGACTATTTGTACTATAGAATTATACTAATTTAATAGAGCATATTTCAATTTACAATGGAGACGTAAGCGACCCGTGAGTAATCTTAGATATACTGGCATTTATACAGCTAAACGTTGCTAGTATACCGTTATCATAGGGTACGACGCTGTACACGTTTACGGATTTGCTCCTAGCTGTGATTGTAGTTACTTGGCTGACTTGTGAAGATGCAATTACTGATAAAAGGAGTAGGACACTTATTGAAAGTAGTAGTAGCCTTTTCATCATAATGTCTATTATAAAAAATATATTTTAAAAGGTTTTTCCAGAGAGTCTAGACTTGTTTAAAAAAGTTAAAAAATTATTTTTTCACTTTTAAAATGAATACTAAAGCGAGTATTATAACTAAGGCTACTGCCCCTATTATTACACCACTCCACGTAAACGGTGTCGAGGTAGTAGTATTTGTTACTGATGGTGTAGTAACCTGTGTCGACGAGACGATATGTGCTGACGGTGTATTAATGTACGTTACTGAAATATTAGCGTTGTTCTGGACTGTAACTTCATCTACTATTACCTCAGCCTCCACAATACCCTTACTACTCACGGTAGGGACGACCTTGACCACATAATACACGTTTGGAGTAACATTTGCTATATAAATATCAAGCCTCTCAGTCTGACCTACTATAAATGGAAGGCATTCAGAAATCGTTAAAACCTTACCCACACTTTCAATTCCCCTCACAATACCGTTACTGTTTAAGAAGGCTAATAGGAAGCCATTACTATCATTTAGTATAATTACGCCAGTGCTCGGGTAAAGTGTTACATTTCCACTCAACAAGTAGTTTACAACACCGCCCTTATACACGTCCGTAACATTAGAACCCCTAATAGTAGGGTTAACGACTACAAGGTAATTCCCGGGGTCATAGAAGAAACCGGATATAGGCGCAATAATAGGAAGACTAGCATTACCGGGTAGTCCACTGGTTCCACTGGTCCTTCCAACAACTTTTTCTACAACCGGTATTTTAGTTACTAGCGTCAGCCCACTACCATTATACTTCTCCACAGCGAGATAGGCATGACTATGAAGTAATATATCGTCTATTATTTTGCCCAAATTAGCACTCTTGTTTAACTCGACTTTATTTGTCGTAGTATTAAGTATTACCGCGTACAAATTACCGCCTATGTTTAATAATGCATCTGAGTACGCTGGGACGTTATCTAACTGTATCTTACTGACTACCTCACCGTTACTTAAATTAATACCTATAATACCTAGGTTAATATTAACATCAATCTTTCCCGTAGTGCAGGTAACGTTATAAATATACAACGTGCCACCGACTACTGTAGCGTAACCCCAGTGGAATAAACTGTGGTATAAACCGTTAAATTCACTGCTAACCCCTGCCGTTACTACATTATCTGCTCTTATATAATCGACATAATCCTTAGTCCATATTACCTTACCGTCATAACTGTACAGTGTAATGTTGATCACGTGACTTAGACTTAATGAATGATAAGGTGGCTTATAGTAGCACTCAATAGCCGTCCTCGCACTACTGCTTAGGTTTTCAGAAACTACTAAAATCCCTTTAGGTAATTGTAGCATTGCTATAGGCCAGAGTTTAATCAGGGTAATGCTACTCTTGTTTAGAACTATAGTGATGTTGACGATGTGCGGACAGTCTATATACGTTATTACTGGTACTGTTAGGTTGAATAGTGTGCCGTTCCAGAGCCCGAACGAATGCTTTACGGTAAACGTGTTTACTAGCCTTAAACCCTCGAAGACATACACTGTAGGCCCTATTACTAAGTAAAGTTTTCCGCCACTTACGAATGCGGATGCAGACTGGATATAGTGGAACGTTGCTTTATACAGTAACAGTTTATTAGTAGAGTTTATGAAATAGACAAACAAGGTGGAATTATAACTCGCATGCACTAAGTGATTAATTGTGTAGAAGGTGATGTTTGTACAGCTGTATGTCAATATTATACCGTTATCATAGGGCGTCACACTGTACACGTTCACAGATCTGTCCCTAGCTGTAATTGTGGTCACTTGGCTGACTTGTGAAGATGCAATTACTGATAAAAGGAGTAGGACACTTATTGAAAGTAGTAGTAGCCTTTTCATCATAATGTCTATTATAAAAAATATATTTTAAAAGGTTTTTCCAAAGAGATATAGCAGGTCTTAAATCTTCAAAGAGATATCTTAATCAAATCTTGGTTAGGGGATGCTTTCTAATAATTAAAAGCCGACTAACTAATTATAGCTGATAGAGGTAATAATCACGTATTAAAAATCTAAACTTTTAAAGTCTATTTGACATATCATGACAAAAATTTTTTAATTAAAAATAGATTATAGAAAAGACAAAATATAAGCTTTTGCACAAGATATTTAAGGTGTTTAAAAATGGATAAGTCTATAGACAAAAATTTACAGACCAAAAAGAGTTCAAAAAATAAGACTATATCTTTTCACATTTCATTAGAAGAGTATGAAGCGTATAAAAAACTGTCTATCGAGCAAAAAAGACTCATTAGAGCTATCGTTAAGATACTAGTTAAAAACCCACAACTACTAGAAGAATATAATTATGTTTACAAGTTCCTAACCGCAAAGTCGATAAGCCCTTATGTTTGTCCGCTTTGCTTAGTTCCTTTTTCGTCATTAACTGCATTAAAAAACCATTTGCGATATGCGGAACATACGAAAGTCTGCCCCATTTGTCATAAGGAGTTTACTTCAACCGAGGCCACACTAGATCATGTCTGTAAAAAACATAACATCTGTATAAGTTAAAAACTGTTTAAGGGCTCATACAGCAGTGGTTAGACTTTTTAAAAACCCTTATTTTCTCTTTTACATAATGACAAGGAAGTTAGTTGCCCTATTAGTCCTTACCATACTACTAATGCCAGCAGCAGTACTAGCTACTAATACAGCAGCACAATCGAGCTCACAGAATTACGATTGGGCCATATCAGCATACAATTCAAACTTAGCTAACCATTCAGAATACGAAGCATACTTTATGAACTTCTCTTATTTCGGTATTCATCCGTCTTCTAGCTTTTATTCTATTGCGGAAATTCTAAACATACCCTTACAAGTCAGCGGGTGTATATTAATTGATGGTATTCCGTATTATTCAGTTAATTACATTCTCCTACAACTTGGTGTAGTATATCTTAGTAACGGCTCGGCATTATTAGATACTAATTATATAGTATTTTATAGTGGTGGCCTTCTTCAAATAGTATTTCGGCCAGTGATGATTACTAGCTCCAGTATAACGAAACCTTTTGATATTCTTTCATTATATCAGGGGTTTATTCAAGGTTGGATCGGTCACTTCTATAACGAAACTACTTGTTTAATTTTTCCAGGGACTCCAATCTATGCCGGCGAAGAGTTTTCTCTTGCAAGTAACGTAGAATTATACATTGCATCTGTGTCTAGTGTATCGAAACCTATAATAATTAGCTCTGAATACGTGATGTATCCGAGTGTATCATTAGAAGTACACGCACCGTCACAATATTCATTTACTGATTGCTGCCCATTCTTCGTCACGTTATTCAAATTATATGTAAATGGTGAGCCATATAATGCACCAACAAACGGACAAAACTTAATATCTGCTGATTCTGCTAGTGCTGAAGCCGATTATGGTGCAGAAATAGGAGAATCTCCACCACCTTACTGTGTAGCTTGGGGCGCAGTGCAATCCAATATTACTTATAATGTCCGGTGGTGGATGCTAGGCACAATCTACGGAATAATATTTTATCCTACACAGCCATATCAGATAATAAATTATGTAACTAGTCCTCAAGAACCAATTGCAAAAAGCTAACTTAATCAAGGCAAAACCTTTTTTATAACTTATTAATAAATAGTTTAGGGTATTTATATTTCTCTAAAAATTAACATTAGGATGCATAAAACGTTTTCTTAATGTCTTCTCTAGGTAAAGATTTTTATTAATTAATAAATTTATACCTTAATGACTGCACATTACCTCCACACTCAAAAGGACCGTCATAAAAATTATATTACCTTCTTCTCTCTACAAGTAAGGCTACTAACAAAGCAACTATTACAGCTGCAGCTATTATAACTAATGTATTATAAGATACAGGCGTCGAGGAGGAGGTCTTTGTGTGCTTAACACTAGACACTGTCGTCGTAGTAGTAGGGCGCTGGATTGTCACTTCGTAAACTACAACTTTACTTTCTGCTACACCCTTACTGTTTATTACAGTGAAAGGTTTTACTACATAGTACTTATAGGGGTTTACTTCTACGATGCGTATTGAATACGGGAACCTTGTGGTATTACCTAAATTTGTTACCCATCTAAGAGTACCGTTTGTGTTAAACATGAACAAGCATAGTACCTTACCCTTTTCTATTAGCATTAAGTCGTTATTCTTTACCACTATTTGAATAGGGGTTATGTTAAAGCCCATCAAATAATGTGTTACACCTCCGTAATAGACGTCAGTGACGTTGTCCCCTTTTAGTGTCGGGTATGTTATCAATATGAACTGACCGTTATTGTAGAGTATATGAGTAAAGTCCCTAGTTACGTTCATAGTAGTATTTACGAATTTAAGTTTAATTCCCCCGTTAGGGCACTTAATTATTCTAGGCATTCTAACCTTCACGTGATAAATTCTTAAAACCACTGGTACTTTAGCCACTACTGATAGCCCACTGCCGTTATACTCTTCGACTATTACGTCCTCCTTGCTCTTAAATACTAAGTACAGCTTCCCGCCGATATTTACGAGGTCCTTTAAACTCTGGTTTAAACTTATCCTCGACGCTATCTCACCGTTATTCAAGTTTATCCCTAACACGGTACTGCCGTTAACGACGAACAGCTTGTCCCCCACAACGGTACCATGGATACCCTCTAACATGACGGGTTGTAGTGCAGGGGCTCCGGGTTGGGCCAGAGGGGTGCCGAAGTATATAGGTGCCCGCTCCGTCGAGATTAGGTAGCCTCTACTCCATATTACCTTACCGCTATAGCTGAACAGCGTAAAATTAACGAATTTGTTAAGACCGGAGGGCCCCGTACCGTTTGCGTAGGCTACCAGAATACCTTTAGGTAACTGTAGCTCTACTAATGGGCTATTAACGGTTATGTTGGTGTTGTTCAGTAAAATTATGTCAGCCCCGCCCAGTAAGGTCACGATCTGCGGGAACGTGAGGTTAAAGAGTGGGGGGTTATACACCTTACGTAAAGACCCGTTGATAACGTAAGTGTTAACGAGCTTAAGCCCCTTGAACACGTATACAGACGACTTACATACGGCGTTACGCAGTACGACCGGTTGGTAAGCGGGGCCGTTATATGACGTGTTTACTACTTTTATGCCAGTGTTAAAGTTGAAACGTATTTCCGATACCACTACGTATAACTCTCCGCCCTGAATAAAGGTGAAGATGAAGGGTACACGTTTTAGTGTCGACTTGTAAAGTAATAACCGGGTGGTAGAGTTTAAAAAGCAGACATTCACTGTCGTGATGGCGTAGTATTTGTGTATATTACTTACCGTGAAATTCGTATAGCTCATGGCTATTACTATACCGTGGTAGTAAGGTGTTACGCTGTCTACGTTTAATGAAGGCGTTTTAAAAGAGGCCGTAGCCACTTGTTGGACTGTTTGCCCGATAGAGACAGAACTCAAAAAAGCTAGGATAAAGACTGTTAACAGCATTAGACTGAGTTTTACACTCATTTTTATCAATATAATTAGTGAAAATACGCTTTAAAAACATATTCCAAACAGCCTAAAGGAAGCCGGGGCGTAACTCCCCCTTTCCTCCCATACGGGCAGAGCACGTAATCGGTAGACGGTGTTAACACCACATAAAAACGTGACAAAGACGGGAAAAGGCGGTTGAAATAGGTTTGGACTAGGACACCTTGGTGTGACGTTTACCGCTAGCTAATGTAGGGAACGTTTCCTCTTCAGAAGTAACGTTATGGCGACCACGATTACCATTGTGATATAGGGATAACTACCGGGAAACTATGAGTCGCGGTAATACTGCTTGCCACCTTCGGCTGACTATTCGCCGTTTCGTACACTATGACCTCGGTCTTATTGATATTCCCGGAGTTATACCTTAACAACGTAATACTCGTGATTAGTTTCGGCCACGTAGACCTCCGGGTGTTCTACGGACATAAAGAACGGTGGCAAGAAGACACTGGCGTTAGGGAGTGTTCTCAAACGTCATCAAATTCGATTAATAGTTGTAAAAATATCACAGTATCTATAAAAATTATTTTTACTATCTTGTACTATGGAAAAGACATAGAATTGTAAAGGGAAAATATTGTTTTTTAAAACATTATATGTATATAAAGGTTGTGATGTCCTCGTAGGTGAGTCTAAAAAGTACAAGTTATTTACCCTTGTGTTTCCTTGAGAGGGGATACACCCTTAAATGAGGTCATTTGAAGACGATTAAACACACTGCGTTAATTTTGTTATAATATTACAAATAATTTTCGAATTTCACGGCTGTTCGAGGACAGCCCCGTACCATAACACCCCTTCTCTTTATCAAAAGACTGTACTGAATAGAGGTTTTAAGGGCCATAAAATGAAAATTTTATCGACACTATAAGCGAATAAAAGTGTTTTTGTTACTCTCTTAAAAATGTCTTTTCGGCAGAGGAACAGGGCGATCCAGTCTTTTTACGATCTCTATTCACATAATTATAACGGAGTTTTTCACCGTTAATCACGGTAACGTTAAAATAAAATATTTAATGTATAAAATAGAATAAGTTGAGGGATTAATAGTTTAGGTCATTCACACGTGCCGCGTTGTTTGCCCATAAACTATAATCCGGTAGCGGACGTTTAAATTTACGATAAACGCCCAATTACCCGTTTTTCACTCAGTAGTAAGCTAGTGAAAACCGCTATTATCAAACCATGCAAGAAAACATAGAAAATTGAAGACAGAGCAGCATTAACACTTAGAGCACGGCTTTTGTGGAACCCATAGGGGCAGAGGGGGCCCGCGACCTGGGTCTGTCCGTGAAGATTACACGCGAGGTCATACGCCTGGTATATTTTTACTAAATACGTGGTGATATTTTACACTTACACTAAATATCACGGAACATTAACCACATAAGATAAAAACTAAATTTAAACATTAACATAGATGATAAGGTAATATTTTACCACGTCTCTGATAAACATTAACTGCCGCTATCGTCACTCCCTCCCCAAATTTAGCCCCAAACGGCCGGTATAATGACTTATAACTTACCGTGATAACTTTTAATCATGATACTCGCAACACTGGGTTCAAACAAGCTGGTCACTACAGTCGACGCAATAATGACTGAAATATTTACCGGGGTCAGGCCCGACAAGGTACTAGTACTCTCAGAAGAGCCCAGGATTGTTGAGCTGGGGGAAGTGTTTAAGGCTTTCGGCCTTGACCCCCAGACCGAGGTGAAGGCACTAGGGGTGGGGGTAAAGGAGTGGAGGGAGAAGTTGAAGGAGATAGACATAGACGTAGCTGACATAACTCCCGGGAGGAAATACATGGCGGTCTCGGTGTTAAATTACTCTAACGCTAAGGAGGTACGTTATGCCTACTTAAGGGAAGAAGGGGAGGGGTACAGGGTTTTCGGCTACGTCCCCCTTAAGGAGATAACAGTGTATAACGTCAGGACGGGGGAAGTAGTACCCTTTGAGCCCCCTAAGACAGTTAACGGGTTACCTAAAAAAGCGGAGATAGGGGTAGAGTCACTTAGGGCCCTTTACAACTTGTACTCCCAGTTAGGGGACGTAGATTACGACGAAATAGGTGACGAGGATAAGGACAGGATGTGTAAGTTCAGGGCCGGGTTCCTGAAGTTTAAGGAGGAGGAAGAGGTGAGGAAACTGGTGTCGCAGGGCTACTTCTTATTGGCAGACACAAACGTTTACATAACGCTCGGTGAAAGGCTGGGCCGCCTCTGCTGGAACAAGGAGTTGGGTTTCAGGCTCCTCGCATCGAGGTCTACTTACGGCGAACTCTTGAACTACACTAAGACCACCCAGAAAGGGGAAGACCCGAAGTTCTTCCTCGGGATGAGCGCGTATAGGCATATACACAGGCAGCCCCCGGTGGGACAAGTAGGTGGGTCGGACGTGAAGTTCATCGAAGAGGCTAAGGCTTTAAAGAAGGAGATCCCGGACCCCCTCGCTGTGATAACGAGGGACCAAGGTGTCAAGAGGTCTGCAGACAGTCAGGGGGTTAAGGCGGTACTACTGAGCGAAACGAAGAAAGGTGAGGGGGACATCGGGCAGTTGCTCTTCTGCGAGTCGTTTTACAGAGACGTGGAGATAAGGGTTAACGGTGAGCTTTTCGCTAAAGTGCTCAAGAGTAAGTTCCCCGAGGAGAGGAAGGTCGAGGTCGAAGTGATGAAGGCTGAATATAACTACCCGTATGTGTTGAGCAAGTTAGAAGAGGTGTTGAGGGGTAAGGACTCCTGACGTATACGCTTTTTTGTACTGCCCCTCTAGCTGGTCACCACACGTAGCCCTAAAGACCTCCCGTAACAAGACCTCTCCCCGGTCTTTAGAGAGGACTTTGCTTACTCGCTTGTTGCTCAGTCTTAGTTTAGCTTTAAAGTCACAGAGGTGTGAAAGGGACGGGCCAACTGCACGGACGAGTTAGCCGTCTACCGCACTATGGCGGACGTCAGGTCAATTCCGCGTAGTATTTAAGCCGGAGAAGCGTGACAGTTAGACACCACCGTGAACACCCACGTGAATACTCCATTTAAGTATTATAGTGGCTTAAACTCCTAGTCTTAGTTGGTGTAACGGCTCGTCAATAAAGACGTGTCGACACAAGGGTTTTACGTGATGAGTAATTCCCATGAAGGACCGTGGCAATTACACACTACCCTGCAATTACGGTAGTACTCGTATCCTTTCACGTTAAGTTTTTTAGAATTTGAAGCCCTTTCATTATATTTAAAGGACACGATAGGAGTGTTTAGAGCGAATAGCTCCAGACTTAAAGAACCCACAAAGTTTATATTTTGCATTATAGTTAAGTAACATTAAGGATGGTATAATGTATAGACATATCAGGACCGGAGCCAGTAACTCCCTCGTAATCGGGATAATAGTAGTAGTATTATTAGTCCTAGCTATAGCAGGGTTCTTTCTATACCCCGTAATATTTCATAAGGCCCCTAAGACCGTGACGTTAACTAAGCTGAGCACAGTCAGCTCTACTGTCACGTCGACGGTCACGACTACGTCCGTCTCAACGACTACGATCACCTCGACGACTACGTCGACATCTGTCCTCACTTCCACCGTCACGTCGACGGTGACCCAGACGCAGACCGTAACGTACACACAGACTAAAATATCGTATGGTACCACTCCCAATAACATTGACATATATAACGCACTTACCACTACTTTGGGTAACGGTTACCAAGTGACGCTCTTGAACGGGACTAACGCTAGTGGTATGTTAATGTTCGGCAATGTGGGGGACCCACAACTGTTCATAAACTACAGTTACTTGTACTTTTTACAGCACGGTGACTTAATTAAGGTATACCCACCGGGTAGTACCCAGTACTGGGGTAACTTATCTCTAGACCTAGGAGTACTAAAGATAGTCCCCGCTAAATACCACGTTTCTGCAGCACTGATGATAAACACTACGGGGCTCCGTTATACTGGCGGTAACTATACTGTGATGCTCGTGGGGACTTTTTCCCACGGTAGTTCAATATATGTGCCACCTTACCCTGCTGACGGGTACTCAGTCATGCTATTTGTGACACCGCCCAAACCCTTGGTCAACAACACGGCGAACTACACTGATGAGTTATTAAACGTAGGTATGGGACTATGGAAGGTGAAACTTTCAGGTGAAATATATTACCCTTACTCTACTACCCCTTACATAGTCGTACAATGGGAGCCTTACTGGAACGTTGCTAGAGACCCGTGGACTACAGGTGAATTTAACGTCTGGGTAGTCCACCCCTCACCTGACGGCACTGTGAACGAGAGCGACATTACTCTGTTGGTAGGAGGCGGGGGGAAAGGGTTTATAAAAGGGCTTAGCCCAGGTGACCTAATAGAGATGAAGGTCACTTATGACGGTTATAATAACACTGTATACGCGGAGGTCACGGACCTCAATACGTCGAGTACCGTAACGTTAACTCTGCCCCTCTACTCTAATTTTACAGTCCCTAAAGTAGGTAGTTATTGGACGGAGGTCAACGCGGGTACTGGGAACTCTTTCTGGAACTGGGGGATAGTATACCTCAGCGTGTTTAACAACGTGTATGTCCAAATAGATAAAGTTTTTTAAGGTAGTTTTTTCTACACGTGTCCCACAGTCTGTTATAACGGGCCTAACCTCATGTCCTTTGCGAATTATAATGTTTCCCCGTTTGAATTAGTATATTCAATGTACAAATAACAACGCAGTACACACAAGGATACCGCGTGTAAACTGAGTTAATGGCCCGTCACCTTACACTTTATACGGTGAGCGTTTCACCTAAAACCCTTACGACTGGTATATACTTACTATTAAATGCGTGTCACTCACGACCCGTAAATCGAGGTTCCCTGGATGCCCGACATCAAGGTCGAGGACGAGCACCAACGTAAATGTTAAGGGTGCTTTACGGGCACGGTTTTTCTGAATAGTGTACGGTATCATGGATTAATACTATTACACGCCTTCGTGTACATATCTATTTATGAAGAAGTTAATACTGCAGTCACCAGGTGAGCTTTCTCACAGAGCTCGACACCACAAGCCATATATAGCGTAGTCACGACGCGTAACCGATGAGGGCGACTAAATAAAGAAAAAACGTGTTAACTTAGGGCTGAACTTACTCGTTACAAAGGAGCTAGAGCCCTGCCCTTAATGAGCCTGTCAATACAGCAAAATGAGCAAAAAGCACCTAATACGGGGCGAAACAGTGGGCAGTGCTGTGTAGTCCCACCAAAAGCTGTAACTGGCGGTAAATTACCCCTTTAGTCCTCCTCTTTCCCTCCCCTTCTACTCCATCCCACCGGCCTTTCAACCTCCCATCAGGCGCCCGTACCACCTACCCTTTTAGGGTCCCTCAGCGTCAGGACTACCTCACCCAGCCCTATCCCCCTGCTCTTCCCTACCCCTAAGAGGGACGCCACCAATAGGTACTTACTCACGGCCCTCTTCAGCCTCTTGTCACTGATGTCAAACTCCACCCACCCCACAAAACCCCTAGTAGCCCTCACCCTGCCCTTATCGTCCCTACCTATCACGACAGTCTCCGGCCTCAGGTCGTACCCCACGACCTTAGAAAGCGCGTTGCCCAAGACTCCGAGCTTATACGCCTTGACGTCATACTCCACGTTACTGGTGTCGCCTGTCAGGGCCCTGAAAGTCCTATACGCGTAGCTTAAGACCAGCCCCACCGACGGGATGAGCGTATAGCCCGCGTTTACCCCCTTATACTTCTCTCTCAGTGCAGGGGGTAAAAGTACTTTAGACGAGAGTAGCGTAGGCGTCTTGAAGCCCACGAGGAAGTTCTTACCCCTCACGTCTACTCCCCCCAGCTCCGTTAAGTCCACGATGTGCGTCGCCACAGGGTAGACATAAAACTTCCCGTAAGGGGTGTCAAAAAAACCCGCGTGCACTTCAGTGAAAAACCCGTCATAGTATGGGAAAGACACATAGAAGTCCAAAGACTCCCCGGCCTTTACAGCCTTCGGCTTTCCCCCCGTACTTAACAGCCTCTTCCCTTTCACCCCCATGTTAGAAATGAACAGCGGCTTGTTCTTTGCCCCGCTCTGCACTAAGGCGGAGAGCGACGGGAGCACCTCCCCCGTGAGTATTAAGTTCTTTACCACCTTTGAGCTCAGCGGGGGTAAGACTACGTCGTTCTCCGGGACGGCAAAAAAGTCCACCCTCACTACCTTATCACGAGCAAACTCCACAACCAACGCGGGGGCACCTCACGCCTTTTGGACCTCTCCCAGTAGCCTCTGTGCGTAGTAATAAGCAGTACAGTAGGCGGGGTAATCGTGACAGAACTCACCGAACTTCCCAGACGCCACCTCCATGGACACGTACCTGTTGGCGAAGTACACTAACTCCTCTACTTCCTTGGACCCGTTCAACACCTCATAGGCCTTGTTTACCACTACCGTAGAGAAATCGTTGGTCTTACTGTCGGGGTTCAGTGCGTCGTTTGCTAACCTCACCAGTTCGTCAGTTATCAGCTCCCTCTTCTCCAACAGCCTGGTAAAGTCCACGTTAAACCCCCCCAAGACCACGGTGGGGTTCTGCCCCCCGCCGTCCGATACTAAGTACACCCTCGCCGACGTAATATTGGAGTTCGACTCAAGCACCCTCTTAGCTAAGAGGATGATGAACGCCGTCTCCGGTTTCACCCCCGCAAAGTTACCGTAGGTGGTGTAGAGCATGGACTTGGTCTCCGTGAAGACGTTGACCCCTATTACGTCCTGCCCGACCCTGGCCGTACCTATCCTCGACAGTAGCCAACCGGCTATAGCGACCACAACGTACCTCGCGTCCGCCTTTACCTGCATCTTCCTCCCGCCGGGCTTCCCCGGTACCCTGACGTATTCGTAGAACTCGGGCTTTATAAACGACGGCAGGTTATCAACAGTACACTCCTTGCTCTTCTCTATGTCGAAGTTCTTCAGCACCTTGGAAACGGGGTCGGACGGAGTGAAATTAAAACACCTCAACACCTTCTCCAACACTTTTTTGTCGTTAGCGGTGAGGGGGATGACCCTCCTGTTCTTACTCTCGAATTCCGAGGCGATCTCGCTGGCGGTATCGAAAGTGACCCGTAAGTCCTTGTCGTCGATGTCTAAATAAGGCTCACCTTTAAGTGAGACCACCTTATAGTTCACACTGTTTACAGCTACTTGTCTTACTAAGTAGTCCCCGAATATGTCATATAAGGGGATTATCAAGGGCTCACACCTCCTAGTTCTTTTTCCAACATACGGATAAACCTCCTCCTCTCTTCCTTACTCCTCGCGTGACTACTGTCCAAGTTGTCCCCCACTATGACGGGGGCTAAAAAAAGGGAATATAACTTGAGGTAGGGCTCGTTCACTCTGGACAAGTCTTCCAGCATTTCGTTATAGTCGTAGAAAGTGTAATCGTCTACCCTGAACCCGCCCACGGGGTACTCACCGCTTAGCTCCTCCAGTAGTACCTGCCCGTATTTCCTCAGCTTCAACATGCCCTCGTCGAACTTTACGGGGAGTTTAGCCGGGTTGAGCTGGGAGACCCCCCTCACAGCGTTCAAGTGGTTAAGCTCGGTCAGTGTGACCAACGTCCTCAGCCCCTCGTCCTTTACGTTTTTGTAAAAAAACAGTGCCGAACCGATTTCGTGGTATATGAACGTCGGGCGACCGCGTAACGGGTTACAGCCATCGTCGAACTGCCCTTGGTAGTACTCCGCGGCCTTCCCCATGTCGTGTAAAAGTACGGCCACCTCCATGTCCTCTTTCGTCACCTCCACCCCGAACTTCTCGAGCCTCCTCTTCGTTACCCTGAAGTAGGAGTCACTCAACACCTTTTTAGCCCACTCTAAGGAGCCCTTTGAGTGTTCCGCCAGCCCTTGGTTAGTGAACGCACACGGTTTACCCACCTAGACCACCCCGCCGACCTCTTTATCGTAACCGCTTATTACCACCCCGTCCACGCCGTCCCTCAGGAACGCCAACTGCAGGCACACGTCACGCGGTGGGGTGTAGCCACCTACCTCCTTCCCTCCCTTTACTACGCCGTTCTTTTTCATAGCGTATAACGCCTCTTCTTCGGTAAGCGGTACTGCTGAATCAGCGTCGTATTCCCCCCGGGGGAAGCCCATGATGATCGACGTCTCCCTCACGATGTTACAGACGCTCTGGTAGAGCCTCTTCGCGGTGTTATAGTCCGTAAAGACCGAGTGGTCTATGGTAGCGAGGTTGTTGAGAAGCTTGGACTCCACAGTGTACTCCCTGTCCCCCAGTTCGGGTAGCCTTTCCCCTAACGACTCCCACACTGCCCTGACCTCTTTTTCGTCGTATACCTTACCCCTGAAGGGGAAGACATAGACCTCCCCGTACCCGCCGTACCTCGCTACCCTCCCCGCCCTCTGTATGAGGTTCGGGGCGGGGCACGCCTCGGTCACTAAGACGTCGAAGCTGGTGTCTACCCCCGCCTCTATCACCTGCGTAGAGACCACCAACCTCTCCTTAAAGACCTTAGAGACTAACTCCGCCCTGTCCCTCCTGTTGAACTTACTGTGGACTAAGACCGGGTTTAACCCCCTGTCCTTCAGCTCCTTGTAGAAGTTTACGGCTTCGACCCTAGTGTTGAACACCACCAACACCCTCTTGCCCTGCCCGTATTGGTTTACGACAGTCGACACGACGTCCTTGTCCCCGATCCTCTTCACCACCACTTCCCTGTCTATGCGGAAGCCTTTGTCTTCCACCACCGTGAAGTCCCTGCCGTACTTCTTTATCAGGGACTCCAACGCCTTGTCAATAGTAGCGGACATCACTATTACCGGTACACCCGCGTCTGTGAGGGACTTAACAGCGGCGAGCCCCGCAGTCAGGGGCCTGCCCTCTTCGCCCAAGAGGTGGAACTCGTCCAGAACTACTATAGAGGAATATATCATACCCCGCGGTAACTCGTAATGGGAACCGTAGTCCTGGAAGACCTGCCTAAGTTCCACCGCGGGGAGCTTAAACAAGTTGAGTATGAAGGTGTCTAGGGTAGTCACAGTGACCTTGCTTATGAAAAACGGTGAGTCGGCGAAGTCCATGTCTTGGGCCGCTATGCTCTTCGTCTTTATCACGCCCTTTTCGCTGTCCGCCTTCAACTTAGTGTATAAGTCTTGTACTATAGACCTTAAGGGGAGGACGTGGATCACCCTGTCGAAGTACTCGTCGTCGACCGCGTTAGCTAACACCTTTGTGAGGGTGGTCTTACCGTAACCCGTAGGTGCCTTGAGTATTACGTTCTTGCCCCTCTCCAGCTCCTCTACGGTCTCCCTTATCGCCTTCCTGTCTTGGAGCCCGTTGACGGTTATAAAGTCTTCGTAGGCCTTTGAGAGTGTCCCGGGGCGGACTACGGACACGGCTAAACTACCCCCTCACTGCCACGGCACCACGAAGGGCGGACGAGGGGACCCGCAGCGGTGACAGCCCGTAGC
The DNA here is from genome assembly GCF_019704315.1 of Stygiolobus caldivivus. NCBI lineage: Archaea > Thermoproteati > Thermoproteota > Thermoprotei > Sulfolobales > Sulfolobaceae > Stygiolobus > Stygiolobus caldivivus. Next base: position 1,078,451 of record NZ_AP024597.1, on the reverse strand, counting down.
ACGCTTTCGTCACCCGCTCAGCCGAACACAACGTATTCCCCTCCCACTTCATACGCCTCCTCCGCCTCTACTTCCACCTCCCTAGTCCTTAAAGGGTAACCGACTACCGGTACCGAGTACATCACGGTGTTACCGCTACTCCCCCACCCGTACCTGCCTTCCCAGAAGTCCACGTTCTCTACCCTACCTGACACCACTTTTACGCTGGCGGGGAAGTAATAAGGCGTCTTTACCCTCCCCTTAACAGCTTTAGCTTCGCCTACCTCTACGTCCTCGACGCTCACCAAGCACTCCTTACAGCCCAGCCTCGTTATAGACCAGCTGAGCCTCTCTAACTCCTCCTTTCCCATGTCCGTAACGTAAACCACTTTTACTACTTGGTTGGGGGCGTAGACCTTGCCCGTGGGGACGACGTTATACCTATACCGCGGGTCCATCCTCCTCTCCTTCCTCTGGAAGTACATTATCACGTTCCTGACTATGTCTTCGCTGTAGCTCCCGGCGAACTCCTTGGCAAAAGTAGCGGCTGCCTTCACTTTGAATTCCCCCGCCGGGCTGCCCGGCTTGCCCTTGAAGAGCTTAGTGTCCGTCCCCCTGAACTTACCGTAGCTCAGCGCCCCTACCAGTGTAGTAGGAGGGGGTAGGTAGAACGAGGGCTTGGCCTTAGACGCTTGGGGGTAGGAGACGTAAAACCCCCAGTGGAGCTTTAAAAAAACCTTGGAGTACAGCACAGCTTTTGCCCCTTATCACTGTTTCAATGCTACCTTCAACAGTTCCTCGACCAGTTCTTCCGCACTGGCTAACTTCTTAGCCCCCTCACCGCCTCCTAACCCCTCGTTGTCTATGACGTAAGCCTCGCCCTTACCGTTCATGATCGACTTCGCCTTCTCCAGCCTCTTGATGCTCGAGGTTATGTAGTCGTTAGTGTGGCCCGGCTCCGGCATGAACGGGAAGTCGGTTACCGTCACTATACCCGACATCAACTCCATGTTAGGTAAGAACCTAGCCCTCCTGCCCCCGAAGTTACCGGTCAGGACGTAGTATAACGCCTTGAGGGCTACCTCAACCCTGTCCTTCCTCTGCTTCTGTAGAGCCTTTTCGCCCTCTACTTCTTTCCCTTCCGTCGACGGGACTGCGACCAGGTCTTCGTCTAGGGAGAAGGACATGGTGTACAGTGCTGACGACACCTCGACGTTATAGATCATCTGCCCCTTAGTGCTACTCCTCACGTGGAACTGGCTCTCTAACTGGGCCGGTATGTCCTCACCCGTCAACGCAGGTATCATGTAACCGAACTTCACCCTCGAAGTCCTCCTCACCGGTGTACCCCCGGCGTACATGAACCCGCCTATATCGGCTACTACGTCCTTCAGCATCACCTCCACTTCGAACCTCCTGGCGTCCTCAGCGTCCTTTGGCTCCTTTATACCTTCGTCCTTTAAGACCTCTTCGGACGAGAACTTAATGAAATCGTACTTAGACGAGTACACGCCCACCGGGAGTTTGTACTTCTGGGCTAAGTCCACTACCGCGACTTGGTAGGCGTGGGCCAGTGACTCACCGGAGACCGCCGGGACGTAGCGTATGAGGTAACCCGTCGGTGTCTTCAGGACTACGGGTGCAGTCCTGTGCCTCGCTAAGTTACCTACGGTCTCCACACCGTTGAGGCTCTCGGTGTTTATCAGGAACCTGAAGGAACCGCTTATCACTTCACCCACCACCCAATAAGGCCTTATTCGCTACGGACATGGCTAACGCACCTGCCTTCCTTGCGTAATATATGTCCTTCTCGATGAGGCTGATGAAGTCCTCTATGTCCTTGTCCGTAGGCAGGAACCCGATTATCGCGTATTGCTTGTCCTCCCTGCGTATTATTATCGCCGGGTAGACGTTTTCTCCTTCTTTCTTGTCAGTGGCCTTTACTGCCCTACCGGTCACCTCCGCGTTGCCCGTCTTGACTTCGCCGTTGGTTATCCCGATCTGTAAGACCCTCTGGGACTCGTAGAGTACCCTGGCTACCGCTTCCTTAGAGAGGGCGTTCGCGAACCTGTCCACGTAAGTGGGGGACCCACTGTATACGAACACGCTCGCCAACATGTTCGCTACCCTCTTTAATACTCCTTCTACGTCTACTTCTTGTCTAGACTGCAAGGCTATCCACATAATATAGATCCTTCGAGGATATTAATATTCTTTGCGGTCTGGTATAGTTTTCCGTTCAAGTGAAAAAGAAGAAGTGGAGAGTACCAGCTCCCCCCTGAAAGTAACCCTCATGTTTTCGTCCACCAGCCCCATCTCCTTCAGGTCCTTCACCCTCCTCCAGACCGTGGAGAGGGGCAGGTCTAAGTACTTGTGTATGGAGTTCACCGAGTTGTAGCCCGCCTTTACGGCGCTGAGGACCTTCAGGTGTTCTTCCGAGACCGAGAGGGGCCTGAAGTCCCTTACGTTGAGGGTAGCCAAGTGCCTCATGTCCTCTGTCTCCACCTCGACTTTAGCGTCCACGTCTTTGAGGGACAAGACGAGGAGGACGGTTAACGAGATCACCCTCATCCCGCCGGAAAGGTTGAACACCAGTTCCTTACCCTTATACTCCTCTATCTTACCCCCTATTTTGACCACCATGTCTACGGTGTCGTAAGGGTTGACCTCCAAGACGTCGTACTTTACGTTTGCCTTATTGGCCACGTCGAGCAGGGAGTTAAGGGCTTTTTTCGCCCTCTCTTCACTAAACGAGCCTATGACTACGACGCTTTCCAGTTCCCTGAACCACCTCATAAAAGCCCTTACTTGGAACTTCTCGTCGAAGCCCAAGGTGGTGAACAGGACTACCATGATCCGCATTAGCGGAAATGCCCTAAAAAACTTTTTCGCTTACCCTGAAAAGGGTGCCACGTTATTAAATATCATGGATTATGCCGGATTCGGAAACTCCCTTCATCTCCTATATGCCACTGTTCACTCTTACGAAGGGATTACGCTGGACCCAGAAACTCTCTGCTCACCCTGAAAAGGAGCTACGCTTCAACCGCTGCGTTCCCGTAACTGGACTGAATGACGGAGTTACCCTAAAAGGGGGCGCCTCCATGAGCACAGCATATTTAACCGTCCCTCTATCCCTCCACCGCTTAGCTGGGTTTCTCGTACGAAAATCCACCAGGGCGTCGAGCTGCAGGACATTTGAATGTCTCGATTACGTCAAGACGTGAGGGGCTGAAGGGGCTGAGGAGGAAGAACGTGTAACCCTCGTCTCCGAGACATAGAATAGAAACCGACGCCGATAACAGCGTTCTCGATCCCTTCTGTCTTAATTGTGTAAAGGCGTTGGAAGTGGTTTGCTCCTGATACAATGGCCCTCTAAGCGTAACAAGTAGATAGAATTACTAACATTTTTTGTCTATGTGATATAGACTATTTCGCCCTTATAATTCCCGGTTTTCAGCGGGAATTACTTTCAATTTGTCAGTGAGCAATAAAGTTCTTTAGGTGGAGTACGTAAGACGTAAATCTCTTTATCAAATTCCCGAAATTTCAAGGGAGTGACAAAAATTCAGTCATGATAAAACTGTAAAGCACAGTAAAGCTTATATAAGAGAAGAGCAAAATTAAGGATAGACATAGTATAAAAACATTCAGTTAATCCTTCATGGAATTGAAAGTCTTCCTAGCTCTATGCGGACTTTCTTCCTCCTGCTCAAGTTAATCCTTCATGGAATTGAAAGCGCTTATACTTCAATGAATATGTTGAAGGGATCCTAGCTTGTGTTAATCCTTCATGGAATTGAAAGAGTCGTTTCATGCATCCCGTTCTTCCTCATCTTTTTTCGTTAATCCTTCATGGAATTGAAAGCAATATTGTTAGTTTTCATTGTCTCACTAGTAACTATTGTGTTAATCCTTCATGGAATTGAAAGTACAATATAATGAAAATACGGAGTCTAAGCGGGGCCTTAGGTTAATCCTTCATGGAATTGAAAGCCTAATTGACGCGTTAAGACCTTTGCACCTATGATTGCGACGTTAATCCTTCATGGAATTGAAAGCTAAGACCCTCACTGGGGGACACCCCCAGACCCCCAATGCTGTTAATCCTTCATGGAATTGAAAGAGGTCAAGAGCCCCCCCACGGAAGCGAGCGCAAGAAGAGCGTTAATCCTTCATGGAATTGAAAGTTAAAGACTAATGGTTTGTCCAATTTTAACGTAAGTAGAGTTAATCCTTCATGGAATTGAAAGAGTTAATTATGTTGGAAAATAGTAAAAATATTCCAAAGATGAGTTAATCCTTCATGGAATTGAAAGATGGCACTACATTATTTAAATCAAGGTAATAGTTTAGTAAGTTAATCCTTCATGGAATTGAAAGCAAATCAGCATTAACATAAACGATTTACGCATTGCCTCGGTTAATCCTTCATGGAATTGAAAGACGTACAGCACAGTTTTTCCGTCCACAGTTATAGAGTTTTGTTAATCCTTCATGGAATTGAAAGGCCCATATGCACTGGTTATTAGGCGGTGCTGAGGCTTGGGTTAATCCTTCATGGAATTGAAAGCTTAACACGCGGGTAGACTTCTTTTGACTGAATGTTGAGTTAATCCTTCATGGAATTGAAAGAAATAAATTTTCTTGTTATCATCTATCTTCAAATAAACTTTAGGTTAATCCTTCATGGAATTGAAAGATATTGAGGTTTAATGTAGGTAACGTCATATTCGCCGGTATTTGTTAATCCTTCATGGAATTGAAAGCCCCTAATAGCATTGGGGGTCTTAGGGGGTACCCCCCCTGTTAATCCTTCATGGAATTGAAAGCCCCTTAACCCCGCCTGCATTGCATTTTGCATTAGCATGTTAATCCTTCATGGAATTGAAAGATGCTCGCATCTGATGTAAGCATATTTAAAGAAAACGCATGTTAATCCTTCATGGAATTGAAAGCCAGACGTGCTAGGACAACTGATACTCTATGCAGCTTTCGAAAGTTAATCCTTCATGGAATTGAAAGTACAACACGACTACTTTAACTGCTGGAATTTACTGTACATGTTAATCCTTCATGGAATTGAAAGGACCAACCTTCTCGAACTTATACAACACAAACCCGCAATGCGTTAATCCTTCATGGAATTGAAAGCTGTTGAGCGTTATGCAATAAACCTCACTACTCAGAGTAGGTTAATCCTTCATGGAATTGAAAGTAACATTGCTAGAAGCTGTCAGCCCGCTCTGTGCCGATACCCTGTTAATCCTTCATGGAATTGAAAGCCTTTTTCCTTATATCGTCCTCGCAAGTTTCGTTAAAGTCAAGTTAATCCTTCATGGAATTGAAAGCACCTACCACCCCTACGGATTAAACACCCCAGTTTAATCGTGTTAATCCTTCATGGAATTGAAAGATTTAAAAATCTTTCGTTTTGCGGAATGCGTAATAAGATAGTTAATCCTTCATGGAATTGAAAGTATATTTGGCGAAGACGTTTAAGAAGTTATCGAGAAAGAGTTAATCCTTCATGGAATTGAAAGCCACTTCTTCCTATTCATGATTAACGGGCTTTCGACTATAAGTTAATCCTTCATGGAATTGAAAGTGGCAGGACAGTGGGGGTTAGCGGGGAACATCGGGTTAGAGTTAATCCTTCATGGAATTGAAAGACAATTGAACGAAGCTTTAGCCGAGTTTAATCCTTCAGGTTAATCCTTCATGGAATTGAAAGATACGACGCAGAAGCGTCGTACCCTTGTTTCATAGTCTTGTTAATCCTTCATGGAATTGAAAGAGCCTCTTTGAGGACGATAGGTCCTAGCCTCATACGTCTGGTTAATCCTTCATGGAATTGAAAGTCTCGTCTGCCCACCAAATGAGAGATGTAAACCCGAATCAGTTAATCCTTCATGGAATTGAAAGATTTTATTCTCATAAGTTACGAAAAGAATAGAAGATTGTTAATCCTTCATGGAATTGAAAGTTCTATTATCTGTTCAATTGAGATATTTGCGTCTTGTAGTTAATCCTTCATGGAATTGAAAGAACTACCACATACTGCTTTGAAACGATATCACTCATAGTAGGTTAATCCTTCATGGAATTGAAAGGCCCCTAGAAGTCCCGCTCCTAGCCCTGCGCCTGCGCCGATGTTAATCCTTCATGGAATTGAAAGCTGAATTCAGTAGTGAAAAACATATACGCAAACGCAAAGGTTAATCCTTCATGGAATTGAAAGTTTAATATACAGTTCCCCCAACCGTATATCCCATCATTGAGGTTAATCCTTCATGGAATTGAAAGTTCCCGTCAACTTTCTACATGCAAGATAGAATTCAACAGGTTAATCCTTCATGGAATTGAAAGTTTATCTTTATTACTTTCGACACAGGTCTATTATTCTGTCTTGTTAATCCTTCATGGAATTGAAAGTTAGAAGAGTTTTAGTTAATAGTAGGTCCTTTTTAGATAAGTTGTTAATCCTTCATGGAATTGAAAGTCAACTTCACCGAAAGAAGTTAGATTGTATATTAATAGTGTTAATCCTTCATGGAATTGAAAGTCAAATTGGAGAAATTCGTTCTATTTAGAATTATATCGTTAATCCTTCATGGAATTGAAAGCAGATACGTGCAAATTTCTATATCACTCTCCTTACAAATCGTTAATCCTTCATGGAATTGAAAGATTCAACACCTCTGATTCAAACGCTGAAAAAACATATATTGTTAATCCTTCATGGAATTGAAAGAGGATACACTATATAGCCAGAAATGTCTTTCAACTTATTGAGTTAATCCTTCATGGAATTGAAAGCTATAACTTTATTATTATTATTTTTTCTATATACTCTGCCGGTTAATCCTTCATGGAATTGAAAGTCATATGACAAGTTGAAGGTCTGCACTAAGTTGTATGGGGTTAATCCTTCATGGAATTGAAAGCATATGCCTCTAGTAAATAGTCATACGTTTCTTCGTCCGAAGTTAATCCTTCATGGAATTGAAAGCTTCTTCCCTTTCACATTTTTTATGAAGTCGTCGACCCCGTGTTAATCCTTCATGGAATTGAAAGTTGACCAGAGTGCTGAGGTCAATCTATTTAAGCGAATTTTGTTAATCCTTCATGGAATTGAAAGGATGGTTGTTGAGATTGATTAGAAGATTGAGATTGCACTTGTTAATCCTTCATGGAATTGAAAGCTAGTTATTTTATGATTAAGAATCTCAGTATCATTAACAAGTTAATCCTTCATGGAATTGAAAGTTACTGTCGCATATTTCTGACGTTTCTCATCGCTAAGTTAATCCTTCATGGAATTGAAAGATCTCAATCCAAGAATAGTTCACCTAGCCAATGGGCAGAGTTAATCCTTCATGGAATTGAAAGTCTTGTCTGGCCACCAAACGAGGGGTGTGGTTGAGAGTTGAGTTAATCCTTCATGGAATTGAAAGTCAGAACAAACAAAGAGCGGGGTAAAAATACTACCAGGACCACGTTAATCCTTCATGGAATTGAAAGACAGTCTTGAAGATAATTCTTTATTTTTTTCGTTGATAAAGTTAATCCTTCATGGAATTGAAAGCGCAGTAAAAATGGCGACGCTTTTCAGGGACGACGTACTGAGGTTAATCCCTCATGGAATTGAAAGAATTTGAATTCAACTTCAACCCTTACATTTTTCATTATGTTAATCCTCAATGGAATTGGAGACAGATACGATGCACTAAGGCACTAAACGCTACAGAGTCGTTAGGTTAATTCTGGATGGAATTAAAAGTAGTGCAGGATATGCCTTTCCCGCGGTATGCAAGTTCGGTTTAAAGTTAATCCTCCACGAAATTGAAAGACAAACCTAAATTAATTCTAAATTGTTCTTGGTTTGGCGAATCTCCAATGGAATTATGTATTTCTCGCGTTCTCTACTTACTTTATAATTTTAATCCTAGTCGAGTTCAAAATTTTATCTTATTATTATTATTTTTTCTAATGAGATGTTAATTAAGAAAGAATAAAAACAGAAAGGTTTTTAAATACTTACTTCTATTTCTTTTAACGTGGTCTGTGAGAAGTAGGAACTGAGATTTTTAATGAGGAAAGCTAAAAGTTATCAAGAGCTAGTAGACCATATCGCCAACAAGTATAACGATAAGGTAGCAATGCTTATTTTCGAGAAAATAGAATTGATTCAAAACGATCCCTTTAAATATCCTAGGGAAAAATTAGGAAAGGACATTTACGGTAACCCCATGTTTTCCATAGAAGTTACGGGCGATATAAGGGTACTATACAGTGTGGACACGAAAAACTGTATCGTATTTATTTGGGAGAACGGGTCTCATAAGGAGGTTTACGGGCACTAGCCTTCTCCCTTATCCTCCTCAAGACGTCTTCCTTAAACTTCTCTAAGTCCTCTTTATCCTCGATGACTAAAAACCTGTTCCCGTGCTCGTCCTCAACAATTCTCATAAATATATACTAGTTACTAGTATTTAAAAGGGTATTTATGCCGGTTTTTCCCTTTAGGCCTTGAAAGACTGCTGAGAGGAGTAGGTAAGCAGTGGTCGTCATTCCAGTGAGAAAAAATTGTGTTGTCCACAGTTCACTGGGAAAAATTGATTGTGTATTATTATTATCACTCTTGTCACCCCCTAAACTATTAAACAACCCGACACCCCTCAAGGGCCCTTTATTGAGGCCGTGTCCCCCCATTCCTTAAGTACCTCGGCTGTCTCGGTGTCGGGAATTTTTCCCTACTGATGACGGCGGACACCCTTCTTGTAAAAATCGTGTAACTCACGTAACACGACACAGTAACCCCACTACCACTATGAACGTCTTTAATGGGCCCTCATATCTCCCATACTCTCCACTCCACTCCTCTAGTACAGCCCACGTCTTCCATCCTGTTACGAATATTATTATACCTAATTTTATGCTGGTTTTTCTCCTTCTCGGTGTCGATGATAAATCTTACTAATAAAAATATTACGTAGTGTATAGTCCATATGACCAGTTATGTTAATCCCTAATGAAATTAAAAGGGCTTGGGAATTTCATAAAAGAAAGGAGAGGTACGGACTAGGGAGCGGCTGTGTCTGGGACTTCGTAAACCGAAAGCGCGGTGTCGCCCCCCAAGGGCTTTGCGTTCCGCTTACTTGCTCCTTCCTAATTTTAACTTCCATTAGCTCTAGCTTAACTGAAAGACTAACCCTCAGTAGACCCTCCACACTGCGACGTCATAAAACGACCTACACACCCCGCTGACTACCTCCTTTGACGGTGACGTCAGGACCACGATGTTTTCCTCTGCTTCGTCCATTAAATAAGACGTAAGTATTTCCTTTGACTCGTCGTCTAAGTTCGCGAAGGGTTCGTCTATTAATAATAACTTATGGGGTTGGGAAATTACCAGTTCTAAAAGCAGTTTTTTCTTAGTCCCTTGGGAGAGTTTGGAAAACCTGGTGTTTTTCCACTTGTCGTAAACCCCGAATATGTCTTTTACACCGGTCTTGTACAAACCCTTGAATAGGCTGTAGTAGTCGTTTACGGTCAAGTGGCCGTAGGGCTCCATCCCCTCTACATAGAAGCTCACCTCTCCTTGGCCCAATTCCCTCCCAGCAAACTTCATTTCCCCTTCAGCGGGGACCACTTTGGCTATAGCTAACAGTAGTGTAGTCTTACCGGCGCCGTTATTACCTATCAGACAGACGGGGTTACTCTCTTCGACGACGATGTTGACGTCCTTAAGTATCGTCATACCCCCTCTCTTTACCGTTAAGCCCTTTATTTCAACCAAAGGTGCTCGCACATTTATATTTTCTACTCGACGTATTTAATAACACGACAAAGTCTGAGTTTAAGACTTATTACGGGTCTTATAACGGCGAGCGCCAATACACGTGTATGTGACCTTTGTCGGTTTGTAATTGACGACGGGGGGAGGGGCTTTAGCCTGGAGTCGGGTACGACAAGGGGCTTGCCCTTTAGCGCTCGACTGAGTATAATTTAAAGCGTGTGTGACGATTACTTTACCCGGGGGATTTGTCCGAAAGTATAGTGTACTTAGTCCACCCGCATATAAGCTACGGTAGACTTGGACTAAATTTAAACTTTTTTATATTATATAATAATTTATGCTAACTTAACGAAATATCAGCAGTGGGGGCTAATGCAGGCGTTGAATTTACTAGTTGCCTTTCCTCCTCAAGTTGGTTTCTATCCCTATGACCATGAAAATTATTGACACAATAGAGTACAACAGCAAAGTGTTTAATATTACGTTATAGTCGACGTAAGGTAACGCTACTCCGGAAACCTCGTTGTATGCAGTTTTAGCTTGAGCATACACTTCACCCCAGTCGTGCAGGGCTGTAGGTAAATATATCGGTAAAGTAAATAAGACGTATGGTGTAGCGTTTGCAGCGTATTTTACTAAATAATAACCGCCCATAAACACGTTGACGAAAAAATAGATTGCTATAGTGAAGAGTAGGGCAACCTTTTCGTCCGGGACGAAACTCGTGAAAGCTAACGTTGACGCTACGGGTACTGTGGACAACAAAAGGAATAACACCAAGAGCCTTTCATAATCGCCGACAGTGAACGACTGTATTGGGGGAGATACCAAGACGAAAAGGAGTAGCGAAGATGTCGACCCTAAAACTGTTAGAAAAGCCAACACTGTTATTGCCTTATACCATACGTATTTACGGAATAAAGACTTGTACACCGACTTCAGGAATATATAATGCGCTTCTTTACCTATGTCTTCCGGAATTACTGTGGAACTGTATGCACTAAAAAGGATCGACGTTGAAAACCAAATGTTGTATGACGCCAAAATGAGGGTAAAGAGGAGTACGTTTTTGAGGGGACCTACGTCCGCATAAAATTCCGTATAATATTTAAAGGAGACAAACAGGGAAATAGAGAAGAGCACATAAATTAACGTGAATATTACGAATTTCTTTGCGAAAAATAGGGACCTTAGTATAAAACCCATCATGTCACTATTAAAATGTGAGCGTGATATAATATAAGTGGGGGGAAGTCTGGTTTTACGACTTAAACCAAACTAAAAATACGCGCCTACCCCTGTGCCGGTTAGGCAAAAGACCGGGTAAAGTACAGCCCGGCGACGGTAACACCTCCCACGTGTTAAACACGCCTTATTTGGGGCCTTTATTTAAGTGGGTTTAGACGTGAAAAATTGTCCGTCAAACGACACGCTTACCTTCATGTCACCACGCCAGCTGGTGAGGCCAATATGCCAGGCCGTGGGGACGGTACACGAGTTAAACCCCATTGAAAGTGTGAAAATAGGCCTAGTAGTGTAAGGAAGGCCCACGAAGCCTCGGTAAAACTAGCTCCGAAGGCTTACTAGTTCACGGTGCAGGTAAGGGTACTGAAGGCAAGTCGACCGGAAGGACTTTGAGGGCTTACCCCCTACTTGGCACGTCATCCCCGGATCACCTATGTCAATTAACGTAAACGGGTTAAGGGAGGGGACCCGTTACCCCGACCCCGACGACTTGTCTACAAATTTACCCTCGTCGGTGGAGAAGATCGGCCTGCCCTGAGTTTATGGGCGAGGTCGTGGCCTCTGAGGCACCTGCTACACACACTACCGACAACGTTTTGAGGACGGGCATAAGGTGTGGTGGGTTAAGGGTTTAATCATCGTTAATGGGGCGGACATTGGCCCGGGACATCGTATTAACCGCTACTGCTTTAAGGAGAAAGTGTTTAATTTATGAGTCTTTTATAGCAAACTGGAAAAAGGGTTTAGGTAGATTCACTCAGTTTACTTCGACTACCACCTATTAGCTCAATTTTCTTTACCTATTTTCATTAGGCTGTAAATTATCGGGATTACACCTACGGCCAGGTTAATTAAAATACCTAGTATAATTTGTGATAACGATATCGATATATGGGGAGCAGTACCACCTATAACCGAAAAGAGTAAACTAATGGGCCGGTTTTCTACATTATTCATCGTGAAAAATTGAACTGATACGACGAGGTCCAAGTAATAATGGCTAAAACCGTGCTCCAGTATGTAAATGAGTGTACCGTTATAAAATACTGAATAAAAAAGGAAATTAAAGACGATACTAATTTTAGGGTTATTAAATAAGGAACCTAACCCGACCATTTGTATATTAATTACCACGAGTATTATGGACAAAATAACTGAAATTTCCAGCATTTGCAAAGAGGATAGACCTACTAAGTAAAAGTTGATGATTTCAGTTAAGGTCAGGCTAAGTGTTACGGAAAAAACGGACATCACAATTATCGCTGATAACACCTTTGATAATAAGTACCTCTTAGTGTTGCCCTTAAATAACGATTTTAAGAAAATGACCCTTGAGGAGTCCTTCTCTTCGGACACTATGTCAGAGAGGTATAGAGGTAGGATATAAAAGACGTCAGCCAATAAAAGGGACTCTACCGACGGGAGTACGGCGTATTTATATATCCTATTCAAGGAGACCAGTCTTTGGTATGACCCTATAGTACTTGATATAAATAATATATTTAAAACAACAAAAATTATTACTATTATATAAAACCTCCTCCTTGAGAATATTATACGCGTACTTTCTCGTATCATTGTTATTATTAGGGGCACTTTAACTTATTAAGGGGTGGTAAAGTCTGAAAACGAGACCTTTAGTCGGGTTAATATATCACACCGTGAAAGGGGGGACGAGGCCGGTAAAGGGGTAAAGACTAAAGGCCTGAGCGTTCATACTGTAGTAGTCACGGTATGTCCGTTTTTGTATTGTACGTAGGGGAAAACGCTCTCGGACGAATAAGCAAGGTCTTTAAATTACCCCGGTTTTAAGACATACCGTAATTTACTGACGCCGTTTATAGTACTTAAATTAGAGGTTAAATTTACATGTAAAAGGCTTCACAGACATTTTTTGGTTTTATAAGGGGTGTGGTATCCTACTCTATGGAGGGAATATACTGGCGGTGTCGTGTCGACTTACTACTAATTTACCTTGTTCTGTCCCGTCTCTATGTAGAAATAAATAGTTTAGGCCTACTCTCTTGTGGTATACGGGGGATTCTGTATGTGCCGTACATTCTTTGTTTTTTACTTTTTATCATCTTTTTTTATTAATTCGTTCAAATATTGTAGCTCCTTAATAGTATTAAATAACTCCTCCTTACCCCTTTCGGTTATTTTGTAAATTACCTTTTTCCCGGTGATAAAATAAAAGCTCTCCTTACGTTCCACTAAGCCTTCCCTTAACAATATCTTAATGTGCGAGTCCAAGTTCCCTTTAGTTATCCTCTCCTTTTTTTCGATGTTATTCACGTCGTTAATCATATTTAATAACTCGGTAAACGAGAGGGGGCCCCTTATATAAAGGAACACGAGCACGAGGGTCTTAACCCTATCTAATAGCAATATATATCCCTCCCGCCAGTAAAAGTATAGAAGCTACGAGAAAGGAATTGGCTACCCCTACAAAATAGTAGACAGGGGAAATGAGGAGATAAGTTAGGGAGAGCAAATAGATACCCCTGTTAAACCTATTCGTAACCGGGCTCCCGGGGGGTAACAACAAGAGGACAGGGGCTAACGGCGTCGCTATAGTCTCGAATAGAGGGACACTATAGTAGGGCAAAAACCTATTGATTAAGAAATAAATCACAAGTAAAATTATTTTAAGTAAAGAATAGTTTAACATGTTTTTAAAGCCTAAAAACAGCTTGTTTAATTTAATAAATTGTATTGATATGAGGAATAAAATAATGTAGGAGCCTGCTATGACACCTGTAATAGCTTCACCGACAATAATGCTAATAGTTAAATTTTTTAGAGATATGGAAAGGTAATCGGTAAGTGTTGAACCGGCAATTAGGAAGAAATATATTGAGGAAAATTTCACATACCTGCTCATAAAAACCGTATATATCGCTATTATGTCGTCCTTGGTGAGTTTTTCACTCATCAATTTTATACTATTAAAGTGAATTCAAAACTTTTTCTATCTCGAGTGTGCCCGGTAGTTTTTGTCTTTAACGGAGCGAGGTCTGTAATACTTGTGAGATAACTAGGTAAGTATATTGAGCCGCATTACCACTCTTTTGACTAGATGTTTTCTGCTTTAAAGCCTTTTTCCTTCACTTTTACACGTGAAGAGCCATAGCCTCGCCAGCTTATTATTTAGGTCCCCCCATAACACCGTTTTCACAGTGCACTATCATATCAAAGGTAGCTCGTTACACTTCTCTTACACAGCAGGCAGAGACGATGTCGGTCAATGGTCTGCTTTATTGGCTGCGGGTTATTAGAGGTCTGAACAAGTTATTAGAGGTTTGGGTACACGTAGTCATGATCAGGCTAGGGGTTTACTTTATGTCATCCCCCCAGGTATCACTTTCAACACCTCCTCTTTTTGTTTTTAAGGGCCTTTCTAAGTCTAATACCTCCGGTGACTAAGGGTAACCGATCTTTTAGCCGACCAAACGTATGGGACGTCTTAAAGCGATACTCCATAACCCACTGCAATATATAGGCATGACTGCAGTGAGTAAGGAGGTCGCTGGTTTCTCCCATGACGGAATGTCCCCACACGGGCACGCTTACTCAGTACCGTTAGTTGCAGTCCCAGCATTGGTCGAGGAGTATAAAAGGACGGACATGTTAGACCACGTAGAGGCTGGGGGGAGGGGAGAGGCTATTCAGGTGAGGGGGCATAAAGGAGGGGCATAAGGGTGTCGAAGACATAAGGGGTTAGGTCTAACCTGGTTTTGGAACTAGTAAAGGGTAGTAAGAACACCTCCCTTTTATAACATATGGTAACGGGGGGGGGGGGGGACTACGTTTACCGACTGCTTAGCGAAGGGGTGACTTGATGTAGGACTACGTATTTGACGGTGTAAACTAAAGTAAGGAGGGAGGTGTTGGAGGAGGCCAAGAGGTATGGCGTCGATGTGTCTGAAGTATTGAGGAACGCGTTAGAAGAGGAGGTCAAAAGGGAGGAGGAAGAAGAGGCTAGAGGGGCCGCGATTAGGATAGCTAACGAGTTAAAGGTCTCAAGGGAGGAGGTAGCTAGGCTGATAGGGGAGGACAGGGAGAGATGAAATACGTGCTCGGCCCGTCCGCTTAATAAACCTGGTACTCAGGTTAAAGGACGGTGTTATACCGGTCTTTAGGTAGGGTTTCGTCTTCCAGCCCCGCTTTTCATGAGGAAGGACTTCTTTCGGAAAATTAAAAAGACCGGACTGGTAGGGGACTTCATAAAAGCCGTTAAGTTTGTCGACGTCGAAGACGTGGGCTTTCAAAAGGAGTTGGGGTTAACACATTTTTCTCTTGCTGGAATGGCGACTGGTGCTTATCTAATTTCCCTTAACAGTTTTAGTAATTTTTCATTTAGTTTTAATTAGATACGCCATAATTACCTAATAGGTGACTTCTTTACACTTTTTAGTGACTTAGTTGATAATTAGAGAACTAAAGAATTTTTGATAATGCGAGTTATAGTTTCTCGGTTTTAAAAACCTAAATGCTTCTATAGGCTGTAGTCCCCAAAATGTCTTATTTTCTCTGGGTTCCTCGTTCTTAATATGTAATATCCAACTATATGGAGTAATAGGACGCCCCACGCTGCATATACTGCTATATTGAGAGGAAATGCTGGAGCTGGATAAGTACCAAAATATATTACTGCTAAATATAATCCTATGGAAATTAATGGTACTACTATGTGTTTTACTATATTTGCCTTTCTTAACTTTATCTTGTGTGATATTAGCCCGATTGCAACAAATAAATGCCCTAAAGCTACATAAAACGAACCGAAGGTTATCAAGAATATACTAGCTTCTAACGGCCCTAAAATATACCCGCTAATAAGGCTAACCAAACCAGTGGTTATGCCAGTTAGTATTATAGCATTACCTGGAACTCCGTAATGGTTAGCCTTAGAGAAAACTCCGGGGTAAAGTACTCCATCCCTAGCCATCCCGAATATCATTCTACTACCACTTGTAGCAAACGCTAAAGCAGAGGAGTTAAACATAAACGCTACTAAGAATATGAGGAGACCAACTACGATGGGGTTAAAATACTTGCTATATATTATAATCATCGGATCTGGTAAATTAGCATACTTAAACATATTATTTATCCCATAGACTACCGTTTGGGCATAAGAGTTAAGAATTAACCCAATTCCCAAAAGGAGGAAAGTTATGAGGAGTGCTTTAGGTAAAGTTTTCTTAGGTATTTTAGCTTCTTCTGCGACTCCTATTGGTGTAGTAGCTCCGCCGAATGTCGTTATTCCAAATATCATTGCAGTTAGTACTAAAGCCCAGTCGTTATTAACTGGGACTGCAGTAAAGGGGTAGATAGTATTCTTAGGACCCGTTATTATAATTAAATATAGCGAAGTTATTATTAAGAAAACTATTGATATTAGACCTATAATAAGATTGAGAACTCCGCCCGGTTTTACTCCAAGCCACATTATTAATGTGATTTCAGCCGTGACTACAACTACAATTAAAGCCCATAACCATGGCATTGTTGACTGTATACTAGGAGAGATTAGGTAAATGAACGAGGCTAACCCTAATATTCCAAAGCCAGCTGCACCAGAAATAAGATATTGGTAAACATATCCGTAACCTACAGTAAACGCCGCTAAGCTACTATTAAGGCCCTTCTTTATCATAGCGACATACCCGTAAGAGGCTGCGATATCTTTACTCCACTCATAAATTACTACTAAGGTGGTAGCATAAATTAAATATGAAAGGAGGACTGTAAGTGGCATTGCCCCGCCAACTAGCCCAGCTAAACCTACAAAATAGAGTGTTGCGACTGCTATTGGTGCATTAGCTGCTATACCGTAACTTGCAACTAACCACGTTCCTAGGACACCTCTCTTAATCCCAGGTTTTTGCAAATCACCCTTTTTATCTTCCATAAATATAATTAGAGACGGCGGAAAGATTTTTCCTTTTTCACCTTAAAATAACCCTATCACTTTTGTTTATTCTTTTAACGGGGTTAAAAGAAAAGTTTATAAGAACACAAGTTATTTGTAATTCACTTCACACGACGTTTTTAAGTATAAGATGTAATAAACAGTTTTCGAAATGTTAATCGAGATCGATTGAGGAGACTAATTTATTAATTGAATTTCTTAAATGATAAAGGAAATCTTGTTTGCTTATTCCCAATTTTTTAGCTACATCATTAGCCTTTACTGCTCTAGGATAATTAAAATATCCCATTGAAATTGCGTTTTTAAGAACTAATAACTCCTTTTCAGATAGACCGTAATATAGTATATCTGAGGGTTTTATTTCATTAATAGAAATACTATTAATATTAAATTTTTCAGTTAGCTTATTAATAACAGATTTACTTAGCGAAATTATTTCCCATTTTTCTAATTTCTGTCTCACAATATTTTTGTGATATAAGACGTTATTATCAGATAATAAATACCCAGATACTGTACTGTCTATTTCCTCAAGAAAGTCAATAATATAACCTCCTTTAATCGTCCTATATTTTAATATATCATATACATTTTCGGATTTCTCTAGGTCTTTTATTAATAGTCGAGGTGATATTATACTAACTTTTATCTTATTATTATTGTGTTTTGATATATTTAGTGTAACTACCTTATCCTTAACGTTGCTTGTCCAGCAACCGTCATGTAATGTTGAAAAGTTGATCCTATATAGTTTCTTCATCCTAACGGGTTATTGGCAAGTTCTAATAATAAAGTTTTTTACTTACTTCTTAAAAATTTTTCAATTTTATCCTTCTTCTCATATCACGTATTTTTTAAACTTTTTATTTTTTCTCTCAGCAGGCACTCATAGACCGAACTAGTCTTTTCAATGTTTTTTAGTTCTATATATTCATTCACGACATGCGCCTGTTTAGGATCTCCGGGACCAAAATTGACTGAGACAGAGTCTTTGTAGAATACCGCATCGTATCTTAGACTACTGATAGACTTTTCTGGGTTTATATTTAAAACAGATTTGACGCAATACTCTAGTTGTTTAGTCAGATCCGACTCTTTAGAGATATGACCATATACTATAGATTTTATTTCGAATTCGTAATTTATTCCCAACCCTTTCGAAACTTCTTCGATAATCTCTTTATCAAAAAGCTCTCCTTCATTAGGTGAAATAGCCCTATAATAACTAAAGGCAAAAAACCCTGGTACTATTCCGTCACTATTAGAAGAATTAATAGTATATCCGCCTAAATTAATATTATATTTCTTACTCAATCCTTCATTTAATTTAAGGGCAAGCCTTGACGCTTCAAGAAATGCGTTTACGCCCTCTTTCGCCATACTTGCATGGACCTGTTTTCCGAGTACTTTTATAATACCCCTCATTATACCGTAATGCCCAACGTAAATGTTTGGAAAGCTAGGCTCTCCAAATACTACCTCTTTGGGTTTAATTCCGATTTCCTCAGTTAAATACCTAGAACCGATTCCGCCGCTCTCTTCATCGGGAACAAAGGCTATCTCTATCGGTGTCTCATTGAATCTTGACAGAGCTAAATATAAACTAACTATAGCCCCTTTCATATCCGATGTCCCTCTGCCAAACGCTTTGTTATCAATTATCTTCAGTTTAAACGGTTCTGTTACCCAATTATCCCCGGGTGGAACTACGTCATAATGAAAATTAAAATGAAGTAATGGTTCTCTGGAATTTTTAGCAATCAGTATTACCCTTTTATACCCTTTATGTTGAGGAGAATAAATATAATTTTTATCGATGTACTCTTCTGGAATAGTTATAAGCTCAGTTTTAAATCCTAATCTAGAAAATAAATCCTTCAAATAGCTTACAATCGTTTCATATTCTTTTCCCGGAGGGTTTACAGTCTGAATCTCTACTAGATCTCTCAATAACGGGACAATCACCGCTCTACACTCTCTTGGCCTTAACCAAATTTGATTTACCTAGTTTGCTCTCTAATTCCATTAACTCGTTTTCATCATATACTTTTCCGCCCTTTTCTAAATACTTTATAAGTTCGGTGCAAAATCTCGATGCATGTTCTAACATTATTAGGTTTTGGACTCCAGTCTCATATCCGGGTATCACCTGTTTAGAAACCGTAGCTAAGCCAATGACCGGTGAAGAAGTATACAGCCAAGGGGAAATCAAAGTACTAATATGATATACATTATAGTCTAGAGGTGTAAGATCACCGGTAGTAAGAGGTACCATATAAATTTCGTGTTCAGTAACTCTATTATAGATATCGATGACGTTATCATGCAATTTCAATATATAACCGTCTTTAATAACATGTGTTAACGCAAAATCGTCGTATTTTGCTAACCTATTCCCCTTAGTAGAATCTATAGATAATATAAATGAAGCTGTAGGGTCTACTTCAATTTTTAATGCGTCGTCTAGTCCCATTAATGGGATCATAAAGTCAAACGGTCTGTGAGGGATCAGCTTAGCTCTAGTAGCTAAATTTGTAACAAATACTATATCAATATCAAATACAATTCCTTTATCCATCAGGTCAAGGAGTTCGAAAAGTGTAGTTAACGTGATAACGGCACCATCAGCGTCAGAAACTAAACCCTTATTCGTGTTAACCATCTGTATTGCTCCTAACCTCCCTAAAATTTCAATCTTGTCCTTCCCCCCACCTTTATATACGGCTTTAATATAAGGGACTTCTCCCACTATCGTTTCCTCATACTCAACCTTATTTTCTAATCTCTTTCTAATCGTCTCTAGCGGACTCTTAGATTCTAAGATACCAATTACGTCAATCAGCGTCTTCAAAATCATATTCTCAGCTTCCCTGGGTTTAGAATATCATACGGATCAACCATTTTCTTTAGTTTTTTCATTAGTTCTAGTCTATATTCCTCATCAACTCTGTCATTCACTGCCAGGGAATGTATTTCAAACGGTATACCCTCTTTTATCATTATTGAATCTATTAGTTCGAAATTGCTTTTATCTGACATGAATACAGTATAGATTATCGTTTCCCCTCTTAAAGTCATGACATCTCCGTGAATTAATACGTTTGGACCTAGAGCTTTCTTTATTTGACTTACGACACTTAGAAAACTATTTAGGGGTAGCAATCTTACTTCATAGAAATAGTTTGGAAATCTAGTTAGTTTACTCATAGTCACGTAAATCGCTGCAAACGCTAATTCGTCTAAAAACCTCATATTTATTTCTTCTCCGAAACTTTTAGTACTAGCTAATATAACGTTCCATTTACCCGGTCTAACTCTACCTTGAGAGACCAAAGTGAAAGCTTCTTCGTCTTCTATTGTAATTCTCCTTATGTTAGGCCTTTCTTTTTCCATATCTTTTAAGAACTTGACTACCCCACTGACGTCATTGAAACGAACTAATTGGTCTTTCCAGTCTTCGTAGTCAATAACAGCTACTTCGGCCCCAGTTATAATCCCAGTAGCCCCGGCAGCTTGAGCTACGGCTAAAGTCATATCTCCAGTAAGTTCTTGAAACCCATTAGGACCTACTATTTTTACACGTCTAATCCCATTACCGTGGAAGTGGTACCCAAACTGGTAAGACCCTATTCCTACATCACCACCGGCAATGTAACCTCCTAAGGTAGATATATAAAAGCTACTAGGATATACCCTTAACTCCTTCCCTCTTTTTCTTAAATAGTTAAGTGATTGCAAGACTTTAACCCCCGGAGATACTTTTAAAAATCCCCCATCAAGTCCCAATACCTTGTTCAATTTCTGAATATCAACAACTATTGAGGGAAAAATTGGCAAAACTTGACCAATTGTCGAAGTGCCAGCACCTCTAGCCAATAGAGGAATACGATATTTACTACAGACTTTAATAGTATATTCGATGTCGTTCTCGTCTTCAGCTATTACAGCACCTAAAACCCTTTTACCCATTTTTGAAAGAATAGGTGAAACTAAGTAAGGAGATTTTGAATATTCATCTATAATTTCTTCGGTATCAATAAATTTAGAACCAAATTCTTTTTCAAATTCTTTTTTAGCCAACAAAAAGGTCTCCATCAGGAGTATTTTTAAAGTATTTGTATTAAAGAATTTCCTTTAACTTAGTTAAAAAATATTACTTAATTGTTTCAACAACTTAACGCAGACCATAAGCCACTAACTCCCCTTTTGAGTTTACCGCCCTAACTCCAGTAACGCGATCCCATACACGAATTCACCTATACTGCAAGACCACCGCTGAAAGACCCTCCAACAGTAGTGCCTTCGTTAAACGTCGATGGATAAACTTTTGCCGTTCAAACGAATTGTGACGCCGGTTCTGCTTCTATCTCGTTAAAGGATATCCATCTTACTTAAGCCCATTAAAGTTCCTCCTTTAAGAGGGATAACCCCACCTATGTTATCCTTACCCCCAGCTCTAGGTACTATGGGTACTTGGTCTTCAATAGCGATCTCTACAATTTTTATGACGTCTTCCTCTGATTGTAAACTAAAATGCCGGCGGAATGTTTTACTGACAACCCTATAAGGAAGGGCGATGCATGGCTGAAGCCCTTTGATTTTTCCTTAACCAGTTTAATATCGTCGTAAACCTCTTTATTGACTATTTCTTCCTTGTTCTTATATCGTAGTTTTTACTGTTTCTTGCCCGTTTATAAATTTTTCATAATCGTTATTAGTTGACACTGTGCTTCCCTTCTCTGTCTAACATGCGTACACATAAAATTACTATACTTTACAAGAACACGACAGATAAGATGTAACCCTGATAATTTCCTTAAAAATTACTACAGTCACCCCGGATTTCATGCCCGCGGTTCCTCTTCAGTTATCTAGAATTAAACCTAATATTTGTCTACGTAGTGGTACTACTAATCATATAACTCTAAGTAAAGGAGGTGCCTAAAGGCTTCAGAACTGTTACTTCTATGAGGCATCAGCTTCAGATAGTGAAGTTTAGGCCCAACTTTCCCTAAAAGACTGCTTTACCATTGAGGATTAACATATTTTGTTATGTTAAGTCTAGGGGGCGTTGTATTGATCGGCTTTCAATCCCATGAAGGATTAACAGACAGTGTGGAAAGTACAGCCTGGAAAGTGTTGCCGTATCTTTCAATTCCATGAAGGATTAACCTACCTTAGATGGAGTCACTCGAAATCTAAGACTATTGTTTTACTTTCAATTCCATGAAGGATTAACTTTCAGCTTCTATAAACTCCTTGATATCGAACTTATATCGCTTTCAATTCCATGAAGGATTAACTCTGAAAACATCCCTATCCCGTCTCCATTTCTTATTTACTTTCAATTCCATGAAGGATTAACTTAATTTTATACAAGACATAAGCATAATCTCTTTCTTTCGTTCTTTCAATTCCATGAAGGATTAACAATTTTCCTCACGCCCGCTCGCTTTCATCATTTTATGGGGGCTTTCAATTCCATGAAGGATTAACGTGAAGTAATATGTCCCTATGGTCTTCTCTTCTAATTCTACTTTCAATTCCATGAAGGATTAACCTAATAAATGAGAAGCGGTGAACGTTATAAAGATGTTGTTAAGACCTTTCAATTCCATGAAGGATTAACAACTTTATGATAAAAAAAGCAATTTTGACGTTAATAGAGAGTTCTTTCAATTCCATGAAGGATTAACAATATCACCTGTGTCTCCTGCATACCATTCGAACTGGTATCCTCTTTCAATTCCATGAAGGATTAACCACGGAATGTTGATCCGTGTGGGGTCTTTTGTGAAACTTTCAATTCCATGAAGGATTAACATACGTACAGCATAATTGGTGGCGTTTTAGGTGGACTGATCTTTCAATTCCATGAAGGATTAACACAGGTCAGTTTGTTATAGGTAATGACATCCAGAATATTATCCTTTCAATTCCATGAAGGATTAACATCGTACACGACTAGCTTCGCCATGCACTCGAATATGTTATTCTTTCAATTCCATGAAGGATTAACGCAGTTCCGGGTGGTAGACCAGCGTTTTAACGATTAGACTTTCAATTCCATGAAGGATTAACGTAAGGTTGAGAAAGCCGAAAAAGGCCAAACAACCAATAAAATACTTTCAATTCCATGAAGGATTAACTAGCTCTTAGGAACAGACTCAGGGCATTAGTAGACGATTATACTTTCAATTCCATGAAGGATTAACTGTCCGCCCGCGTGTTTGGTGGGCAGAGCCTCACTCTCCCCGTCTTTCAATTCCATGAAGGATTAACAAATAATAAAGGCATACAGGGCAAGTTCGACCAGGGCATCGCTTTCAATTCCATGAAGGATTAACTAAGTTTTACTACAAAATGCTACCCATCTCCACCTTTGACTTTCAATTCCATGAAGGATTAACTATTAACATAAGACCTTTCGAATCAATAGAGAACAAGATTACTTTCAATTCCATGAAGGATTAACACTCTTTTCTCTTCTCTCCTTCTTTCCGTCTCCTTACTCTTTCAATTCCATGAAGGATTAACAAAGCGAGCTGGGCTGTTTCACAGTTTGCTTAAGCATTTTTACTTTCAATTCCATGAAGGATTAACTTAAGACCTCCTTTAGTTGGGAAGAATTAAACAGGCTAACTTTCAATTCCATGAAGGATTAACAACGATACGTTAATCCAATTTACGGCACCGGTCGATGAAGCTTTCAATTCCATGAAGGATTAACTTTATGTACAAGAGCTCATATACGAATATCTCTCAATTCACTTTCAATTCCATGAAGGATTAACAATGAGTCTCCAAGTAGTGCCTCTCAGGGTCAGAGTGAACTTTCAATTCCATGAAGGATTAACCAACTACGTGTTCCTGAGGGACGCCCTGGGCAAAGAGACTTTCAATTCCATGAAGGATTAACCAAAAGAGATACCTCCTATTTAGTCCAGAGGGAGAAATACCTTTCAATTCCATGAAGGATTAACGTCTCGCCTTTAGGCCATGGACCAGATACCTGAATATAACTTTCAATTCCATGAAGGATTAACATGAGTTTCGCTTCGATTCAGCCGCCTAGCATCGCTACACTTTCAATTCCATGAAGGATTAACTGAATGTTTTTATACTTTGTCTATCCTTAATTTTGCTCTTCTCTTATATAAGCTTTACTGTGCTTTGCGGTTTTATCATGACTGAATTTTTGTCATTCCCTTGAAATTTCGGGAGTTTGATAAAGAGATTTACGGTTCACGTACTTATGGTAGAGAATTTCTCCACTCACTGACAAATTGAAAGTAATTCCCGCTGAAAACCGGGAATTATAAGGGCAAAATACTCTATATCACATAGACAAAAAATGTTAGTAATTCTATCTACTTGTTACGCTTAGAGGGCCATTGTATCAGGAGCAAACCACTTCCAACGCCTTTGCACAATTAAGACACAGTGAACCGAGAACGCTGTTATCGGCGTCGGTTTCTATTCTATGCCTCGGAGACGCGGCCACTAGTCCGTCCTCCTAAGTCCCTTCAGCCCCTCACGTCTCGACACGATCGAGGCACTTGGGCTTTCCCTCCCCCTGATGACCCCTTCATAGCCTAACGCCTCGGCACAAGAACCCGTGTGTCTTTACCTATGACCGGTGTTGACACTCTCCGATTAACGGATCCTACTTCCTAACTACCACGCCGCTGATAAATACTGCGTCTATTAAGCAGTCCCGCGTCCACGCTATAACACGGCACCCGTGTCGTTGAACTAGCGGCGTTGTCCCCCTCCCCCCCATAAACTAAGTTATCGTCCCGTGGCTTTACGTTTTTTCACGGTGTAACGTGTTTGACTACTTTTGAATACATTTAGTGTGATATCCCATAGTGTGATAATCATTCCCCCCAGACCGTAACAACTTTATGTAACTTTTGAACTCCCTTAAACGCTCTTCAATATGACCTTCATCACCATGGTCACGTCTGTAGAGTATTACTTGGGTACTTAGATAACCTCCCTACAAGTGACGGGCCATGCTCAGGGGATAGGGGGTGGTGTAAGTAAGGGTGGGAAGGTAAGTGTCTCCCTCCTCTCCGCCCCCATATAGACGAGGTTAATAAAACAAAAACGGTGGATATGTCATCTTCCTTCTCCGACATGGTAGACCTCGGGATGGACTTCTTCTACCGTATGTAGACTTATCATCTTCCTTCTCCCCACCTCCCGGTTGGCCCGACAAATCTGAGGTGACGGTGTACGGCCCGTTAGGGGTGCCCCGTGGCGGGAGCAGAAGTTAGGGTGGGTCACGCCACGGGTAAACGCTTATCCGTAAGGGATGATCTCGTTGCGGAAAAAGAGAAGGGGGAGAAAATAAAGAAAAAAGAGAAGAAGGCTAATAATATCTGACCGGGGTGAGGCTCTCTAATACTTCAAAGTCGTCGAGCGGTAGTTTTCCCGTGATTATCCCCGCCTCACAGTTAGACGTGTAAGCGGGGTGTTTTATAATTTTTAGTAAGAATTGACGAGAAGAAGCCGCGTCATACTTTTTAGGGTAACTCTAAATGTGGCCCACCGGTTACACCGAGGGGTCTCTCACGGCCTTTACGGTCCCCGTTTGTCTAACCGTGACCGGGTGAAGCAGTTAGCCCGCATTAAGCGATATTAATACATAGCACGTGCGACGTTTTACGTAAGGCCGTCGCGTCTACGTGTTTTTACCGGTCATGTGTGTGCTGTTACGTACTCCGCGACTGGAAATAAGGGTTTTTTGGTAATTTAACATAAGGTCATGTATAAGTATTTACATAAATATTTAGGGTAATACCCGGCTGTAAGGACTTTCAATAAGTGTTAGCGTGAAAAGGCGTAAAGGTGACGGGTTAATAATTGATTTATATTTAGAACAGTTTTTATATATATTATATTCTTTTAAAATTACTTTATCCTTTTAACACTTTTCAAAGTGGGAGATAAAGTATTATGACCGGTCAACCTTTTGGAAATAGTTCTAAAAGAATGAGCCATGCTTTATAGATAATGCAAATTTAAAGTCTTCGAAGGGGTATTGCGAAAATACTTTTAAACTATGTGTTTTAAGTTGTTTATCATGAAGAAAATAGACGTATTAAGTCTAATATTACTAACACTTTTTATCATAGTAGTCCCGGTCTCAACGGGGCAGACACCACAGTCGTTATTTAAAGAACAGCGAATAGCTACCCTCGTCTTCAAAGACGTACCTTCAATACAGATAGACAGCGTAACACATTACGACCACGGCTTGGTAATAGCAGCAACGTATACTAACGTGACAATATCTAGTAGCTCACATAAGGGCCACTTACAGACGGGGTTCTACTCCGTAGCACGTATCTACTTCGTTAACAGTAGCCTCGACTTGGAGCTGTACAAGTTGGCGTTAACAGGTTATTCGATATTCAGCACCTTTGTCATGAACGGGGAATTGTACGTCTTGGTCTCGGTTTATAAGTTTGCACAAACCGGCAATACCTACGTGTATGTGTTTAAGGGCTTAACTCTAGTGGACACCTACACTATGGAAGGGGACATATTTCATGTGGACTTAAATAACCTCACCGCCCTAGCAGCTTTTAACAATAACTGCACTATCATTATGTTAAATAACACTAATATTACATTAAGGGACCTCGACCCCGTAAGGGCAGTGGAATTACCTCAAGGTATCTTGACAATCTCAAACGGGAGTGTAGACCCACACTTGTTTAACATAAGTATGTTCACTCGTACTGGTAAGGTGATATGGAGTAAAAAGTACTACGTCTGCAGTAACTTATTTTCTAACACCTTAGTAGGGGACCAGTTGTTCATAGTCGTTAATAACACCCCCATACCGTATTCAGAAATAGAAATACCGAAGGCCCCCGTTAACGTAAGTATACTAGGGATAAACTTGGAGAACGGCGAAGTCACTACTAGGCTCACGCTAACGAGTATAATACTGAAAATTTACCTCTTAAATATCGGCGGCAGTTTGTATGTCGCGTTAATTGGTAGGCACTACGCTACTCTAGAGAGGTATAACGGTAGCGGGTTGGCCCCCGTAGCTAAAATACCGATAAAGACGGAAACTGAAGTTATACACTTCCAAAACTATTTCGGATCAAATGTTAGCATAACCCAGACCGTGGTTGTCTCCCAGTTCTTCTCTAGCTGTAGGGGCTACTTCCTTGTGGTCAACCCTACGCCGTCTGGCTCTAACGTTACCGACGTTTATTCCGGCGGGGTGACACACTACTTTATAAGGGGGAACGTGTCGAAGTTTATCGGAAATAACGTACTGTTGTTTGGTGACGACGGTAACTTCTCGTTGGTGGTCCTGAACAATAACGGTACTGTAAGGGGGACAGTGAATATCGGTACTTCGTTGTTCAGGTCTCCGCACGTCAGGTTAATTGAAGCCGACCCCTATGAGTACTACCTAGTGGAGAGTAACAGTACTGTGAGTAGTAACGGTACGGCAGAGAGTGAAGTTATGGTGTATGAGCTCACGTTAGCCCTCGTGGGGACTACGTCACACGGGGAGAGTGCCGCACGCCCTGCTGGTGTGGGAGTCACGGTGTCCCCTGTAGTGTTAGTGGGGATCGCTATAGTGGCTGTTATCGCAGTAATTTTACTCCTGAAGAAGTTCGCTAAGAGATAGCCGATAAAGACGAACCTAAACCGATAGGCGTTAAAACCCCTTATGCTATACTTGTTTTTTTTTTTTACCCTTCATATTTTTCAAGTCCTGCGTTGATTAGGTGGTCTTTCGCGTGTCCTTTGCAAATTATAATTTTCTCTATCAAATTAGTATAATTCAATGTTTATATAATACAGTATACGCGAAACCACCCTGGATAGCCTGAATTATAACCTTATTATAACACGTTTTTATACGTACTATGTACCAATGTTGTTAAGTGTAACAGTTGTTATGCGTAACAACAGTTATCCCACTTTTCCTTGGTAATACCAAGCACCAGCAATACTGATAAAGTTTTTAGATTTTACGTCCGGTTTATTGGAAAAATATGAAGTACTAAAAGGAGCTGGGCATTACTAAGATCTAGCTCAGCATCGGGGAGCCCACTGACCTAACGGGCGCGGAGGAGAACTCCTCAAATTCGTTGAAAACCGTCTAGGAGGGGCACCGGTCCTGATGAAAACATTTAAGACGCGTTAAAGTAGGATGACTGCTGTGACAGGGTTAACTCAGCACCACACGGGGCCTCATCGTACTGGCGAGGAGGGGAAAGGACTCCACGACGCTTACACGCGTGCGAGGCCCGGACTTCGTAGGTAAAATACTGCTGTCGTAAACCACGAATTTAGTTCGTGTCACCTCACCGCGAGCCCGGACACCGGAATTTCAAGGCTTAGTCCTATATTTTGCACAAATGTGAAATTATCTACTTTTAGTTCTTCTGAAAAAGTTTATATAATATCATCTAAAGGAAAATGTTATGTTATGCCCTTCGTGTAATCAAGAAATCCCAGACAGTGTCCCCCAGTGCCCTAATTGTGGGTACCAATTCGCAAACGCCGACCAACCCGATATGAGCCTATTACAACAAGTGGACACTAGTAACCCCCCGTTTACTCCGATATGCGGAGAACAAATAATACTCGTAGCGAGGTATATGCAGCAGTCGTATATAACGCAAACATACTACCAGCAGACCCCGGAATTCAGCATCGGGGGGTTTATAAACATAGGTGAACAACCGGACTATAATAACCCTCAGTATATTTCCGCGACCATGTACGTCTACGGAGCAGTTTACATAACTAACATGAGGGTGGTATTTCACGCCCAAAACTATTCGTGCCCGAGGTGTATACACCAGCCCCCTTTTAACCCGTACGTAGACTCTATTTGGTACAACCCGCAAGCAATAGACGTGATGATCCAGACGTATAAAGGACAAGACCCGTCCCTAGTAAATAACGTAGACGTGAAAAACTATAACGGCCACATAACGGTTCAAGTTTCAAAACAATTTGATTACGACACCAGCAACGGTAGGGTGACAATTGACAGGGACGTACTCATTATACCCAGCGGGAAGACTGGTCTCTTTGATAGGTTCGTCGATAAGGTCAGGGAAGACTTTAGGAGTGCGTTCGGTGACAAGTACCAGGCTACCATAGACCAGGGGTTGCCGCCAGACCTGGTAAACCAGATATCGCAGATGTCCGCGTGCGTCAATAACAACTACGACAGGTTTAAGCAAGAGGCTTTATCGTAATTTTTTCTATGTAATAAATTCTATATATTAACTTTATATTTTTAAAAATTATAGAAAACTTTAATAGTAATAATGAATAAAACTTTATGAGCTAATATGGAAAAGACCTTCCAAATAGATAATGTAGATATAAATGCCATACATGATAAGTTAGTGAATGAATTACAGAATAGAGGGCTCGAAATTCACAGAGATGAGCCTAGGGACAACGGCTTTAAGGTCTTCGTAAGGAGGGACTACGCACACGGGGAAGTCGAGGTATTTAACGATTGGGGCACGGTCAGGTTAATAACACACGGTGAGCTGGAATGGGATTTAATGAACATCGCCGAACCACTAATAAACCAGCCGCCTTCTATGCCGGAGAGCCCCCCTCAGCTCAATGAGGCCCAAGGGCAGACAGCTGAAGTGCGCCCTATGCCAGAGGCTGCCCCCCAGCCCCCGGTAATGCGGCCGCCTTCTCCGTCACCCCCAATGACCCCCCAGCCGCAGTTCCCGCACCCCGTGCAGTCTGCCCCGCAACCTACTGCCCCACAACCGGCTATGCCCCAGCCTGCTACCCCTCAACCCCCGATGTACCACCCTACGCCACAACCGCCTCAAGGGGGGCTCCCTGAGCACACGCAGTTAGTTAATGTCTTAACTCAGAGCGGGTACCAGATCGAGGTAAATACTACCAACGGCCAAATATTCTTCGTAAGAGGTAGAAAAGGGAATTATGTAATAGATATAGAAGGTAGGCCCCAACCTTAAATCTTTTTTACCTTAGTTAGCGAGTATATACTGAATTAAAAACTTAATCTGTAATAGTTATTTCTACAAAATATTAAGGTTTAGCTATTTCAGTTGGTATTATATTCCCTTTGGCAGCAACTAAGAGTCCACCATTACCGCTATTTTATTACCCTTTTAGTTCCCGGCTAAAAACCCCCAGAAATTTCACTATTTTTCTTGAATTTTGCCTCATTATATAGGCTTACACCCATTTTGACTACTCCCAGCAGTTACCCTATTTCTCCTTGGCTACACCGAGGACTAGTAATACTAGTAAAGTCTTCAGGCCCACGCCCGGTCTCTTCAAAAACGTGAAACACGGGAAAACAAACGACGAAAACGGGCTGAACACCGCGAAAAGCTAACCGAAGCGTACGGCTACTTAGCTGGGACACGCGCGGTAAACGGGCTAAGCAAAGGGTAGCACCGGTTCTAACACTCTCCGGGGAGCGAGCACTCGGGGGCGGTCTCAATCGGCCGTCAAATTCGATAAGTGTCTATAAAACTACCGCGTATCCATAAAAATAATTTTTTCTAGTTAATTCACCGAGAATACATAAAGTGTAAGGGGGAAACCGTTTTGGGGAAAAAACTCATGTGCGAGGGTTACGAGACTTCATTGGGGTACACGAGATGGACCCCGTAACCTTTGCGTAATTCACCCTTGGTTTTGAGGGATTACAAATAATTTTCGAATTCCATGACTGTTTGGGAACACCCTAAAAGGCGGAAAAAGGGCTTTAATTGGACTTCTGACAAGTGACGGAGGACGACAGGGCTGTCCACCCCCCCCCCCACGTTATAAATAATTTAAAATTTTCTTAATTTTATCTCTTACTAACCTCAGTCTTTCCCCTGTTAATACCATTTCGTGGAACCCGTCTACGTGTAGTTCCCAAGCTATATACCAGACCTCTTTAAGTTCGTCACTACCAAGCTCGTTTACAGCGTCAAATAGGAGCCCTGAGGACCACCTACCGTGTCTCAACCTTTTTAAAACACCTAAATTATATTTTCTTGAGAGGGCCTTTATTGCCTCCTCTACTGCCTTATAGTATTTTTCTGAAGCTTGTACAATGTCCCCTTTCTCTAAAAGCTCGTCAGCCTCTTGTAAATAAGCCTCAGCAGACGTTAGCGGTAACACATATTACTCTTTAACAAGGCACTATAAAAATATTTTATACTATGCGACGTTAAAAATTTGGGAAAACGGTTTAGGTCGGTAATTTTTCGTTAAATTCAAAAACCAAGGGTTTGTCCCTTATATCCAGCTTTAAGACCGATGCCGGATCTGGAGGCGGGTAAAGCTCTTAGTACTTAGGACACCATGTAAGAAAGGCGTCCAGCCCAGTGACGGACTTGCAAACGTGTTTATATGGTTCATTGGAGACCGTCTGGGAGGTGCACCGGCCCTCATGCAGGCCTTTGATACGCGTTAAAGTAGGATAACCGCTGAAATAGTATTACTTCCGAGGGCTCTTTACCGCGTCCTTTAACTCTACGCTCTCTCGTCGCAATTTTTAAGCTTTCAAGAAAATAAGGAGTTATGACACGTGAAGTCATTCATACGGGTAACACCTCCACGCGAGGGGACAAGGGGGAGTATTTCGTCTATTATACCGACAGACCTAAGCCTAAGTTAAGGTACCTTTACGTGGGCCCCTCAGAGGAGACGATAGGGGCTTATATTAAAATTTCGGGTAGGTTATGGGCAAAGCCCCCAGTGCGGGGGTGGGGACTACATAGGCCTTCGCCAGCAAGCCTTAGGTCAGGGAGCGGGACTGCCCCAGGACCTCACACGGGGAGGGCGTTTTACAAAGCCCTGCAGGTCGCCTTTACAGCAGTCGACTTCCCCGTAGACTTTACAGTGGACAGGGACGGGCCACGACTACGGTCTTATGAGAGGTGGGGGCATGAAAAAGGAACTGGTCGACGCGTTTAAGGACAGGGCGTTAAGGTTCTTTGAGGAAGCAGTATCGGACTTGGATAAGGGCTGGTACGACTTCGCGGTATTTCACTTAGAACAGTCGTTACAGCTGGCACTTAAGGCGGCCTTACTCGAGAAAAAAGGGAGCTACCCCTTCACACACGACATAGACGAGCTGATAAACTCCCTCGCCGACACGCGCTTGGTAGGCCTGAGGGACAGGAATAGGGAGTTAGTTACCCTACTAAAGGTCGCGTACACCGGCTCCATATACTCCCCGGACTATTACGATAAGGAAGTGGCGGTAAAGTTGGTCGAGCTGGTAAAGGAGTGCCTAAAGGTGTTAGGGGTATGGAAAGGGTAGAGTACTTCAGGGACTGGAAGAAGTACGCAGAGGAGATCTGCACTTCCCTCAAGAAGGTGTTACCGGACGTAATGGTAGTCGTCTTCGGGAGCGTAGTTAAAGGGAATTACATCCCTTCCCTGAGTGACATCGACGTCATGGTAGTGTCCGATAAAGTGGGTGACGTGGTGTGGCAGGCAAATATGACCGTGTACATCACCTCTACAGTGTTTAAGGGCGCGGTGACGCCGTTTGAGTTCCATTACGCCGACCGGAGGGGTTATGAGGAGTTTTACAGGGACTTCCTGAAACCGGTAGTCGAGGTCAGGTGTTAAGGCGGTGGGGCGTTTACGGTGAGTAGTGGGCCAGGACGCCGAAAAGCCACCCTCGGCCAGCCAACAGATGACAACAGTGCGGTTAGTGTAAGGGTGAAAATTTTGTAAAAAAGGGAATAAGGCCTTTACCCCCAGACAAAGTATAAAACTGCCCACGGCCATACCGGCGATCCTCGGGCCTTCCCTAAAGTCCCCGGTCTCTACGTAGTACTCTGTTGTTACCCTCAGCTCTAGCGGTAGTGCCTTTATAAACTCCCGGTCAGCGGTCTCCCTCCCGCCTCCATAGCCTCCCCTTCAGCCTTTTCCACCTTTTCTAAATAATACATTTTGGGACTTAAGTAATAAGAGTTGGGCCTCTAATTTTAGCCCTCAGATCCGCTTTTCGTGAGTGCTTAGTCATGGGGGGTGACACGACTTGTCAGGCCCTAAAGGGCAAAACCCCTCCCTCCAGCCTAACACGTGTGCTTCGCTTCATAAGGGGCTCTGTGCGAAGGCCATCGCCCGTTATTAAATGGCCTAGCGTTATAGTTCAAGGAGTAAAAACTACTACTACTCATGGGTTCTTAAAATTATTATTATAATTAAATTAAAAAAATTAACATAATATCTATTTTTAAGGGCCTTTTAAGGCTCCTTTACGGCCTCCATCTGACTGAGTATGGTGAGGTCATCACGTTAAATTTACACTCGACGACATTTTTACCCGTGATAACGCATGGCGTAAAGTGACGGGTTTACGGTTTAGTTTACGCGGAACGGCCCTTAGTGTATTGCCCTTGTACTTAGAACTATACTAATCCGCTAAGGGACATCTCAATTTGCAACGGACACAAAGGCGTGGAAAAACCCAAATAAAGACTAAAACCGTAACGTCTAAGCCACCGTATGGTAGGCTTACTCACAGACTTAAACTAAGCCCACACCTCATATAATTTATTTCAGGTTAAATAAATTGTATTCCGCAATATTAGCGTCGCCATCCGTATATGAATTTGTCAAACGACCTTCCTTTATAAGGAGTATAAACAAGAATTTACATGTCACTATGTACTAAAAATTTTCAGAAACTAAATAGCTTAATGACGACACTATCACCAACCTCAACGGGCTTAAAAGACTTTCAAAAGCGATGTAGAGTTTCATTTCCAGTAAAGGATAAAGTACGGTAACTGCTACTCCACGTTTATACTCGACCGAGGTGTAAGGGGCGAGAGCCCTCCCAAAATTACGTTTAGCACCCATCGAAAAACCGTGGCGACCGGTATTACCACTAAGTGGGTACTCAGGCTCCACTTTACGTAAAACACTCGAAGAGGGCCATTAAGGGCCCCTGACATTTAATGTGGAGAGCGTAATAGGTACATTAGTGGAAAAAGATGCGGACATAAGGGGTTTACGTAAAAGGCTTCCCGTAGCCATAAAAGGCCCTAACAAATAGGCACTACAGTACCTCGGCCATACGGGATCCCGTCACGTGTAGGGCCTTTTACCTCCGGTACTTACGAGGTAAGGTTTACCGACCGGACGTGTGTCAATACGCGGTGCGTTAATGGGGGGCCCGGCCCTCTAAGCGTTGGGAATAAAGTAGGTTACGAGCACGGTAAGGGGGACGTCCGTGGTGATATCCGGTCACTCCCCTTTTCCAAATGAGAGCCGACCGAGGGGCTCCCCGCGTACTTTCCCCTGCTTTGGTGACGCGTTACCACAACGTTTGTGTCCATGCCCCGCACTACCATTCCCCCTCTGCAGGGACTTTTATCCCCCCGCCGCACAACACCCTCCCCTTATATTTTACGGGGGAGTATATGAGGTACCACGGGAAAGCCTTAACGGGTACGTAAAACGTAGAGGGCTTCCCCTCTTCGTCGAAGCCCTTAATTACGTCCCCGCCCGCACCTACCTTTGACATGACGTTTATTTCCCCACTCCCGCACTCCTCTAACTCCACCTCCCTCAGGTCTACTACTGCCACTAAGGACTCCGAGTCCCCTACCCTGTTCACTAGCCGCAGGGCCTCCTTTAAGGCGTCTATCCCGTGTGACACTACCACGACCTTCCTCTCGTCTAAAGAGTACGCGTATTCCCTCACCATCGCGTCGGAAAACCCCTTGAACTCGTCTAAGGTCTCGGGTAACTTCCCCTCTTCGAGCACCTTCCTCGTCCTCCTGAGTATTACCGGGAACTTAGTTGAATATATGAGCCCGTTATAGGACTCCCTGACCTTAGTCCCCCTGAGTTTCTCTCTACATTCCTGTTCACTCCAACCGTTAAGCACGCACAGCGAGGCACAAATCGAACCGAAAAGGGTAGAAGGCATTAAGAAGCTGTACGTGACCGCCACTTGGTACGTCTCAGGTACCCTGATGGAAAAAAACGGGGCCCTAAAGGAAGCTATGAGTGCCCTCATCCGGTACCCCACAGCCCCTATTTACTGACGGCCCCTATCAAAGCGTTGAAGAACTCTTCAAGGGACTTAGTGTTTACCACTTTCACCCCCTCCGACTTACACTCGGCGTTATAGCATATCACGGTCATATCTGTGTTCGTGGCTTTAGTAAACGCGGCCAAAGTGTCTAAAGAGCCCTGCACGTAGTCCTTGTAACTGCCGTGGACTAAGTTGGGTACGGGTCTGTCCGAGACCGCCGAGACCACCTCCGTGACCCTCGCTACCGGCAGTGCCCTCGCTTGTTTCGACCCTATCCCGGTGAACATGTACAGGAGTGCCAATACCGAGGACTTTTTCCTCCGTTTTACCTCGTCTTGGTCGCATACGACCTCCCCTTCTTCGTACATGGGCCTGCAGACATAGTCTAAGTCCATTACCACATTGAACCCGTAGAGGGGTGACGAAGAGTACTCCTGTTTAAAGACCATCTGTTGCTCCTGTGTAAGCGGGTCTACCCTGTTATGTATAACGGAAAACCTGTTAACGTACTCCAAGACCTCGGCGTCCAGTACAGGTGAGGCTAAGGAGAACTTTACCAGGCTGTCCCTCTTGGTCTGTTTCCCGTTTTTCCTGGTGATCAGGAACCCGTGGAGGTCGTTACAGACGTCTTCTATCGCCTCAGACTCCGACGAGGCGGGTTTAAGCCCTTCAAGTGTAGAGTCGACGGTGTACCCCCTCAGCCCTAACCCCGCCTTACACAGCTCGTTTATTTTACTCCCCCCTAAGTTCTCGTACGCTTTAGCTAAATACACCGCGTGCCAGTGCTTCAGTGAGTTACCCGTCATGATAGGGACGTCGTAGGGCTTGAAGCCTTCCCTTGTGGGTACTACTATCCTCCCTGTGGCGTGTGTGTTGTAGTTCCCTATGTTGTCCGACCCAGTGAGCACGGCAAGCTGTGCTTCAAACCTCCCTGAAACCCTGATGTATGACATACCAAGAGAAAATTCCATCTAAACATATATATCCTTTGCGATAGACGCTTTTATATGGAGCCGCTGAAAATATCAGTCCAATTCCCGGGCTTCATTACGGGCGACCTGGAAGTTAACGGCATCACCGTACTTATGGGACAACCCATGTCCGGGAAGACGACACTCCTCAGGCTGGTCTACGACGTGCTGTACGCCTCGGAGCTGGGCGTCGTACCGGTGGAGGCCAGTGTTATCGCAAAAGAGTTCCTGGACGGCGAGATGAAAGTCTCAGTAGGTAAAAGGGGCGTAAGCGGGGTACTGACCTGCAGTACTTTTGAGGGTGACCCTTCGTGCGATTACAATAAGGAGAAGGTGGGGTATAAAGGGGTCTTTTTCCCTTCAGACATGGAGTATATCTTAAAGTACAACTACTCCCCTGTGTATTACGAGAGTTATTCCGAGTTCTTCACTGTGCTGAACAAACTGAGGGCTAAAGTGGAGGACAAGTATTACGCAGTGAAGTTACAAAAGGGGTTTATTAAATCGCGCCTCATAGCGAGGGACTTCCAACTATACGAAGAGGTAGGGGGCAAGCAGTTCAGGGCCGAATTAGCTTCTTCAAGTAGCCTCAAGCTTTCCTTCCTGGTGTCCCTCCTCGAGAAGGGGCTTTTGGGTGACCCTAAATCGACAGTCCTCCTGTTCGACGACGTACAGGAGGGCCTCCACGCTGAGTACATGTTGAGGCTCGCGTACTTGTTGGGGTTGATGGCTTCAAAGGGCTATAAAATACTGTTGACCACTCATAACGTGGGCTTCCTCTCACTCTTAGCGTGCCTCAGGGGCGTCGCTAAGACCTTAGGGTATAACGACGAATTCGGGCTGGCCCCCGCCCTTTATGTAGTGAAAGACAAGCACATAGAAGAGTACAGTGTCGCTAGTAGCGCGATACCGACGTACACCGAATATTCGTTGAGCGTTTATAAGAACTGCACGTAGGTGGTGACGATCCCGCCTTGTAACTGTATTTGGCCAATAATAATGTATGACAAGTCGGTGGTAGTCGCGCTCTGCAATAACGAGGCCTTGTTGTCCGATGTTAACGAGCTAAACAAGGTAAGGGATTACGTACCGGGACCTGTCAAAGAATATATTTATAAGTACAACTGCAGTGACGTCCAGTCTTGTACTGTCAACGAGAACGGGACCGATTGTACTATAAACTGTGGGGGTAAAGGTACCAAAGTGGAGTTCACGACTTGGGGCGTGATCGTCACGGACTTAGAATCTATGGACAAGCATATTAAAAAACTCGAAAAGGGGGTAGCCGATGTCCTTGTCGTGTACACCCCGGGCGAGGAACGCTTACTGTTCGATATAATAAGGGAGTACAACGACGTGGAAATAAAGGTAGGGGACGTGTTTTCCTTACGTAACCTTTGTTACTCTAGTTACGATAAGGCCGTCTTATTGATAAATATAGACCTCAAATACGCGAAAAGGATAAAGGCTAACGATAAGGACTACTACGTCTTCGTCCTCTAATGGATAGGGGTACTACTAAATGGGATAATTTTTATAGGCCCTTTTTTACCCACATTTCGTGCCTTTAAGTGTTCATACACACTCAGTTAATAGGGGCGACTGCGTGTGGGCAGAGGCCCGCTAAGTGGGGGACGAGGGATCCCCTGAAGCCCCTGATAAAGCGTAATACCGATCACCGCGGGCCCAAGGGGGCGACCCGTCACAGCCGCTAACGAAAAAGGGAGCATATTAAGGGGACTGCGGTCACTGCTTAGTGAGTATTTTCGCGAAGTTCGGTAAGTCCTTGACAGTTAGCTCCCCCACCTCGTCTTTGTTCTTCCTCAGGAATAAGGAGAGTTGCCTCAAGGCCGGGTACGGGTCCCCGTTAAAAAGTATTATGTCAGCCAGTCTGTCCAAGACCACCGCCCCGTCCTCGCTCCGGGACAGCTTGAGCACTATGTTTGTGAAGTAGGGGTAATCTGCCTTGATCTCTGCTACCTTTTTTAGCACCCCGCCGAGCCTGAGGGCCATGGGCTGTAAAGACCTCATGAAGTTCCCGGACCGCTCTAACCTCCAGACCAGCACCTGAGGTGAGTGCTCCCCGAAGGAAAAAAGCGTCTCGCCCACCGACAACACGTAAAGGACAACGGACTTTAACGTAAGCTCAGTGTATAAGCTTACGGACTTACCTTGTACGAACCTCTGGGCCAACAGGAGGTCAGCCCTGTCCATTTCCTCGTCAGGTATTATAGTCATCAAGGTCACGGAAGTCTTGTCCTTACCCGAATACCTCACCACCGCGGTACCGTAAATTAGCCCTATATTAGACAGCGCGAAACAGTGACCGCACACCGAATAGTCCTTAGCGGTCACCGAGTAGTCTGACTGTGAAAACTTCCCGTAGACGAACGACAAAGGGAGGTACAGTAAATATTCCTGCTTCCCTTTCCTCCCCTCCTTTAACTTGTCCTTGTGGTCTACAGTATAGACGTCTGTGATGTCCCCCTCCATTTCGGTCAACGCGTCAGAGAGCTTACCTAACCATTTGGGGGTCACGCTGACGTTTACGTTAGAGTCCGTGACCTTCCCGAGTACAGACGAAGAGCTGAGGACCTCCGGGTGTTTAGAGTAAATCCTGAGCTCTTCCTCCAGTAGGGAAAGCGTACCGCTATCGGGGGTCTCGAAACTACCCATGAGCTTGAACCTCTCCCCCACCCTCTCCACCTTTCGGACGTCGTATAGCTTAACTATACCGTGCATAATTAAGGAGTCTGTGACTATACCGTGCCCGGGGGTATAGATCTCCGCCATCACCACACACCCGGCTCTGCGACCTTAGCCGCTTTTGTCACCCACGTCCCCTCATCCCTACTGTCAGCCCTGCTGGTGTTAGCCGCCACAGAGTCCACCAACACTAAGACGTGCAGTACCGCGCTCACCTTGTTCCTAAAGACCAAGCTGTCCTTCCCTGAACTCGCCCCGACTACCAGCGACTTAACCACGTCGTACACGTCGTCTGCTTTCAGTGAGCTGAGGATCCCCTCCATCTCGTCTATCTCTTTTTCCATCCCCACTTTGCCGTACGCCTCGTCGTCTTTGAGCGAAGCATAAGGCGTCAGCAGGCCTTTAAAGTCCTCCAGTACCGCCCGTACCGTGGACAGCGGTATTATCCTCTCACCGTACTGCCCTGCGTAGACACTGAGTATTATGCTCTCGTGGTGGAGGAGTACGGCGGTAGCGAAGACGTCGCCCGCCCCTCCCCCTACCATCTTGTACAACACGTACGCGCCGACCAACTCGTGCCTGAACTTACGCTTGTCGCGGGTATACGCTTTCAGGAGTTTACCCGCGTCGTGGGCCAGGAACGCCAACTTCAGGTAGTGTTCAGACCCCTTCCCCGCCACCCGGTCCAACGTCTTGACGTAGTACCCCTTTATCCTTTCCCAGACGTCCAGCATATAGCGTATGTGGGTGAGGTAACTCTCCTTACACTCCCCGCCCTCAAAATACGCACAGGGCTTCGTCATTTCTTCCCCCTCCCTTTCTTCCGGCTCCGCTTTTCGCTCCGCCCTTTTTGTCCCCCCACCGCCCCTATTAACCCTTTAAACCCCTCGTCCGGGGAATACGTCTGTCCGTCTACCACTATTATCAACTCGTGGGTTATCCCCTTCACCTTCTTGAGGAAGTCTTTGCTGTATACTGCACCGTTATATACGTCGCCCTTTTCTATGAACGACTCCAACCTCTTCCTATTATAGTCGTCAATGTACGAAATGGGGTATTTGACCGAAGCGTTGGCCATTATGCGGCTGACCTCTTCGACGGCGTCGGCTTTACCCCCCTCGTGGAGGTCCCTTATTTTTTCGTACTCCGCCGCGCTGAGTAAGTACAGCGTCACGTAGTACGAGGGCTTTAGGTAAGGGGTATCTTCAGGGGGGTATGAGAAAAGCGTAAGCCCCTGCAAGTACTCCACCGTACTCAAGTAAAACGTGTCACCTAACTCCGACAGCTTCCCCACTATACTTTCGTCGTACACCTCGTCCACCAGTTTGCCTACGTCACTTGAACTTATAGTACTGACCGACTGCAGTACGTCCCTGCTCCTGTTGACCACGTCGTCGTCATAGGGTAGGCTGTTTTCCACCTCATATACTTCAGCGTCTATCACGTCCTTCCTCACCCTCCCGAACCTCTGTATTAGGCTGTCTATCGGCGCCAGCTCCGTTATGACCCTCTTGAAGTCGTAGTCGATCCCCACTTCTGCGGCCTGCGTGGCTATGAGGGCCTTACCCTCCTCCAGTCCCCTTAACGCCCTCTCCTTATCGTCTTTCCTCATCAACGAGTGTAATAACACCGCGCCTTTGCACCTCTCCTTCATCTTTATCGCCCTCTCGACCGTGTTTACAAATATCGCAGACCCCTCTCCGCACTCTGCCTCGGATATGGGCCTGTTTACGTAACTTACGCGGGCTTCCTTTTTCGCCCGCGGGAAAGGGAGGTCTATTACCTTCGCGCCGTACTTATCGCACTCCTCTTTAAACAGCCCCGCCGTTATACTCGGTAGCGTGGCCGAAGAGAAGACCACTAACCCGCCCGCCGCTACGATACTACATATCACTTTAGACATCACCCTGGGCCCCAAGAACACTTGGTCTTGTATCAGGTGGGCCTCGTCGAAGACGAGGTACGAGCCCGTGAGGAGGCCCGCAGGCATCGAGTACCTCCCGGTCTCATAGTCCCTCTCCCTCCACGTCACCACTCTCTTAGCCGTGAAACCGTAAAATGCGCTGTCCACTGTGGTGAGGGTTATGACGGCTGTGTACAGGTACGTCTTCTTTAGTGTGTCGCCGTAGTCGCTACCCACGGTAGGGCTCGGTGCCACCAATTGTGAGTACACCTTAGCCCTCTCTTCCATCTGTTTAAGTAACGCGTTTACCGGTTCCACCAAGTACATCCTCGGTGCGAACCACTGCCCCTCCACGAACTGGTAGAGGAACGGGGCGAAGAGGACTTCGGTCTTACCGAAACCCGTAGGGGCTCTCAACATGAACAATACGCCTTGGTTGGCGGCCGAGGCCTCCTCGTAGACCCTCCGTGCCAGCGCGAGCTGGTCGTTTAGCCTTTCCGAGTCGAGGGCCACCCGCTTGCCCTTGTGTCGGCCCCACGCGTTTATCATCTCCTCTATGAAGTCCCTCAAAACCCCTACCCCGGTGTCTCACGCCTCGGGCCCGCTACCTTCCAGTGCCCTGATCACCCTGAAGGCGTTGTCGTCGGGGACTATCGAGAGAGAAGTGAACACCCTGACGTACTTGGGGCCGTTTAAACAGTCTTTTTCAAACACTTCTAGGTATTGATCCCACTTACGGATCTGGGCTAAGACGTCCCTCAACCCCTCCCCTCCTCCCTCCTCTACCTTCTTATAGACCTTCAGGACTACCCTTGACAGGTTGGTCAGGAGCTCGAGGACTTTTTTAGGGTCGTCTGCGGCCCTGTTGAGTTCGTCTATTATGTCGTAACTCCTGTCGTAGTTCACTACTACCCTGGCCACCTTGGCGAGTTCGGAGGCCGCCTTTTCACACCTTTCCTCGTCCATAAAATTCTCTCTGGCCAACATATTTATTAACTTTTGGTCGGCTTATAGAGGGGATAACGGCCCTGGCCCGGGGCACGAGCACGCCCGACGTATGCCCCCGTGCCTAACCGGGTAGGGGCACCCCGCGTAGCCGTCGTTGACTCTTAGGGGCCCTTTAGGCCGGTACCAGCTAGTTGACCGGGTGGGGGACCCCACACCACAGTAAAGACTTATACCCGGTCTTGACCCAGACCTATCCTTGTGCCCCTAACACCTTTTCTACTATATTTAATAAAGATCCTCCCGGTCTTGTCGTGGGTCGGAGGGACGGGGGCTACGAGAAGGAATACCTTTCACTACTTTAAATTCTAAGGGTTAACATAACAGACACCACACATATTCCGCGCACTGTACAGTTACTTTCAATTCCGGGAAGGATTAACATATATACAAATATAAAAATAGTACAATATAACGCAATGTGTCTTTCAATTCCATGAGGGATTAACAAACGAACCTAAGTCCTCTCTACCCATACCGTTTATGACACTTTCAATTCCATGAGGGATTAACGCAAAACAGTACAGAGTACATAACTTAGTATTTAAGATATCAACTTTCAATTCCATGAGGGATTAACGTAGACATTATAGTGTTCACTAACAGTTGGGATTTACTTGTCTTTCAATTCCATGAGGGATTAACGCTGGTGTTATAGATTATTATTTCGGCAAGAACAGTAAACTTTCAATTCCATGAGGGATTAACTTATTTCTATGGTTCCCGCGTTCCACGTCCTTGTTATCATGCTTTCAATTCCATGAGGGATTAACAGAGAAGGCTAAGTGGCTATATGAACACGCTTATATGAATGTCCTTTCAATTCCATGAGGGATTAACTCCTCTTCCCCGCCATTCAGCTCACCTTTGAGGAGTTTGACTTTCAATTCCATGAGGGATTAACATACCAGAGTGGTTATATACACCTAGAGAGAGCTGGGATGACTTTCAATTCCATGAGGGATTAACTTAGCGATATACTTATTAAATTTATTACTCACCCACATAACTTTCAATTCCATGAGGGATTAACATAAACTTCATCACTGAAATTTCCAGTTTGTGCAAAGATATCTTTCAATTCCATGAGGGATTAACTATTCAATAGTATTGAGATCTTTAATCATACTATTACTAGCTTTCAATTCCATGAGGGATTAACACGGGGACAAATAAGAGAAGATACAAATTTGTGTTTGAGTATCTTTCAATTCCATGAGGGATTAACGCGAATTGGTAATGGGTACGCCGAGGTCGATGCTTTATAGCAACTTTCAATTCCATGAGGGATTAACTACAGGCTTGCTACGAGAGAAGTCCAACGCATCAAGGACTACTTTCAATTCCATGAGGGATTAACATTATTTCAATGTCTTGTTTAATCCTCTCTTTGTCTTTCCAACTTTCAATTCCATGAGGGATTAACGCTGCAATGGGCGGTGCTATAGCTGGTCTAGCATTTTTCTTTCAATTCCATGAGGGATTAACGTGAGATTATCTGACTTGTAACGTTCAGTTTTCTAATATTCTTTCAATTCCATGAGGGATTAACCCTATTACTTTATGCATTAACATACATATATTTAGCTCAAGTCTTTCAATTCCATGAGGGATTAACCCTATTACTTTATGCATTAACATACATATATTTAGCTCAAGTCTTTCAATTCCATGAGGGATTAACTTCGCATAAGCTTTAACTTCAGCTACATAAAACGAGTACACCTTTCAATTCCATGAGGGATTAACGTAACACTTAGTGATAGCGGGGTAATCAAGGTAGGGAAGACTTTCAATTCCATGAGGGATTAACGTGAAACTCAGGACAATTTTAGGAAAACCGCGGGAGGAGCTTTCAATTCCATGAGGGATTAACCCCTCCTGTGTAACACACCCACCTTTACGAAAAGAG
The DNA here is from genome assembly GCF_019704315.1 of Stygiolobus caldivivus. Lineage (NCBI taxonomy): Archaea > Thermoproteati > Thermoproteota > Thermoprotei > Sulfolobales > Sulfolobaceae > Stygiolobus > Stygiolobus caldivivus. The sequence continues at coordinate 1,034,932 of NZ_AP024597.1, read as the reverse complement.
CTTTCAATTCCATGAGGGATTAACTCGCTTTTGCTAGTTCCGATTTTTCTTTCGAAATGTAGCCTCTTTCAATTCCATGAGGGATTAACTTACCCAGATATTTAGGGTCTCTGACTACCAAACTTTCCTTTCAATTCCATGAGGGATTAACTTTGGCATATGCGAAAAAGGGCATGGTTTATGTCTCAAGACTTTCAATTCCATGAGGGATTAACTCGTATACAATTCTACTCTGCAAAACTCGTACATGTACTTTCAATTCCATGAGGGATTAACTCGTTTAAAGAGTATCTTGCTAGGGTGGGCGGAAAATGCTTTCAATTCCATGAGGGATTAACTCTTCGAGTACGACAGTATCATGAACAGCACAAATACTATCTTTCAATTCCATGAGGGATTAACATAGCTTAACCTCTTTCATTTCATCTCACCTCATAGTTCCCTCTTTCAATTCCATGAGGGATTAACGCATACTACAAGTTCATGAGGGGCGAGGCACCGGCGGACGAGCTTTCAATTCCATGAGGGATTAACTGGAAGAACTGGTCTTACTACCTAAAGCGTGTTATAGGGAAGCTTTCAATTCCATGAGGGATTAACACGTATTTTTGAGAACGTTTTATTTAACGCTTTATCTGACTTTCAATTCCATGAGGGATTAACTTAACGGTTACATCTCTACTTCGCCCTCTTTCAATGAGTTCCTTTCAATTCCATGAGGGATTAACACGAGATAAGGACTGATAACTTAGTCAACGCAATCGGTCATAGCTTTCAATTCCATGAGGGATTAACTTCTGGGTACTTCCCTCCTATCCAGGATGCATTATACAACTTTCAATTCCATGAGGGATTAACACAAATCTCCCAAAAGATTTGTACGTAAAGATAAGGGAAAAAGCTTTCAATTCCATGAGGGATTAACTTAAGTATGAGTATGCCCGGGTTTGGAGAAAAGACTCTTCTGCTTTCAATTCCATGAGGGATTAACATGTCAGTCATTTCTTAACCCCATCTTCTCACAAATTTCCCTTTCAATTCCATGAGGGATTAACTAGAACAGCATAAATTACCAAAGGAAATTCGGGCATCGGACTTTCAATTCCATGAGGGATTAACCTTCAAGATGACGAGATTGTAGCAGAGATATCGGCAGTTACTTTCAATTCCATGAGGGATTAACATATCATGAGTCAGGGTGATGTTGATATGATCATCGGTATCTTTCAATTCCATGAGGGATTAACGAAAGTTCCAGGCTATTGGCATTATGTAGGGGTATTTCCTATTTCTTTCAATTCCATGAGGGATTAACAAGAGCTTAAAGCGGTCTTAAATCTAATTCCACAGTCATCTAAAGCTTTCAATTCCATGAGGGATTAACACAATAAACTCCATTGTCTAAAACAGAAGAGCTGTACTTTCAATTCCATGAGGGATTAACGGAGAATGGATGATTGTGTTATTCCTTATTATTACTATTGTGACTTTCAATTCCATGAGGGATTAACGTGGCGTTATAGTAGTTAGACGGCCTAGCAAAAACCTGGTACTTTCAATTCCATGAGGGATTAACTGGGCGTGGATAGTAGCACTAATTATCTACATCGTAGCAAAACTTTCAATTCCATGAGGGATTAACCTGAGTGCTAGGACTAGTTCATAGATATCGGATAAGGTGCTTTCAATTCCATGAGGGATTAACTTTACTACGACTACGGTACACTCCTTTTACTCTTCGAGAACTTTCAATTCCATGAGGGATTAACGGATAATAGAAATAACCTCTAAAGTCACCAGTATAGAATTACTTTCAATTCCATGAGGGATTAACAGGTAGGGACTCCGTTAGCGTACATACTTGACCCAATGTACTTTCAATTCCATGAGGGATTAACATTGTGGAACATTATGAACAGTTTATGGCAGACAAATCTTTCAATTCCATGAGGGATTAACAAGAGTACGCGTTTTTAATTTTTGTATTTCTTTTAATTTATTCCTTTCAATTCCATGAGGGATTAACTAGCGAGGACAATAAACAAACACTCAAAGAGATAATCTTTACTTTCAATTCCATGAGGGATTAACTCAGAGGCTTCGAATACACTGCTGATGTAGTCTATCATGCTTTCAATTCCATGAGGGATTAACGTCAAAGAGGTGACTGCAATGCCGGTCAGGTACACTTGTCTTTCAATTCCATGAGGGATTAACGAGAAATAATAAAAATCAGCCTATACTTACATTTAAACCAGTCTTTCAATTCCATGAGGGATTAACCAACGTCCTAATGGAAATCATCGGTTGTCAAGGCAAGTGCTTTCAATTCCATGAGGGATTAACCATCCACAGGAAAGTGTTAATTCCAGCAGAACATGTATTACCTTTCAATTCCATGAGGGATTAACTTATATTCCAGTAATTAGCTGGGCAGAAGTAGCTCCTTACTTTCAATTCCATGAGGGATTAACGGCTCTGTTACGGCCTTCTTTTACGGCTACAGTATCGCTGTAGCTTTCAATTCCATGAGGGATTAACTTGACCAAACTCAGCTTTTTCATCTCTCTCACCATATACTTTCAATTCCATGAGGGATTAACAAGGCTAAGAACGTGAAGAAAAAGGAGAGGTATATCGATAAACTTTCAATTCCATGAGGGATTAACTTCAAGTCCCGGCCCGAGCCCTTCTTTATGTTCAATTGAACTTTCAATTCCATGAGGGATTAACTTTCTCCTAATTCTCTTGCTAAAAGTTAGGAAAACTAAAAGACTTTCAATTCCATGAGGGATTAACTAGGGGGAGTGTTGAAACAAGAGGTTACACAGAACTTTCTTTCAATTCCATGAGGGATTAACACTATAGGATCCCGCTCATAATCTTCGACGACGCAGGGATTCTTTCAATTCCATGAGGGATTAACCTGGGCAACGTATTTCTAAGACGCTTTGCACTATCTCCTTTCAATTCCATGAGGGATTAACAGACCCTTTTGTACCTTTGTCAATAAATCGTAAGTGTGGGCTTTCAATTCCATGAGGGATTAACTAGAATACTGTAAGGAGTATGGGTATTATGACACTGAGAATACTTTCAATTCCATGAGGGATTAACTTCAGACCTTACTCCTCTTTCTTAAACATCTCTATATGCTTCTTTCAATTCCATGAGGGATTAACTGAATGTTTTTATACTATTTCTATCCTTAATTTCGTTCTTCTCTTATATAAGCTTTGCTATACTTGACAGTTTTATCATTACTGAATTTTAATCACTCCCAAGAAATTTCGGGAGTTTGATAAAGAGATTTACGTCTTACGTACTCCACCTAAAGAACTTTATTGCTCACTGACAAATTGAAAGTAATTCCCGCTGAAAACCGGGAATTATGAGGGCGAAATACTTATTACCACACAGAAGAAATACGAAAAATAGACTAAACTTGGGTCAGGCTGAGTTCCGCCCTACAGAAGACGACGCTAGACGAGGCCCAAGGCTCAACACAAAGGCTGACTTGATAGAGAGTAAGGACGAGCCTTCAGGCAGAGTAACCCTCAGGGGGCTTCACCTACCTTGAAAGGGCCCAGAAAAAGGCAGGTGTTGTAGACCGGGTAACTCCCTGGATAGTCATAGGAAAACGCGTGGACGAACACGGCGGTAAACGACGTAGCCTTTTGGGGAAGCTATTAGGTGTAAGGGGGAGTGCAAAAAACTTTAAGCCTGAGGTTTTAGTACCGTAAACGTCGCGCGGTTTCAGTTAGTGGATTGCCTTCAATTCCTATTTGTGCCCTCTTCGTCACTGCAAATAACACTACTCCAGTTAGGGGAGTGCACTACGGCTTATATAGAGCCCACGGGACAAGTAACACCGTCACCGTTAGGGGGCGCCTCTAGATTATTAAGAATGGTTTGTGACACGAGCATTAGAATACCGTACCCGTTAGGGGAGCACCGGAGGAAGTAAAGGCTGTATACGAGAACGCCTCCACTAATACCGTTCTTGTTAGGGGAATGCTAAAAATTTTAAAGCCTGAGGTCCTAAAGACGCTAGGGGGCCCTAATGAGCCCAAGTCATGCGGCTTGACCGTGTCGCACACCCCTCACGAGGGGCCCCCGACCGTGGGGCCACATAACTCACGTTACACCCCCACCCGACTGCGAAAGGGGCCTATCACCCCTAAACGCCTTCGGTACTCGCGTGTGTGCTGCCACGGTGAGAGAAGGCCAGCACGAGGACTGCCGGAACCCCCGAACCGGGTGGAGTAGACCCGGCTTTTTCAGCGTAACGCCCGTTTAAAGTCCGAGACACGCCCTTTGTCGGTGCGGTACTCGTAGTCGGTCTTGAGTAGCCCCTACCTGAGGCTTGGTGCCGTGACTATTAAGTTAGTAGGAGTAGGGGGAACTCGTGAGGCTTTTACCTAAACCCCGGTAAGCGGGGCCCGTCCTACCGGCACGTTTGCTCCGTCGTGGCCAAGCTCTTCGTACCCCCGACCTCGGACTACGTAACTGCGTCCGCGGTATTTGAGCGGTGTCGGCGTAAGGGCCTATCAGGGCTGCCGTTAAACAAGGGGTTTCCCCCATCGGGCACCCGTGTAGGCGTTTACGCACTAGTCCTCCCGGCCCACGACTGTCGTGATACACAGCTGCGCGTCGGGGCTGTGGCCCCTACTTCTCCCCCCCACCCGGCGCCTTAGGGGGCGGGGTAGCTACGAGACGCCCCAAAGGTACCCCCGTCTTACTGAAAACCTCGGCACCGGTCATGGTAGGCTGTCACTCCACGGGGCCGTGTCAGCCAAACGGGAATCAGATGCGGCGCCCGTTAAGGCCCGCAAAAGATAATAATGTGTGCCCTAGATAGGATTACGGGATGGGGGACGGGGCCTACCTCATTTTCGACCTGCCGTTGAGGGGGTTTTACAACTGGTCCAGGAAGAGGTTAGAGTACCTCGGCTTTAGGCCCGTTATGGCCCCGTATAGGTACGACCACCACATAATGGCTTACGCCTTAATGGTCAACGGGGTAGTAATCACCACGGACAAAGACTTCTTGAAGTTCAGCCGGGCGGTGGTGTTGAAAGTAGACAAGTACGAAAAGATGTACGTGAGGATGCTAAAAGGGGTACGCCAAGTCCTCGACAACGGGTAGGCCAACGGCTGGAAGGTAGGGGTAGGCGTTGGGCACAGACGTGCAAGGCTTTTTCAGCCCGTCACAGCGTAGCGGTACGCACACGTCGTCGCCCTGAAGCCGCCGCTCCGTGTAAACGGCGCCCCACACGCGGTTAGCGGTCAACCGCTCGTATTAACGCCTCGGGGTAAGGGGTCTGACGCCTACGCCGGTTTGAAGGTGGCACCGGCGGGGGTGTCACCCCAAAACGTCGCTGTGCCGTATTGGCTCCACCCCTTTTAGAGGAACTTAGTACCGGACATCTTTACGAAAGTAGACACTCCATAGGAGCAGTACAGCCCAAGGTCCGTCGGAAGGGTTATGTGGTACCGTGTCGAAAATCCCCCCCCCCCCGGTCACGGTTACACCTCTCCGTCAAGACGTGTGTCGGTTTCGGCTTTTACTCTGACGCCCTCAATTTCCAGATCAAAGTCCAATATGGGGCGAAATGATAGAGAAAAGAAGAAAAGTTATTACTCAATTTCCAGATCAAAGTCCTAAGGAAATACACCTTGTCCGGCACTTCGACCCTCACACTTTCACCTTCATTCCTCTTTTTTTTTAATTATAAATTCATAGGCTTCTACCTCGTTATAAAATACCTTTTCACCCTCCCCTTCAACATCGACCTCGTAGTAATTATTTTAGCCCCCCCCCCCCATAGGCTAATAAATACCTAACAGCTTCTTCCTTATCCAGCCTTTTAGCTTATAAGCGCCCTCTCTTTCGGCGAGGTCCCTTTCCTCAAGTCCCCTAACCGGGACACCGGGCACACCCTCAGGTAGTGTATGGCCGGCGTTACCAAACCTGGTTAGCCATTCTAGGTATTTACTTTCAATTCCATTAAGGATTAACAAAAGGATGATGCATTTGTTTTAGTAATGCCAGAGAAAGTACTTTCAATTCCATTAAGGATTAACCAAGCATGGCTGCACTCCAGTACAGGCTCTTAAAGAGGCTTACTTTCAATTCCATTAAGGATTAACAAGAATGTATTAGCGGGTGTAACGCGCAACACCAGGGTGAGCTTTCAATTCCATTAAGGATTAACATCGTTCAATGACAAGCTCTGTAGCCCTGCAAGTCTACCCCTTTCAATTCCATTAAGGATTAACACAATATATGTACTCAAATAATGCCTGACTATTGAAACTACCTTTCAATTCCATTAAGGATTAACGAGGGAAGGGATACCATATTAGTAGAGAACGCATTTAGGAGTATCTTTCAATTCCATTAAGGATTAACAGACCAATGAAACCGTATTCTGGTACATCTAGAGATTTATGCTTTCAATTCCATTAAGGATTAACACAAGACATTTTCACTAATCTTTCGCAACTCTTTACAAACACTTTCAATTCCATTAAGGATTAACTCAAGCGGATATGTAAGTTACTTCTACTACACTGATATAGACTTTCAATTCCATTAAGGATTAACATAGATGGTGAATGTGTAGTGATAGAAAAAACAACACAAAACTTTCAATTCCATTAAGGATTAACGACATTAGTCGGGGGGGGGGGGACAGTAAATTTTAACTTTCAATTCCATTAAGGATTAACCTACGTAAAGAGGTTTTAGTAAACTACCCCGCCCTAAACTTTCAATTCCATTAAGGATTAACATGAATTGGAGTACTATAACTCCTACAATAAAGACTACGTACTTTCAATTCCATTAAGGATTAACAAGATCGTGGATACGTTGCTGAGGATCGAAGCCGACGGACTTTCAATTCCATTAAGGATTAACTCATGTCGTTCAGGTCCTCCAACAAACTTTCAGCTTTGTCCCTTTCAATTCCATTAAGGATTAACGGTACTAATCCAGAAAATCGAAGAAATTAAGAAAAAGCTTGCTTTCAATTCCATTAAGGATTAACATGAGGACTCCTGAGGAGAAACAGGTAATAGATAAATCAACTTTCAATTCCATTAAGGATTAACTCATGTCGTTCAGGTCCTCCAACAAACTTTCAGCTTTGTCCCTTTCAATTCCATTAAGGATTAACTTCAATGAAATACCAGATACCCTTCCTCTTGACCTCCTCCCACTTTCAATTCCATTAAGGATTAACCTTTTTTCTTATTATTTGAAGAAGTATGGACAGCAAAGTCCTTTCAATTCCATTAAGGATTAACTTCTTTTGCGGTGTAGTTAGGGCGTTAGGGGTGTGTACCTTTCAATTCCATTAAGGATTAACGCAAAGTCCTTAAAATCACTTTAATAATGAACAAAACATAAACTTTCAATTCCATTAAGGATTAACACGTATACTTCATCTACCGTATCGCCTTAGAGAGCGGTATTCTTTCAATTCCATTAAGGATTAACCTTCAGTTCATTCAATAGCTTCTTCTTCTGCTCTTCTAACTTTCAATTCCATTAAGGATTAACTCAAAAGATTTATATACTTAAACAAACACATGTTATATTCTTTCAATTCCATTAAGGATTAACTGATGACGGGATGGGGAGCCCACCAAGTCGTAAAGTCTGTACTTTCAATTCCATTAAGGATTAACTACGGATAAATTTATATACCCGTACGGATAACATATACTTCTTTCAATTCCATTAAGGATTAACGTAGGGGAGCCCAGCCACGTTCTGGAACTCGTCGATGTCTTTCAATTCCATTAAGGATTAACATGCTGAGGTCAGGGGTAGTATTGTCGCGGTGAGTTTTGCTTTCAATTCCATTAAGGATTAACCAATGACCCCGTGGTCACCTTACCAACGCCGGCTCGGGCACACCTTTCAATTCCATTAAGGATTAACAGTTTTTTATTTACAAAGTACTGAAAACCCCACGTATATCGCTTTCAATTCCATTAAGGATTAACAGGAGCTAGAAAGCAGTGAAAATATGGAAGAAGCAGTAAACCTTTCAATTCCATTAAGGATTAACTACAAGTTCCGTTTCAGTCCTAGTATATTTTTTCCTTATCTTTCAATTCCATTAAGGATTAACACACAGCTAGCATTACCGTCATATCGGCGAAGAACGCTAACCTTTCAATTCCATTAAGGATTAACAATAATCTAAAGCCCCCCTTACCCTGACCAATCTCATTTTTTCTTTCAATTCCATTAAGGATTAACTACGCTAAAAATTCAGCTTCTATCTTTTTTGCGGATATTTCTCTTTCAATTCCATTAAGGATTAACTTGAGGGTATAAAGATCCACGGTAAAATTGATGCTCTATGCTTTCAATTCCATTAAGGATTAACAAAGTTCCTGCAGCTGCTAAGAATATTGCTGAAGCTAGAGCTGCTTTCAATTCCATTAAGGATTAACGAGGAATACGATTTTGTAGGGGAATGGAAGAAGGCTAATGCTTTCAATTCCATTAAGGATTAACATATTTTGAGTCGCTTCAATATGACCTAAACGCGCGCACTGCCTTTCAATTCCATTAAGGATTAACAGAACCTGAACCCATCTGTGTTACTACTATATACCATGATGACTTTCAATTCCATTAAGGATTAACCTAGAAATTAATTGGTAAATTATCCTTAATGCCTCTAGGTAACTTTCAATTCCATTAAGGATTAACCAGAATTTGGAAAGTCTTTTTCTAGTTTTTGTTTCAACTTATCTTTCAATTCCATTAAGGATTAACTTTCGATTTGTTGCAGAATAACCAATTCAGTTACCAGATCCACTTTCAATTCCATTAAGGATTAACAAGCAAAAACACGCTAACGCTATGAAATAGCAAAAAGAGAGACTTTCAATTCCATTAAGGATTAACTGTTTTATATGGTAACCCGTTATGTGTGGAGGAGGCTGTACAGCTTTCAATTCCATTAAGGATTAACCTAGAAAGGTGACTAATGCCGTTGCACGTATAGACTTGGGTCCTTTCAATTCCATTAAGGATTAACTGTTAATGTATAAGAATGAATTGCGTAGACGGTGTACAAATCCTTTCAATTCCATTAAGGATTAACGTAGCATTGTACGCTAACAGCTGCAGTATTTCCTGCTTAAGCCTTTCAATTCCATTAAGGATTAACTCGGTTTGCCGATCTCTACTACAGAGAATGGAGAGGTAGTAATCTTTCAATTCCATTAAGGATTAACTTGGGAATATTCAAGTTTGCAGTTAGGAAGGGATCCGTATTAGCTTTCAATTCCATTAAGGATTAACCTTTCCCTCCAGTCAGCATCCCATATCATTATACAGCATCTTTCAATTCCATTAAGGATTAACAAATTTATGGGCATGGATTCAAAAAAATTCTGGACATCATACTTTCAATTCCATTAAGGATTAACATGGACTCAAAAGAAACCGCGTTTTTGATTTTCCTTTTCCTTTCTTTCAATTCCATTAAGGATTAACCTTACGGACAGTTGGGGAAGGGCCCTAAGGTCAACACGATACTTTCAATTCCATTAAGGATTAACATAATTTGTGTATATATGTAAAATGAATAGATTGTATCTATACCTTTCAATTCCATTAAGGATTAACTTCCTAAAGAGGCTGAGGAAGAAGCTAGGCATAGGGATAAACTTTCAATTCCATTAAGGATTAACCCACCATTCTTCTTCCGGTGACCAAAGAGCCCCAAATCCAGCTTTCAATTCCATTAAGGATTAACTCAAAATGAGGTGACTTGTATGAAAGGTATTGCGACGTATCTTTCAATTCCATTAAGGATTAACGCACTATTTGAACTACCTGGTTAACCTGTTAGCGTTCTTCTTTCAATTCCATTAAGGATTAACACATATTCGTCATAACTTAGGTATTTTAGCAGTATCTTTCTTTCAATTCCATTAAGGATTAACTAATCTTATTTTCAATATGTTCTGCAGGTCTTAACGGAATACCTTTCAATTCCATTAAGGATTAACTGAAGCGTTACCTTTCCGGAGTGTTATTCCTATTTATTATATCTTTCAATTCCATTAAGGATTAACTTCATAGAGTGATAATACAATATACTTCTTGTCAGGTGATCTTTCAATTCCATTAAGGATTAACGTGAATAATTTACTTTATGCTAACGTTTTAACAATAAAAATATCTTTCAATTCCATTAAGGATTAACAAATTAGAGTGTGCATATTGGCATGAATTCGACTCAGCTTACTTTCAATTCCATTAAGGATTAACATAGGAAACGGACAGTATTATTTGGAAGACCCCGAGGAAGAAACTTTCAATTCCATTAAGGATTAACGCTACTATTAGTCCAACTATAGCATATATTATATCTAAAATCTTTCAATTCCATTAAGGATTAACGTACAGGTTTTGATGAAACTCAAACAAATTCTACAATAATCTTTCAATTCCATTAAGGATTAACTAATCGTCTAGACCGTAAAATGTATATTGACTTAATTTTTCTTTCAATTCCATTAAGGATTAACTAGCTCCTCTTTGTTGTGTGCTTCTATTGCTCCAGTTGTCCTTTCAATTCCATTAAGGATTAACTGCAGTACTCTATGTCTTCCTCACTGACCTCTTTCCTGTCCACTTTCAATTCCATTAAGGATTAACACTAGTATTCGACCTATCAGATATACTCTATGATGCATTAACTTTCAATTCCATTAAGGATTAACATATATTTTTCCACAATTTTTTGACGACAAGAAAAACCTATTGACTTTCAATTCCATTAAGGATTAACTCCTCTTCTTCTTCTAATATTTCGGGTTTTTCTTCTTTTGCTTTCAATTCCATTAAGGATTAACTATTGAAGGGAATCTAACAACAGAATTAAACCTACTGGAAACTTTCAATTCCATTAAGGATTAACATGCGCAATAGATGAAGTAATCAGATATTCATATTAATAACTTTCAATTCCATTAAGGATTAACATGGAGTACCATTAATGATGTCCATAAACCAATACTTACTTCCTTTCAATTCCATTAAGGATTAACATAGTGAACGACATAATTGAAGGGATAAAGACTTTCATCTTTCAATTCCATTAAGGATTAACCTGGATCCAACTAAAGGCTTTGAGCCGAAGGGCAAAGAGACTTTCAATTCCATTAAGGATTAACAAATTCTATACTCTCTCTCGGGCTCCCCGCCCGCCCCTAACTCTTTCAATTCCATTAAGGATTAACGTGAGGTCGAAATCCACGCTTCAACGGGAGGTTCTTATGCCTTTCAATTCCATTAAGGATTAACGGTCTAAATTCCAGAAGAAGAAAGGGCCAAGACAGATGACATCTTTCAATTCCATTAAGGATTAACCTAGTGTCTAGAGCGGGCGTAAAATTTATCGAAGCAGAGATGCTTTCAATTCCATTAAGGATTAACTATGATATCTCATTCCACCCTGGGATATTGTAACTCTGAGACTTTCAATTCCATTAAGGATTAACAAGAGTGCAAATCACTGCAGCTAGAGTGTGATGTCAGGAACTTTCAATTCCATTAAGGATTAACGATAAACGTTCCTAAGGGCTACAGGATAAAAGGGAAAGACTTTCAATTCCATTAAGGATTAACTGTCTCTACTTCTTGTTCTTCTAACACGTGACATATAAACTTTCAATTCCATTAAGGATTAACGAGAGTTTTGTAAAGCAGTAAAAAGAGACAGAAAAGAGCTTTCAATTCCATTAAGGATTAACCAAGGACTAGAAGAGATGTAATCCACTACACTAGGATTGTTTCTTTCAATTCCATTAAGGATTAACTTAAGATGTTCTATGAGATGAACGACGGGGTCAGTGACTCTTTCAATTCCATTAAGGATTAACTGAAGATTTTTATACTTCTTCAAAAATACTATTGACCTTTCTCATTTATAAACTTTACTCCCCCTAAAGTATTTATCATTATTGAATTTTTTCAACTCCCTTGAAATTTAGGGAGTTCGAAGTAGAGAATCATGGACATCATTCTCTTTCATTAGAAGCTGTCTGTTCAAAGACAAATTGAAAGGAATTCCCGGAAAAGGCCGGGAATAAAAAGGCAGAAATACTGTTTTTTATATAGAACTATTAGGAGAAAATTACTTACCTTTACTCACCGCGCCGCCTAACTAAGTAGGGTACACCGGTCCTCCCTCCCAGTGCACCTTCCCCTTCTTAGGCACACCGAGTATGGGCGTTATAGCCTTAGGCACCTTACTAGTCGCCCAGCCACCCTTAGCACCCAGCCTCTCAGTCACTACCTTTAGCACCCCAGTCATTTCATCACCCCCCACCTTGACAAAATTAAAAGGAGGGACTACAAATACGTAAAAATGATCCATAATGCACCACCGCCTTGACGGTACCGAAGGCCCCATAGCGTCGTGATACCGACCATACCGACCTGAAGACCACCTTGACGGAGTTAGAAGACACTCTCCATTGCAGTCATACCGCGTCTAACCCCAGTGACCCCGACCTCGACGGGATTGTTTTAACCCCGGACATCCGGACGTCAAAAGCGTTAATTAGGAGTGACCCTACCTCGTCGGGATTGTAAGACTTTTCAGAACGTGGACCCCTCACGACATCCAGACGGTAGAATTCAAAGTCGAGAACGGGGTTAGTGATGCCACCTTGGTGCCTAAGGGGCCGCATAAGGCGAGATCGAAGGGGGTTTTTACCACACTTACCCCCACCTATCGTCTGTGCTGACCCTTAACCAAGGACAAAGGGACCTTCGATAAAGGGCACCTTATCAGGGAAAAACTCGGAGGTGCAGTCAATTTAAGGTTTAGCCCCCCTACGCTCGGCCTTAGCCGGGGGAGCCGGGTCGTCGTCAGGGGGTACATAAGGGCCTACACCACTCGCACCGGGACTTGACAGGAAGTGAATGAACGGGGGTGTGGGGACAAAAGGCGTAAGCGACACAGACCGGCGAATGCGGTGGGGGACAGACACCATAACACCCGACAGACGCGTGCGTCCCCCGTAGGTCGGCCCCTCGTGGACCTTTAGACCTGTTACGGTGCTGCTGAGGGATCAGACTTGGGAGCAGACGGGGGCATACTCATAGGGGCCTTGAATTATATCCCGCGGCGGGGCTTTATATTTTAAGCCCCAGCCTTTCGTCGGGGGTGATAAACGGGGTCGGTATACTGCCTCCCAATAACGGTCTACGTGAGCTTTTACCCGTGTTAACGCCCGGTTAATTAAGGCCTCACATAGTCCCGGAGGAGAGTTTAAATTCGATGTATAACAGGAAATACAAGTCGTCAATAATTGTGTTCAAGTTCTGTATAATAACGTCCTTACTCTCTGTTTTTCCGTGGACCCACCCACTCGCCAGGTCATAAATACTTTTTAAAGTGTTGTTGATCTCGGTGACGTAGTTCTCGTTTACAGTCAGGGCCCTGCTGACCACCTCCTTAGTCCCCTCGACCCACGCCTTACTCCTAATACCGCTCACGACCTGGATAAAGTTAGCACAGCGCCCCTCTTTTAACTCATTTACTATTTCGTCACAACACCTCTCCGCTATTAACTTGACCACTCTATTGACGTTTATCAACCTCTCGTATTTACCCCTAAATAATACGAGTAAGTCCCCTATTAGCCCCTCGTTCACCCCTCGTCCTCTTACCAGTGCGTTTATCTTCTCTACCTCCCCCCTGAAGTACTCACCTATCTCCCTGGTTACCTCCTCCCTACCCTTACCCAAGTACTTCTCCAGCAGGTTTACTAACGACTCTTGCAACCTCCTCACCTATCCTTATAGCGTCCGTTACTTCACCGGCAGTAGGTGTGTAGTCATAAAGCCTGACAAAGTAACCTTCTCCTATCTGTCTTACCCACGACCCGGCGTACCTGCCGGAACACGATGGGGTAAGCAACTTGGTGACGTTAAGGGGCATATATTCAGAGTCCAGTTTTACGGGCCTCAACGACACGTTAGACTTATAGCCTAATAACAGGCTGAGGAGCGTCCCCCTTACTTCGACCTTCTTCTCGAGGTAACACACCTTTGAGATGTCGAAGAACCGCAAGTATCTAGTGGAGAGTGAAATAAACCTCAGGCTATAATACTCGTCGAAGTGCCAGTTAGATATTATGTCCCTAAAACAGACGCCGTAACCGTCTACTTCCGTAGCGTGGAACTTATTTAGGAAAAACTCGCCTTTTAGGACGAACTTTAAGCCCTCCTTGAACTTCTGCTCGACCTTTTGTTTGTCTACGCCTTTATCACACCTAACCCTGTAGAAGAAGGGCACGTCACCCAGCCACACTACAGTACCTCCCCTAGAAACGAACTTACCTAAGTTATTGTCCAAGCTAAAAAGGTCGGAATAGGGTGAGTTAAAAGCGGTGTAAGGCAGGACGTCCTGTAGGAAGACTATTACGTCCCCCTTACCGTGCTCCGACAACCACTGCCCTACTGTCGAGTAGTCCAACCTTGTCCCGGTGAAGGCTTTCCTCACCTCACCCTTTTCTAAGAACTCCATACCTACGCCCTCAAGCTTTTCGTCGTAGTATACTGCAATGCCCATATGTTAATAAGGACGAAATGGGCTAATAACCTTTGACAGTTGACCAGTCGAGAGGCCCCACGTGCTCCGCCCCTAACAGACCTACGGGGATAACGAGTCCGGTGCGCCCCCCACATGGAAGTCCTCGACGCCCACCCCCTTACCCGTGGGTACTCTGACACGCTCCTTGGTCATACCCTTGTAAACACCGTCGTTTAACACGTGATACGCTATCGAAGCTTCCCGGCGAGCACAAAAGTAGCTTGTCCCACGCTCTTACCTCGGGTTTTACCTAGTTTACTCTGTGGGTGATAGGGACGAGGACACTTTTCGTGAGGTCAAGGACCACTTGCCTGACGACGGTAGGTGGGTTAGTGATGATTACAGTGTTTACTTTTGGTTAAAAAACCACACGGTAGTCTCACCGGTTAACCCCAACGAGTCCTTCCACTCCTCACTGAGGGACAGGCTTGTGCGTTTCAAGAGGGCGACGAAGGCTGTTAACAGGAGTATAAATATGGTGAAGTATTCTATAGCGCTGGCCTCATGGGAGAGAAGGCTAATCCCAGAATTTGTAGCTTAATGACGACACTATCAAGAGCCCCGAATTACCAGGCTATTTTCAACAGGTATGGGGAGTCCTCCTCCACGCACTCTGGTCTGGAGGGCCCCCCGATACCGAGCTAGCCCCTAGTAATGCCCGGCCCCTTTTAGTACTCCATATTTTTCCAATAGACCGGACGTAAAAAACTAAAAACTTTATTAGTATTACCGGTGGTTTAGTATTACAAAGGAAAAGTAGGACAACTGCTGCACGTTAAAGGGTTCAAGCCCCTTAGCGGCCCTAGCAACTAGGTAGAAGGCCTGCGTAAGCACTTATTACCCTTGGTCATACCGAAGCGGGGCTCACTGCCACCGCCCTGCTCGGCCTTGGGTGTTAAGCCTGTGTAAGGTAAGGGGCAGCCACGAAGGGTCTCGCGGGCCCAGCTTAAGGCCTCGTCACCTACATAGGTCGCGTCCGGCAACGCTACTCTTACACACTATGACGCCCAGCTTTGTAGGGTAGACCCCTTCTCCCCTCCCCCTCTGGTAGACCAACCTCTTCTTTTTCAACACGCCCACAGAGTTCATCACCGTCTTCAACTTCTTACCCGTCTTCTCGGCCAGCTCGGAATACCTTATCCCGGGCTGTGCCACCACGTTTGTTAACAGGGCGAGCGCCTCCCCCTTTATGCCCTCCACCGCCGTCCTGAAGTCTTCGATAGAGAAGTAGTACTCCTCGTCCTCCTCTACGTACACCCTACCGGCCCTGCCGTTTATAGCTAAAGACAAGACTACGCCTAGCATCATCGCCTTACTCTCCCCGCCGGAGACGTCTACTACTAACGGGTCTTTGAGGTCGTTAAGTACCCCGGTGACCTCGTCCACCACGTCGAGGATCCCCCCGCTTACCCTCACCTCCCTCGCGACGGCCTCCCTTAAGCCCATCTTAGACATAACAGCGTTTAACGCGTTTAACGCCCTCCTGTTCCCGTTCGTCATGGGGGACCTGAACAGGCACACGACGTCGTCCTCCCTCGCCGCGTTAGTGGACACCAGCCTCCTTATGGCGAAGTCCTCGTGTACCCCCATCGTGAACACATAGGACTTCATACCCCACTATCTCAGGCCACTTTAATATTTATTACACAGCCCGGGAAAACCCCGGTTTTTCCCGCGGTAGACCGGGACTGCGGGGCGTGACCTGGGCCCGTTGACAGTAGGCGGGGGGGGGGGTAACCGCGGCCTGATACGGGCTACCGTTTTTCACTTAAGGAAAACCGGGCCCACGCTGGGCGTGCCGCTGCACACGTGACACAAAACGTACAGTCTGAGGTGCTTCAAGTCCCTAGCCCATCTTGGGCGTGTCGCTGCTCAGCTACCCCATTTAAAGTGTGTTAGGCCCCCGGGCTCACCTCGACCCCACGGAGGGTCCCCCGTCCTCAGCCCACACCTCGTGCCCGGTAAATGCGGCTCCAAGGGCTACACGCGGGCGTACTCCCTCTAAAACCCGGGAATTAGTAATACCAAATCTTGGTAATACTTATCTTTACGTCTTTTGTATAATTATTTATGATCTGGAGACAGCACCTCAAGCGCCTCCACCACATCAGGGAGTCCGACCCGGTCCCCGACGAGCTCAGGGGCTGGCACTATTATTCCCCGCCCGTAAAGCCCAGGGCGTACATGGGGCTTACCATGTCGGACATAGCTTACGACTATTGCCCCACGAAGAGGGACGTCTACCTGAGGAGGGTACTAGGCGAGAAGGGGGCGGAGAGGCCCCAGCTGGCTTACGGGCAGGCGGTACACAAGGTGTTCTCAAAGGCCCTCAACGACGTTAAGAGGATGTACGTGCTGGGTAAGGACCCCTACGACGTGGTGAAAGAGAGTTACTTAGAGCAGGAGTACTGCCCCCAAGACCTGTACGACTACTGCAGGAAAGTTTACGGTAACTTGGTCCTCATATGGTCTTCCCAAGTAGCCGAGGCGAGGGCGTTTTACGGCGGGGACTCTGTGGGCTTCCTCCCTTGGTCTACGGAAGTTAGGGTAGACGGGTCGGCTATAGGGATGTCGGACAGGCTGACCATCGACGCCTTAGGTGAGTTCACCGTCATCGAAGTCAAGACCGGTAAAAAGGAGGACTTCCACAAGTTCGCCCTAGCCGGGTACGCACTCGCCATAGAGTCGGTCACGGAGACACCGGTGGACTACGGGCTGTTGGTCTACGTCAACGGGTACCCCAATAACGTCGAAGTGAGGTTTGAAGGCCATTACGTCTCCCCCGATTTAAGGAGGGCTTTCCTCGACAGGAGGGACGAAGTGGTGGACATGGTGCAGAACGGCAGGGACCCCGGGAAACCGGTAAAATGCCCGGAGAGTTGCCCATTCTACGAGGTGTGTTGGAGGTGAGGCGGGATAAATGCCTTAGCTGAGGCGGTAATTGGAAAACCGGACGGGCTACTGAGGGGTGGAGCGGTATTAAGGTCTTGGAGATAGCGGACTACGGTGTCAGGCTTTCCGTAAAGGGTAACACTTTCGTGTTGGCGAAGAAGGGGGGCAAGGCCAGGAACATCTCCCCTGCAGAGGTAGACCAGATACTGGTAATGACTTCGGGGGTCACCATAACGTCTAAGGCCATCAGGCTCGCCGTAGACCACGGGATAGACGTGGTCTTCCTCGACTCCAGAGGGTTGCCTTACGGGAGGGTCTTCCAGTCGGAGCCCATAAAGACAGTGGAGACCAGGAAGGGGCAGTACCTCGCCATCATCAGGGGGGACAGCGAAATCCCGCGCGAGATAATAAAGGCTAAGGTCAGGAACCAGGCCAACCACGTGAAGTTCTGGTTCAAAAAACTGGGGGTACAAGGTGACGACTACAAGCAGATAGAGGGTAAGACAGATGACGAGCCCACAGCAGCTAGGTATTACTGGCACGCCCTCAGCAGAATCATACCCATGAAGAATAGAGACCCAGAGAGCACCGACGGGTACAACGTGTCCTTTAACTACGCGTACGCGATACTGTACTCTAACGTCCACAGGGCCCTCCAGCTGGTAGGGCTGGACCCCTACGCCGGTTTCGTCCACAAGGACAGGAGCGGCAGGCTAAGCTTAGTCTACGACTTTTCCGAGATGTTCAAGCCCGTCTCCGTGGACTTCCCCTTAGTCTCGCTTTTCGTGGAGGGGTTTAAACCGAAGGTAAAAGACGGAGTACTGGACGCAGAAAGCAGGAAAAAATTAGCTGACAGTGTGATAAACGCGCTCAACTCAAAGGTAAAGGACGAGGCGGGTGAAGTGAGGACGTGCTCACAGGCCATAAGGGCGTACGCCCTGAAGTTAGCGTCGGCCGTGAGGGGTGAGGAGAAGTTCAGGGGTTTCGTCAAGGTGTGGTGAAGTGGGTGGGCCGGGCGTCTGCCACGGTACCAAGAGTAGGGTGGGACACTAATGTGGGTCTTAGTGGTATATGACATATCGGACGACGGGAAGAGGAACAAGGTGGCCAGGGAGCTACAGAGGCTCGGCCTGGGCAGGATCCAGAGGAGCGCCTTTGTGGGGGACTTAGACCCACAGAGGTATAAGGACTTGGTCAGGGTATGCGACAAGCTCGTAGACGGGGAGGGGGACATACTCCACATAATACCCTTGGGCCTGAGGGACTGGGAGAGGAGGGTGGTCATAAGTGGTGACAGTGACAGACGTGAAACAGTACCACTTCTGTAAAGCTATACCGTGGATAAACTACGTGGTCGGGTACAGGGAGCCCCGTACCTTCTCCATGGAGGAAGGAGGTAAGGTGTCCCACGAGGTGGCGGTGAAAGCCCTCGGGTTAAAGGAGCCCATAAGGTATGAGGTGTGCCTGAGTTATAACGGCCTTTACGGCTGCGTCGACGTCTTGTCTGGGGACAAGGACTTCGTCGTAGTAGAGGACAAGGCGTATAAGAGGAGGGACTTCTCGCACTTCAGGTACCAGTTACTCGCTTACGCTTACTTGGTGAGGAAAAGGCTAGGGAGGGTGGAGAGGGCGGTGCTGTTTATGGGCGGTAAGAAGGCTTTAGAGGTAGAGCCCACAGAAGAACATTACAGTTACATAGAGGGGGTGGTGAGGAAGATAGAGGGCGTAATAAATAGCGACAGACCGCCGCCGGTCAACAGGGAGAAGTGTGACTTCTGCCAGTACAGGAGGGTGTGCCCGGTTAGCGTGTACTCGTGAAGGGAGTGTAAGGGGGTCGCGTGGGTATACGGGCTTTTTTCTTTTTAACCCCTGTCTCCTCCTTCGTCCCACCCTTCCTTTCCCGCCCGAGGAGGGGAAGTAACGGTGCCAAATGGCCCGATAAGCGACGTTTTGTCCCCCACCCCCCTTTATCGGTTTAACCCGGCGGGCGGTAAGCGTTTTACGTAAAAACTTGTGACACAGAGGAGAGGGACGGGGCCACGACTACGGTTCTATGAGGCGTTTTACGTAAAAACTTGTGCCGGCACTTTTTTATACTTCAGGATAAAGGTGTTATGTCCTCAGAGGTGGGGGTCGGGTGCTTTAACGTAAAACGGGGTGTTCACCTACACGTCTAGGGCGGTATTTCGGCGCATCGGCCTTTTGATATGTGCCGCCTATTTGCCCAAATAAGGTGAGCCGGGTTACCCTTTGTCTGGGGTGAATTCGGTCTGTCACTAACGTACTGCAGGTCACGGTCACCGCGTCACGCTTTGTCAGGGGTTAAAGGGGGAGCCGTTATGGTGAGTGGCCCGTAGTTCTGGCAGACCGTCCTCGTCAGGGACTAATGGGCAAGTAGCCCTACGTACTACTGCCCAGCAAATTTCTACCTTACGCGAACGCGGTCCGCTTTTTACTCACCATACTAGGCCGTCACGGCCCCACTACCTTATGCGAACGGGGGATGGGGCTCTCTTGAGTGTGACCCAGCTTCCCGCGTTTAGGACATATTACCCCCCTACACGGACTGGAGTTTACCCTTTGATGAGTGCCTAAGTATAAATATACATTTGACAGTATTGATAAGTAGTGTGTTAAGGAGCGTAGGTCGCGGGTCTATAATTTAGTTTATGCGGAATGCTTTACGCACACCGTACTATCTGAGCACTGACTGAACTTGTTTTGTAGAAAGTTACGACCCAGGAGGGCGCGTGAAAGGCCAGGAAGTTAGTTGACTTTCATTTGACCTAATGTGAGGTAGTATTTTTCCACTGTTTACTTGTCAAAGACTCCGTCTCGAGAAGGTGGTCTCTCCCGGGAGTTCATCTGCTAACCTAGGGTCGCGTTAGAGACGCCCTCTTAAGAAGTAGGTGCTTTGCTCGTGTAACGTTTTACGTAAAATCCCTACTATGATATACACGATTTATACTAACCGGGTTTGGGCCCAAGTGATAATGTTACGGTTCAACCTGCAGACTGCAAAATGATTTATACTAACCGGGTTTGAGCTGTGGCGTACTTTTCTGCCACGGATCGGTTATAGTTTATCTTGTATGTCCTCTCACGCGGTAGGACCTGCATACTTTACTGCCACGGATCGGGGACTCCTAAGGGTTAGACGTAAAACGGGTATGAGCGTTTACGTAAAAGTTTCGGGCATTGCTCCAGTGTCATGCTTTTGATAAACGCTACCCTTGAGGTAGGCATTGCCACCACCCGTACTACTCAAATTTGATGCCCAATTTCGATTTGTATTTCCCGAGGTCGACACTGTCATCACCTGAATTGGAAAAAATACTGAAATGATGTCTTACGTAAACCAGCCCTTTGACTGCTGTTTAGCCTCGTTTACCCCGTCATGTGTGTAGGGCATAACCTCCGCCCCGGTCCAGGACCGGTCGTATAGTCTATTTTTCGTACTCCTTCTATGCAATATGAAGTATTTCGCCCTCCTAATTCCCGGATTTTAGCGGGAATTGCTTTCAATTAGTCAGTGAGCGGAAAAATTCTTCACAGAGAGTACGTAAGACGTAAATCTCTTTATCAAACTCCCGAAATTTCAAGGGAGTGACAAAAATTCAGTCATGACAAAACTGTAAAGTACAACAAAGCTTATATAAGAGAAGAGCAAAATTAAGGATAGACATAGTATAAAAACATTCAGTTAATCCTCAATGGAATTGAAAGCAATCAGCATCAGTAGGTGCTTCATCATCAACTTCACTATGTTAATCCTCAATGGAATTGAAAGAAACTACCTATCACCGAAATCATGAATAACCAATACATGTTAATCCTCAATGGAATTGAAAGCATCACTTAAAAAGGGAAAAAAATCAATACTTCTTTGGCAGTTAATCCTCAATGGAATTGAAAGCAAGAAGTGCTGCATATCTAGCGAATGCTAACGCTACGAAGTTAATCCTCAATGGAATTGAAAGCTGACGATGAAAAGGGTATCAAACACAGCGGGCAAACGTAAGGGTTAATCCTCAATGGAATTGAAAGACGATTTTCGCCCTCAAGATCACTTTGTCTTTAGCCATCGTTAATCCTCAATGGAATTGAAAGAGGACAAACTCAAACATCTTCCCACTACCTTAGAAAAAAGTTAATCCTCAATGGAATTGAAAGTACTTCACTACACTCCTCCCCGAAATTGTTTCGATAAAAGGTTAATCCTCAATGGAATTGAAAGGTAATTACGGCTAAGGAACTTTACCCAATAGCTTGCGGGGAGTTAATCCTCAATGGAATTGAAAGTCTACAGCGGGTGTAGAAGGAGTGTAAATCCTGTAGAAGTTAATCCTCAATGGAATTGAAAGTAAGTTTTTGTCTGTCTATTGTTACATGTTTTGGCGAAAAGTTAATCCTCAATGGAATTGAAAGCTCATGAACTGATTAAGAGCCTTCCCTTCCTTCCTTACTCGTTAATCCTCAATGGAATTGAAAGTCTTGATCTTTTGATGAAAATAGAACATGTCCCAGAATCAGTTAATCCTCAATGGAATTGAAAGTTTTCCAGTGCCTTTAATGCCCTCTCAATTACGGCTTCTTGTTAATCCTCAATGGAATTGAAAGCCATACTCCTAATTTATATAATACATCACCAGCTAGATCTGTTAATCCTCAATGGAATTGAAAGTTTCTCACATACTGTGACGCTATCATTTTCGCGTTTAACTTCGTTAATCCTCAATGGAATTGAAAGACCCTCTCCGCCTTCGACCAACTATGGAAGGCAGAAGGGGTTAATCCTCAATGGAATTGAAAGACCTGATTCGGTGACGGAGTGTATATCGTCACTCCCTCCGTTAATCCTCAATGGAATTGAAAGAACACCGCTAACGATCGAAACTGTTACTGCACCGACTACGTTAATCCTCAATGGAATTGAAAGCTACGTACGAGTTTACAGAGTCTTTTAATACTTGAGAAATGTTAATCCTCAATGGAATTGAAAGACTAACCCGCCTCACACACCGTCATTACCCACCACCCCGTGTTAATCCTCAATGGAATTGAAAGAAACCTTTCAAGTAGTTAAAGCATTTAACAGCTTTCCTATAGTTAATCCTCAATGGAATTGAAAGTGCACACGTTCAAACTGTACTACTATAACGACATGGGGCAGGTTAATCCTCAATGGAATTGAAAGTACTACTTCACTATAACCTATAAGTAGAACACTCTTGTTTGTTAATCCTCAATGGAATTGAAAGATAGACGGTGTGACGTAACCGTATGCCATCGCCGGTATTTCGTGTTAATCCTCAATGGAATTGAAAGCATTCAGAAACCTCATATATAATTTTTCTATATCATATGTTAATCCTCAATGGAATTGAAAGTATCTTGTTTTTGACGAGAAAGAAGGAAAGTTCATGATCGTGTTAATCCTCAATGGAATTGAAAGTATAGTCTTTCCCTCCTATGGTAATTAACGCACCACCCTCCTTGGTTAATCCTCAATGGAATTGAAAGTTACCAGATATAGAATATGAAGAAGGGAATGTAAGAAAATGTTAATCCTCAATGGAATTGAAAGTGGTAATCAAAGTTGTGGAATATACCGTTGTTGTAGTGTGTTAATCCTCAATGGAATTGAAAGCTGGTCCTCTTTTACAAGCTTTTCCACTAAAGCTCTATCATTGTTAATCCTCAATGGAATTGAAAGTATAGTACCGTCAAGGTTCCAATACGGTACTTAAATAGTACCATGTTAATCCTCAATGGAATTGAAAGTGCATATCCTCATCCACATACTCGCTTACACACGTTTGTGTTAATCCTCAATGGAATTGAAAGAAGGAAATAACGGGGACGACCAAAGACGGCAAACAGTTTAGTTAATCCTCAATGGAATTGAAAGACAATTATGGTCTAAGTCGCCTACAGGGACCTATGCCTTTCGTTAATCCTCAATGGAATTGAAAGTCAATTCTTCTCTAGTCGGTAAATTCATATCTATAACTGAGTTAATCCTCAATGGAATTGAAAGAAATTTGATAGAGCTCTAGACAACAAACTTCTTAGAAATTGGTTAATCCTCAATGGAATTGAAAGCATCACCAATACCACAACGACGACCGCACCTAGCTTTACAATTCGTTAATCCTCAATGGAATTGAAAGACTTGAACATCGCCGAAATTCCGGTCATAAGGAAGCACTTAGTTAATCCTCAATGGAATTGAAAGGATTTTATATTCTTCATTTTGCAATTTTTCAATATTAAGTTAATCCTCAATGGAATTGAAAGCAGGGTTGCGGCTAAGGGTATCAGAGAAACTGCTGCAAGGGTTAATCCTCAATGGAATTGAAAGGAACGCTTTACAAATATTATACCAGAAGAATCCTGAACCAAGTTAATCCTCAATGGAATTGAAAGTTTTTCTTATCCCCAATTATAACTATGCATAAACCAGTTTGTTAATCCTCAATGGAATTGAAAGTCAGCCATGACTTATAGCTTTCATAGGGTTTCATGATATTTGATATCGACGTTAATCCTCAATGGAATTGAAAGTGCTCTAAGCTTCTAACATTTATGTTAGTCCCGTCTGTGAAGTTAATCCTCAATGGAATTGAAAGCGAATTAGATTTACCGGATTACGTGTTGAATAACACTGTTAATCCTCAATGGAATTGAAAGATTATACTATGTTAATAATCGGTGCAATAATGGGCATAGGGTTAATCCTCAATGGAATTGAAAGAAGAAAAAACAGATACCTCCTGAAAAAGTGAAAGGAGTGTTGTTAATCCTCAATGGAATTGAAAGGACACGATTTTGTCACCAACACGGATCTGCATGTCCAAGTTAATCCTCAATGGAATTGAAAGCATTACTTGCCGTATATGCCCTAAGTGAACCTAAGATACTGTTAATCCTCAATGGAATTGAAAGAAATGGTATTTAGGAATAAGCACATGGAAGGAGGTTAGAGGTTAATCCTCAATGGAATTGAAAGAATATCGGTGCAATTATGTATACGGCTCCACCTAACGTGTTGTTAATCCTCAATGGAATTGAAAGAACCTAGAGGACATAAGCATAAGGCTGAGGAGGGTGAGTTAATCCTCAATGGAATTGAAAGGTTTGGATCTCAAAATTTTTAGTTGCAGTAGCAAGCTCTTTGTTAATCCTCAATGGAATTGAAAGACAAATTCGTTAGGCTTAAGGAATTTAAATAATTGCTCCAAGTTAATCCTCAATGGAATTGAAAGAAAGTTTTATGCTAGGTAACCTAAGTAGATTATCGATATGTTAATCCTCAATGGAATTGAAAGTCATGGAAGGGTGCGATCTAGTCGCCTTTGCGATTTCGTTAATCCTCAATGGAATTGAAAGCTGTTCCGATTTCTTTAGAAACCAGCCTATCGGGTCTTTACTGTTAATCCTCAATGGAATTGAAAGCCGAAACGTTGCTTGGGTCAAATAACGCTATTATCTCGGCGTTAATCCTCAATGGAATTGAAAGACAAGTTTTCCAATATATCTCATAAACCTACACTCGACAATGTTAATCCTCAATGGAATTGAAAGATTCTCTATCGCTTTGCTTACAATGAAAGCACTGACCAATTGTTAATCCTCAATGGAATTGAAAGATCATGGACAGCTATACAATATTGCTTATACTTTGTCAGTCTGTTAATCCTCAATGGAATTGAAAGTTCATAATAACTATCTGACGGGTCACCATTAAACTGGTACGTTAATCCTCAATGGAATTGAAAGAACACTTTGTGCTTAGCTACCCTAAGTGCTTCTTTCAGAAGTTAATCCTCAATGGAATTGAAAGTTAAAAGATGAAGAGTCCTTACAGATCAGGAAATATATCTAGTTAATCCTCAATGGAATTGAAAGGAGAAAAATTGATAAATTTATGGTACGCCTATGCATTCATGTTAATCCTCAATGGAATTGAAAGACGTTTTACAGGGTATATATTCACTTCAGGAACTTCTTCCCTGTTAATCCTCAATGGAATTGAAAGACGGACTGTGAGGGCAATATCTTCAGTAACTCGGTCTTAAACTCGTTAATCCTCAATGGAATTGAAAGTGGGATTAATGTAGAGGTGTGGAAGGCTAAATTATTTCCCTACGTTAATCCTCAATGGAATTGAAAGCATAATTAACACTTACTCTGTACAAACTAACGTAAATGTTCAAGTTAATCCTCAATGGAATTGAAAGGAGGATAAGGCTAAGGTAATGGGAGCGTTATTGAAGGGGTTAATCCTCAATGGAATTGAAAGGAATGCGTCCAGGAAGCCATAGATGACCTCAACAGCGAAGTTAATCCTCAATGGAATTGAAAGTTATTGCTATATTTCTAGTCCATTCAAATATCCAAAGTGTTGCGTTAATCCTCAATGGAATTGAAAGATAAACAAAGACGAGGCTCTCGAATTATTCGAGGCTACGAGTTAATCCTCAATGGAATTGAAAGTTTGATTATTATAAAGACAAATTAACGGATGAAGAAATAGGTTAATCCTCAATGGAATTGAAAGATTAATGTATAATTGCATAACGTTAAGAGTTTTTGAAACCACGTTAATCCTCAATGGAATTGAAAGAAAAAGACGTAGAAAGTAAAGGCGAACTGGAGACGGAAACTTAATCCTCAATGGAATTGAAAGGTTAAAGACGGTAACTGTTATCGGTAACGTTATTTCACACGTTAATCCTCAATGGAATTGAAAGTAAAGTCCCTCATTGAGGAATCTAAATACTTCTGCATGTTCGTTAATCCTCAATGGAATTGAAAGAAAAAACTGCTGGTACCTTGATTAATACGTAGGCCGGTCACCCCTCTGTTACCTAGATGGGCCCTTTAGGCCGGTACAAGACATAAGCGAGTCACCCGTTTTCAGTTCCTTTTTCCGGCCTTGTTTCTAGCGGTTTTTGTGCACGGAGCAAATGTACCTTCAGTATTTATTTATAAGGTCTTTCGAATACTTGGTAGCCTTCAAAACGACATGGCGATTTTATAAATTATACCGTAAAAGTCATGTAAATAACGCTTTATGGTGACGACTGGGGGGACGAGTATCAGCCCCCTATAAACGCGTACTAGGAATGGTGACGTGTACCCGACACACACCGGGTAAAACGATTGAGACAAGTCTAAGGTTAGGATTTTTCCCGTATTTTAACAATTTTAATATTATCAGGACTCGTTTTAATTACATTATTATCCGTATAAAAGATTATCTATAAAAGATTTAGTCGACCTTCTTTTTGTTATAGGGACGTTATTACATATAGCTTCTCTCCAGCCGGCGTTGGTCTACTGCCTACCTCCTATTGTTAGGCCACCGCCTCGTATCCGGGCGCCCCTCTCCAGACCCCAAGCCCTCCGAACCGGGTTTAATTCAGATGCCCAAGAGTGTGCCGGAGAACCGGGTTTGTAATTGATAGTGATATCGCCTTGAGAGCAGTAATGACGGGTAGTGAGAGGGCCGTCACGGGCCGTCGCAACCCCTATCTTTCTCGTTAAGCCGTTTTAACTGTTAATTCTACGTCGAGTAAAGCCAGTACTAGGGCTGGCGGGGAGGGTAACGGGGGCAAAGGCTTAAATTAAATTAGGCGTCCAACGGTGTTTTGCCACTTACACACAAGGTTATACTGAACGGGGAGGGGTATTAAACCCGTAAAGGGGCGTGAGCGGCACTACCGTGTGTGTATTTCCCTGCGTGCTCAGATGAAAATTTATCCAATTTTTTTTCACCCAAGCCTCTCGGGGCACCCGCTCTGGAGCGGGTCAGGGCCCTTAACCGACCCCCCTTGTTTAGCGGGGGCACCGCTACCGACCGCTCCGTCGGGTAGGGCTAAAAAGCTGACCGAAAAATTTTTAAACTTTTCGGTGTTTATAAATTTTGTGCTCCAAGGTAGAGACGAGCAAGTTATTAGGGACGTGTTGGAGGGGCTCAGGCGGGACGGGGTCGACTTGTATTTCGAGACCGAAAAGGTCGGGAGGAAGACCACCTTCTTCCTGTCCGTCGACATGGGCCGCGTCAAGGTCTACTCGCCCCAAGAGTTCACCATAACTTCAGAGAACGGTTACGCCCATTTCCTCTACGGCTCAGCAGTAGCCAAGACGAGACCGAGCATAATCATAAACTTCATAGACATAGACTATAACGGCGTCGAACAACAGGTGGCCGGGTACGCGAACGTGAACGTCATTTACCCTCCCCACACCGAGATAGAGATAATTGTGGGCCACGGGAATATACGCAGGCTAAGGAGGGTGTTCTGAAGCCTACACGAGTTTTACTTCCAATTACCGCCCGCTACCGCATAGGGGGACCGCGTTTTACGCCCCGTCAACGTGGGCCCGTGAAAACTTTGCCTTTTTGATCAAAACTCCAGGGGCCCCCTCCGGGACTAAGGGTACCCGGCTATTCAACGGGTGACGACCCACGGGAGGGTAATACCGGTGGAAAGCCATACGGGAACTTCAGGTTAGTCCGCCACAGAGTTGAAAGTAAACGACGATGCGGTTATGGGGTCTTGCAGGGACGTTGACCTACCACAGGGTTGAAAGTCAATAACGGGGTACCCTTACGTCACTCCCGTTTTTTGCTGTTAGATCACTATAGAGTCGAAAGCGGGTCGCGTCAACCCGACCCTCCGGTGCTATAGTACAAAGTTAACCCTCAGCTAAATTGGAAAAGGGAAATTAACTTTTACGTCGACAAACCCGGTACCCAAGCTCACAGGACTGAAAGGTATGACACCGTCCGGGACTGCTCCCTTTAACCTCTCCTTTTTGCCTTTAACGAAATTGAAAGGAGTGTCACCACGGTTACTTTAGCCGACTTAGGGTTCTGTTTCGTCCCCCGTTATCCAAGAGACCGCCACCGCCACGCCCCCCGCCAGCCCCGTCAAAAGGGGAGTGGGCTACTCCCGCGACGTGGAGCCGGCCTTTGACACTGTTAGAAGCTACGGAGTGTAGGAAAGGGGCTATTATGAGGCGGGGACACACGTCAGCCGGTGAAATGACGTAGCGTCGAGGCTCACCCTCACGTCGCTCACACCCGTTTTGTGCCCGCTCCCCGGATTTAAAAGCCTCGACCGCGGGTACATTATACCGCACCCCTACCGGCAGAGGGTGTAAACGCGGGGGCTTCAGGTGAGGCCCAGCTCACAGTGCTCTAACGTGCCCCCACTGTAAGGCCCCCCACACCGCACCGACTTGGTGGGTTCATATTTCTTTATACACGTCTATAAACCTTTTATACCACTCCTCGTAAGTCTTTCTCGTGACTACGTGGAACTCGAAGAGTGAATACCGCTTTATCCTGTCCCTTATGTAATTGACCAGTTCAGCGTATTTGTGTGGGTCGTCGCCGAACTCGTCGGATATTATCAGGACGTCTATGTCGCTGTCCGGCCTGAAGTCCCCCCTGACAAAGCTCCCGAAGAGGAGGACTTTCGCCCCGGGGTCTTTTTCCAACACACTGTCCTTAACCCCTTTCAAATACTTCTCTATGTTGCCCAGTATTTCCTTTCTCTCCTCGTAGATCGCCCTCAGTACCTTTTCGTACTCTTCACGCATCCTTCAACTAACTTATCAAACTCCTCCCCTAACTTTAAAGCTTTTTCGGCGTCTTCCTCTGAGAACGATTGCGGTAAGTACCTACTGGAAATATAAGACAACTCTATGACCGTGAGGAAGTCCTTGTTACCCTCGTAAAAAGTGTACACGCCGCAAGGGTCATCTACTGCTTTTATAAGCCTGAAAAGGTCTGAGAGCCTGTGGGTCTTAGGGAAGTCCCCTGATGACAAATACAGTAAGTATTTTAAGTTCAGTTGGACGCTTTGTTCGACGTTAAATAACACCAGGTTATAAAACCCCCTTTGCATTGAAAACTTCGCTTGTTCGAGGAACTGCTTGGCGTTAGTCCTGAGGAAGTCCACCATGACAACCTTTTTCCTCCCGCCTTTATTAAAGTCCACGCTGTAGGGGCCGTTACGGTAAGCGGAGCTGTAACGCCTCGGGCTATTACACTCCCCTACGCTCACCCCTCCCCCGCCGCGATAGTTAAGGAGTGTTTAGTCCTCCCCCCCCCCCCGTGCTGAAACTGTGGCAAAGCGGTGCGGATAATGCAGTAGTAGCTACGTTTAGTCCTACCCCCACCCCGTGCCGTAACCCCACTAATTTCTTCTATGTGTCCTTGTAACAGCCCATCAGTTATCTAGCCCCCGCATCGTAGCTCCACTACTAATAACAAGATTGTCAAAGCTTAAATATTAGTTCTGACTAGCCCCCGCATCGTAGCTCCACGGTAAGGCCCCTCTCCCCGGTTTATTACACGCCACCCTGAACAGCACGCTCCCGGGAGGCCCATCACCTGCATTAAGGCTAGGACGACGTAAAGGTAGTGGGAGCGGGCTGTCGCCTGGCCGTAAACCCTATCCGCGGTACTCACGACGTGTAAGCCCTTGTCCTGCACGGTAGGTAAGGGGCGGGACCTCTGCGGCCCTGACCACCCCCTCCCTTCCTTAAATTAATACAGTTTAGCACACCAATAACACGGCGTAAGGCTATTTAATGAGGAATAAAACCATTTAATGTATACCCACCACCGCCACCCCCATCTCCACCACCGTCTCATAGGAATAAAGCCGTTTAATGTATACTAAATCCTACGTAAACCAGGCTATAAAATCCCACCTCACGCCCTTACACACACGCTTAGCGTATTTGGTACCCACGCCCCGCATTATCACCCGTCAAGACTACCGTGTCGTGAAAGGGCAGTAAGAAGGGCGCTAAACCTATTAATATCTTGAAAAGCCATATGTAAGTATGAAGCTCATAGCTAGGTCGTTGGGGCCGATAGACGAGGCGGCCGTAGAGCTGGGAGACCTGACCGTGTTTGAAGGCCCTCCCAGTTCGGGGAAGAGCACGTTAATGAAGGCCATTTACTACTCCTTAACCTGGACAACCCCCGTCCTGATCAACTTCACGAGGGAGGGTGAAGGTAAACTCACTTTTAAAATAGTCCTTGGTGAGGGCTTAAAAGGGCTTAAGGAGCACATGTCCAAGTTCATACCGGACGGGGAGTTCAGGGTCGAACCTTTTGACGTCCAGCTGTTCCTAAAGGAAGCGAGGCTGAACGTGGAGGAAAAATTAGAAGTGAGGCCCCGAGTCATGTTTTATTACGGGAGCGATTGTACAGACAGTGAGGTGGACAAGGTAAACAAAGAAGGTAGGGTAGAGGTAAGTTACGGGCTCCAAGGGCTTTCCGGTTTTGTACAATATGACGCACATCTACCCCAAGTGTCACAAAACTGCGAAAAGTACGTAAAGGAGGTCGTTGAGGGAGATGTAGAGGCGGAAGTAGCAGAGCGTATCGCCGGGCTCTACGAAGAGAAATACCTCGAAGAACTGGGCAAACATTACGGGATACACGATGTTATTTTCGTCCCTTTTGATAGGGCTTCGGTCATCAGTGCAGAGTTGAGGAAAGGGGTTGAAGCAAGAAAAGAGTATAGTTTAAGGGGATACCCCATCCTTAGCCTTATTGGCCCAACTTTGTTGAGCTTAAAAAACGTGGTCGGTGGGACACCATCAGGGTCAGCCCCTTATGTTTTGTCAGATGTCGCAGTAGACTACAGGTGGAAGTTCGAGACCGCGGTGGCCTCACTTTCGTATAACCCAAAAATTTACCGCATGTTAGCCCCTTTCCTTAAGGGAGAAATAAGGGCAGTAGGGAAAAAGCTGGTGTACACGGAAGGTGATAAACCCATAAGTTGGGGGCATGTCTCAGCGTCGGTCCTCGAAATTATGGGCGTCTTACTCTCTATAAGGGAAAAACAGCTAGTCCTCATAGAGGAGCCGGAAAACCAGTTACACGAGAGGCTTAAGATCCTGATGGCTTTATTCCTCTATGCCCTGTCCGCGTCTAATAAGGTAGTGATAACCACGCATAGCCAGACGATCTCCTTCACGTTAGCCCACTTGGCAAAGACCAAGCCGACGAAAGAGGAGGTACTGAAACTGTTTGAGGCCCTCGGGGTAAAGGGGGGAGAAGTACTCGCGGAGGAAGTGGAGAGGGCTTCGGTCTCTAAGGTCAAGTTCTATTACGTCCACGACGGGACTGCAGAGGAAATGAGCTTGGAGGAGGTGTCCAGGGAAATGCCCGGGACTTCTGAAGTAATGGATAAGGAAATAGACTGGTTTAACTCCCTATACGTGGAGAGGGGGTAAGGGTGCCCTCACTGTGTGTTAATAAAGGGGTAATTAAAGAGGGGCCGTGCCAGTTAACGATAAACGGCGACGAAGTCGAGGTGTATATAGACGTCGAATACCTCGTTAAAACAGTCCTGCCCGCATTTAAAAAGGTGATCAAAAGTTGTAGTAGTATACAAGGGGAGTGCAAGGACTGGTCCGACTCGATTAAGGAGTATGTGTCGAAGAACCCCAAGCACGTCGACGCTGCGGTCTTGACCCTTCAGGGCGAATTAAGGCTTATAGAGTTAAGCCGGGACAACGACGTAGCGAAATTAGCGACCGAGTTGAACGAAAAACTCCGGGGGACTTACCTCATGCTGAGCGACCTGAACCTAGTCCCAAACGTTGAACGTGTAGTGTACGTCCCTGTCGTCGGGGACGATAGAGTAGCTGCTGAATTACAGAAAAAGCTGAGTGAGGCGCTAAATAACACGTCACCGTTTACAAAGGTGAGGGACATGGGGTATAACTTCCGGCGTAGGTTACCTCGTTTAAGCGTAGACGTCAAGCCGTGCTGTGGTACTAGTGCTCAGTAAAGGGTGCCGAGAGCCGTACCGGCTGTAAGACCGGACACGCAGTGAGGCGTGGTACCCGAGGGGGACTTAGGTCACCACGGGGTTAGCCGCGTTTGTTAATTCCCCTTTCCCACCTTTTTACTTAGTTTATGGGACTGCTAAACCCAGACGATAGGTACTCTGAGCAGGACAGTATGACACTTTTACTTAGCTTATGGGACTGCTAAACTGCACTGTCCGCCCATGTGAACCGCCCCCACAAAGCCAGGCGGGCTGTAACATGCTGAGTAGCACTCTACTTAAGTCCCCAGTGTCGACGTGTATTTACCAATTACATGTGTGCTATTACGTACCATACAGTCGGAAATAGTAGGCCATTAACGTAAGACCGGTGTTGGCATTAACGTATACGTTTAGGGTATGCACTGCTATCACTATTTTTTAATAACTGCTACCCTAAACCGACAAGTTCCCCGGGCGGTGGCCTTTCAGTCCGGACACGTAAAGCGTCCTTAACGGTGCTTAACCCTTTTTACGCTGGTAGGGACTAGTCGCACCCGTCCGTGTTAGGCCTCTGCAACGAAAACTGCCGCTCTTCAAGGTGTGGGCAGTACTAAAAACGGCGGCCGCGGGGGTTGTGGGTTTTATGCTGTCGGGGGGGGGGGGGGAGCGCGGGACTGGACGGCCAAACTACCCTCGTTTGGGTGCCCTTTTTAGTATTTTACTAAATACTGTGTACCACGCTTCACGGGCCGGTCAAACACATTGAGGCCTAAAGGGGGTAGGGCTACGCTGTTGGGGGACTCCGCCCGTTACCTTCGTAAATTTTCAAGGGCCTCGACTTTCTGAGCAACACAGGACGTGTTGAAAATAGCCCCCGACGTCTACCGGAAAGAGCGTGTCAGTAAGCACAACCTTGAGTGCTTACGCCCATATTACCCTCCTTGTGTTAAGTGCCTGTAGGAGAGGGGCTTTACCCGTGGACTGGTAGCTGCTCATATTAGCCCGATGCGTGACGGCCGCGCCTTACACATTCTGGTGCCCTGAGGGCTCTTACATCAATACCGGAGGCTATCAGCTTTTTGCAGAGTATATAACCTTATATTCTAATGGCTGTTTGGGTCCGTGTTGGCCGTCATGTGTGGGGGACATAACTTCGTCCACGCCCGTTATCGGTCGTATAGTTTATTTTTCGTAGTATTTCTATGCAATGTAGAGTATTTCGCCCTCATAATTCCCGGATTTTAGCGGGAATTACTTTCAATTTGTCAGTGAGCGGAAAAATTCTCTTTGTAAGGTACGTAAGACGTAAATCTCTTTATCAAACTCCCGAAATTTCACAGGAATGACAAAAATTCAGTCATGATAAAACTGTCAAGTATAGCAAAGCTTATATAAGAGGAAAGTTAAAATAAGAAAAGAAGTAGTATAAAAACATTCAGTTAATCCCTCATGGAATTGAAAGTATAGAGAAAATTATATAAAGAGGTTCTGGGGAGGCCCTAGTTAATCCCTCATGGAATTGAAAGATTGGTATTTGCACTTTAGGGCCTATTTGTGGGTTATCTCGTTAATCCCTCATGGAATTGAAAGTATTACCTCTCTTGACAGAGAAAAAGGTTTACATAAATCGGTTAATCCCTCATGGAATTGAAAGCTCCTCTCTTTTTTTCTACTCTTCTCTCCTATTTAAGTCTGTTAATCCCTCATGGAATTGAAAGTTCCTATAACGAGAAAAGCACACCGTTCTATTACCAGATAAGTTAATCCCTCATGGAATTGAAAGAATGGATAGGTGAAGAATTACTAATAGTCAGCACGAAATACGTTAATCCCTCATGGAATTGAAAGCTTTGCCAATTGAGCGTATAAATACAATATCCGTTTTCACAGTTAATCCCTCATGGAATTGAAAGCGCCCTAAAGGACGAGGCTTGCCCTTCGTTTTTGTCAATAGTTAATCCCTCATGGAATTGAAAGTTTTCCTTCATGTTGAAATATTTCCGTTTCAATTCCTCAAAATTGTTAATCCCTCATGGAATTGAAAGACCCTGTATCCCCCTGCTTTCTAGCTGTCTCTTAGTCTCAGTTAATCCCTCATGGAATTGAAAGTTTGACGTAGTCGCATGGGTCTAATGTTGGCACGAGTATGCCGTTAATCCCTCATGGAATTGAAAGCTGTACATTGAGTATGTTCCATGATAAGTTATAACTTGCTGTTAATCCCTCATGAAATTGAAAGTTGAAATGTTGTTGTATAAAATTGTATACGGGAAACTCTGTTAATCCCTCATGGAATTGAAAGGGCTAAAGAAGAGAGGTGTTTAAAGAAAAGTGTTTGTTAATCCCTCATGGAATTGAAAGATTCCTATGATCATCAGCCTCACCTGGACCTTTCACCTTTGTTAATCCCTCATGGAATTGAAAGTAAAGTTCTCTTTCATTCCTGACAAAATCGCATGCTGTATACTGTTAATCCCTCATGGAATTGAAAGTTATAATCATCAGGTATTATACCAATTTGTTTTTTGAAATGTTAATCCCTCATGGAATTGAAAGACCTACCTCCTCCTCATGATTAACCCTTTTTGGTAACTTCAGTTAATCCCTCATGGAATTGAAAGTAGCTTAGTTCTGAAGAAAATCAAAGAGGAAACTGGGGAGGTTAATCCCTCATGGAATTGAAAGAATTAGGCTGACTATTTCGTCCAGATGAGGTTCGAAGAGTTCAGTTAATCCCTCATGGAATTGAAAGAGCCCTGCCACGTCATTAGCTAGCATTTGTGTATAACTTGGTTAATCCCTCATGGAATTGAAAGTAAACACTACTTTTTCTGATGACATGAAAGAGATGCATTTCGTTAATCCCTCATGGAATTGAAAGACTTCCGCCCCACCTCGGTATATCGATACCAACTACCGTTAATCCCTCATGGAATTGAAAGGAGCAATGAGAACATAATCAAACTCATGAGGGCGAACTCTAGTTAATCCCTCATGGAATTGAAAGAAACATACCACGTGAAATAGTAACTTCACTAGACATAAAACCAGTTAATCCCTCATGGAATTGAAAGTCAGGATTTTTAGGTGCTTCATCGTAGCGGTATAGCTGAGTAAGTTAATCCCTCATGGAATTGAAAGTTAGAAGAGAAAGCACAGGTAAATGTTGATATTGATAAGTTAATCCCTCATGGAATTGAAAGTACACTCACTTGTAACACAGTTAGCCAACATGTATCTTAACGTTAATCCCTCATGGAATTGAAAGAAAATGAAAATCCATATTAAAAAGGTAGAAGACGGGTTTGAGTTAATCCCTCATGGAATTGAAAGTTCAAAAAAGGTAGCACCTCCTCCCTTTTGTCCACATCGAGTTAATCCCTCATGGAATTGAAAGTCAATTGTACAAACATGTCATGATAGTCTTTCATTAAATCGGTTAATCCCTCATGGAATTGAAAGATGATAATATGCTAAGCAGTAGTAACGCTACCTTTCTGTTAATCCCTCATGGAATTGAAAGTCATTTGCTCAATTCGGTTTCGCGGTCACTCAAGACATTTTCGTTAATCCCTCATGGAATTGAAAGTCCTGTAGCCTCTTCACGAAAAGTACTATGTTAGCTCCAGTTAATCCCTCATGGAATTGAAAGACTGTAGTTTGACATTTATTTTATCACCTCTACACTTACGAAGTTAATCCCTCATGGAATTGAAAGGAGTGTCTACTACGAAATGACGTTCAAATTCTCTACACAAGTTAATCCCTCATGGAATTGAAAGCTGGTATGTTTGCTGACGCAGTAGGTATTATCGGTGAGCTAGTTAATCCCTCATGGAATTGAAAGTCTACTTCACTTGTATAACTCCTTACTCCTATTATGTCCAGTTAATCCCTCATGGAATTGAAAGTTGTTAAGGTGTTCTTTAACTTACCATAATTCTCCAATCTGAAGTTAATCCCTCATGGAATTGAAAGTTACAAAAAATTTCAGCTATCAGAAACCACAGGTTTGAGCGTTAATCCCTCATGGAATTGAAAGCAGTGTGAGGCTGAAAGTAGAAGAGAAAGCGGAGAAAGTTAAGTTAATCCCTCATGGAATTGAAAGTATTCTTATTGTTGCGGGCATCCCGAACATTGTCGGGCTGTTAATCCCTCATGGAATTGAAAGAAGGTCACTTACGGTGAAAAGGATCTTGTAAAATTAGAGGAGTTAATCCCTCATGGAATTGAAAGGAAATCAGCCTTATCATGTGTTTATCCATCACATATACTCTTGTTAATCCTTCACAGGACTAAAAGACCCGATAAATTGCGTAAAAAATCGTTAACTAAGGTGACCCATCGTCAGTCCTTCATGGCACTAAAGGGTCTACGCTCTAAACGCCGCGCGGGGCTAGGAGTTATGTAAAGTTTTTTAAACATGGCCTCGTAAGGGAGTTATGTGGACAAGTTTCTTACGATCGCCCTTATCGCGTGCATCGTAATAGCCATACCGGCGTCGATATACTTAGTGATAAATTCCGGTCTAGTCTCGGAGAGCAGGGTCTTAACGGTACCGCTAAAGCTCCCGCTTAAGGACGTCGAGATCAGGTCCGGTTTCGCGGACGTGGTGGTCGAGGGGGGCCACGCCCCGGAAATGGCTGTAGAATACGTAGTCCAAGGGTTTTCCCTCTTTAAGCCTACCGTCAACGTCTCCTATAAGGAGGTGGACGGGAGGCTTACCTTGTACGCCGGGGTAAACAGCGGCACGTTCGACTTCGGCACCAGCGTAGTGGTCAACGTCCACTTGTACCTGCCTGCAAACGTGTCGTGCATAGAGGTCAACGACGGGGCCGGGGACGTAAAAATAGAGGGAGTGTCGGTCTCCAACACCGCGGTTATCCGTACCGGAGCGGGGGACGTAAAGGTCTTGTCCTTTTCCTCCAAGTCCCTCGAGGTACAGTCGAGTACGGGGGACATCGAGGTAATAGGCGCAAACGTCTCCACTGTCACCCTGACTGACGGGGCAGGGGACGTAGAGTTAGAGGACACGGTGTTCTCGAACGGTATGTTGGGCACGTCGACGGGGAGTATCGTACTGGTCAACGCGTTAGGTAAGTACTTACACGCCTACTCGGGCACGGGAGACATAGACGTGAGCCTGAGCGAGGACTACGACCTGACCTATTACTTAAAGACGTCTGTGGGCAACATAGAGGTGACCGCCCCGCCCCAGGTACGTGTAGTGACTACGGCTGGGGTGAGCTACCCCCCTCCCGTGATATACGCCACTACGAGCGTCGGGACTGTAAGCGTTAACACGACGTAAAGGGCCGGGCCCTTTTCCACGCTGGTAGGACCTTTTTCCACACTCTTTTCTACGACCGGAACGACCCGTCATTCTGGTGTCGGCTGTGCTTAGGGCGGGGACAAAGCAGGGGCATGACCCCTACGCCGTTAGGCCCGAAGGAGCCCCACGGCCCGCTACTGTTGGGTAACTGAGGAAAAGCCCCTACACTAGGTCGTGATCGGAGATAAAACGAGCGATAGCAGTTATCCTACTTTGACGTGGCTTAAAGATTTTCATCAATAACGGTAAATCTCCTAAATAGTTTTGAACGGCACTGGGGGCTCCCCTCCACGCCCTGCGGGACGGTAACGGCCCTGACGCTGGACTCGCCCTCAACAGTACCCGGTACCATTCTAGCTTCACGTTTTTCAATAAGTAAGGCACAGACCTAAAAACTTTATCCGTAATACGAGTGTTTCGTATTACAAAGGAAAAGTGGAGTAACTGCTGACCGTAGGGATGGCGGTCTAAAGGGGACGACTATCGCGGTAAAGTTTACAAAAAAGGGGACTGGAAAACCTCGCCGAGGGTACGGGTGTCCGAATTTTGTCATAATTTTCAGCGGTGTTAATGACTCTGGGCCACCTAGGTGGCTCGGTGTGGGGAGAGCGTCAGTGCCCTCTCACAAGGGCTGGACGTTACGGGGGGAGCCCTCCTCTTAGGTGACGCCCTTCGTCACCCTAACTGCCCGCTAAACGAGAAGTATAACAAGGGGTCTACGAGGGGGTAGTTGGGAGGGGCGTCATCTCCTCTAAGGCGGTAGTGGGGTCGGGCTTAATTCAGT
Organism: Stygiolobus caldivivus; assembly: GCF_019704315.1. NCBI lineage: Archaea > Thermoproteati > Thermoproteota > Thermoprotei > Sulfolobales > Sulfolobaceae > Stygiolobus > Stygiolobus caldivivus. The sequence continues at coordinate 996,460 of NZ_AP024597.1, read as the reverse complement.
AGGGGTTGATTTCGCTCGGTTTTATTATCCTGATGCCTAACGACTTAGCTATAGCTATTATCCTCTCCTCGTTCTTGTCGTCGATGAAGGGGGTAATTACGACCACTTCAGAGACTTTACGCCCTTTCTCTTTTTCATATAATTCCTTTTTCTTGCTGAAGGGGACCAAATCGCTCCTCTTCAGCGAGGCCGTCAGTTCGACTAGTATTACCCTGCCGTCACTAATAACCACGTCTATTTCTACTTCCGACGGGTAACCGAAGACTATCCCCTCCTTGTCAAAAATTATTTCTCTGTCTACTTTCCAGTTCGTACCAGACAAGAGCTCCATCATGCCTTTTCTGAACACGTCCTCAGCTAGGATCCCCCACCTGGTGCCTAAGGCGCTGATCATCACTTCTAAGGCCTTTATGTCTTGCTTTGTGGCCATGACTTTCTTAATACCTGCGATCTCCTGCTTGACTTCTTCGAGCTCCTGCTTTGTGGCCATAGTCTTCTTTACTTCTTCTATTTCTTTTTTTGTAGCCATGCTTTTCTTTATCTCCTCTGTATCCTGTTTTGTGGCCAAGTTTTGCCACGGCGTGAGCCTCGCGAGGGCTTGGTAAATAATTTCGGGGTGCGAGGTTAGAACGTCAGCTAATATTGAAGGGTTCTCTGTCAACACTTTCTTGATCTCATCAGCTATTGACATCCTGAGTGTTATCTCGTTTTATTAAAATAAAAACCTTGTTACACTGGTATTACACGCTCCTAGTGTCGTAGCCTAGTCCTATAGAAATATATTTATAATTTTTTTTTAAAAGAGAAAAGAAAAGGAGAGGGGTTTCAGCAAAAAATCTTTATATCGTATTTGAGAGTGTTAGCTCACGGCGTAACTTGCCCTCCAATCCCGCCCCCCTTTAAGGGCCGTACACCCTAACTCCCGACCCGTTGTGGCTAATCGAGGGAACACAACTACCCTTTTATCCATACTTATCACTACCACCCTCATGAGGAATACCCGTCACCAGTTAGGGAGGTCATTAGTAGGAAACGGTAATACGATTAAGCGTTGTCCGGGCTGAAACAGCATTTAGGAATAGTTAAAAAAAAACTAAAAATTACCCAGATTGTTACAGACGTTTTAGGGAATAGACTCCCCCTACTCGGCAGTACGTCCTATGCGGTACTCTTGCCCTTTAATAACAGACCGGGCATAAAACACTCTCCCGCTAAAACTAATGCCTCAACATGTTGCTGTGCTGATAGCGATTACTAAAAAATCGTGTAGCAGTTGAGTTTATCCTAAACATTTACGCTAATACTTATACTCTATTTTACGTTAAACAGTCACTTAACCTCGTCCTAATCCTTAAACTTGTCAGAACACACGTCATATTTAATAAAAACATTTCGGCACGAGGGTCTTACGTAAAGTACTATACTAGCTACGGAGGCCGTAGGTAGGCCTCGACGTAATGGTGTGCCCATCTTAAAAGGGTGGTAGTTTGTAATTTATAGCCTAATACTACTCTATGTCAATAGGCCGCTTTATAATAGAAAAGTTTAATATTGTTTTACACGAAAATATTTCGACCATGGTTAAAGTGTGTCCTAGGTGTAATACCGCAAACCAGGACTCATCACTGTATTGTGCGAGGTGCGGGTACCCACTGACACAGCCCCCAAGCGTCATGCAACCACCTGTAGTACAGCAACCCCCACCAGTACAGCAACCTTACGGTTACCCACAGACTCTACCGCCTTCCCAGCAGGATGCCAAAGCGTTCTTATACTTAAAAAAAGGGGCAGGGCAGTTCGCGGGAGGTCTGGTGTTGGTGTTAATAGGCCTAGTCTTGCTAAACGCGTTACAATACGTCCCATCGGTCAGGTTAGCTGCCATATCCTTGGTGCTGTTAGTAATCGCGGTCAGGTATATGTACAGGGGGCAGAGGCTGAGCAGACTGGGTTTCAAGGCTTTTAGCCCCCTAGGCCTTGGGTACGGCGAAGGAGGAGCAGGTTCCGTACTTATATTCGTGTGGTATACCTTGGACTTGCTATTTGTCCTCTTGTCTGTATTGGCGTCCCTTACTTCTGCCAGTCCTTCAGCTACCGCGACATTAGGCCTCTATTTTTTAGTGTCCCCTTTGCTGTTAGTCATAGGTACAATACTTATTAGCATAGCGTATTTGAGGAACGGAGGGCTATACGGTAACGGTAGCATAAAAGCAGGGAGCGTCTTCGTCATAATAGGGCCTATAATATATTTGTTGGGCGATATAATAATAGGTAGCAAGCTCATTAGCCTCCCCGGTTTATTATTGGCCGCTATCGGGTTCGGAATAGTCGACAGCGGTTACGGTAACCTACTCAGGGCCGCTAGACCGCCCAGTCAAATGGCGACACCAAATATGGCCTTACCTAGCCAAGCAGCTCCGGCAGTTAACCAAAACGTCCCCTACCCTACAAGTACGGGTAATATCTTCCGCGACGGTACTGCCCAAATATACGTCTACTCCCCATACCAAGCACAAGTGGTTAGAGCGGAAATTTTAGGGACAAGCATGGCCACGACCAACATAGTCCCCCCGACACTTAACGTAGGTTATAATAACATAAGGGTACAGTTCGCACTGACTCAAGGGCTAATACCGAATACGCCTTATACCATCCAGTTATATTTAGATAACGGTCAAGTGATAACCACACAAGCGGTATACTCATAAAGGGTTTACCATCTTTTTCCCCTACTTAACGACTTTAGTCCTCCCACTGCTGGACTTAATATCGTTTGATAAGTCGAGGCGAAAGGGTAAGAAGATAAAAACAAAGGACAAGAAGGGAAAAAAACTGATTATTCTATAATTAGTGGCGAACTCCCGTTAGTCATTAGCTCCAGCTCTGGGTTATTATACGCCTGCCATATCCCGGTCGCTTGGTTATACCATTTGCTTGAGGCTATAAACAAGGCAAAATACCCCGGTGGTAAAGGACCACTGGCTAGTTGGCCCACTTGCGACTGGGACAGCACATACGGGTAAACGGCTATAGTGTTAATTGAACCGTTGAAGGGGTACCACTGGCCATTCGTCAAGGGCCACTGATAAGTGTACGCTATCCCGACGAAGTTGTACTCGTAAGGCCCGATAGCCCCGAAGAGTGACGACGCGTTCGCTACAGGTGCGTAGAACTCCGCTATTAGTTCTCCGTTAATGTACCCGGCGACGTACGTGTCATTACCGGTAGTCCACTCCTCAAACACTATCCAGTAAAAGCCCGGGCTAGTTATGTTGACGCACATTGCGGCCTCTCCCCCGTTAACTCTCGGGTATATACCACGACCTACTCCGACTTTAATGAACTCGTAAGCCTTCCCGTTAGGAAAAGACGGCCCCGTATCCGTTATCTCAGCGATTATTAGTTTCCCGTCACTCATGTAGACCAACGGTGACCAGCCTATATAAGGTATGTTAAAAGGTAGCGTGTTTCCAGACAAACCTATGAGGACACCCCTAGTGTTTGGCGTTAGGTAGGCCCTTATGGCTATTGTCTCCTCGTGGTACTTCATGGCCACGTAACTGAAGAGCCCTACGGTCGTGTTTTCGCCGTTGACAGTTACGTTAAATTGGGGAGTGACGAAGTACTGGTCCTTACCGTTAAACGAGACCGCACAGTACTTGTTCGTTGAGGGGGGTGGCGGAGAGGTAGTAGTGGGTGTAGGTTGTACTGTGGTGGAAGTCTGCGGTGGCCGTACGGTAGTAGACATTATAGAAGTGTGGGTAGTCACGACGATCGGGGGGACTACAGGTGCCCTAGCAGGGGTGAACACACCTTTATAATAGAGGTACCCCCCTATCGCCACGACCAATATTACCAAGATCAGTACGGCAACGATTGGCGTGCTCTTCTTTTTCTTACCGTAAGGGGGAGGAGTATAACCTGCAGGGGGTACATACGGTGGGGGGTTATAACCCGTCGGCGGGGGGAACTGGTACCCGCACCTAACACACACTGGGCTGAAGTCGTCGTTCGGTGTTCCGCATCTAGGACATATTTTTACCATGTCTAGTAAAAATTCGCCTAAAGTTATTTAAACATTTTTATAATAGTATGTCCTTTGTAATTCAAGTAAAAATATACCTTGAAGTACATATTATACTAGGTAAGTTAATAAAGGGCTACGACACGATTGGTGTAAAGGTGAAAATTTGTTAAACGAGAGAATTAACGTTGCCCTTTGATGCCTGACAAAATCTAGACCTTACAGATGTATTTCGTTACAATACTCGCATAGATAATCTTTACAAGCGGGAGATTTATTAGTAGATTATACATTGCATTGCGTTAAGTTTGTTTTTAGTAACCTAACGCGCGGTGTTGGACTTTCTCACATTAATTGTGCGGGTTTTTTAAATATTCGACATATGATGAGTATGAAAATCGGGTTAAGTGTTTAATGGGTTCAGTTACTGTGGGGGGGGGGGGACTACTGTGTCCTCTTGATACACGGTAATGGGGAAAGACCGGTTCCAGGGCGCGGTAAAGGCTGTTCAAAAACTGAACTTTTTCGCGTCTTTATAAGCCACAGCCCCTATCATTACTTATGAGGTTACTAAACTACACGGTAAAAAGGCTCTTAACAAACCCGTATATACTCGGTTGGGCAGTGTTATTTACAGCCCTCTGGGCCTTTATGGGGGCGTATATTTTTTCTTCCGGGATAACCGCCCTGAAGTCGTCATTAACACCCACACTTTATCAAGAAGCGGTCTACTATTATACAGCGGGTTGGGCGGGTGGAATAGTCATCTTCTCTCTCGGTGCCTTTTCCACTACCTTAACTTCAGTACTATTCTACCAGACCGGGTCGTTAAGCCACTTGTTCAGGTACTCCAAACTTACCCCTACCTACTACGTGATTGCGATCTACGTGGGGTCAGTCATCGCTTCTACAGTTATAGGAGGTGTGTTAATAGCCTTGGTCTATTTCATGTTTTCCAACGAATTCGGCTTCAGTGTTTACCCTAAGTCGCTGGTGACGCTGTTACCCTATATCTTACTGTCTTCGTTCTTTTTTGTGTCCTTCTCTATGTCCTTAGACTTACTCACGCTAAAGGTCAGTAGGAGGGCCCAGAACCTCATAACGTATATCCCGGTAATACTCGCTTACCTCTTCGGCTACGGCTACCTCTCCGCTAACATGAGTAGTGTAGTCAACCTGAGCCCTTACACGGTAATACAGACACTGATCATGAGCGCCTACTTAGGGAAACCCGCACCCGTAAACTACTCCAGCCTTTTCGTCCTCAACTCGCTTAACCCGTCAGGCCCCACGATCTCCGTCCCGATATCGCTGCTCTCCATATCGGTGTGGGTCGCGGTGCTCACTGTGGTGGACGTCATGGTGTTAAGGAGGCTCTATTACAAGCCCTTAGAGGAGGGGAAGCTACTATGATAGAACTCGTGGACTTGTGCGTGTTTTACGGCAAGCAGGAAATAATAAGGGGGGTCAACGCAAAGATAGAGGAAAAAGTGCTATTACTGGGCCCAAACGGTTCTGGTAAGTCGACGCTATTGAGGGCTATAGCGGGGGTAATAGGCTATAAGGGGCACATATTTATTGACGGGCAGGAAGTGTCGAAGCTGAGGAACTACAATATCCTCTCCACGAACCTGGCGGAGGCATATTACCTCGGGCTGAGCGTTAAGGACACCGTGTACCTTTACGAGGAGATAAAAGGTGTCGACCCGGAGCTGTTCACGGAAATGTTAAACAGGATTGGCCTTAGTAACATAGTTAACAAGAGGTGGTACCATCTATCGGTAGGGCAAAAGGTAATAGCGAGCGACGTTCTGGCCCTCGCCTCAAAGCCTAAAATACTCTTGTTAGACGAGCCCTTTGAAAACGTGGACTTGGGGAAGAGGAGGGTCGTAGCGGGCTGGATAAGGGAATACGGCCGGGAGGGGATAATAGTCACCCACGAGGTGGACATAGTTAGGCTCTTTAAGGACTATAAGGTGTACATGATATTTGAGGGGAGGCTTTTCGGGCCAGTCTCTGCTGACGACTTCCTTAACGCCTCAGTAATAGAGGGGGAAGACCCCTCAGCGGTACTTACTGTGGAGGTAGGGGGCAGGAAGTTCTCGTTCGTAAAGGGGGACAAGGGCTATAGGGTGGAAAACTTAATCAGCCTCGACAGGATATATAACATAGGTGGTTAGGTGGAGGAGAAGGACTTTCTGGTGAAGTCTAAGGAGCTCGCAAAGGCTATAGTGGTGAGGGAGTTCAGGAAGACGTTAGGTAAGTACTACCTCTCTTGGTCTGCATACACTTTCTTAGACGGGTTGGCTTACGTCGTCTTGGACAACTGCACCTATTATTATATCGCTTCGCTAGTGCTGGTGGGGTTTTTTGTGCTCGTGTCGGCGAGGTTTTTCACGAAGGCATATAGCTCACTGCACAGGTTTTTCTCGGCCTTTGAGGTATACGGTAAGTACGCCCGCCTTTTTTACCTGATGGAGAACTTCCTAAACCGGCTTGTGTTCATTACCTCGGTAGTATTACTTATCGTAGGGGGGTCGCTTTCTAATAGCCTTGCCTTTTTAACGGGGGTAGTCTTATACATTTTAGTTGTTGATATTTCCCTTTATATGACGTATGTCGTCTCGGGAGTGAGGTATTACGACGCGATAGCTTTGGTCACGTTCACGGTGTGTTTCCTTTTTATTAATGTGACAAGCTTTTCGCAGGTAGCTGTGCTGGTGTTTGGGCTCTCATGGCTCTTCGCGGGGTATAAGTCGTTAATGGAGGTCGTGGAGGGTGAGTGACGAGCTAAAGAAGTTGATGGAGTTACTGAAAGACCCAGCCTTGTCAAACTCTGTGAGGTTAGGTATCCTACTCTCACTTTACGTTATAGGCAGGACTACGTTTACCGACCTGCAGAGGTCGACGGGGGTCTCGAAGAGCTCGCTCTTTATGCACCTCCAAGTGCTCGAGGAGAGCGGGCTGATAAAAGTGAGGAAGGTGCCTACGCTGTCCGGGCCCAGAACCATAGTCGAGATAACTGATAAGGGAGTGGAGACCCTAAAGAAATACATCGACCTGATAAAGAAGATTGGCTAATATTTGCTGAAAGGCCCAGTGTGAAGTTTATCATTAGTACTTACGTATACATTTATACCAGTCTTATGTTAAGATTTTTGTCTTTTTGAGCTCTAATCGTAAAATTTTTAATACCACATGTCTAGGTTAATAAAAACTTATCAGGCGAGAAGGTCCTAGTAAAATTGTATCACTGTTGAAAATTTCCGAGCTATACTTATACTCTTCAAACTATGGTAAATATGAAATTGCTAGGTTTATAGTTATATTATAATTATGTAGAAAAGAATACTTATAAATGGAAAATAATAATAAAATTCTATGTCCTCAATATCCAAGGTAGCTGTGTTAGGTCTCATAGGCACTATAATAGAGTGGTACGACTACTATCTGTTTATATACGCGGCACTACTAGCCTTTCCTACACTATTCTTCCCGTCAAGTAGTTACTTGGTCTCGATATTGGCTTCAGTCTCGTCATATGCGATAGCGTTTTTTGCAAGGCCGCTAGGTGCTACTGTTTTCGGACACGTGGGGGATAAGCTGGGCAGGAGACACGCGTTAAGTTTCGACTTAATACTCGTAGGTATAGCAATGATCTTTGTCGGGGTTATGCCACCCTTCTCGGCCATAGGTATAGTGGCTCCGATCGCGATATTCGCTTTCAGGTTCCTACAAGGCCTCGGGGTAGGGGGAGAATGGGGCGGAGTGGCGACATGGGTGTCGGAGCACGCCACGTCTAAGAGAGCCCTGATAACGTCATTGATACAGATAGCGTCTCCCTTAGGTTTTATGGGTGCAGCTACGGTGCTTTTAGTGTTCAGTAAGGATTTCGCCACGGTAGGGTGGAGGGTGGGTTTCATTATTGGCGGGAGTGCGGCCCTTTTAGGCGCTTTCCTGAGGTATATGGCCGCTGAGAGCCTGCCCTTCGAGAAGATTAAAAGTGAGGGGAAAATAAGCAAAACCCCTTCAATAGAAGTTTTCAAATATGCGTGGAAACCAATTGTATTGTTGATGCTCGCAGTAGGCGGGGTCTTCATGGCCGTGTATATACCAGCTACAGTGATGCCGAGCCTCTACCTCAAAGTAGCCGGTAAAGCTCTAGGCTATCCACAGTATGTGGACTTCTTAGGGGCCCAGATCCCTCTTACATCAGCACTCATCTACCTATTCTCTATCGGGGGTTCTCTATCGGGGGCTTGGTCTCCACTCCCGTTTTCGGCCTAATAGGGGACAAGTTCGGGAGGAAGGTCTCACTGGTAATAGGGGACGTGTTGATAGCCCTCCTAGCCTACCCTTACGTCTATGGCTTCTTAAGCGGTAACCTGGGGCTTATGTTCAGCATGGAGTTCCTGATAGGTATGGCGGCTTACGGGCCTTACGCTTCGATGGCGGCTTTTTACCCGGAGAGCTTCCCTACTAAGTATAGGTATAGCGGGGCGAGTTACGGACTACAGTTAGCGGCTGCAGTTGAGGGAGGTCTTATGCCGATAATTTTAGTAGGCCTCTTAGGAGTACCCTCACAGTACTTAGAGAACTCATGGGTCGTGACAGCTTTCTTAGCCCTATGGGGAGTCATATCGGCAGTGGCTACATTAGGCTTAAGGGAAACTAAGGGAGCTAAGCTCGTAGAGGAGGACGTCATAACAAGGTAAACTTTTTTGTTTTACTATGTCAGCAACTAGAGGACAAGGACTTATTCTCTTTTAGCAAATTTTTGCCCCTACACTAACGGTACTGTTGTCCTCTATTAACTGACCGGGTATAACATTGTTTTGTTAAATGCTTTAAGATGCTTTAAGTTCAAGCTACTGTTGCCCTTTATGGACTAACCGGGTATAAATGTAGTTGCCTTGCCCTTTAAAGTATGACAAGGTATAACATGTAGATAAAAATAGTCAAAATGAAAAGTATAGGGGCAAAAGGTTAAAACGGTGACTTTAGTAGGATGCTGTCAAATACGCCATAGCCCTAACTTCTCCTTCACGTACTCCAACTTGCTCACAGGTGCTTCTATATCACGTATCATAAAGCTTTCACCGTCATAGGTCATGATTGACCAGTCCCCTAAGTTAACGTAGTATACCAACTGCTTGTCGGCCCTTCTGTCAGTCACGGAGACAGCCTTTATCCTACTCCACGGGGCTATCGGCTTGCTCACGTTGTATAGTAGGCGAGATATGTACTTGCTAAAAAGTCTAGTTATCTTATAGAATAAGATACTACTCACTAATATTACTATTGCACCGGTAAGCCAGTCCACTTTAGGGGACTTAAATACGTACAGGAAAATAACGGATAGGATGACTACTAGGAGTAACAGTGCCAATCCGTAGAGCACTACTGCGAAGAACATGTACATCTTGGGCACCCTACGGATCCCCGTGGAGTCAGCTATGTAAAGTCCCTGAGAGTTAATGGTGATCCCTATGACACCAGTATTATTAAACCAGTCGATAACTTCGTCCATAACTGTTATCAGTTTCATAGAATTAGTTAGGGTTATAAATTATAAATATATGGTTAGTAGGGAATCAACGTGCTATAAGACTAAGGAGGACAATTACAGTCTCTTTCATAATAGTCGCATAAGGGAAAAGAGGGAACGACTTGACTGTGACAGGTAAGTTAAGCCACCCTACTGCATTTGGCAAATGTTAAATCGCCTTCTTTAAGGCAACGTTCACCTACACCACTTACCTGTTGCTTACAAAGGGAGGATAAGCATGGGTCTTTCAAACTGCATTTGTCATTACTACTCTTGTCAGATAATATTACTGATTCGGCATAGTATTCAATTCTTTATACTAGGTAAAGCACTAAAGGGCAAGTCTTCCGTCGCATTCACAGCGATAGCGTATAGTTTAGGCTAAAGCACATGTTTTCCTTTACAAACTGACCGAGTATAGCACAATTCCTAATTAACATGGATCAAATTCAGGGAGGTGAATTTAGGGTTTAAGGTAAAAAGGTGGGGCTTTCCGCCTTTTGCAATTGAATAACGATGACCCTTCTTTACAACGAGTAACGGGGTTGTACGGAGTAACGACTCCTTGGTACTAAGTCCTGAAACTTTTCCCTAAAGCGTGGAGGTAGCACGGAGGTTTAGGCTATAAAACGTACGTCCTTCACTTCATCCACCTGTGTCCCATGGAGGGCCCGCTTCATTGACATCAATAAATGTCGACCTAATTTAAAGCATTACTGGTACATACAAGCCTTAATACGTCAGGTTACCACGACCTATATGTTATAAGCGTAGTTATCTCGGACGAATGTAGTCCTATAAAGGATATTTCACGTTTTTTCACTAAACATTATCCTCTTACGGCATTTGCCGTGTAACCAAAAGTCTACAAATATTTTGGTGGCAGTAACTGATCTGCCTCGTACTTCTCTACTCTATTATTATCGGTGTCGTTCCTATCAAAATGTTTATAAATAAGTGGATTGATATTTTTCCAAATGAAGAAGTGTCCAAGATGTGGGTTCGATAACATAGACACAGTGACATCATGTGTGAGGTGCGGCTATCCGCTGACCTACCAAGGGCCCACTGCCCAACCCACACCGTACCAACCAATGTACCAACCTACACCGCAACCCCCGTATCAAGGGCCGCCCTACCAACAGCCCCCACCACCACCGCCTAAGGGGAAGAATAAACTACTGATACCTATAGTAGGTGCAGTAGGAGTAATAGCAGTAGTGTTAGTAGTAATAGTGCTATTTTCCGTGTTGCACTCAGGCCCCAGCGGGATGTCATTTGTAACGCCATCGGAGGCTTCTTCTGTACTGGGCGGTACTTGGAGCATAAATAACTACACCTCTTATACTTTTACAGTCCATGATGGGATCGCGACTGTGAAGTATTTAAACGGTATGACGGCAAACAGGTCGGTCGCAAGTATCACCCAAGGGGCCCCTACCGTCGGAATAACCTCTGGGTACTACGAATACATGGTAGGCACAGTAAACGGTAAGAGTGAGGAAATAACGATTTCAGGCATAGCGTTCCAGTCGTCTTCGGACGCCGTAAATTTCTTCTCGCAGGTCAAGTCTGTGTTACAAATGTCTGCGGCCAAGTTCAAAACCGTCTCAAGTAACGAGTTTGTAGCCTATTGTTACTCAGGTTCGGATATTGAGTCAATCATTGTAGCCTTAAACGGGAATACGCTATACGGAATTGAAGTTATAGCACCGCAACCTTTGGGGACTTCCCAGCTACAGAGCCTCGTAAGTTATGTGTAATTTTTTCCCTCCTTATGTTTTGTCAGGACCAAAAGGGCAACGTCAATTCTCTAGCCAGCAAATTTTTACCCTTACACTAACGACGCTGTTGCCCTTTATTAACTCCGGATATAACCCTTGGGCCAGTAATCTAAAGTCCTGAAGGACTCGGTACCCCTGAAGAGATAAGCGGCTTTGAGCTTAGGCTAAAGTCCTAGCACGCTACGCAACTAATGCGGTGTCCAGAAGGGGATCAACAAACACCACACTAGACAGGGAGAACACGCCTTTCTGTACAGTCCTTAACACCGGGTAGTGCAGTACCCTTATGGTGATTATAAGATAAGGAGGACCGAACTGCACATACTGTTTTTAAGGCAAAACTTATATCACACGTCTCCTATGTTACACACCTATGAGGTCTTCCATAGCACTGGGCTGGTTTGCCACGTCCCTGCAGCTCGCTCTGAGGTTCAGCTGGGGGGTAGTAGCGGTAGCTTTTGCCTATACCTTGCACCTAAACTCGGTGGAGATAGGCTCAGTGCTTTTCCTCTTCTATTTAGGCTACGTCACCAGTTCCACACCTTGGGGCGTATTCATTGACAGGGTGGGGCCTAAGATAGCGCTGTTTATTTCATCGCTCTCCTCTTCCCTGCTTATCCCGTTTATACCCACCGTCAGGGACGTCTCTACCCTCTACCTCCTCTACCTAGCCGAAGGTGTTTTAACGGCGGGGATCTACCCCTCTTCCGTAAAGATAATCTCTTCGTTGGAGAAGGGGCTTACCCGCGACCTAGCCCTCCTCGACAGTGCGGCCCCTACGGTCATGTTAGCCTTGTCCCTGTTATCACCGTTGATCCTCACTTACTGGAGGCAGTTCTTCTTATTGCTCTCCTCCTCCTTCTTGGTGTCGTCCCTCCTCACGCTGTCCCTGAAAGTCAGGGTAGGGCCCTCGAAGCGGAGCGTTAGGGTGGTAGTCGATAAGAAAGTCTGGACTGTGGCGTTGATCAGGCTGGGCGAACAGTGGGGGTTGTGGGGGACTTCCTCATGGCTCTTCCCCTTCCTGGTACTGTACGACGGCGTGGGGAGGAGTGTGTCGGAAATACTCTTTGTACTGTATGCCGCGGGCCAAGCGACGTCGATAGCCCTTATCAGGGTACTTAAGGGCGACGACGTAAAGTTAGTGGAATTGTCGTTAATCGCCTTTATAGCCTCCCTATTGGTGGTGTCCCTGACTAGGGACCCCTACCTGCTCGTCCCTTTCAGTTTCACCCTCGGTGTGTCGTCCTTCTTGTGCAGGCCACCTACGGACTCCCTCGTGGTCAGGGTAGTGGGTAGCGGGAGTGCAGGTACTTCTATGGGGTTAGCGAACGCCGTCTCTCAAGTGGGCTCTATGGTCGCCCCGCTGGTAGTCGGGCTGGTCTTACACCTCGGTAGCGACGTAGTGGCAATAGACAGCCTGGCTTTAGGCCCTATATTGTCCCTGACGTTAGTGGAGGCGGTGAAACATAACGTTTAGCCTTTGTGCGATTTCCGTCGCCCTCTCGCTTACAGTTCATGTACAGCACTTTTGCCCAGTATACATGAATAACGGGGAGATTTTTACGCAAAGTCCTTACGTATGACGTATTTTATACTAATTAGGTGTGTGTTATACATCCTTCACGGTCACGGATTATTGACTCACGGTTAGAAATCTGATCCGTTAGAGGCGTCAGTGTGTTATGCCTCTTAGAAGTTTATGGGGTGAAAGTATTAGCATAAACGTTCAGGTTAATATACTTAAGCCTTAACGACTTTTCCGATAAACGCTGAATGTACACGTTGTTATTACTGGTCTAGGTTTTTTACGGAGGCTTTCTGAAAAACGGCAACTGACGCTGGAGCAACACGTGGTGCCTTTTAAGGAGTCATAACTCTAAGAGCTTATCGCTATAGTAAAAGAGCTTAGTCAACTTAAGTATCTTCTCGAAACCGACCCCTAGTTTCTTGTTGTTAAAAAACTCCCACCAGTAATGAGAGAAGTAGTCGGCGACTTGGACTGGTATAGATAGGCTTTCGCCTAGCGTGACCTTAAACCCTTTCTTGCCTAGCTTGGTCTTTCTGAACACGTCGTTATCATAATACACGAACGAGTCCGAGAGGTGGGACAGTTTCAATAACTCCTTCACCACCAGAGTTATATCGGTCCTGCTCCTGACCTCCGCCTTGGTCACGAGGACTACAGAAGGGACGGAATGTGAATAAATTATATTAATGAAGACTTCCCTGACCTTATCGCTGTCCCTATAAGCGTGAAAGGTAAAGTCCCTTTTACCCAGTACCTTTCTCCCCTCATACACTACTGAAAATATGTCTTGAGAGTAAGCTAAAGCCACTACGTAATAACCTTTTTCCAAGTTGTCGCCCGAAGTGTCGATACCTACGTGGATCATTTGCCGAGCAAAAATATATACTCCTCCACGTATATATTAATGTGATGACTGTGAAGCGGATCGCCCTGTGGACGCAGGGCGGATGAAACGGAGGAAGCGTAAATGTCTTTGTGCCCTATGACTGTGAAGCGGATCGCCCTGTGGACGCAGGGCGGATGAAACGGAGAAGGGCGTGAAACGGAGTCCCAACAGACAGTCTTCATAAACAGATGCGACAAGCAGTTTAAGGGGTGTAGCTCTGAGGTCTTTATAGAAGAACTGCGTGAACCAGTCCACATCTGGGAGGGACTACTTGTATCGTAATTCACGTAATACCGATATTAGGGTTTCCTTAACCAAGGCAAAGAAAGCAGGGCCTCTTTCTACTTTATTAATTGAGACGTTGAACAGTGAGGTAGTCGTATTCGTTCCGGTCTATTATCTTCCCCGGCCTTTCGACGTCCTTGCGTGTCCAGTCCTTTTCGACCAACACCTTGTCGGTAACCTCAAGAAGGGGGCCGTTATAGTAATTGTCCCAATAGTCGTCATAGAAACAGCCGAAATTTTCACACTTTAGGGCCACTCCTTCTAAGAGTGTGAAGAAGCCCTTTCTAGAGATCTTATGCTCAAAACCCCTTATAACACCAGCGCCTTCTTGGACCGTGGCCTCGTCGACATTACCGTGTATGAAGACCTTCAGGATAGAAGTCGCTAGGACACTATTCCCGTTATAATAATCCTCTCCTTTACTGAACGTGTCGTACCCGAACCAGGCTTTGACCGTTTTCTCATCAAGAGGCTCTCTATTACTGTACATAATACCGCCGTGGTTTATTCAAAGGTTAATTCAGAGGTGCCGTTTTGGGCCGTGTCCTCCTCACATTAACCTACATTCCCACTACCTCAACACAGACCTACTCTGCACTAGACCCTTTTGGTTAAACTACCCCCTCCCCCCATTGTCAAATATTTATTCTCCCAATAAGGTGTATACTTACGGAAAGGTATAGGATAAAGGTTTATAAAAAGGGGCTTGTGGTTATACCTAAAGAGGCAAGGCAAAGGCTCATGATAAAAGAAGGCGACATTTTAGAGCTGGTAGTCGACGTGGAAAAGGTGAGCACAGAGGAGCTAAAAACACTCTTAGACCTTTTTGGTGTTGACGGGGAAGGAGTTGCGGAAATGACTAAACAGCTAATTGAGGATAAGGAGTTAAAAGAGAGATAAGTCCTTGACGCCAGGCCCTTTGTCCCTACTCTTCGCCGGTAGAAAAGCGTGGAGGAAAAAAGTACTTTGAAGGGGTATATGAGGAAAGAGGACTGAAACTTCTCTCAGTGAGGTCAACCTATCAGGGTCTCTCTACCTTTATGTCTTGGGGAGAAAGTAAGGACACCACGTTAGCCAGACACGTTATACTAGGTTCACTTATTAAGTTAGCCCCCTGATAGTAAAGTTCATTCATTCGCCAACACATACCTGTTTAAAAGGACGAAGAAGGCCCCGAACACCAAAATCCCTAACGTCCACACTAAAGACTCAGGGCTCCCGATAAATGAATAATAGAGGGCTTGTGAGACGTAAGTAGTAGGCTCAATTAACGTCAAAAACCTGTATGGTAAGGGTATTAGTGTCGGGGGGAAGTACACCGGGGCGAAGAAACTCAGGACGAAGCTTATAATACTGGAGTACTGGTTCACAGCGTAGATGTTCCTTATCCCTAGGCCTAAGGTCATACCCAACATCGAGCCCATAAATATTGAGGAAAGGAGGGAGACCACCAACAGTGGGACCGACCGTACCTCTACGTGGAGGAGGTAGTGACCTAGGATGAGGATGACCGGTACGACTATTAACGTCGAGATCCCGTTACTCAATGCGATACTTATAGCGTATAGTTCCTTGGGTATACCAGTGGACACCATCAGGGAGAACCTACCTTTACTCCTCTCAAAGGCTATGGACTGGGCTACCGACGTCAGCACCCCTATGGAGATATAAAAAGTGATCGTCCCGGATACTATGTAAGGCGTTAATGAGCTCACCGCTACGTACCCGAACACTAACATTACTCCCAGCGGGAACATTACCGAGAAGAAGACGAATACGGGCAGGTAAGCCTTGATCATCTTGAACTGCATACCGAGTAAATTGAGGAACTCAGTGACGATATTACTCACTCTTTATCACCTCTAGGTATACTTCCTCGAGGCTCGGCATCCTTACCTCGAACTTACCCCTTAAGCCTAATACGACTTTCTTCAGCTCTTCTTCCCCCTTAACTTTGTACACTTTTCCGTTAGTGTAGTCGATGACCTCATACCAGTCGGCGAACTTCTCTTTCATTTGGGCGGGAGTACCTTGGTCTATTACCCGCTTATTTAGGAAGAATATCCTGTCAGCGAGCCTCTCTGCTTCGTCCAAGTAATGCGTAGTGAGTAACATACTCCTCCCTTGTTTCTTCATATCGAGGAGTATTTTCCACACTTCCCTCCTCCCTTCCGCGTCGAGACCGGTGGTGGGTTCGTCTAGTATGAGGAGTTTAGGGTCGTTGATCAGGGCCATTGCGATCAGTGTCTTCCTCTTTAACCCTCCCGATAGTTCCCTGGCCAACGTGTCCCTTTTTCCCGTCAGCCCCAGTTCCCTGAGTAATTCCTCTCCCTTGGCCTTTATGGAGTCTTTTTCCACCCCTTTTAACTTCCCCATATAGTATATGTTGTCCCATACTGAAAGGTCACCGTAAGGCTCACATTCCTGAGGTATCACACCGAGTAATTTCTTGACGTGTCTGTCGCCGGGTTTCTTACCTAAAACTCTAATTTCTCCCCTATCGGGAGTTATTTCCCCGTAGACCTGTTTAACCAAGGTGGTCTTCCCGGCACCGTTAGGGCCCAATAGGGCTACTATCTCCCCTTCTTTCACGTCCATGGAGACGTCTTCATTAGCTATGAGCTTCCCGTAACTTTTCCAAACGTTCCTGACTTCTAATACGCTCATTATATTATTTGTCGGTACTTAAGACTTAAAATCCTTCGTAAATTTTAACTGACAAAGTGAAAATTTATAGACCGTTACAATATTAAGGACAATAGAGCGGGACGTGTGGTCTTGTTTTTTCTAAGGGGTTTCGATCTTTGCTACATTAATTAGCTTTATTATCGTAATTAGGTTTACTTAAGTCAAGGGAATTTATTTAAATAATCAAAAAGAAGTTAATTTAATGAAGGCACTATTATTTGAAAAAAATGGAATAGAGAACCTCAAAGTAGCTGAAGTCCAAAGACCGGAGGTAGGTGCCCATGACGTCAGGATAAAGGTTAAGATGGCTGGCGTAAACCCAATAGACTACTTCGTAGTTACCGGCCTCCCGGTTAAGCCCATGCCCCATATACCCGGGGCTGAAGTGTACGGGGAAGTGGAGGCAGTAGGGGATCACGTAAAGAGTGTCAAGGTCGGGGACAGAGTGGTGGTCTATAACAGGATTTTCGACGGTTCTTGCGACATGTGCTTGTCCTCTATGGAGATGCTGTGCAGGAACGGGGGGATAATGAGTGTGATAACTAACGGGGGGTTTGCAGAGTACTTTACAGCCCCTGACAAGAACTTGTTCAAAGTCCCAGATTACATCGGCGATGAACTTGCAGCGAGTATCCCCGTATCAGCACTTACAGCCTATCACGCATTAAAAGCAGCAGAAGTCAAGGCGACAGATACTGTGGTAGTCTTTGGTGCTTCTGGTAACACGGGCCAATTTGCCGTCCAATTTGCCAAGAGGATGGGAGCTACCGTAATTGCGGTGAGCAGGAAAGGTTGGCTAAAGGACTTTGGGGCGGATTATACAGTAGGTTATGAAAAAGTAAAGGACAAAGTCGCGGAGATAACCGGAGGTAGGATGGCGGATGTGGTAGTAAACTCGGTAGGGTCTTCTGTATGGGACTCCAGCCTCCAAACGCTAGGCCTAAACGGTAGGCTAGTCTTCTTCGGTGGTATAACGGGCTCCGGAGTTACATTAGAGCTCTCCCGTATATACGGGGCTCATGCAAGGATTATCGGGACTACTGGGGGGAACAGAAAGGAGATAACCGAAATAATGCAGGGCCGTAAAGACTGCAAGGTAAAGGTATGGAAAACGTATTCGCTTGAACAGGGGCAGGAAGCACTGAAAGCGTTATTTGACCCTTCAAGGGACGGAAGGATACTAATAAAAATAAGTTAGGTCTCCTTCTGCTTTTTGTCCCTTTTAAAAAAATTAAAGATATATGTGATTTTTCTTGTTGCTTTTTATGTCTTCTACTTAGAAATTGGGCTTTTGTCATGTGATCTTACAAGCCCAGCTATTAGGGCTTTGGGCCCTAACTCTCTAATACTTAGTCAAGTCCTAAAGGGCAAAGCCCTCATCTCATTGCTTACTAATGTGTCCCATTTGCATGAAGACGCACTCTTACTCTTTATAGTCCTTTTCGCCATACTCGCAAAGAGATTAAAGGGATGACCTAACCTTGTAGTGAGTACGCAAGTGAGTTATGCCGTCTGGCTATATTCAGTTTAGGTGAAAGCTAAACCACCTTATATATAACGTATTGACCCCAGCCCGAATAATATAGATTCCACTGGGTGGGGGTGTTAATTGCCCGAGAGTAAAAGCCCTCGATGTAAAGCTTGACCCACGTTCAATTCATATTGGAGACCCCAACAGTTATATATTGTAATAAACATTTACGTAAATACTTGTATTAATCTTATGTCAAATACTTAAAACTTCTATTCTTAATTATAAAGTATGCAATATTACACGTCTAATTAGTAAAATATATCAGCATAAAGGTTTTACGTAAAATACTACTTGTTGTAGTAAACGCGAAGCTTTCTGTATTAAAACCTTTCTGTCGAAAAACAGGCTTAGCCCACACTTGTGAAAGACAAGCACTCATCTTATCTCTAGTTATGTTTTATTCGGGCTTAGAGCCCCACATTTTTCAATAGATGCTAATAGTGCTTACCCTTTCTATAGAATTATACGTAAGTAGTATTTAGATAATATGTATTGTTATTCCCTCTTTACTTTATATAAATTCTATGTAAATCACTTTACTATTTTTATGGATATGGAATTAAAAGTTTACAAACATAACCCGACTTTTTGGGAATTTGGAAACTATTATCAGATTTTTTATTAGATGTCTAAATTAGATTTAAAAATCATATAATGAGTTATTCACTAACAGTGTAAACATAACCTACGTCATTATCTACGATCCAAATTTGTAGTATGCCCTTATCCTTATACACCAAGACAGGTTTGACGGCTGTTACAGAAAACTTAATAATATCATTAATGTCTTTTACCTCTACGACCTTTTTCGCCTCAGGCTTAGAATTAACTTCTATAGTTAATTTATTAACCTTTTTTAGCTTTGAAAGTACCTTATCCATCTCAGATGGTGTCTTGGGTCTTGTAAACCCGAAGATAAAAAATAAAGCAGACGCTGGTATTATTAGATAAGCCAGATCTAACGGGCTATATTTCTCGGGAGAGTCTGCATAGACTGTCATGTTTAACGTAGTGTTGTAAGCTGAGAAGGACAGAATACCGTTGTTGTTATTAATGACTACAAATGGGTACAATGTATAGTTTTTAGTTTTAATCGTGAAGTTTATAATCACTGCATACTGTGAGGAGTAAAGACCGTATTTTACGAGTAGGTTATTAATAGTGTTATATAAGCTAGAGATGTTTAGCGAGACGATACCTTTTGATATCCCCTCATTATAGACCCATGTCCCCACTGTGGTGTTGACTATGATCGAGTAATCGGCTTCTTCAGCCGAACTGCTGGGATATACGTAAAAATGGACACAATATTGTTGAACCAAGCTTAGGGGATATGACGCTTGGGACACGTTAATCAGGTTATAGGGTACTCTTAGGTACTGTGGAATGTCCAACGAACCTGAAGTGGGTATTTGGAACGCATTTCCGTCATAGTTTATCGGAAAATATGTCGTTATATTTTCATGGGTAATCTTTATCAGGACTGAATAAGACCCCGGTATGTACGAAGATAAGTTATTAATTACACGTGCTATTTCACTCACATTCAGTGTTAAGTATGAGGAGTTGCTGACCCCGCTGTAAAGGGTTGTATTGTACACTCCCTCGTCGGATATTATTACCGCGTAGCTAAAATTACGTAAGCTCGTTAAGTTCAAGACTATCTCTTTCGCTAAATATGTCGGTACCGTTGAAATCCCTTTTAACTTAGAGATCCCTAATAGTTTAGAATAGTTCTCGTTCAGTATAACACAAGGTATAACATTAAAGTCCTTTTGTGTTTTCTTTAACATATATACCGTAATGTTTTGCCCTTTGATAAAAGGGTTAGGTTTTATTAGTGCTGACGTGAAGAAATCGACATAAGCTAAAGTCTCATAACCTTGGAATAGTTTTTGGGAGTTCATAGAAGATTCATAAGATTCATAATTAATGTATAGGGTGATGATCAATGATAAAATTAAAATGATGATGATGCTGGTACGTAATCTGTGGCTAATATTAATGGGCATCAAATAGTTAATTCCGAAAACCGGAATATTAAGCTTTCACCAAGAGGTAATATACCTTATTGATTAGTAGAAGATTGATTAGTAGAAGGTCTTCTCAGGGACTTCAGGTCATAGAGGTATTTACGATACTATTTACATATATTATCATTTTAAAGTTTCCATAATAATTAGTGACGTAAATTATTGAAGAGTATTTTACGATGGTGACGTTTTGAAAAGGAGGAACTGTCTCTAATACGTTTGTTGAATTGATAATTAGTGGAAACGGATATGGGTTGTAGAACATTAATCTTCCTTCCCCCCTTATGACTATATTAGCCACATAGGCTCTGGCGTAAATAGTCTCCGATGATACAAATGTCTGTGAGAGAACGACTCCTATGAGAAGGGCCAAGCATATCCCTATCATGAACCATGAGATAGGTTTCATACTAGTATGAATATACACAAACTATATTTAAAATCTTTATTTATAATTAATTCCCGTAAATTGAATATTTTAAAATATAGTTAGAGAGGTAGTACTCACCTAGATAAAATATTCTTTCCAAAATAACAAATATCTCAAATCTATTTTGACTATTATCTATTAGTAAAATAGCTATTTTATAAGAAAATAATAAAGAGATAATACTTATAAACTACTATAACATAATAAATAATTGAAGACAAATGAGGGGCGAAATAAAAGCACTGGGACTAGGAATAATGGCTGGCATAATATTGCTAAGCTTAATAGTATCGATGGACTTCGTATATGTAGCGCCAAGAACAGCAGTAGCTTACGTGACTACTGATAACTTGGCTAATATAGCCTTAATACCTAATGATAACCATTTACAAAGCCCGCAGGGGTATTTCGCCTTTATCAATAAGCAAGGAAATCTACAGATAAACTTCGGCAATGTAGCGCCTAATAGCGCAGAGGAATTAAGTGATGTGTTCTACATAAGGAATAACTTAAACCAGCCCGTTCAAATCACTATAACTATAACACCAGGAGATCCCAGTACATATTACATGGTAGCTTATACAAACGTAAGTAGTGATCCGCCTCCAATGCCTCCGCCTCCACCACCTCCACCATCACCTCCACCATCACCTTCGATAACTTTACCCCCCGGAGGTACTATAGCAGTATCGCTGGTGCTAGTTACTGGACCAGTACCTCCAGGTACAACACTAGCGTTCACTATAACCGTGACTGCTGCATATAATGTAGGTTCTGGACAGTAAATGACTTGAAAACAAAAAACCTCATGGCTAAAGGTTAAGGTATATTATTTTTTTAAATACTTTGGTTTAATGGAATTCATGTGTTTTTTTGACTCAAAACCCGGTTATTAATCTAACCAGTGATTCCTTATGATCAAGGAAATAGCAATTTATTCAATACTTTCCCTAATTTTGTTTTCCTTAGCTTTCAGCTTAATATCCCAATATTTTTTAGGTCTTCCTTATGGATGGAATATAGAAGCTACAGACTCAATGGTCCCTGTACTGAATCCAGGCTGTCTCGTCTTTATCACACCTCTAATGGGGCAGCCTCATGTAGGGGAGATAGTAGCTTATAAACCTCCTTTTTGCTCTCACTATATCGTCCACGAGATCATCAAAGTACTACCGGACGGCTATATAACTAAGGGAGTTCATAACCCGACACCAGACCCGTGGGTGGTTAAAAGGTCATGGATAAAGGGGTGCGTACCTCTAATTCTAAACAGACCTATCAGTATACCCTATTTAGGTTACGCTATTACCACTGTTAACACAATAAATGGAAAGGCGTCTCTTTTAGTCTCCCTTTTCATCATATACGGGGTCTCCGAAACGCTAAGCAGGAGGAGTTTGAAGATCCGGAGGAATACATTACACACAGTGAGCTATAAGACGGTCTTTATGGGTTTATTTATCCTCTTTTTCCTTGCCTCCTTTGTGGTGCTTTCCTCTAATACGGTTCTGACTTACGCTCAATGGACTTCCGTAAACGCGTCATCGTCATTAAATAGTAGGGAGATAGGTACATCGTTCAGACTTGGTGTCTTACCTTCTAATTCCTTAGTGTCTCTTGAATTACCGGTGAAATTGAGGAGTTTTCCGATTAAATTGCCTTTAGCTGTCCTTTTCTACTCTAACAATCCTAACCTCAGGCTTCTAGGTCCCGATACTATTTCGGGTTCATCCAATGTAACATTCGTAGTAAATACTGGAAAACCGGGGTTTTACACAAGTAGAGTAGGTTTTCTTCTAATGCCTAGAATACTACCGCATAATATTATGGAACCGCTATTCGCTACATCACCTCTTCTGTTTATATCCTTTATGTCATTGTTTATATCATGCGTACTAGAATTTATTGTATATTTAGTATACAAAATTCTCGGTAGATACTATATTTTATAAATTCTTTTAATAATTTACTTACTAGATTATATATATTATTGAAAGAAATATGAAAATTTATAAATTTGCTATCCATAGAGTATTATGACATGATGGGAGTGTTCTCAAACAGTCACCAAATTCGATAAGGATTTGTAAAAATAATAGAGTATTTATAAAAACTATCCTTTCTATTACTACTTGCTGGAAAGAGCTAGAAGTAATGAGAGCAAACATTACTGTAGAAACACTTATGTGCAAGGGTCACGAGATTTATGGGGATCCACACGATGGACCTCGTAACCCTTGCACAATTAATACTCTTAGTTTTAAGGGATTTAAATTTTAAGCCGAGAAAACACGAGCCGGAAGACCTCGCTTACACAATAGCAGCATACTCGGAGTACAAGTCACCAAGTTAGGGATACCGCCATCAACACTATACTACTACACTAAAAAACTCGGGGTAAAGAGGAGGAGAGAAGAAAGGCCACCTTGCCCCTCGTGCAAATCAAACAGAGTAGTAAAGGACGATCAGCTAGAGGAAAAACAAAATACAAGTGCAAAACTTGCGGGAAGACGTCCTACCAAGCGACAAACCACAAGATGGGTAAAGAACAAAAGGAGAGAGTACTGAAAGAATACACGAATAGGATGAGCATGAGGGGGATAGCGAGGGTCGAAGGGAAACCGTTAACGACAATATACAGCTTTATAAGGAGGAAAGGGGTAGAAGCGTATGCCTACCTACTACTCTTGCAAGAACGACTAGAGGGTTTCACGGCAAAAGCTACAGTGCTTGACGAGAGTTGGACTTACGTGTGGGCCAGACATGGGCAAAAGAGGGAAGACTTGTGGATATGGAACGCGTTGGCAGATGGTGTACCCTTCTTTATCACGGGTGATAGGGATTACATGACTTTCAGCTTCCTCCAGGACCCCCTACCCGAGAGTAGGGTGTACTACACTGACGGTTATTCAGTTTATCAAGTACTTAACAACCACGTTGTGGGTAAGGAGTATACTTACACTGTGGAGAGTTATCATTCTTACTGTAGGGCCCACCTGGCTAGGTTGGCAAGGGATACGAGGGCTGTTAACAGGGACGTGGGGATAGTCGAGTATAGTCTAGCCTTGTTGAACGTGATGTACCCGGTAGTTTACTCGAGGGAGAAGACTCCGTTAAACGGGGCTTACTTGGAGGGGATACACTATATTAGGAGTAAACTGATATAATATTACAAACACTTCTCGAATTTCATGACTGTTTGAGAACACTCCCGACATGATAATCTTTAACAAGAAAAAGAGGGACGTGTTTGAGATATATTTAGATATTCTAAGTGCGTGTAAAAGGTCCTATAACGGGATAAGTAAAACAAGGCTGATGTATGCTGCTAATCTGACATTTGAAGTGGCCAACAAGTATATCCCTATCTTAGAGGAGAAAAACCTCATTACAAAGAGGGACAATCTGTACTTCATTACCAAGAAAGGTGAGGACGTTTTAAATACACTTCAGCTATTCAGGGAGAAGAAGTACGAGCTGAGGGAAATAGTTTCTAGGTTGAAGGAGGAGTTAAAAGATTGAATTTTATAGTTTTTTACCTCATATTAGCTGTGGGACTCTCCCTACTCTCAGCTTCGTTTTACCTCTCAACCAGAATGGACAAGCTGAGTGAGCTTTTGTTAACTAAGGTTAAGAATGAGCTCTCATTGAGGTTTATCGAGGAGTCGGAGAACTTTATTGTCAATGGAGAACTAACTAACCTAATCCAGGAGATCCTAATTTACTTTGAGAACTTTAAGTCGATAGGAATAGATGATTTGAGCAATAAGATTTTTGAAAGATCAGACAAAATTAAGAATGAGATTGAATATATTTTGTATATTATAATGTTTATTAACAGGATTTATACTTATTCTCAAGAATTGAAGAGGAATTCCGCTCTAACCAAGATTTTATCTATTTTGGTAGTTATATTAGGGATAGTAAATGGAATAATCGTTCAATTGGGGTACAGCTTTATCATCCCAGTAATATTAATATCTACTTCGATAAGTATTTTGATAGGAATTTTGTTCGAGATCTTTGGTACATGGTATAGGATAAATAAGTCAGTGGAAAAACTAACTAGGCATTTAGAAAATAATAAAAACTAAATACCTTAAGAGCAGCTCACGTTTCCTAATTGTCAACATAGATAGCCCTTAATCTTTGTAAATCACCCCGAGAGAACTAGAATTTTACATAAAATTCTTAAGCCTGGTGCGTTTTTACCAACCAAAACATATAGTATATACTTTCGAGCGCATACTGTGATCATTAAGTTACAAATTATAGATAAGAGCAATCTTGACTTAGAGTGAGGGTCTTTCACAGCTCATTTACGATCTTTATTTTTCTAACTACGATTGGATTGAAACAATTATGTACATTGAGCAATATTAATACATAATACGTGTAAAAGCGTAAGGTGACAAGTTTATAATTTACTTTATGCGGAATGGTCTTTCATACACTGTATTATTTGTTCACGAATTGTATAAATTTAAGACAGATAATTATAATTTGTAGAGGATCCGTGAAACTCCCTACGCTAATAAAGATAATACTAATACAAGAAGGCTAGTAGGACGGACAATATGGATACTGTAATTTTAATTATATAGAACATTTGATCTATACGTGTTATTTGGCAACGAATTATACTAATTCGAGAAAAATGCTTCAATTCACAATGAATGCTTTAGTGAGACCCAACTTTCCGATAAGACTTTATTTTCTAGTATATTCTACATAAAAATTAGATTTTAAAATTTATTAAAAATCATGATAGTAAGTATTACACTAACATTTACGTTTATACTTATACTTTTTTTATACTTAATATTTAGAAAATTAGCACTTTAATTAAAAAATATTTAATATTAGTCGTTTATTCAATAAAAACTATTAGACATAAGAGTTTTACGTGAAATACTATCTGACCCTGTATCTAGGTGGGTAAAGTGCTAGACCTTAATAGATTATGTTGTATTTAAATAAAGAGAGAGTTATATGAACTTCTTTCACAGACTGTATTACTAACGGAGGCAAAACGGTGGGGTTATATTATCCCATTGGCCTTTAACTCTTCATAGACCTCTAGGGCGTCTTTCCGTATTAAATGATTAGGTGCCTCTACAATCATGTCCCTTAACTCGTCTTTCCAGTCCGCCACTTCTTCAGCGGTGATAAGGCCCTTGTTCATATTCTTGGCCAGAAACTTCCATGCGGCAAGACGGACCTCATAGTCTTTACTGGACAGCAGGTCAAAGAAATATCTCTTTGCCCTTAACACGTCATTAAACTCTATTATGGAGTTTTCGAGGAGTGTGTTAACGTTCTCCCAAGCACGGAGGCGGGTCCACCCCTTATCGTATTTAAGTAGGTCTATAAAGAAGTCCTTATCACCCTCTGTTATGACACTGTACTCTATCAAGGGTGGTAGTAAGCCCCACGCTTTCGGACAAGTCTTGCCTAACTTAAGGAGCCTGAGGAAGTATTTTTTATTCTCTATTAAGTCATCTAAGTTAAGTACCCCTCTGCTGACCACCTTAACGGCGACCTCCCAAGCATCCAGTCTAAGGAATTTACTCTTGGATCTCATAAGGCCAAGTAAGTACTCTTTTAATCCCTTTATTTCTTCCAAATCTAACACTCCCTCGTTAAGGAGAACGTCTAAGTTCTCCCAAGCGTGTAATCGTACTGACTCACTGTCGGAAGTTAGGAGTGAATAGAAAGGTCTGTCCTCGTCCTTAGTTATGATACCCCTATCGATAAGGTCCTTTACGGTTTCCCAAGCGTAACCTGACACCCAACCGCCCGAAAGCAACTGGAAGAAGTAACCCTTATACTGCCTGACTTGGTCTGGGGAGATAATGCCCTTGTCTACCAGCCCTATAACGGAGTTCCACGCTGCTAAACTTATTTCCTCGTCATCAGTCATCAGCAACTGGAAGAACGCGTCCTTAACTCCGATAACCTCTTCAGGTTTCAGTATTTTTCTGTCGAGCAAGACCGTGACGTATTCCCACGCATAAGAACTTACGTCTTCGTCATAAGATTTTAATAAGGAGATGAACTTTTCTGCGTCCTCTCTAGTTATTACGCCTTTAGTGGCTAACCCATCCACGAGGTCCCATACTTCGGAAAATACCCAACTAGCGTACTTAAGGAGCTTAAAAAAGTACATCTTCAGCCCCTTTACTTCGTCAATATCTAAAATTTTCTTGTCGAGTAGGGCTTCCACGTTTTCCCAAGCCCACGAAAGGGCCCTCATATCCTTAGCTGAAAGTAGGCTATAGTAGCAAATAGCGCTGTGTTTTACTTTTTCTGCTTCTAATTTGCCCTTATTTATAAGGTCAATAGCTGTCTTCCAAGCTTCCACCTTGTCTTTGTCATCGTCTCCGCACAAACTGGAGAGACGGAACTCCATATCCTATTATCTCCGTTTTATCCCATAAGAGTAAAGTATTATATGACTTTCTCTCCATCAGGTGGACACGTTTTCTTGCCACCGGGCTTCTTAACTCCCTACATTATACAGACTATACAAGACCCTATTTTAGCACACTAAACCTTATTTAAATAACGGGGTCTGTGTGCGTCCACGGCTCGTCGCTTGCGACAATTATAAAAATAGCCCTATAACCTCTTGTCAATTAACGACATTAATGACTTAACGGTGTTGCTCGTATACCAGAAACTCCTTATTATATCGTAATTCTTTTCTATGAAGCCCCGTAATTCTTCATGGTCTCCCTTTACCCTCTCCAGCATTTCATCAAACGTGACCGTGTTGTCCTTTGCGTATTCCGTCACTAGTTCTGAGATAGTCATCGCTAATGCCCTATAGTCGACCCTGACCTTCATTGCCCTAGCCTCGTCCACCAGCTGGCTGACAAAGGGTTTATACTTAAAAGCTAACATGTTAAAGTTACGCGCTTTCTTGTAGGGGAGGGACCCGTCGTCATAGACCTTCACCACGACACCTTCCTTGCCCTTTAGCCACGACAAGACCTTTGAGGTGTCTATGTCTTTCACGTCCCTGACTTCGATGTACTCTACGGGGTGAGGTGTAGGGATCTCATAGGGCAGGAGGTAGCGTTCCCCTTTTAGGACATCAAACACCGAGAAGTTAAGGGGCTCCCTCTCTACATTAAACGGTGAGTATTCCTTACCGTATATCTCCATCTTTATTACGGTCCCGTCCTCTCTAGCCTTTTCTATAACCTTAATTAAGTCTCCCCTATATTTTACAAAGACGCCGAACAGTAACCTCAAGTCTTGTATCTCCAGCCCCGTACCGTTTTTGTGAGCTAAATGGACTGTGTGGTCTACCTTCATGACTATCTGTGTCCCGTCGTGTTTGGGCTCAATAAAGGTCTTAAACCTCAAAGTGTTTTCATTTATTATGTCGTATAAAGAGGTTATGTTTTCCACGTTATATTCGTATTCTTTTCGTACTAGGTTTGAGTCGTAACCTTTAAAGGTATTGACGAAGTCTTTGAAGTCCTCTTCACTAGGGGTCACACTTAGTTTTTGCCTGCAGTACGAGAATAAGTCCCTCTTTACCTCGTCTAAGTTTTCGTTATTTAACAGCCCCATATAAGGTATTATACTTAATTAATAAAAAACGGTTAA
Organism: Stygiolobus caldivivus; assembly: GCF_019704315.1. Taxonomy (NCBI): domain Archaea; kingdom Thermoproteati; phylum Thermoproteota; class Thermoprotei; order Sulfolobales; family Sulfolobaceae; genus Stygiolobus; species Stygiolobus caldivivus. Next base: position 968,103 of record NZ_AP024597.1, on the reverse strand, counting down.
CCGAAAGTTAAAAGCCGTAGCTGAGCTTAATGTAGGAAAGCAATAAAACCGCAGGGGAGGGTCGCTATTTTATTCCTTAGCGGCGGGGAACCCTTATCTCAGCCATACTGGTGGAAAGCCCTCCTCAACACTACTATACTTGACGTCATTGACCTCAACTCACACCATTTCGCAATCCCAGCCGACCTGGGTACTAAATGAGCTCGTAAAATGGAGTCTCTTCTCGGCGTAACGAATACTCCCAGAACATTATCTCAAACCTCACACTGGCTGAAAACGGTATCAATAAGTCCTCACTGAACTCATAAGAGTCTAAGGCCCCTAAGATCGCCTCTACTCTCCTCTTATACTCGTCAGAGGCGTAGAACTCGGCCCACTTTGAGAAGAGCTGGTTCGGGGAGTCTGCGACGTACTTCCCTACTTCGTAGTAACCCCACATACAAGGTGCCCATGCAGAGAGGAATTCCTTCCAGCCCTTTGTAGAGTAGTAATATAAGTGGCGTGTATAAGCGTAGTTTGCTAGGTTATATCCCGTGTTGGTTATTTCCTCATGTGTAATACCCAGCTTGTCCAGGAGGTAATTGTGTACTTCCATACCCTTATCCCTAGTATTGAGGATAGTCGAGAGGATTTGAGTAGCCTGGCTGGACGGTGCAAAAGAGGAAGCCCTCATTAAGCCCCTTAACATGACTTCCACGTACTTCGAGTCTTGTATTAAGTAGTAACGAAAGGACTCTTGAGGGAGTGTACCTTCTTTCATCTGCTTCACGAACTCGTGTTTAACGTATTTTTCCCAGAGTCCACCTACCCTTTCCTTTAATATTTGAGAAGTTTTCATGACCGTATCTTATTATAAAATAGGCGGTATAAATAACATTATTTAGTGCCTTTGTAATTGACATCAATCTCTGATAAACTGTAAAGTTAAGGACTCCATTAAAGAAGGGCATGTAGTTGGGTCTATTGCTGGACAAAGGATTACAGAAGAGAACGGGGTAAACGTTTTGAGAATAGTTAGGAGTTTCGACTCTTGTTTTGCCTATCACGTTTACAAGATGGGGAAAAGGTAGTATACTTGGTCAGTTGATACAGGGCAACAGTGCCGTTAGTGTAGTGCCAAAAAATTACTAAGCGAGAGAATTGACTTTGCCCTTTGTTCCATGACCGAGTATAACAATAAATAATTGGAAGGGGGATTCTACTCATAAATGCAAAGATACAATGACTGGCTGAGGCAAGCTGAAAGGAACTTAAAGTCCGCCGAGGTCAATATGCAATATGGACTTTATGAAGAAACGTGTTATGAGTCACAACAGACTGCAGAGAAGGCAGTAAAAGCACTATTAAACTTTTACCACCTCGAGGCGAGAGGCCAGTCTATTACTATTCTCCTCCGTAATGCAAATGTCCAAGTACCTAAAGATATAGAAGAATGCGGGCAGGAGCTGGACAAGCATTATATCCCCTCTAGATATCCGGATGTTTATGATGAAGGGCCCCCAGAAGATTATTATAACGAGAGTACGGCTAGGAGGTGTTTCGAGTGTGGTAAAAAGATCCTCGAATGGGTGAAAGGGGTTGTTCGAGGAACTGTGCGAAAGATATTCAAGGTTTAACCCGAAGGTGATCATACTCTTCGGGTCTTATTCAAGGGGGGATTACACTAACGAAAGTGATATTGACGTATTAATAGTATCAGACGCCTTTCCTAAAGACCCGAGAGAGGGTTTTGCAATGACTTTTGACCCAGACGACCCTAAGGTGATGCCGGTAGCCATGAACACTGAAGTGTTCCTGAAGAAATTGAGGGACGGCTCGACTTTCATCCTCGAAATCATAGAGGACGGGAACATATTATGCGGTGACGGACATTTTATTAAAGAGATGAAGGAGACCTTCAGTGAGGTAAGGAAGAGGTTTAGGAGGGTAGGAAAAGTGTGGACGTGGGACTAGATAACGGGTGGTAGAATAATGCTGTGTAACTTTTAATCATTTTAATTTATACTCGGTCAGTTTATAAAGGACAACAGGAGCTTTAGCCTAAAGTATACGCATCCGCTATATATACAACGAAGGACTTGCCCTTTAGTGTATTACTGAGTATATTATCATCATCATTATTATTAATAACGATAATATATTCATTATTTCAATAACCGAAACAGTTTAGGAGGGTAGCGGAAAAGTTTAGTTAGAAGTGAAATTTTCTATCTATCCAGATGAAAGTGAATATCTACATTACTCGACTTCAAGGCTGTGCTAGCTGGAGCTACAGCCTCAATAGAGAAAATTAGGGGGATCCATGAGATAAAGGCTTTCTCTTTAAGCATAGTCCCCTTTCCGGTACTTTCGTTATTCAAACGGCGTTAAACTACCGGAACCAGCACGGCTAAACCGTGTGTAAGGAGCCACGGGCAGTATAATGTAACAGTTAATTTGCCTTAAAATTTTTTTAGACTAGGGATATAATATAAAGTAATGTCCAGTACTAGTATTCTTTCCGCAGCAGATATATTACTTAGGGAAGCTGATGAGTTACTAGATAAGGGGGATGTTGTTCAAGCAAGTGAGAAATATTACAAAGCCGCAGAGGAAGCGATAAAGCTAATGGTGAAAGAACTAAACCTGAAAGAAATACTAGAAAAAGTAAGAGAAGAGGGTTATTGGAGTTTAGGGATCTTACACGACGCTGTCCTTCAAATATCTCAGAAGTTAGGTGACGAGAAGGTAGTAGAACTATGGAAATCAGCAGTTGTAATACTTACTGCTAACCTAACAAAAGATATTTTAGCCGTGGAGGCAGAAAAAGTGAGAGAGCTTGTCGAGCTCTCAGATAAGGTCGTTGATCTCAAACTGGATTAGGGAAGCTGATGAGTTACTAGATAAGGGGGATGTTGTTCAAGCAAGTGAGAAATATTACAAAGCCGCAGAGGAAGCGATAAAGCTAATGGTGAAAGAACTAAACCTGAAAGAAATACTAGAAAAAGTAAAGAAAAGTGGTAGGTGGTCATCTGCTTTACTCTTCGAAGGGGCTAAGGCAATTTCACCTGAAATGTATTCAATATGGGTCGATGCGTGGTACCTCCATATTTACGGTTTCCATGAGATGAGGATTGGTTATGAAGAAGCGAAAAAGATGTCTCAAAAAGTCCACGAAATATTAAATATTATAACAAAGTGAGTTAACCGTTGCGGTAAGTCATAGTGGCGTTATTAAACTACAAATTATGCATGAGAGAAATACTGCCCGCCAGAGTTATATAAGAAAAGGGCTTAAAATACCTTAAGTACTGTGAAGAGACCTTATAACTCAGTAACGACACTATGCCCGTTCTTACTACTTGGAATATAAACTTAATACATTCACTAAGCGGAAGGATTAGAACATATCCCTCAGTACACGGACAAGTATCTAAGGCATAACTGACTATGCGGTTTATGTAAAGTGTTATATTATACTCAGTAAAGCACTAAAGGGCAAACTGCTTCGTCATATTTACGGCGATGGCGTATAGTTTAGGCTAAATCTCCTGTTGTCCTTTACAAACTGACCGAGCAAATACCCGCAGTTAATAAAGGACGATAGTGCCATTAGTATAGCGCTGAAAAATCTGCTAAATAAGGAAACGGGCCTTGCCTTTTAGTCCCTGACTAAGTATAATCAAATGCAAACTAACAGAGTGGGTTCAAGGACTTAAAACCTACAATCTCAGTTTATAGCCACACTTTGTACTTAGGGGTCACCCGCGTAAACCGGTCAACTGCTCGGTAACTTCACCGCCTCTATACCTAGTCTCTCTGCAAGCTTGACCTGCTTCTGGTCTAGTGAGACCAGCTTATATCCCAGTTCTTGGGCTAAGACTAAGTAGAGGGCGGAATAGGCACTGATGTTGTGGGATATGGCGAGTTTAAAGCCCCTACTCAAATAGTATTTACTCTCATACACGTCCATGGAGCTCGAAAACTCGTTCAAGGCCATGAGCAGTTTTTCTGACACCTCTTCGTTCACTACTCTCCTCTTCTTTGCGTTAGTTATAGCGTTTAATGTCTCGGCTATGGCTAAGTCCAGTGTAGCGGAGTTAGGTATGTATTCCGCTAACTTTTCCCAGTCTTTACCTTTCAACACTATATGGGAAAGGACTGTAGCGTCAACTACTGTTCCGATTTCTCACCACCTCCTTATCACCCGCGTATGACAGTTCCAAAGACCTGAGTATTTCAATACCTTTTTTCGCGTGTTCCAGCCTTTCTAACTCCCTTATCTTCTCGTTTACGAAATCGGATATCACCTTATTCCAGTTGACGTTATACTTCATCATCTTCTGCTTTAACTCTTTAGGTATCCTTATAGGTTGGCCCTGCATAAGTTGGATAACGACGTAAGAGTAAAATATTTTTAACATAATGACCTAAGGTAATATTCCCTACCAGCCACAGTCACGGATTACAGTTTAAACCGGTTGTAGGGTCCGGTCGAACCCGAGCTTAAAATGACCTACGGTTTTACGCGCGTAAGAAACCTAGTCGTATAATACCATATGTGGTTTTTTGTACTCGTGTCATATGACATCCTAATATAGAGTGTTTACACAGACTAAGTATGCACAGCTCGTAACAAACCTAATTATATATTGTCCAACTCTCTATACCCGTTACCTTCTCGCCCCTCTGCATAAAATTATTACTGTGACGTATATTAAGGGCGATTTACGTTTCCCCTACAATTTCTACGTGTTATAATTTGCCCACAATCGACTATAGATAGAGGATATTTCAATTCACAAAGGACACCTTAGTGACCCATAAACCCGTTTCAAGGGTTATGGAAAGTGCAAAGGAGATGTGAATGAGTAGGACACTTTTAGGGATAAAAAGGTTGGAAGGGAGAAAAAAGAGGTTTTTTAAGACCTGACCGTTTCTCCTAACTCCTTAAATATAGCGTTGAAGTCTGCTTCAGAGAGCTTCACGAACACACCGTAGTGGTCCATAACACATACAGCATAATCACCAGCAGCTACTGCCCAACCGTGGAGGGGAGACCACTTCATTTTAGTCAGGGCAGAAAAGCCGTCAGCCTGCATTTCAGCTGTTAAAGTGTTTGCTGCACACATTTTAGCTACCATTTCAGCTATTTCTTTAGGTATATCCCCTTTGTACGCCAGTAGTTTTCCGTCTGCTGAAAAATGACCGGCTGCTATTGCTCCCTTTATTTTCATTAGCCTTTCGAGTTTTGCTTCGCTCATATTTATCCACTTTATCTTATATCAATCATAAATATAAGATTTTTGCATAACTATGTTTAATTTCAAGGAAATCCAAATTTCGATCTTTCATTTTCTACCGTTCACGAGTGGTATTTATTCATTAGGTAGAGAATTAGGTTAAATACCTTAAACAGAAAAGTTTTTTAAGTATATTAGCTAAATTTCTTCTAAATATAATTAATTGAATAAATACTTGGAAAAGGTGGTAATTGAGTACAGCGATAAACCCTACTACCTCAAATCCCTAAACGGGTCGGGAAAGTTGTCATCCCTGACATGTCCCTGAAACCTCATCTACAAAATAAGTGCCTAAACTGGATTACAGTACTCCCAGTATGGTTAAAGCTTCCAGTCAGCAAATCACTAAACAGCCCGCGACTTCTACACCAACTGCCCAAAGCACCGTGTTTGCTTAGACTAGAAGGCCTTACGGCTGAGGGATAAACTGCAGACGTCATATTTTTTCCATAATTTCCGTTAACCTCTCACCGTGCCTATACCAAGAGTACTCCTTTGCAGTTTCCCATGCAGAGTTGACCATCTTCCCCCTCAATACTCCGTCACTTAACACTTCGTTCACCCTTTGGGCTGCCTCGTCCACGTCTTTCACTACGAACCCGTTCTCATAGTCTTTTATGAACTCTTTCCCTCCCAGACCTTCGTTCACTATTACCGGCGTCCCGTGGGCTAACGCCTCTAATACGCCCATCCCAGGCCCCCTCTCGTTAAAACCGAAGCGTATAAAGAGCGACGCTTTCCTATAGAGGGAGTTGAGTTCCCCTTCACTTATCTTCCCTGTGACCGCGACTTCAGGGTAGTCTTTCATGAACTTCTCCATAGTATCTTTCCTGGCCCAAGACCCTGCCATTATTAATTTTCCCTTAATTTTCCTCGCCAGTTCGCCGTAGAGTTCCGGCCTCCTGCCCGCGTCCCACATGGACACGGCTAGCACTATGTCTTCCCTTTCCCTTTCTATGTCCTTGTCCGGATAACACCCCGGGTAGAGTACTTCAGCGTTAATACCGAACCCCTTTAGCGTATCAGCGTTCCACATGGAGTTGGTCATAACGACTTTAGCTTTCTTCAGTACCTCCCACTCCACCTTCCTCGGTAAGGAGTATTTAAGGCCCTTCAGGGGTAGGGAGGTCTCGTGCAGGTATAAAGCGTAGTCTTCACCGTAAAACAGTTTTCTAAGGTAACCTGATATACCGGCGAACTGGTCGTGGTAAAGTGCTTTACCTTTTACGAGTCGTACAGCCTTAAGGATGAGGTCGAGGTCTACGGTAGCTTCGTCCCCCCTTTGTGGGGCGTATAGTTTTGTAAGCCTCCTAAAGAGGGGAGTGAAGGACCCCTTTTCGCCTTTTCTCCTCAGAAAGGAGACATCAACGCCTTTTAGGTCATAGTCGTTAAAGCTCTCCCTGAGGACGAGGAGTTTAGACTTGGTCACCCTGCTCTGCTCTACAGCGATCCTCGCGACCCCGCCGTTCCATAAGACCCTTAAGACGATAGTAAAACCCATGTAGTTACAAATCGAATAAAGTATTTTGGGATAAAAGGTTAATTTAATCCCTAGAATTCACGGTAGTGTTAGAATACCTCAATGCTATTACGACGATATACGACTATAAAACCTTGTGGTTTTCTGCATACTAAGTCCTCCACAAAGGTAAATTTACGCTATAAAACTTAGTCTTATCCACTTTAATACTTATAAACTAACACGGAGTAATATTATTAACAATGTCAAGTAAAATATTAGAGTATACTAGGGTCAGACCTCTTAGTGTTAGCGATTCGTACAAGATGTTCAAGTACTTTTTTACTCGTAAAAGGACAATGAGGGAAGACGACGAAAATTATGTGAGGGTAAAGTATAATGGGATGGTCTGGAACTTAAGGTATTCAATGCTGGATTATGATTTAGGGATTTTATTAGGAACTCATGAATACTCTGTACTTAGATGGATAAATTTTAAGGACTTGAAGACTTTTGTCGATGCCGGAGCATATATAGGCACTTACACGTTGAGGGCAGGTAAGGCGGGAGCCTATGTCTATTCTTTTGAACCTAACCCGTTCAGCTATAGATTATTGAAAAAGAACGTTACAGACAATAACCTAACCGAGAGAGTACAGCTATATAACATGGCATTATTTGATAAATCCGCGGAAATGAATTTCAGCGTAAGCTCAGTAGGTTCATCACTATTCGGTAGTAACGGGACGTTAATTAAGGTAAAGACTATTACCCTAGACTCATTAGAGATATCTAACGTAGATTTGCTTAAAATAGACGTCGAGGATGCGGAAATTAACGTCATTAGGGGAGCTACTAAGACTCTAGAGAATACAAGGGAAATCCTGATAGAGGTGAGAAAACAAAGGATAAATCTCATAGAAGGAATCTTGAAAGAAAAGGGGTTTAAGGAGTTAAAGAGAACAGATACTAGCCCTACGACTACTTATATCCTATATAATAAGGTCAAGTAATAGGTGCGGGAGTTCACTTAACTCCTAGAAGCTACCCAAGGCTCGTCCTCGACGAAGAACTTATCACCTATTAAGGGCTCCCACCACCACTTGTTATTCAAATACCACTCGTAAGTCTTCCTTAACCCTTCTTTTATTGGGGTAACTTCGTATTTGAGGCTCGTAGTCATACAGTACCTCCTATCATGACCCGGTCTATCTGAGACAAACTTTATCTTAACTTCTTTACCCATGACTTCTCCTAACATCCTCATAACGTCTAATACGTTATACCTCTGCCCCCCGGGGATATTATATGCCTCTCCTCTCCACTTAGCCCTCTCCATGACCTCGTATATTATCCTCGCGGTGTCCTCGACATAGATCCAGTCTCTCTCAGCCTTGCCGTCACCGTAGACCGGTACGTGCATACCCAATAAAGTCCTTATTATAGCCTTAGGGATTAACTTCTCAGGGAACTGTCTCGGCCCGTAATTATTAGAGGGCCTGACTAGTATCGCCTTTATGCCGTAAGTCCTGACATAGGCTTTTACGAAGAGGTCCGCTGACGCTTTAGAAGCGCTATACGGAGAGGAAGGCCTTAAAGGCGACTCCTCGTCCCCGCACTCTTCACCGTAAACCTCGTCTGTCGAAATGTGGACGTAATTGAAGCCGAACTTTCTCGAAGCTTCCAACAGGTTGACCGTCCCTAAGACGTTAGTAGTAATGAAGTCTTGGGGCTTATAAATCGACCTATCTACATGCGTCTCAGCTGCAAAATTTATTACTACCTCCGGTGAATACCCCTTAATGATCTCGTGGATCTCATCACTTCTCACATCAGCTCTTATAAACTCGTGGTCTGTACCACGTAGGTTCTCCTCTCTACCGGCATAAGTAAGTAAGTCAACGACTAATGGCTTAATTGCCCTTTTGTTAAGCTCCCTTACGAATGCAGAGCCTATAAAACCTGCTCCTCCTATTACCACTATTTTCATAATATCACCGAAGAGTTTTCACCTATAATTAACTTTTGCCACCTTCCTCCTTTCTCTACATTTGCGTTATTACCAACTAGTGAGTCCATCAACGATACGCCCTTAATCCTAACTCTGTCTAGGATCACACTGTATTCTATTTCGCTGTCAACAATTTCACTAGAATCACCTACAGAAGTGAAAGGACCTATGTACGAGTTGACGACCTTACTGTCCTTACCTATGTATGTAGGCCCCCTTACGACAGAGTTCTTTATCACAGCCCCTTTCTCCACTATTACTCTCCCGTCAATGGTTGAATTTTCGACTTCTCCTTCTATCTTTCTCTCAGCGTGTCTGTCAAGGAGAAAAGCGTTAGCCTCGAGTATGTCCCTAGGGGTCCCGGTGTCTTTCCACCAGCCTTGTACTACCTCGTAGTTTACTTCCCTCCCCCTATCTATTAACCCCTGGATCGCGTCAGTTATTTCCAGCTCACCCCTCCAGCTGGGCTTGAGCCCTTCTATTACATCAAAGATCTCCCTTGTAAAACCGTAGACACCTACCAGTGCTAGGTCCGATATTGGCTCCTTAGGTTTCTCAACGAGCTTTACCACTTTTCCTTCCTCTATTACCGCCACACCGAACCTGTTGGGGTTTTCGACTTTCGCTAAAAGTATAGATGCTGAACCCTTAAAGGACGAGAATTTTTCTAAGTCATAGGGTACGACGTTATCCCCGAGGTAGACGAGGAATTTATCTGAAACTACGTCCTTTACTTTATATACAGCGTCCGCTAGTCCCCTAGCTTTTCCCTGATATACATAAGTTATTTTCACCCCGAATCTGCTCCCGTCTCCGTAATAATCTACGACCCTCGTAGGTGTGTTATCGCCCAGTATAATTACCACGTCCTTTATCCCTGCGTCCCTTATCTGCTCTAAGACCCACTGCGAGACAGGTTTTCCGGCTACTTTTATGAGCTGTTTAGGGCCGGTATGTGTTAGGGGCCTGAGCCTGGTACCCTGCCCACCGTGAAGGATTACAGCCTCCATTTTTCACACCACCATCCCTTCGATATCGAGGGTGTAAAAGTCTGTAGAGAGGAGCTTCCTAGCCTTAGAGGAGTCCAGGGACGAGTCGTAAGGCCTTTTAGCTACCCACCCCTTTACTTCTTCCACTTCCCTGATCTCCCCGGGTAAATTAAATTTCTCTTTTATTTTCAGGGCTAGTTCATAGCGCGAGATCCTTTCGCTTGCCACGTGGAGTACACCGGTCTTCTTGAGGTTTATTAACTCCTCAATAGCTAGGGCTAATTTCCTCGCTGAAATAGGGGAGTAATACCCCTTATAGGCTGAGACCGCCTTTCCTTCTTTTAACGTCTTGTACACGTAGACGGGAAAACCTTTATTCCTGAACACACCGGACGTCCTCACTACCAGGCTATCGTCGTAGGACATCGCGAAGGCCTCACCGAGGAGCTTACTTAAGCCATAGTAGTTAACCGGGTTAGGTATGTCTTCTTCCCTGTACAGCCCCTTATTTCCGTCAAAGACATAGTCTGTGCTAACGTGTAATAAATAGGCGTCAATGACCTTACTTGCCCTTACAATATGCCTTACAGCCTCAGCGTTTACCTTGTATGCTTTCTCTTTTTCTATCTCGCACTTGTCCACTTCTGTCATTGCAGCAGTGTTAATAATTACTTCAGGCTTCTTCTTTATTATAAAGTCTTCCAGGTGGGGAAAGTCTGTCAAGTCTATCTTATAGCCGTCTGGTACTTCTGATGAATTATAAAGTCTTATGACCTCGTTCTTTTGCGAAAGTAATTTAGAAAGTTCAACTCCTAATTGACCTGAGGCCCCTGTAAGTAATATTCGCATTGAGTTTATTATTCAATAGAAATTATAAATCTTTTTCAAGAATGGATGATGATAAAATAGAAAATTACTTATGATAGAATAATTAATAGAGTGTAAAATAAAATTGTATATAAGGAAATTAAAGAAAATAGCGAGAACGTTAAAATCGGATCAGGACTTCATCCTCTAGGCTAAACCTTAAGGCAAATGTTTAGGGTACTTTTTGTTATCCCTAGAGTTTTTACCGTAACGGTTTAAAGCCACGTAACATAACAAGGGTAAACATTAATTAAGCGAACAAGTAACACTTCGGTAACATGTGTTCATAACTACTACATCATAAAAACACTTGGAATATAGTTGAGCTCCTCAATAGCTATAATTCATTTTTTATAATACTTCATATATTTGTAATTAATGCCTTTCGAATTTGAAGATATAGGGATGGGAGTAATCCGTATTAAACCTAAGGTATTCCCTGATAGGAGGGGCTTCTTCCTTGAAATATTTAAGTCCAGTGACTTCGCAAGGTTTGGTATCCCGACCCCTCTACAAGCCAATATGTCTTATTCTATTAGAGGAGTAGTGAGGGGGTTACACTACCAGATAACACCAAAAGAGCAAGGTAAAATCGTGTTCGTCCCCAGAGGGAAGATCATAGACGTAGCAGTAGACGTCAGAAGGTCTTCTAGTACTTTCGGTAAGTACACTAGCGCAGAGCTAAGTGGAGAGAACCACCACATGTTGTGGATCCCACCCGGCTTTGCTCACGGCTTCCAAGCTCTTGAAGACTCCATAGTAGTCTATTTTATAACGCATAACGATTATTCCCCAGAACATGAAAGGTGCGTAAACTATAAGCTGATAGATTGGCCTATAAAAGAGGTCATAATGAGCGATAAAGACTTACAATGCCCACCCCTTGAAAAAGCAGAAGTGTTTAGATGAAGTTTAATGAGCTACCTTAGAGACGTCCCCATATTTCTAAGTTGAAAACCCGTTATGAGCTAATGATCCAAGTGTGTATAATTAGTTGGAATAAGGGTTTGTTCCAGCAAACCCCTTATGAGTAGACCTGAGCAGACGTCTGGTTCCTCTGTATAGTATCTTTGCATAGAGAGAATTTATGTCGTCCTATTAGAAGAGTCTTGTTTTAGTTTACTGGCGTTTTTTTCATATGCCTTTAGTAAGTTATCTATAGTTAATACACCCAAGTACTTCCCGTCCTTTACCACGCATGCCCATCTGCTCCTAAGCCTAGCCATTATGTCCCAACAATCTTCTAAAGTAGATTCCGGTCTAACATACGGTGCCCCTCTGACTACGTATTTACCTATACTCTCATCTATGCTTGCCTTTTCTAAGTCCCTTAAGTACACTACTCCTATAAAAGTGTTGTTACCGTCTACTACGGGTAAACTCATGAAACTGTTCCCGAGCATCTTAGATATAGCTGTGCCCACATTATCATCTATATTTACCTTAATGTCGGAGAGCTGAGCGTCGCCCACTTTCACCATTTTCAGCAACGGTATTTCATACTCAAGTTTATGTGCTGGGGAGTCCCTTCTGGTAGGGACTTGGGCTTGATAGATCGTATAATTCCCTGAAACTAAGTATGAAAGGGCTACGGCTATCATGGTCCCGGGTAGGAGCTGTAAACTACCTGTCATTTCGGTGACCATTACTATTACCGATAGCGGTACTTTCCCTGCAGCACCGAAAAACGACGCCATACCTATTATAACGAATGGCGCTATCGTAGGGACTACGTTAGGGAATAGATAGTGAAAGATGAGGCCTAAGTCAGCTCCGACAAAAGCCCCGATAAAGAGCCCCGGTGCGAATACCCCTCCGCTACCTCCTGAGCCTATGGAGAAGGAGGTAGCCAAAATCTTGAGTATAGGGAGTAGGGCAAGGAGTAACAGGGCGGGTATAAGGGGGGAGTAAAATACATTGATCTTTTCATACTCTGCTAAGTTTATCCATCCATAACCGGTCCCCATTACTTCAGGTGCTATTAACGCTATACACCCCATTATCAACGCTCCGATCACGGGCTTGAAATAGTTACTGATCTTTAGCTTTTTAAAAATGGAGTTCACACCGTAAAATGACTTTACATAGAGTATTGCCAAGAGTCCGCTAACTATTCCTAGTACCGCGTATAACGGTAGTCTGAGGGGGTCGAACACTTCTGAGTAATATCCGAAGACCGGTGTAAAGCCGTATATTGAGCCGAATATTACATAACCTACTGCTGAAGCTATCAAAGAAGGATATAATATCTCAGGTTCAAGGTCTCTCCTATAAAGTATTTCGGCAGATAGTAAGGCTCCGCCTATGGGTGTTTTAAAGATGGTCCCAATTCCTGCCCCGATACCTACAGCTACCATTTTTCGTCTGTCCTCTGGGGGGAGCTTTAATAGGTCGGCTAAGATAGACCCTATTCCTGCTGAGAACTGCGCAGTAGGCCCTTCTCTCCCTGCACTCCCTCCGGAGCCTATGGTTATTGCTGAAGCTATGATCTTCACCGGCACTACTACCCACCTTATTTTTCCTTGGTAGTAGTGGTAAGCCCTTATCGCAGCGTCTGTACCGTGACCTTCAGCCTCAGGTGCGAACGTGTAGACTATGAGCCCGGAAAGTAGCCCACCTATAGCAACTGATACGGGTATTAGGTAGTAGTCCCCGGGGTGAAAAACAAAGGAGGAGACCTTTCCCCCTTCTCCTATAGGCTCCGGGTAAGAGATACCTATAAACTTACGGATAAATATAAATTCAAACAAGTGTAGTAAAGTATAAAATACAGTAGCGGCCATACCGGCTATTATACCCGCTATAATACCTAGAATAAACCACTTTTCAAAATAGCCCAACCTCTGAAGAACGTTCACAAAGTAATTTAACAGCCTTAACCCTTAATAAATCTTGTTAATTTCCAAATTATAATTATCATAGTGAGAGTGCTGACATTAGGGTTTAGATTTTTAATTGATGAAAATCTCCATAGAGGGAAAAGAAAAGGTCTTATGCGTCCTAATGTTAATAGAGAAATATAAATACCCTAGTAACGATACTACGCTCTAACACCTATTACGAAAAAGCCGTTAGTTCACCTGAGGTGGAAGATCAAGGCTTTTGACCCAATACGCTTGACGGTTTTGCCAGCAACATTGCTTTTTAAACTGGTTAAGTTCAATCGGGTTTAAAACCTAATGGACGAGCAAATGCCCTGCCCGCTTAAGTAGTTTGGATATTATAATATTACTTAACTCAGCCAAGTGCTAAAACCCGAGTTTATCGTCACATACAAGTATATACCTTAAGTTAAAGCTACTGTTGCTCTTTTTACACTGGCAGGGTATAAATACGGTGGATCAAGTTTTAAATTAACTTCGATTCCTTTAATGATATGGACGTAAAAATACTTGTCTTGTTCTACGGTTATGGGTCAATAGTAGAATTAGCTAAGGAGATATTGAAGGGAGCGGAAGAGGAAGGAGCTGAAACAAGGCTTAGAAAGGTAAGGGAGACCATTTATCCTGAATTAATAGAAAAGTTCCATGTCCCACTTGATAACACAAAGGATATACCTGAAGTGAGCCTAGAAGACCTTAAATGGGCTGACGGGATAGCCATAGGTTCTCCCACAAGATACGGAAATATGGCAGGGGGCATGAAGACGTTCTTAGATACCACAGCACCCTTGTGGAGAGCGGGGGACCTTTACGGTAAACCTGTAACCTTCTTCACTGAAGCGTCTACAATACACGGAGGACATGAAACTACAATACTAACTATGTCCACTTATGCGTATCACTTCGGGATGATAATAGTCCCCCTCGGATACGCTATAACGGAGATTTCGTCCACTGTTACTGGAGGAAGCCCATACGGTGCTACACACCTAAGCTCTAAAAAGGAACTGGATGAAAACGAAATAAAAATTGCAAGGTTTCAAGGAAAGAGGTTGGCTCAAGTGGCCAAGAAGCTTAAAAATTCATGAAAAATATCTTATCTAATAAATCTTATAACAGTATTTCATGTCCTAATTTTACATTAAAATTAAATGTTTTTTAATATATATAATCTTGCGATATAAAGAGTAGTAGACTGTTCTGAATTGTTCTAATTGACAATTGTAAACGAACTATTTCATCGAGGGATATCACTACGACATCCCCCTTTATGAGCTACTATATGGGGGAAACCCTACTAAATTTTCTACCTCTTTTATCTTACTCCTGACCACCCCGTTGTATTCGTGAATCCTACCTATATAGTCCTCTATTTCCGGGTCTATAGGCGCTTCGACCAAGCTTAGCCCATATTTCTCGCTTACGTTTTTAACATAATCCATCCCGCCGAAAGGCCGCGCTTTTTTCCCGTTACAGTCGAAATACGCCATGTTTACTACTAAGACCGGTCTCTTCCCCCTCTCCTTTAGGTACCTCAAAAGGTACTCTACGACTTTGACGGAAACCTTAGAAGGTATGGTAACTACAATAGGTGTAAAGTCTGTCAAATGCTCTAACAGGAGAACTTCGTCTCCTAACCCCGGGGGTAGGTCGAACACTATTATCTCCCCTACGTCTGAATACGCGATAAGTGACTGCATTACGTCCCTAGTGTTTGAACCGGGCAGTACTACGTATCGGTCCTTGACTATTCCCCCTAAACTTATTACACCTAACTTACCGAACGAAAACGGTACTATCCCCTTCTTGTTAACCTCGTGGACTTTCCCTTCTAAACCAAATAGCTTCGTAGAAGCCATAGTATGTATGTCTAGGTCAATTAGCGTTGTCTGCCTGGAGGAAGAAAAAGAGAGTGAGAGTAAGGCGGATATAATACTCTTTCCTACTCCTCCCTTTGCACTCATTACTGCTATAACTCTCTTGTTGGAGAGCTTAGTCCTAGCCAGAGCTTCCAGCGGTTCCATTTACTTCTACCTCTTCAATTGTTATGTCTTGAGGACTTACTTCCACGTCGTTTGACCCACATTTGGGACACTTTATGAAGGCCGGTGCTAGGCCCGGCACCAGGTGTAAAGGGTATTCTTCACCGAATTCCTCCCTTACCTCGTTTAGTTCTCCTAAGACCTGGTTCAGGTTAAATGTGTTACCGCAGTTTCTACACTTAAATAATGGGTCTTTATATACGACTTCCAACGAACTCTTCTCCAGTACAGTCCCACGTTTCAGTGTGTCATAAGCCTCCTTAAGGATATCTAGTTCTAAAAAAGTAAAGGACGGTATTGCGACTTTTACTTTTCTTACGGAGTCAAGGTTGTTTTCTTTAGCCCATTCTATGACGCTCCTTAAAATTCCCTCAGCTACAGACCACTCATGCATATAATAATATTTGTAGGGCGTAATTAAAAAGCAGATAATTCCTTACTCCTTAACGCAGAGTATGAACTTTTCCTCATCTAGTGATGAGTCCGTGAAGAGGTAGATCGGTATCCTATTACTACCCATTATAGGTGATATCCTTTTGACTACCTCATTCTCTCTGCTCCCAACTACCACAATTACAGCGTGGTAATCTTGAAGCAATGTTTTTAGGAACGCTTCTGGGTTTGTAATGAGTTTCGTACTTAGTTTCCAACACTTTGAATAACCTATTTTATTCATCATCGAAACTGTATATTGGCTTAAATTTCCTACATAATTATTTAGGTTTTCCATTAATATAATGAGTTGTCTTTACTAGTATAAAAATGTATATTATTTTTTACTCTATTACCATAGTTTGATAGAATTTTTATGTTAGCTGAAAGATATACTATAACTAATTGTTTTGAATCCCACGGTATTATATGAATAATTGTTATATTGATAACTGATAAGAATATAAATTAATAAAAAGTGATTTTTTTATGTCGTTAGTAATTTTAAAATTTTTTATTACGTAAAACTCGATACTTACTGTGTATACTCTGTTCAGTATTTATAGATTATGAGACTCTTAATGGCATGATCTTCTACCTAACACATTAAGGGTCTTTGAGCGGTTTTAGGTGCCCGTGTCACAGTCAAATGAGTAAAAGCGTATTTAGAAAACTTTACATTCTAAATTATATCGCTTATACTATCCTAAGACAGATAATGAGAACTGAAGTCTTAACCAGATTAGTTTTTCTAAGGGTACACACGATTTTACCGCAAAATTTTACTTTTGAACCCACTAACATATTCACTGCAAATTGAAATATCGTCTCTCGAATTAGTATATTTCGCGGGCTAATAGTAAAGTGTATGCGAAATTATTCTAGTTAAATTATAAATCATTCATCCTTTACTTTTACACATACTATGTATTAATATTACTACACTATATATATTATATTTAATTAATATATAGCTATTATTTAACTATACTTAGACAAATGGAAATCGCAAAAGAAACACGAATCGCCACTGCCTTTTCGCAATGGAGGTAGAGAATAAAGTGGAGTTAAAATTAAGTTAAAATTAATAATATCAGAATTTTTTTAACTTTCCTTTTTAATTAATAATTGAAATAAATAATCAATAAGAGGTATCTACTACCTAAGGATAATTTTACGTCAGTTTAAGGTTCTTATCAAACTCACTTTAAGGAGATATCTAAAAAAGAATGAGGAAAATTATTTTAATTCTTAGCTAGATAACAAGGGACAAGTTACTGCCCTCCTATCCCGTATATGTACCCCCCACTAATTACGTTGCTCTTTATAAGCTAATTAATTAGGTTTTCAGACGAGGAGTTCTCGTTCCCCCAATCTTTTAGGTAAATCTTTATTTCTAACCTGTACCAAGGATTTCTTGATGTCAAGACAAGACACGTTGAGGAGATTAATACTGTTTACTTTCATAGGCTCAACAACAGCCCCCGGGATCCTTTCTACTCTACACTTATCATTATTCGTAGTATTACCGTCGATCTTACTTTCCCTATCCATAGTTATTATTACATATTACTCAGTGAGGCGAGCATGGGGACAACAAGGACTTTACCTCTACACTAAAGAGTTAGGGCCTGTCGCTTCTAAGGCCTTCTTGTTCACATGGTTGATAAGCTACTACTTATATGTAATCTACACCTCTATCTATATCCCTTACTACGTCTTGAACTTAGACGGGACCTTACCTATAATACTCTCTGTTATAATCCCGGTTTCCGTGTTTTCTCTCGTTACGTTTACCGATCCCCTTTACGCGTTCCCCTTAATATACTCTTTCCAGATATTGTTCTCGTTACC
The DNA here is from genome assembly GCF_019704315.1 of Stygiolobus caldivivus. Taxonomy (NCBI): domain Archaea; kingdom Thermoproteati; phylum Thermoproteota; class Thermoprotei; order Sulfolobales; family Sulfolobaceae; genus Stygiolobus; species Stygiolobus caldivivus. The sequence goes on along the minus strand of NZ_AP024597.1, from coordinate 950,285 downwards.
GTTGGGTTGGAAAGTCGGGTTGGGGACTACTCCTCCCCTTACTTCACTGTTTATTAACATATTGTCCTCTTCTCTTCTCTTAGTATGTATAACTTTATCCACGTTTGCTAAGGGAGATAAATCCAAAGACTCTCCATTTATCTTATACTCATTCCTTATTTCTTCTATAATTTTACTCTATGGCACGTTTCTGATCCCGTCTCCATATACCGTGATCGCCTCCACGTGGGGTAACTACGGCCTGATCTTAGCTGAGTTGACTGCAATTAATAACTTGCTAAGACCTATGGCTAGCACCAAGAAGATGTTTTTCCTTAATTTTGCTATAATTCCACTCACTCTCCTAGGAAACCTTAACTATTCACTTTTTTACAATACGCTCTTGGTCCCTTCCGTAACGTTTCTATACTTTAGCCTACTTATCTTTGCTCTCTCGACCTTGAAAATTATTAAGGGAATACCTAAGGTCTTCTCACTGGTCTCCGCTTTCCTCTTCGCATTTGGAGAATATAATGTGTTGAGAGGTACTACAGGCATTTTATTCGATGAAGCTTTAATAGCTTTCCTTATAGGTGTATTGTTTATCCCCTCTGTGTACATTTTGTCCCATGCTTCCAGAAGGAAAGTAAAGTGAAGGGTTAATGTATCCCCTTTTTAGCTTACTATTTGATCTAGTTGAATTATATAACTTTATTTTATTATTATTATTAGTCATGTTTATATTGAGTATCAAATGGACAGCTGTTATTTTACTTTATGACATTAATATAAATATTTTAACTCTATACCCGGTCAGTTAATAAAGGGCAGTGCTGTTAGTGTAGGGCCAAAAAACCTCTAAAAAAGAGAATCTGCCTTATCCTTTAGTCCCTGACAAAGCTTGAAAAAGTAATGAATTAACTTCCTATCCGACGGTCACCTTATGAATCACCCTCCCCACGGATAACCTCCGGGGCTTGACGAAGAGGACGAGCTAGTCGTAGAGCTTCCCATCCCATTACTTGTTGAACTTGTACTAGAACCACCTGCACTGCTGGAACTTCCCATAGAACCGTAGTTCATGCCATTTGATGATGAACTGGAAACGGTTGCGCTTCCTGATCCCGGGTGTACAATAGCAACTATTATGATCACTACTGCAATTATTGCAATTACACCGCCTATTGCTCCTAATATTGGTTTACTTAGTTTCATTTCAGTAGCTAGTAATCTTTAATTATTTATATTAATTTTCCCAAATTTTCTTGATTTATAGAACTTTCTAAAGAATTCCAAATTCGTTTAGCCCTCACTTGACTAATTTAGTTATGGATGAAGGGGAGGTGAAGCTAGTCCAGATCCTTTTTGTAGTAATAACTTATGGCGATCTTATGTTTACTCTGACCTTTAAAGCCCTAACTACATGTCTACTCTCACAGTTTTATTGATATGCACAATCGTCGGTGTGTTGAATATACTCATTGTGCTGTCATTAAGGTATAAATTTATTAATTAATAAAAATCTCTAGGAGGAGAAGATGCTAAGAAAATGTTTTATGCGTCCTAACGTTAACGGAGATAATGTAAATATCCTAGTGACGACATTACACTACACTCAATCAGTCTTCAAAAAGGCAGGGGCCTTTTCTTTGATATACCTTGGCATGTGTGGTTATGGAAAGTAGGGTTTGGCCCTCTATGTGTAACTGAATGTAAAAATCTGGTAAAAACTTATTTCTCCAATTAGCGTCCTTTCTCACATGCCTTCGTTGGCTAGCAGGAGGAACTTTTTAAAAGCGATGGTAGTAGCCACATCGTTAATTGCGTTATGGAAACTCGGGAGTAACGGAGTCTTATCTCCCCACACTAACAAGTCTCTCACCCCATTTACCTCATGGTACGTAGTCCAGTACAGTGATTATACTCCCTCACTGTCTCTAAGTAACTATGTATTGACTGTAGATGGCCAAGTCAACAACCCCCTCCAATTGACTTATCAGGACTTAACACAGATGCCTTCCATCTCCCTGAGGGATACGATCCAATGTGTTTCCGACTCGTATTTCCTAAAAGCTGATGTTGAATGGACCGGGGTACCCCTGAAGCACGTTTTAAATATGGCCGAGGTAAAACCTAACGCTATTAAAGTAGTGACTTTTGGTGCTGATGGTTATACGGCTGACCTACCCTTGTATAAGGCTATGGAAGAGGATACTTTAATAGTTTATAAGGTTGACGGGAAGCCTTTACCGGGACCCCACGGTTACCCGGTTAGGTTGGCAGTCCCAAGGTGGTGGGGATACTGTTATACCAAATGGTTGGTCAGGATCCACGTTACAGATAAGGACTATTTAGGTTATTGGGAATCCCGGGGGTATCCAGATGTCGCTAAGAAATAGGATAATGTTACTCACGGGCACTGTACTGGCTTCCGTTTCACCTTATTTTACTCCCTTGGTAGTCCCGGGCGTAGTGTTGGTAGCCTTGTCAAGAAAGGCTTTCAGCCCAAATTTCAAGGATTCTATTTATACACCTTCTTTCCAGAGGTTTACGGCTTGGTTCCTATTAGTCCTCGCAACATTAGAGGGGGTAACGGGTTTTGGGGCAGGTCCGCAAACGTCGACTGTGATATCCGCCTTGACTTTTGGTCTCCTGAACAGAGGGAATAGCCTGCAACTCCACATAATACTAATCGGGCCTTTAACGTTCTTCTTTATACTTCACTCTGCTTCCGGTATAGGGTCTATGTTATTAAGGAGAGGAGTAAGAAATTGGGTTATATATGAAGTCGTGATACCTATACTTACAATTGGTGCATATATACTAGCTTTGTATCTCTACACACTTCTATTATAATCGATTTTTAGTAAAAGAGATAATAATTGCAAATTACTAGCTTTTCTTTTGATTCTGGTAGTTTATTAGACCGTTATAACCCTTAATTTAACTCATTATTATTTTTATACCAATTCATTATTATACATCTAATATTAAAATACCGTTCTGTAGTAATTTATCCCGTAAAAAACGCTTATTAATATCTCGAGGAAAAGAAAATATCGTGGGTTACACATTAAATGTCGTTCATCAAGATTTGAGTAGGGGACAATCAAGGTCATTAAATTTACCAATAATAGTGTATGCGTTTCGTGAAAGGTTATCAAACATTAATTCATTAAAGCCATCTAAAAGAGATATGGAGTTCCTAGAGAATATTACAAATCAATATGAAGTTAATATGGCTTTACTTGAAAGCTCTAAGAATTTTGTCATTTCTAAAGGCAAAGCGGAAGAGCTACTAACAATGCTCAAAGAAATTAAAAAACTTAATGACATATCGCTTTCAGAAATAATTCGGTTAAAGATGAATCTGTTGAGAAGTAGCGGTAAATTGAGGAGAAAGGAGATTGAAATAACTGTTTCTCTATGTGATAAAATAATAAGTACCCTACATGAAATTAGGAGTAAGTTATCTGAAGTTATAACAAAGGTTGAAAAAGTAACAGTGTTTAGTGAAGTAATATCCATACTGGAGGAAATATTAATGTTATACACTAACTTGTTTTTTGATATAATAGAAAATCTCTACGTGCTGATTAATGAAATAAACAAAGAACTCTACGGTTACAGTAGAATTAGAGAAAAATTAAGATTAAGTAATGATATAAGAAAAATAATAAAAAACCTAGAACCGCCATACCAACTCCTGACACAAAAAATAGTTAGAATCTTATCTAATTAAGTTACCTTTTTATTATTAATTACGTTATTAAAAATTAAATGGCAAAAATGAAATTATCAGACTCTTGCATAAATACCCTAGGAATTGCTAGTGTAAAGGTTCTTATCTAGAATAATATACTTCCTTCTCTAAACCATTAACTTACTGAACAAGAGAATTATTCCGTATCAAACCGTCATTTAAGTAATAGCAGCCCAAATTTTTCCTAAAACTTATACCCACAGTATATGAAGGAAAACTACCTAACCCTGGTTGAACCCATAACTTACAGATCGACAATAAGGCCTTTGTTTACCTAATCTTTAGGGCCTAGACTGTATGGCTTGAAACTTTTTATTTAACGATATATCTAAAGTATAATATGAAGAGACCCTTACCGATAATTCCGGCCCTCATTATAATCGCTATTACTTTCTCTTTAAGGGCTTCAAATAATATGTTGATCACTACCGTACCTCTAATAGCTGAATATTACTTTCACTTCCCGAGCATCCTGATAGGGATAATCTCTTCATTAGCAGCGATCTTCTCATTCATATCAAGCGGTTTTTTAAACTCGAGACTAAAGAGTACCAAGAGGAGAAAAGCGTTCATAATATCCTCGGTTGCTTACGCCGTAACTTTTCCTCTCTTTTTCTTCGCCGATTCCCTCAACATCTGGTTTTTAGCCCCGGTTTTAGGTTTCGCAATGGGCCTCTTAATGCCAAATATAATGACTTATGCGAGCCTCTTTAAAGACCAAAGGCTGCGAGAAAGGATGCTTTCCCTCTACACCTTAGCTCTAAGTACTTCCCTTATAATAGGGCCGTTGATAGAGTCCGCAATATTACTAAGGTTCTCCTTATTTCAAGCATTCTTACCTTTCTCAGTCTTCGCTATCCTTGTCGCTATTATCTCACCGCTAATTAAGTTCCCCCAAGAGGGTACTGAGAAAGAGGACGGGAGGGTGAGGGTCTGGGAAAAAGACGAGTTTAAACTGTCCGTGTCTTTGAACCTAATGTACGGTATCCCTTTCGGTATGTTAACGACTTTCGGTGGGATATATGCAGTTGAACAGTTTAAAGCCTCCTATTCTCTGGCTACCGCACTGTTCGGTGTCTTTTTCGCTACATCGTTTTTGGGTAGGCTAATCCTGACTATATCACCTCCCAAAAACATTTGGGCCCCGGTGTGGATCTCAACGTCTTTAACCTTAACGGGCCTCTTAATGGTCTTCCTAGCTCCTAATTTATCTGTTTACATACTGGCATTGATAGTCCTCGGGATACCGCACGGTTTAACTTACCCGGTATCACTGATTTCCTTATCGAGGGGGTTCCCTGTGGAGGAAAGGAGCGTGGCTAACAGTTACTTTTCAGCTATTATGATGGGGTTCAGCTCTTTCATACCCATTATCATCTCTTCTGTAGTCAACTTCTTCGGTATCAGGAACTCTTTTGCAATATTAACTGTCATATCTTTAGGGTTCTCCTTATTCATATTGAGGATATTCTTAAGGGAAAGGGTTATGTAACAGAAAGGAACTAGGAGGAAGCCTTTTGACCCTTGTGTAAATTAGCGGTCACGTTAGCCCCAGCTTATCGAGAAAAGCCCTTGAACTGTATTTGTACTTACCCAACTCTTTTTCTGAGACTACTTTATCAAATATGAACATCTTCTCGTGGTATATCAGGAGGAAGTCCCTCTTGGCTTTTATCCACACTTCTCTGGTAGTCTTCATCTTGTGCTGGATCTTTATGACCTCCTCCCTGAGCACGAAACCCAAATTTAAGAAACTCATCAATGCATAAGCCGTTATAGGGACGTAATGTTTCCTTATTCTGGTGTCACCTAACAGTACGGCAAACTGTTTTCCGTCTTTCAGCACCCTGAAGACCTCTCTGCCTACGTCGCTCAACGCCTTAATATAGTCTTCAAGCTTATTCCCGTTTGATAGGTCACCTTCTACACCGCTCATATAGTCTATTATGTTAAAATAAGGTGGGTGAGTGACCACTAGGTCTATTGAACTATCTTCCACTCCTTTTAAGTCCCTTGCGTCGCCCAAGTAGAGTTCTACTTTAGCCTTTCTGAGACTTTCACAGTCTTTACACTCCTCCAAGTATTTCTCTAGCCAATAGACCCGGTGAAACGCGAGCATTACGGCATTAATGTTGATGTCAACACCTATACAGTCCCTACCTAATAATATCGCCTCAACACAAGTAGTACCGCTACCTACCATCGGGTCTAAGACTAGGTCACCGGGCTTGGTGTATTTTAGTATTACGGCCCTCGGTATTTGCGGTGCAAAATTTCCCCTATAATCTCCCTTATGGGTAGCCCAACTCCCTCTTTCCGGGAAGCTCCATACAGTCGTGGAGACATCAGTTAGTTCCCCGTCCTCCGGTACCAGCCGTGTAACTTTTATGGGCTCCAACTTTATTTTACTATCGCCAAAGGCGACTTCACCATGGGCTTTGACAAAGTCGAGGTAATCTTGAAGCGTGATCCTCTTCATGTGAAGATCGTATGTTATACCCCCTTTTAATACATTTCACATAAAAAGAGGCGACGTTAACGGCCCTGAGACGGAAGGTAATCCCGAGTACCATTTTACGTAAATCCCTGAGTCGACGTGTTTCATACTCTGTCAGGGACTAAAGGCCAACATCAGTTCCCTCATCTAGAGAATTTTTTGACCCTACACTAATAGCAACGTCCCCCTTTATCAACCGACCTGGTATACTAGTTTAGATTATGTGTTGTTTATTCTTCATGACTAGGAGTTAGTGACTTACCAGGGTTTAACGTAAGGTTAAACGTAAGTATTCTCGTAAGTGTTGAGGGTAATAATACTCAGCTGTCACGATTTTCGATAAATACTATACGTGCGACCCTTTTTCCCAATAAACTCTACGGGAGTGCCATGTGGCTACTTAATGTTTTTTCACCCTCTTGATTAAATACCACAAAACTGGTATTATAACCAGTACTGATGAGGCCCTCCCAATCAGCGGGTAATTAATGTACTCCACTAAATGCTCCTCCACAAAGCCCCTTACCGTGATAGCTGACCCGACGGGTACCGTAAAATTACCTACGAATTTACCTACTTCATAGAACGGGATGTGGGCGTTCAGGGTAAGCTTATAGCCGTAAGGGTACCAAGCAGACACGTTGTCTACCACCACTAGGAACTCCTTTTCAGTCTCTATTACCACGGTCTCCGGGGAGCTCACATTAAATGTCTCGGGGCTGATCTCAGTTATTATGCACTTCTCGAAGGGCGACATATAAAAAGAGTAGTTCAGTATAGTCACTCTGGAACCAGAGTCAAGCCACAGCCCTCCCAACGCCTCTTGTGGGCTACCGTTAACGTCCAATTTCACCGGGATAGGGGATATGAGGGTTATAAAATATTGGGTAACCGACCTTACCTTTACTGTTACTGGGGACTCAACTACAAAATCTTTAGGAGTAATATTTAACGGAACCTCCCTAGTTAGGTAATTAAGGTAGTGGGAGATGTTCTCCACGTGTATCGTATCTCCTGAACCATACCAGCCCGTCGTTAGTGTAATATTAGAGCCATTAACCAACGCGTAAAGCGGGATGTCACTCTCTACCGTGACAAGGTACTGTTTCACGTAATTAACGTCAATATTGACGGGAGAATTTACCCTAATGACTGGAGGTGAAACTGATAATATTACATACCTTTCCCCGCTCTTCGGGTAGTAAGTAATGTTCTCTACTTCTATTACGTCACTCGCGTTATACCATCCAGATACCAAGGTGGTATTACTGCCGTTGATTAACGCGTAAAGTGGAAAAGGTAATTCTTTTACATTAACGAAGAACTGGTTATAGTAATAGGTGTTAATTACCTCTCCGGGCTTACTGATAACCCCCGAGTAGTTAAAAGATATCCACCTCTCTCCATTTCCTGACCCGGGCAGACATTCCGGATAGGAGTATTTTGAATAGGCGTCAGCCCATACTAAGCCGGGGGCTGTGTCGTTTAAGTGCCCCAGATAGCAATACTGTATATAAGGGATACCGTATCCTTTATCACCTTTTACAGTAAAGGTAAAGTTAACGAGGAACTGCATAAAATATTCGATGGACAAGGTAGTGGTGAAGTTTACTATGCCCTCAGTGGAGTTGGGGGTGACCCACCTCACATCTCCCTCATCTATAACCCTCTCTACGTTATATACCGTCCCATTGGGTACTACCGTACTTACGGGTAGTTGTAGATTAACAGAGCTACCGTTAGGGAACTTAAGTACTACATACGGTCTGGGCATGTCCCCTTTACTCTCATATGTTAAGTTAAACGTGTATTTGTCGGAGATTACCACCACTTTTACGAACACTACCTTCCATATACCCGGGAGCAAAGTAACGTTAATTATAACGTCGTAGACAGCTGGAGTCAAATTCTTAGCCGAGACCGTTATGGGGAGTGATAGAGAACCGTTAACCGACACCGACAGGGGATAAGATATAGACAGGTTACCGTTAGACGTGACAGAGAGCCTTACTACTCCTTCAGCGGTTATGTTCACGGGGAATTCCACCTCTGTACCCGTATTTGGCACCATGACCGTTCCCTCTGCCTTGACGCTGAATTGTGTTATAGACACAGTGTAAATACCGGGACTGCTTATGACCACGTTAGCTTCTCCCGCCACCCCTGAGCTATTAGACACTATGATCCCGAACTCACCTTGGACTATAGTGAGGACGGCTTCACCACCCCTAAAAGGTACAGAATACACAGAGTAATTAGGCGAGTTTAGGGAGTGTTCAGGTAACACTGTTATATTACCTTGTACTATATTAGTATGTATTACAAGGGTAGAGACTTGGTCGTCCTCCCATAACTGGGTAAGGACTTGCTTCCCGGACGTGATTAAAACTTCGGGCTCCCCGTTGGCAGATGTGTAAAATGAGGTCTTAACCCCCCAAGCTGTCTCTCCCGTATCACTACCGAAATTAAACGCGTTCCTGACCTCTTGGAAATTATGTCCGTTCCAGTACTCCAGCCTGAGAGTTAAATAGGAACTTGTAACATCTACACAAGACCCGTCCCCGGGACCGGCAATTACAAACTCCGCGTCATAATACTCCTTATTACCTGTGTAATTGTAACCGTCTATAAGGAAATAGACATTAGTAGAACCGGGTGCGTTCGTTAGGGTCACTTCGTCATACTTTTGCCACCCATAACCGTCATTATACCAGAAGCAGACCACCGGTTCCCCCTTTAAATTAGTGGTGACGTTCGAGAGTAACATTATTTCAGCGGGCAAAGACACGGTTACATTAGACCCGGGGGTCTCAGCATAATCGTAATAAAAGGTAATATAGTGGTTACGTATATCCGCTGCACTAATGTTACCCGAACCTTTTACTCCGGTTACGTTAGCGTGTAAAGACGTGAAATTCCATAGGTTGTCGACGAAGACGACATTACGGGTCTTCGTGTCGTAAAGCAGTACGTTCTGGACCCAAATCGCGTATTGTTTACCGTCGTGTTGGTAACTTATAACAGCGTTGAGTTGAAACGTGATCGAGTTTGGGGCATAGGACGCGGTGGAACTGGCCTTAAGGCTGTAGATCTTCACCACACCCATGAGCTGGGTAGTGTTCCTAATAAAAGGACCGTTTGGTGATATCCCGTAGTCCGCTATACCTATAGGGGCCTTTACAGACTCGCCTAACCTGCTAAGGAGGCACTCTGAAGGAGTACCTCCGTAAAACTGGTAATGTGGAGAGAATGGCGTTTCATAACTGGGTATATTAAGAGAGGGTATAATTGAGAAGAGGAACACCAAAATTGTTATTATTTCCCTTAGCACATAATAATCCATGAAATTTTATTAATAAAAGTTTTCCAATTTCCACCAGTACAAAAGAATAGAAGAAATAGTCATTTAATATTTAGATTAGAAGATCAGACTGATATTTCAGTACTAGTATTAGATAGTATTTTTGTTTGTTAAGGCAAAGGGTCAGTGACTATAACTGTAATAATTTTAATGAATGTATAGGTAAGATTACAATGAATTAAAAATGTATGAAACCTCAAAAAATATTATTCATATCTTTATCCTAAGACTTTGTGCTCCTTATTCAGTCTACCTCTCTTATTTTTTCATAGACTATCTTTGTAGCAAACTCTTTGGCATCAATATAATTTCTTTTATCTTCTTTATATACCTCCCTTATTATCTGTCTTTGCATGGGATAATATTTCTGTTTCCGTTTTAATAAATATTACGTCCCGTAAAACTAAGGCGGTAATACCAATTGCTCGGATAAAAATTAGGTTAGACCGAGAGGGACTTAACACGCAATAAAAAATATAAAAATGTTTTTCAACATCAAAATTATGTTAGCCTTAGAAGAACTTTATGAAATACTTAATGGTAAAAAAATGGTTTACATTTATTCTAATTTCGCAAACGAAGGCATGTACTCAGCATTCATCGGCCTGATGGACAAGATACGTGAGGGTAACTGCAGTTCTTCCCTCCTGTCAGAGTACATAATCGTGACTTGCCCTAAAAAAGGGAGCAGCTACGTTATAGGCGTGGATAATAACAAGGCCTTTGTACTAAGATCCCATGCCATACTAAGTTTAAATTCAAGCGAAGAGGCAATAAGACAGACTCTCGGTTTTGATAAACACATATGGGAGTTGAATTACTCTTTGCCTAATAATTTTAAGAACTTGAGGGTAAGAGTCCAAGGTGAGGTGATATTTGATTACATTGCCTTCAACAACGAAGAACAGTTAAAGACTGACCTAGAGAAGGAGATCAAGAAAAGAATAGAGAAGACCGCATTGGAAAAGTTGGGTAGAATTCTAGAGGAAATGTTAGATTTGAACGTAGAGGTAAATGATAACACCACCATCACTATAACGTCACCTAGCGAAGAAGACATTAAAGACCTTGAATCATTGTTAGGTAACTCTATTGCTCACATAAAGGAGGCAGGAAACTGGAAAGTCCTAATTTTCAAAGACCCGTTCATTACCCTAAACGAGGAGACTGTATCTGAGGTTGTCAGAAACTCCGTAAGACCTGAAGGGTTAGAAGTAAGATACGGAGAACACCAGATATATCTTGTCAACTTGTTCCCGCCAAATACAGAAATTAAAATGAAAGTTGTTGTAGGGACTATACCGGTGAAGGTCAAGTTTCCCCTACTTACTATAGCGGATATAGTACCGCGTGACCCATTTGAAATTCCGTTCCGTAATATACCTTCGAACAGAAATGGATATAGGTATTACCTTATTAGTTCCCAAAAAGTTAAGATTAACCACCCTGAACACGGAGAGGTCGAAATTAGTATAGACAAGCCTATTAAACTCGCTATTAGGGAGATAAACGCTGAAAGAGAACTAGATTACGTAAGCATCGATGAAGATGCTCCGAGGAGGAGAACACGCCGTACTGCACTTTAGTCCATTTGCTACTTCAGGCTTTAATCTCCACCAACTCCAATTTTTATGAGCGTATACGTAGCTTAGCCCTTAATCAATAAGCTAAAGATGACCTATCACGGACCTGCTTCGAACCCGACATCACGAGGCCTACGCCCTTATGTTTCTAAAACATCTTGAGCGTGACATACTGTTACTAACCAATTCACTATGACAGACTGTTACGGTATACTTCATACAATTAGGTACTGAGGTCATTATGACCAATCAAAGTTTAAAGGGCAAGGCGACTTAAACAGTGAGTGTATTAACGAGAAGACCTCAGCCCTTAAATACCTGACAAAGTATAATCACTTATTTTAGCCTTGAGACTCCATACCTTATTGTGTGAAGTGTAAAACTGTCCTTTATTAAATAGAGGAAGGAAAGGAAAGCTAAAGCCCAAATTAGACCTGCGAGTGCTAAGCTAACGTCTCTAGAGAGATAAGAAGCGAAGGAAAGGAGTACGGGTACCCAGACCAAGCCGTAATTGTACCTGCTGGTGGAGTAAACAATGCAAGAGAAGAATAAAGGTGACATCACTCCCACAAAGAACGAGTGAAATACGTCCCCTAAGAGCAAGCTCATGAGGGGTGAGACGGAGACGGAAAATAATGTGATATATGCACTCAAGTTACCCTTTCCGACAGTAAACCTAAAGATAGCTAAGAGGTAGATTATACCTATAACGTAATATAACCAGTGAAACACCGCGGTGAGGAGTACCGTTGCCAAGAGGGGGATCTGTTTTACCCCGAATAACGGTCTGGTACGCAAATTCGAGGTAAACACCCCTATATTGACACCCAAGGTATAGGTGAGTAGGGGTATTATCATCACCCAGAGGTCCTGATGTAGGAGCCAAGCTATTACAGACAGAGGGGGTGAGGATAGGACTAAAATGTTTACAGGGGACTTACCACCGTATCTCTTAACGTCGATTAGTGCCCATACCTCGGTAAGTGATAGTGTTAAAGACGCAAAAATTTGGAAATAGTACATGGGGACTGCTAGGAGGACTAGGGTCAATATTTGTAGCGGGAAATATTTTGTAGCGGGGAAAAAGAGCCTCTGCACCATGCCGAAGAAGAGGGAATACGCACCGAGTAACATAAAGTAAGGGTGCAACGAGACGTCAAAGCGGAGTGAAAGTCCGCCTAAGGCCCAATAGACTATTGAGAGGATTATAAAGGGTACGTTAACACCCCAAGGCTTTACCTCCTTAACTCCCATGTATAAAGAAGTCGATTTCGTAGCTTTAAACGTAAACACTAATACATTAGGTTAAAAACCGTGTGTTTCTGCCCTTACAGCATGTCGCCTTTGTCCATCCTAAGCAGTGATCGCCTATTATTTGAGGGACTTCTCGATAACGTCTGCCTTAACTTAGGCCTAAATAACGCTTCAACCCAATTCCCGCAAAATCTCCTCTACTAGTTTATTCCGTCTATCTACGTCGCCGTTCACTACTTTATTAATGGTTTCGAGGTCCACCGGGACGACTTTAAACCCCGGTAGGTCGACGTTAGTCACGTTGGTCACAAGGAACTTCTTGACCGGGTAGCCTTGGTACTTCTCATAGTCTATCAACTTCTTCATATTACTGATGTTATCCAGTGTCAAGTCATTGCTTATTTTCACATCACCTAAATATGCTATGTCATCTTTTATAAAGAAAATATCTACAGTTACGTGTTTTTCATTTATCCTCCTACCCGTCTTGTGGACATATTTAATGTTAAATTTGTCCTTTAGTTCCAGCAAACCGCTCCTAATAGCCACCTCTAACTTCCTGGACGCGTCCTGCGGGTCTGCGACTTCATCCCTCTGAGTTAACTTTTCCCTTACGCACTTGTCCTTATTAAATTCCTCGTCCTCACATTCTTCTAACGCCGACCTGACGGTAATCCTCGCTATATCGATGAGGGAGCTCACAGTATCTGATCGGCGGATCTGTTGGTCGGAGAAAAGTTCCTCAGCGTAATCGGGACAATAAGTAGACAGTATCTCCTTCTTGTCCTCTTCGGTAAGTATCAGCTCCCTCTTAAACTCGTTCAGCCGTCTAAGTAAAGCCTTGTCCTTTATTTCTGTAATGACTTCAGGGACTGCGGTAATTACTATAGGGACTCTCACTTCATTGATTAACTTGTGTAGTTCATATAGTACGCCCTGATCAGCCTTAAGCTCGTCTAACAATACCCCCGTTTTACCTAACCTGGACAGGTCGTTTATTAACGCGATGACCCCGTTTATGTCCCTATCGTACTGCATACAGTAAGCCCTCTCCGCATACCCCCATTCGTCATGCCACTTCCTTTTTTCGCAAAGGTGTTTTAACCAGTTGTTAAATTCCTTACTCAGAGAAGCCATGAAGGTATAACCTATGTCCTTTTTATGTCCTTCCAATACACTGTAAGCTTTACTCCTGATGAGCTCTACGAGGTTTGTGTTTTCGATGTAGTACCAGGCGGTCTTGGACAAGAGGCTGTTCCCTACCAAGTCTAAGTAGATTATAAAGTGGCCCTTCAGGTCCTTTTTTACAGCGTTAAGTACAGTGGTCTTACCCATCCCGGGCTTTCCCACTATCGTTATCACGACGTCCTTCCCTTCGTTAATTACGCCCTTTATTTCCTTTAGCGTAGCGACCCAAAGCCTACCTGCTAATTTCACGTTTTCGTCTTCATATTTAGCTACTGAATAATCAGCGAACTCACACGGCATAAATATTTACACCTTTTTCTTCCTTATTATACCGTAGACGGCCCCACTGTTTATTATCCCCTCCTTTCCGCCGGGGATTAACTCGTAGTTCTTCACGACGTAGTCCCTGAACTTAGCCATAAATTGCTCTAAGGTCAACCCGAGTTGCTCCCTTAGGTCTTTAATTTGTACATAGCCTAAATCGTCCTTCATCTCCTCGTATACCCTATCTAGGTCTTTGAAGTCTTTAGGCTTACCAAAGTACTCCTCTAATACTTCCCTCAACGCCCTCTTTACCCCTTCCATATCGCCCTTATCTCCCCCCTTGACCCCTTTCTCTTCCCCTACCGGTTTAGCCCCTTCTATGTTTAATACGTAGTACTTAGCCCTTCCTGCAGTCCTGGACACCTTTATAAACCCCTCTTTTATAAGTTCTTCAAGGATATCGTCCACCTTTTTTGACTTACCAGTGTGCTGGTACAGCCCGTTCCTTGTAAACTCGATATCGCCCCTCCCTTCTGTGATCTTCAGTATAGCATTTTTCACCTCATCTTTCGATACCATAAATATTTCTAGTAAGAGTAGAATATAAACTTTAAAAGGGGGACAATTACCCCACACGGTTGATGTTAGTCTACACTTTCCCTCCGTTGAAAGAAGAGGTAGTGGAGTCGAGACCTAACCGCTTCTTGGTGGTAACCAAGTCAGGGAGGTTATGTCACCTCCACGACCCGGGCAGGCTCAAAGAGCTCATTTACCGTGGAAATAAAGTCCTCATAAGGGAAACACAAGGCAAGAGGAAGACGAGTTGTCAGGTCACCGCGGCGTGGAGCGGTAAAGAGTGGGTGTTAACAGACTCGAGTATTCACAATGAGGTAGCGAGGAAGTTCCTCCCAGCTGGTGCCAAAGCGGAAGTCAAGATAGGGAAGAGCAGGGTAGACTTTATGTTCGATAATACGTTTGTGGAAGTGAAGGGGTGTACTCTTGTTAAGGACGGTAAGGCACTGTTCCCGGACGCCCCAACTAAAAGGGGGAAGAGACATTTAGAAGAGTTAATAGAGCTTAAGAAGGAGGGCTGAATCCTTTTTTATGTTAATAGAAATCTTTTTATGTTCATTTATTTCTAACTAAATTTGTGGAGAGACTACTGAGACCTAAGGAGGCTTGCCAACTGTTAGGAATTTCATACTCAACACTCTTGAGGTGGATAAGGGAAGGCAAGATTAGGGTGGTAACAACTGAGGGTGGGAAGTATAGGATACCTTACAGCGAGGTTAAGAAATACCTAGAGAGGAGGGAGGAGAGTAGGGCAGTAATTTATGCTAGGGTGTCATCAGCTGATCAAAAGGAGGACTTGGAGAGGCAAATAAACTACTTAACAAACTACGCAACGGCAAAGGGATATAAGGTAGTTGAAGTGTTGAAGGACATTGCTAGTGGGTTAAATACGCAGAGGAAGGGACTGCTAAAGCTGTTCAAATTGGTAGAGAGCAGAAGTATAGACGTCGTGTTAATAACATACAAGGACAGACTTACTAGGTTCGGGTTCGAATACTTGGAGGAGTTCTTCTCAGCAATGGGGGTAAGAATTGAGGTAGTTTTTGGTGAAGAGCCTAAGGACGCAACACAGGAACTCGTAGAAGACCTGATCTCTATCATAACCTCATTTGCAGGAAAAATTTACGGAATGAGAAGCCATAAGAAGACACTGTTTATTCAGGGCGTAAAAAAGGTCATCGGTGAGTTAAATGCAGAGGACGGTAAAGCTGAGGGTTAAAGTGAGTTACGAGACCTACAAGAAGCTGAAAGAGGTTGAGGAGGAGTACACGGAGATATTAGGTGATGCGATAGAGTACGGGTTGTGGAACAACACTACCTCGTTCACTAAGATCAAAGCGGGTATATACAAAGCGGAGAGGGAGAGACATAAGGGCTTACCGTCACATTACATCTACACGGCTTGTGAAGACGCCAGTGAAAGGTTGGACAGCTTTGAGAAAATGAAAAAGAGGGGTAGGGCTTATACCGATAAGCCGACGATAAGGAGGGTCACAGTACACTTAGATGACCACGTGTGGAAGTTCAGCCTTGATAAAATAACGATAGTTACAAAACACGGTAGGGTTTCCCTATCCCCGCTCTTCCCTAAAATATTCTGGAGGTACTACAATAGTGGTTGGAGTGTTGCAAGTGAGGCTAGGTTTAAGCTCTTAAAGGGTAACGTAATAGAACTCTACATCGTCTTTAAGAAGGATGAACCAAAGCCATACACTCCTCAGGGCTACATTCCAGTGGACTTAAATGAAAACGCTATATCACTCCTAGTTCACGGGAAACCAGTACTTTTAGAGACTATGACGAAGAAGACCACTCTCGGTTATGAGTATAGGAGGAGGAAAATTACTACTGGTAAGTCTACTAAGGACAGGGAAACTAGGAGGAAGTTAAGGAAGTTAAGGGAGAGGGATAAGAAGGTGGACGTCAGGAGGAAGTTGGCTAGGCTGGTCGTTATGGAGGCTTTTGAAAGCAGGAGTGTTATAATCTTGGAGGACTTACCTAAGAGAGCTCCAGAGCACATGGTTAAGGACGTGAGGGACTCTCAACTTAGGTTGAGAATTTACCGTTCCGCATTTTCTTCCATGAAGAACGCTATTATCGAGAAGGCTAGGGAGTTCGGTGTTCCAGTGATTTTGGTCAACCCAGCATATACTTCTTCCACATGCCCAGTACACGGCTGTAATGTTCTCTACCCACCCAATGGGAGCACTGCTCTAAGGGTGGGTAGGTGTGAGAAAGGAGGTGAGCTGTGGCACAGGGACGTAGTAGCTCTGTATAACCTCTTGAAGAGAGCTGGACATGTGAGCCCCGTGCCGTTGGGCTCGAAGGAGCCCCATGACCCGCCTACCGTAAAATTAGGTAGGTGGCTGAGGGCTAAGCCCCTACACTCGATCATGAATGAAGATAAAATGATTGAAATGAGAGTGTAGGGACAAACGGTACTCTGCACTCCTGCTGGTCTTAGTTTTTAGGAGTGATGCAGTCTGCTTTTCTCCTAATTTCGATACAGACAAGTGTTTTTCAATGACTTTCATCAGGGCTTTAAGAGAAGGGGTCAGGGTCGAGGTAAAAACGTTTTACTTAGAGGACGAAAAGTTATATTATAAAGGAGATATACCGCTTTGCCAAGGAATTACAAGATAGTTTTTGTAGGCTTTTCAGCTCCTTGAAAGGTTTCTAAGGTAGGGACCTTATACGCTGGGTCGCGTATCTTGGTCCTCGTAGGGGTAATAGAGTACTTATATCATGTCGTCTTTTATAGGACAAGACGTCCTCCATAAGGCCTTATATTAACTTAGAGGTACCGTATACTCTTTGGGCATGTATAACAGAGGGTGAGGAGACCGGAAGGAAATTAGCCTGGACGTTCCTGGTAGCGTTGTTTAATTATTTTCTCTCTTTCAAACATTTCATTAAAAACGGTAACACCTACTTTAAGGGTTTTTTATAGGCTACAAAGGCATGAAGACCCCCTTATAGCTTGATGTCCTTGAAGAAAAAATAGAATAAAACAGTAGATAAGGAGTAAAGTGAAGCGGTGACGAAAAACGGGATATTTAGCCCCCCTAAAGTGAATAAATAACCCGTCATGGTAGGGCCTATCGACCTCGGGATCGCGTCGAGTAGTTGTAAAAAGCTGTCGACCCTACTCCTTTCCTCTTCTTTGACCACGGAAAATATCAATGAATACATCAGGGGGGAAGTTAAGTTCATTAACGTGTTCCTTATAACGTAAAGAGTCCCTGCTTCTATTAGGGATGTGGAAAAGGGTATCAGGACGAGGACGATAATCGCGATGACATGAGTAATAAATATTGCTCTCACCCTACCCACAGTCTTGGAGAGTAGAGGGGCGCCCAGAGTCCCCGTGGCTAATGTTATCTCCGATAAGGCATAGATGGGGGATAGTGTAGACGCCTCTACACCGAACCTTAAATTGAACCATAAGGACATCATAGGGAGTAAGATCCCTGCACCTAAGCCTACTATAGCTTCGGTGGACAGCTTCCCCAAGAGCTTGAACGACGTTATCCTTAAGCTTATTTTGCCTGTCCCCTTATACGATTCTGGTACCGGGATCAGGAGGAGTAACGAGAACAGGATAACAGAGCCGTCTAGTATTATTATTTGTCTGTAACTCGTGAAGAGAGGTAGGAGGGAACCTAAGACAGAAAAGAGGATATTAAGGGAAGACCTATAACTCAGTGCCTTATCGAGGTCCTTACTTTTCTCCGCGATTAGCACCGAGATAAGCCCGTATCCTTGGTTTACAAACAAATATGAAAAAGGTGTGAAAAGGAGGAACAGATACGCTATTACGCTAACTCCCCGAGATATATAGATAAACTTTTTCCTCCCGTATGCGTCACCCAAGGTAGACCAGAACAGGGACAGGAGCGTGCCGACTATAATAGAAGAAGAGATGATTTCTCCGATAAGGAGTGGGTTTAAGCCTAATGACTTGAAGTATAGGGGTATGATAAGCACATTAGACCCCCATGCTATACCCCCTATAGAAGAGGAAAGGACTAACAGCAGTTCCTCCTTTTTCATCTCAATGTTCATCTCCTGAATGCGGGAGTCACATCAACCGTGTACGTTTTTAAAACTTATCCTTTGGTAGTTGATAAAAGCGTTACGGGGGGGGGGGGAGTCTCTTACCCTACGTAGTAGAAGAGTTACTAACTATTTTCCTTATCTCCTCCAGGGAATTAGGGTTTTCTAGGGAGCTGGTGTCCCCCAGAGGCTTATTCAAGACTACGGCCCTTATAAGCCTCCTCAT
The DNA here is from genome assembly GCF_019704315.1 of Stygiolobus caldivivus. Taxonomy (NCBI): domain Archaea; kingdom Thermoproteati; phylum Thermoproteota; class Thermoprotei; order Sulfolobales; family Sulfolobaceae; genus Stygiolobus; species Stygiolobus caldivivus. The sequence continues at coordinate 931,541 of NZ_AP024597.1, read as the reverse complement.
TATCTTAGCGTTTCGGGTCTTTGGTAGCTCCTTAACCAATATGATGCCCTTTGGGGCAAGAGCTTTTCCCAACATCTGTTGGGTGTAACGGAGTAGTCCTTCTTTGTCGACACCTTGTTTTGCTACCACAAAACACAGTATTTCTTCGCCCTTAAGTTCGCTCGGGACACCGACACAAGCACTCTCTACCACATTTGCGTAGGAGTTAATGACCTGCTCTACTTCAGCTGGGCCTATCCTTTTACCCGCTACCTTTATTGTATCATCACTCCTACCTACTATGAAGTAGTACCCCTCTTGGTCATAATATGCTAAATCACCGTGGACCCAAACACCTTTCCACCTGCTCCAGTAGGTGTTCATATACCTCTCCCTATCCTTCCAAAAACCCCTCGTCATCCCAGGCCAGACGCTTAAGATAACCAATTCGCCCTCGACGTTGGGTCGGGCTGGTCTTCCCTCCTCGTCAAATACTGAAGCCTTTATACCGGGAGAAAAACCGTTAAACGAAGACGCCCTAATCTCCTTAATCACGTAATTACCCAAAATACCCCCGGATATTTCGGTTCCCCCGGAGTAGTTTATTACGGGGCCCTTGACAGACTCATAAAGCCATTTCCAACTCTCCAGGTCTATCGGCTCACCCGTATTCCCGGCGATTCTAACTCCTATCCTCCCCTTTTCCACTTCACTCTTCATGAGCCTGACCAGACTGGCGGAGAGCCCTAAGATGTCGACCTTATAGTCCTCGATAAATTTCGTGAGCGTGCTGTAGTTTACATAACCTTCTATCATACCTATCTTCCCGTTAAGCAATAAGCCCCCCGTTATCATCCATGGGCCCATCATCCAACCTAAATCGGTAACCCACATTAAAGTCTCTCCTTTTTTCATATCGAACTGGAAGTAGATATCAGCACTGGCTTTTACGGGAAAGCCGTCATGGGTGTGGACGCATCCTTTAGGCTTTCCTGTAGTACCGCTCGTGTAAATTATCATGAAGGGATCTTCTGAGTCTGTTATTTCCAGTCCGTCCCCTCCCGTCCTCAATACTTCCTTGAAGGTCGTGAAATCGCCTTTAGTCCCACCCCTCTCAAAGACTACCAGCTTTGTGTCTAAGCCCTCAAGGTTCTTCAACATGTTTATATCATTACCCTTCCTTATAGTGTAGTCGGTCGTGAAAATAACTTTCATCCCGCTGTCCTCTGCCCTGACCTTTATCGGTTCCTTACCGAACCCGGAAAAGAGGGGTACTGCGATCATCCCCGCCCTAGCTATCCCTAGGTATATTGAGACGGTCTCCGGGATCATAGGTAGGTATATCCCCACGGTGTCCCCTTTTTTCAGCCCCGTCTTCTTAAGCCAAGAGCTTATACTCTTAGCTTGGCTCAATACCTGAGAGTAAGTGACCTTCTGCCCTTCACCCTTTTCATCCATCCATTTGATGAAGACTTCTGAGGAATCGGGGATCTGCCCACCGACGTTTACCTTCCCGTTAACGAACCACTTTGCCCATTCCTTACCTCCCGAGAGGTCAAGGACTCTGTCATACTCCTTGTAGAAACGGAGGCCTATAAGTTTTACAAAAGAGTCCCAAAAAATTTCGGGCTTTTCATGAGTGAACTCCACAAAGTCCTCCAGAGCGTTTAAGTTGTTCTCCACCATGTATTTGTATACATTACTTTCCTCCACCCAACTCCTATCAGGCTTCCAGCTCACTTAACTCTCACCTTAAGCGGGACGTCGTAAGCTATGACCTCTACCTCACCGCCTAATTTCGGCTCCCCTTCTATGAACGCTAACAGCCCTCCCTTAGCGTTTTCAAACCTGACGAGGCCTATGACCTGCGGGGACTCTAATTTATTACCTTCACTGTCCTTGTAGATAATTGTGAACGAATCTAGGTACGCCCTGCCCTTGACCTCAACCGTTGACGTTTCCACAAAACAGTCTTCACAGTAAAGTGTTGCAGGTACGTATGTCTTTCCGCACTTAGGACACTTGGAGCCTATTATCTTCCCCTCCTTTAGTCCTTTAAAGAACTCCTCTCCGGCATAGCCCACAGTGTAGACATATTCCTCGGCCTCCATTACGTCCTTCCACGATAGTAATTTATCTTCCCTCCCGACTTTGTCCCAGCTCATTCTACCACCCTGAAGCACTCAATATCGTTTATACTACCTACCCTATCTTCCTTCCATAAAGCCCTTACTTTCTTTCCTAAGACTACCATATCCTTGACGTCTTCATACTCTACACAGATACGGTGGAAAAGACCCGGGAATACCCAGTCCCTATCTGTTGACGGGAATAGCCTTATAACCCCTACTATCTCCGGTTTCTCTATCCTCTCCCTCGTCCACGATATAAAGCTCGCTACTGCAGTCTCTACTATCCCCTCGTCCTTTACCTCTACCCATTCGTCCGTAGGTCTAAAACAGTCATCGCAGTACATCCTAGGCGGGACATATACCCTGTTACATTTATTACATTTCCTCCCGATTATCTTCTTCTCCTTTAACCCCAACAAGAACCTACTGTAGGCTTGACCTGCAGTGTACGCGTATTTTGCGTTAGGCTTATACTTAACTGTGTATACTCTACTTAATTCCTCTTCTTTCAGATAGTGTACCTCCATTTTTCCCACCTTAATTCCTCATGACCACTACTGTCGAGGCCTGCATAAGGTCACCCCATGCTTGGGCCAACCCAGTGTGGACTGGCTTCTTAACTTGCATTTTACCTGCCGTCCCTTTCAGTTGCCAGTAAATGCTTATGGCCTTCATCAGCCCGGCAGCAGCTATCGGGTTACCGACTCCCAGAAGCCCTCCAGAAGGAGAACTCGGGATATCCCCGTCCATGTCAAATACCCCTTCCTTTAACATCTTCACCGCTTCACCCCTTTTGGCTACCATTAAGCCCTCTATGTGGTGGAGTTCTTTGTAGTCAAATGGGTCGTAAGGCTCAATAACGTCTAGCTCCTTATTTGGCCTCTCTATCCCCGCCATCTTATAAGCCATCCTGGCCGCGTGTTCTAAGTACCTCGGGTAAGCTAGTTCCCTCCCTGTCCACTCCGTGTTGTCCAGGGTCCACCCCACGCCTTCTATCCACACCGGGGTGTCAGTGTACCTCCTGGCTATGTCCTCACTGGTGATGACCATTGCTGCGGCCCCGTCGCTTACAGGGCTGACGTCCAAGAGGTTTACAGGCCATACCAATACCTCGCTCTTCAAGACGTCATCTACAGTTATGTTTGCGGGGGCCTGCGCGTAGGGGTTATTTATTGCGTTCCTTTTATTCTTTACTGAGACCAGAGCTATGTCTTCCTTTTTCACCTTGTTGACGTACATATACCTATGCATCTCCATCGCGAAGATCCAGATCAAGTTCGGGTTTAGGGGCTTCTCGGTTATGGGGTCCCAGATATACCTGAACACTGACTGGGGGTGGGGCCTAGCAGGGCTCATCTTCTCTTCCGCTACTGCTAACACGCTCTGGCACAGCCCACTGGCGACATGGTACCAAGCTGAGATCGGTACCATAACTCCGGTCGCCCCTCCTACAAAGACCCTGCTGACCATTTTCCTTACCCCACCAGAACCGTGAGCTAGGTATTCCCCTTTCATGTGGACACCGTCAAACGCGTCTGGTGCACTACCTATAACTACACAGTCTATATCTTTTAGTTCGAGGCCGGCCTCATCTAACGCCTTCCTCGCGGCCACCCAAGACATCTCTCTAGGCGTCTCGACTATCCTCCTCTTGAACAGAGTCAGCCCAGCTCCTATTACAGCTACCCTCCTATAGAACAAATTTGTTTTCATTACCTGCTCACCACCAAGACCCCACCGGTAAACGTGGGGACTCCTCTCCAACTGGAAACTACTGACTTAGAAGATCCTTCCCTTAAAAAATACACAGCGTCTACGACTAATGATAACCCGCTTGCCTCCAGTGCCCTCCCTGTAGCTAAGTGCCCCCCTAATGGGTTAACGGGTATTTTCCCACCTATGTGGAAAACTCCTTCTCTCAAGTCCCTAACTGGGTCTTCGCTCAGCCCTAAGGCTGCCACATGTTGTAGTTCTTTATAGCTATAAGTGTCGTCTACGAAGGCTGAGTCAAATTGGTTTTTAGGGGAGTGGATCTTCGCCATTTTATAGGCACTGTCTGCCGCTATTTTAGTGTATAATGCGTCACCTAAGGACGAGAACTCCATAGACGAATCGGAGGCGAAGTACGCACCTTCTATCCATACCGGTGTGTCTGTAAACTTTCTCGCTACGTCTTCGCTCGCGAGAACCAGGACGACAGCCCCGTCCACATAATTACTTATGTCGAGGTCAGATAGGGGGTAAACACTATACTCTCTACTCAGTACATCAGAAATCGAAAGCTTCGACGCGAAGGAAGCCCTCGGGTTCTTCAAGCCGTTACCTTTATTTTTAACGACTACTCTCGCTAAGTCCTCCCTTGTCGCGTTATATTTTTTCATAAACTTCACCGCGTCTAGACCAGCTAAAAAGTGGGGGTTCTTTGCCTTTATCCTCCCGTAAATAGGGTCGTAGGCGAACTCGGTTATGCTGTCCATTGTGAGTATATCACTGGGCTTCGCGTGGGCTTCCACTACCGTAACATCAGCTAACCCGGACGTTATGTGCATTATCCCGTGGACTACCCCTTGTAGCCCGTCACCTGATACCGTCATAGTAGGCCTCATTGCCCCACCTATCGGGTCGGGAGCGAATTCATCGGATATTGATATCCCTTCCCAAAAGTCCTCCTGACATGATATGAAGGTGTCTACATCGGTTCTCGGGTTTATCCCGCCAGCATCTTCATAAGCCCTTACTGCAGCCTCGTACATCATCTCCCTGAAAGACGCTTCTCTTACTGAGGGCCTAAAGCCGTACCAACCTATACCAATTATAGCAACTTTCATAAAAAACACAACATAAGATTCTTGTAAAAGATATTAAAGCTTTTTGAGGAAAAATATAAATTGTTTAAGCATACTATTTTCAATAACGTCTTTACCGTGTCAACGGTTAAATAAAGCCGTAAAGGCTTTCCGACGCCTACGTTCGGACTCCTTACGCGTCTTTACGAGCTAAGAAGACGCTTTTCTCTATGGACAACAAGAGTGGTCAACTCGACGTGAAATGCCTCGGGGCCCTGAAGGCACAGCGGTATAACGGTTCCTCCAGTACCGCTAAGCCCGACGCGGTTACAAGGTTTTTGTCATCGACATGGTTAGGAAACCTCACGTCTTAGCAAGGGGCTGTCGCCTTTGCTTATAACCCTCTTTAATAACTGCCCAGATTCCTCAGGCGGGCTATAATATAGCGAGTTTTTGATTAAAAATTAATGGGTAATAATTTTACTGAGACAAAATTTTTAAGCTACACGTAATAGTTTTTACTCACCATGACAAAGACCTTGTTTTTAATAATGTCAGACGACGTTAAATTCGACTTAGCTATGAGGATGGCTTATAACTCGTACAAGAGCAAGCGATTCGATGACATGAAGATAATTTATTTCGGACCGAGCCAGAAAAGGTTAGTGCAACTCGAAGGTGAACTGAAGGACATGTTCCAAGAACTTCTCCAAAATAAGGTCATAGACTCGGCGTGTATAGGTGTAGCCCAGAACATGAATATAAAACCTCACTTAGAAAACATGGGAATATCACTTATGCCCGCCGGAGAGAGAGTAGGCTATTACGTCAACCAAGGGTATGAAGTCATTACGTTTTGAGAGACTGTTGACGGCTAACAAGTAGTGGAATAAACCTACTGCAACTCCTGAAAAGCAATCGCCATTTTTTATGCGGTTTTTCTCCTTTTTCTGCTCCCTGTGTTATGGTAATTATTATCTTTCAGGGGTTGATCCAAAGTTACTTTAGAGTAAAGGGGACTGGGGGTTAAAGAAGGAATTTTTATCGGGATGGGTTTTAGAGGTGATTGACGTACGGGAACGATACTCTTCAGGGTATAAGAATTAATCGTGTCCACGATGTCGTTATTAACCTATAAGTAGTATTTATCATGAAAAATCGTGACAGTTGAGATTTACTTTTAATATTCACATTAATACTCCTGCTCCGTGTTTATGCTATGCATCACATCCTAACTGTTCGATTAGGAAATGTTAACGTTATAGACTTATCTAATAAAAACGTATCGTATGTAAGGATCTTACGTAAACCGCTGCTCGCTTTACCCGAGACCCTTTTTATTCCTAAGTTTTTTAATTCCTAATGTTACAGCCCTAAACGCTAATACCCCTGAGTTCATAACACTTGTACCCGTAAATGTGCCTAATGAGAGGCCTTACAACTCAACTTTCAATTATATAGAACTACAATTCCTTTAGGAGGTCTTGGTACACAAAGGTGGTATCACGAGGTATGTAGAAAGGCAAGTCACAGCATTGGTCCTCATCCCCCACCAATACTACGACGTCTCTGGGAGCTCTGATATGTTTACCGCGATTCCCGAACAAGACGAGATCCTACCTGGAATTGCATTTGAGTTAGACTGATTTTTCTCGCATCCGTAAAGGTATTGAATGGCTTTGGGCTAACTTTGAAAGGATGCACAAAGCAAAGAGGAAATGATGTGCATCGGCCACTTACGTACTTCCCTTATCCTATCTGCTACCTCTGGCTCTCTCTTCCTTTTCTCCTTTTTTACCAGATCCCTAAAAACTCCCTCATTGACTTTCCGTGGTCTACCGGCTCCTCTAACTCTCTTTAACTTTTCGTCTACCCTTATTGACATAACTACAATCGCTACGTCGTACTCCTTTTTTTACTTCCCCCCGCCTTGAAGGGCTAGGCTTTCAATCTTATGTGAACATTTAAAGTCTACCGCGACGTAGGCGCTTCAGGGGACTCGACGCGTGTAATTTTACAGACCTCTTAGGGAATGCGACTTTCGTCCCCTTGACTCAGGTCAAGTTAAAATACTTGAGTGAGATAATATTGTTTTTATGGGAGAGGGAGCAGTACCTCAAGTTAAGGACCTCCAAGGCTACATTAACTTTAGGCTAGAGGAGGCTATCGTAGAGCTAAACCTCGCAGTGGAGCTCCTTAAAAGGGGTTATAGCAGGAACGCTTCTCAAAAGGCGTTTATGGCGTGGAAGGCAATAATCAGTGTCTTAGTCTCAATAAACCTAGACAAAATGCCGAGGAATGAGAAGGAGAAGGAGTGGTATACCAAGGCGGGGTTCTTGGCTCCCACTACCGGCCTTAACGGCATAGCTAGGAGGCTAGAAGAGCTAGGATATAAAGACGTCGTCGGTACTAACTCCTTAGCGTTAAAACTGCACAGATATGCGTATAACGGGTTATACAGAGGGGCGAGCGATTATGCTGATAGGGAAGACGCAATAGACGACTTGAAAGTATTGATAAAGAGGATAGCGGAAACCCTCGCCGAATTAGGGAGGAGTAAGGAGGCTAAGGAGGTATTGGACAAGTTAATGAGGTTATAAGTAGAGGCAGAACCTTTCACGACTCTCTTGGAAACTCTATTTGTCTGGATAGAATGAGGTTATCACATTAAATAGGCATGACGGTATTAATACGTGACACTGTATAAAAAAGCGTATTATAATGAGGTTATATACTTAGTCAGGCGCTAAAGGGCAAGTCCTTCATCATATTCATAGTGAATGTATATACTTCAGGCTAAAGCTCCTGTTGTCCTTTACGAACTGACCAAGTATAATTTAGTCTATACAGAACGATTCTACGTATACTGGACCATATATACACTGAATTATACTAATTCAAAGGAGAATATTATAATTCGCAAAGGACGCGTGGAAGGCACTATTTAACGGAGAAAATATTTATTTTTGAGTTAGTTAACTAAAGTTTTCTAATGGCGTCTGATACTGGAAAAGAGTTATCTGAAATCCTTGAGCTAATAGAATGGCAAGAAGATATGGACAGTGATATAGGCAAGAGGAGGTTTGAAGAGGCTATAAAGCTTTTCAGACGTCTAGATTTCCCTGCAAAAGATTATACAGTCCTAGAAGTAGCCGGGGGGACGGGTATAGGTGGTATTGCACTGGCTAAGTCGTTGATGGATAATAATTTTAAGGTGAGCAGGTTAGTCATTACAGACTTAAGGGAAAAGGCGTTAGAGAAAGCAAAGGAGTTCTCGAGGAAAGAATTGGGTCTGGAAGCTGAGACCCGTGTCCTAGACGCGAGAGAGGTCCATAAGTTAGGGGTTAAGGCAGATGTAATTTTGATGTACGGTAATTCTCACCCACACTTTTCAACTTTAGATATGGTTAAGTTCCTCTCTTCCGCGTCTCTAAGCCTGAAAGAAGACGGGGTCTTATTAATCCAAGGCGTGAACACGTTCTTGTCCGTCATTAATAGGGGGTATAAGCAAGTTTTAGTAGAAAAGGTAACCGATAATAAGGTAGTGGTTTCAATACATGCAGGTTATGACGAGATTAAAGGAAAAGTTAGGAGAGTTTACATAGATTTAGTTAGCGGAAACAGAGTTGTCATAGACTTGAAGTTCTGGGATTTTGCGGAAATAATAGGGCTATGTAAAGTTTTCTTTAAAGAAGCTTCTTTAGAAAAAACTGATCCGTACAGAGGGATTGTAATTTGCAAATATCCTAGGGGTAGTATCATAATGAGCGAGGTGCTGTCTTCGGTAGTAGACCCTTAGTCAAGGCTGCTATAGTCCTCGCTGAAGAGGCGTAACAAGTGTGTCACTCAGACCCGGGATTAACGAGAAGGCAATAACTTTCCCTTGCAGAGAGGGTATAGTCGGGTAAATTACGCTAACCCAAAAGGAACTAAGACCACGGAGATGACGAAAGCCGCTAAGAGGAATCCTCCGGTCGCCACACTTAACATGAGCTGTGACTCGGGAAGACTCTATAATATTCTCGCCTGGCATCATGACCTGCCCCGTGTTCGGGCAAGCACTAACCTTGACTTTGTGAAGTTTTAGTTTAATAACTGTAATTCGTAGACTCCCAAACCCGTGGAAGCCCCTTTATGCACGTGTGAAGTTAACGTTTTCGAGACGTTAGCGAAGTACGTGACCATGTAGTCCCGCACTTTATTTTACTGTTTATCTTTTACAAGCGTCCCCTTTCGGTTAACAATAGTCCCCGCTACCAGCAAAGCCTTTTTGGCAATGTACTTAGCGGTCTTATAGAACTCCTCGTTTAAGTTAAGTCCCCCGTAGCCTATTTTTATCACGTTGAACTTATGCACCTTTAAGAGGGACTGCGTAGGGTCGTAGACTGCTCTCGGGTCTTAAAGGGAGGAATTGTTCAGGCATGACAGCATGCCATTCTCTAGCTCGAAGGTGCACTGGCCGGGGCTCCACTATATCCCCCTTCCACTTCAGCACATCCATACCGTCACCCCGTTGACTACTAAGACGGTCTTCAGGCCCGTTAAGCCCGTGACCGGGCGTACAAGGGATTCATAATATTAGTCCTTTTCCGCGGACTTTTTTACACCGTTAATGAAAAGAGAACGCCCACATCCAGTCTCTATCAATTTCACATATTAGCGGGGCATAAGGTTATTCCTTACTTTTTCCTTTAAAAAACTTTAACTTGTTTAATCAGTTACCTTAAAGTATTACGCGCATTACGATATTAGGCAACGGGCTCGACCCAACTGCTCTTAGAACAGTGGGCACTTGTTCTAATACGGTGACCATATCTTCCGTGGACATGGTAACTTTACTTGTCCCAATAACGGTGACTGTATTGGAATTATGGTTAGTCACGTATAAGTAGCCGTTACTGGGGTCAAAGGCGATCTCGCATGACGTAGTCCCTATCGCTATGCCCTCTATTACTTCATTGGTTGAGGGATTAATGACATAAACTTCACTACCAGCCACGTATATGTACCCGTTACTGGGGTCGTAGGTAATACCAAAGGCACAATTAATCCCGGTTATACTAGCTATGACTTTGTTTACAGAGGGGTTAATTACGGAGACCGTATTTGATCCAAAGTCTACCACATATAGGTACCCATTACTGGGGTCGTAGACAATTCCCGCTGGCTCGCTACCCACTCTTATTTCCCCTATGACTTGGTCTGTGGAAGGGTTAATGATAGATACGTCATTGGAGCCGAAGTTTGTCACGTATATGTAACCGTTAATGGGGTCATAAGTTAGTCTTACCGGACACACTCCCACATGTATGTTTATTATGACTTGGTCTGTGGAAGGGTTAATGACGGAAACGGTGTTAGACCCCCTATTAGTCACATATAAGTACCCGTTACTGGGGTCGTATATTATACCGGTCGGCGAATTACCTACCTTTATTTTGCCTATAACTTGGTTTATAGAGGGGTTAACTACTAGGACTGAGTTATCATAAAACTCCGTAACGTATAGGTAACCGTTAGAGGAGTCATAAGCGATACACCTCACAAATGGAGTTAGGGGGATATTTCCTATCACTTGGTTGGTCGAGGGGTCTATTACAGAAAGTGTCCCAGATCCTGTGTTTGCGACATACAAATGCCCGTTACTGGGGTCGTAGGTAATCCCGATCGGGAGCTTACCAGGTAAGGATATTGACCCTATGTAAACCGAACTACTACTAGTTGAAGGGGGCACGGGCGCTTTAATTATACTAGTAAAAGTTATACCAGTGGAAGGGGGCATTGGTGCCCTGACTGGTGTAAATATACCCTTGTCTGGTGTAAATATACCCTTGTAATACAAGTACCCGCCTATCGCGACGATTACTATAATAGCCAAGACTACTCCTATTATCGGTGCTTTACTCTTTTTCCTACCGTAGGGTTGGTACCCAGCTGGTGGTATATAAGGGGGTAGAGGAGAATATGTCGCTGGTTGCGGGGGGAACCTGTAACCACATCTGACACAATACTGGCTTAGGTCGTCGTTTACAGTACCACAGTTAGGGCAGACCTTTACCATGATAACGGGTAGCTTATATGAGTATTAAAAATTTTCGCTAAGAATTCCTTACACATAAACGGCACAAACTTAGACAAGGAAATGTATTTTGCACACTTAGCTTAACACGGTCAAAAAACATAATATTAATCCTGAAATGTTTCCAGATTGTCTTATTATATAGAAACTTATAAAATTTGAGGACGATATGTCATAAGGCCCTTAAAAACTTCCTTTTATCTAGTTCGGTAACGTGAAAATATAGTCTAACTTACCGTTACCCTTTTCAATGTTTAAGGGGCCCCTCTTATCTCCACTCTGTCCCTTAAGGGTGTATTATAAATCATGTTAGCCGCGTGCTGGGGGTCTACGAGTGGTATCCCAATCGATAACTCGATTGAGCGGGAACCCATAAAATTGACTACTGTTCCCGTAGTAGCTGAGTTTTTCCGTGATTTTGTTGGCCTTATTGTTACTTTTTTTATCTTTTCATATGGGATCTCACGCGGTTTCTCCAGTTGTGGGGCAAGTTGAATGGGCACCCTTAACTCCTTTATGATCTCGTTAGGGGGTATGGTTGACAAGACCTCCCTTACCTTATTTATGTTTCTGCGACGGATTATGTATTCCGCTATCATCCTTCCTATTATACCACCTGCTGCTTGACCAGCGCTCCTAATAGCTACGTTTTTGAGAAGTTGGCTTTTTGAACTCAGAACCCTCCTGTCAGTTAACAGGACACTTACCGGGTCAAAATAACGACCCGCCCCAGCTATCTGGATAAAGTACAAGGCAACTTCCTCGCCCGAGTTCGGTTGTAACTGGTTCGGCGTATACTGCTGGGGATAAGGGGCCGTTACTGGGTTACTTTGCTGTGGAGACGGTACTAGTTGCTTGCCGCAGCGACCGCACACTAAGGCATAGTCTGGGTTAGTATTGCCACAATATGGGCATATTAGAACCATTTTACTTCGCGTTGATGTCTCAGAACTAATATTTAAGCTTTGACAATCTTGTTATTAGTAGACTTTATGGTTTATACTAGATATTGAAAATACCTACATTACTCAGAAGAGATTAGTAGTAGCAAGGACTATTTACCCACTTTTCTCATATATATATAGTATTACTACCTAAACTAGTTTACGTTTTTAAACGCACCCTAACCGATCGCTTAAAAGCACCATATTTGGATCAAGAGATACCTATTATGTCAAGCGCCATTACATCCCTACTTTGCCGTAAACTCTGTCCTTGATAGTATTAATAGTCCTCAGCTTTAACAGTTTTTTACTAAGTCTATGCTATTATGCACGGTCTAGTCTAAAAGCGGGTCTAAACTATAATGTGGAATTATAGTACGGTAAATTATATTTTAAATTTTGACGTAGGTTATGTACGGTAAATGTCTACTGATACGTCGTTCTCTTTGACCTAAATAAGACTTAAGAATAAAGCGACGGCCCCGTAAAGGAAGTCCTCTATGAAAGGCTAAGATAACTACACGGAGCGGTTTTCGAGTTTAAAATTTTACCTCATCGTGACCTTTCGAGCAAAATGTCGTTTAGTAAAAATTTTTAATACTCATGTAAGTACCCGTTATCGTGGTAAAGGCCTGCCTAGGACGATTATAAATCCTGAAGAGACGATTATAAATCCTGAAGAGATAGGATAGAAAAAAGTATACCAGCGTCAGTGTCCATAAAACTACCCGAATTGTTACGCTCTTACAGTAATAATTTTGCCTAACTCAGATTTTGAATGGACGACAGGGGTTACTGGATCAGACAACGCTTATTAATCAGACCTATCAGAATAATCTTATGGAAATAATAGTCAGAGTAGGGAAAAGGAATGCCATTTACATCCCTAAATCTGTGACCGAAAAAGTGAACCTCAAGGAGGGGGATAAGATGGTCTTAGTCTTAAAGGAGGGAGATAAAATCGAGCTTATTCCCCTTAAGAAACCCTCCAAGTACTGGACTGAGGTCGACCCGGACGAGGTAGAAGAGGTTGGAGAAGAGGTTAGCAAAGCTCTCGGAATTAATAGTTGACACTTTGTTCTTGTTACCATTCGTAGGGGTAAAAGTCAGGTGTGTTAAAGAAGACCTCTTAGAGGGTAAAAGCCTATATTACCCTTCACTTATGCTGACTGAACTCATAGCGGTGATAATTAAGGAAGTAAAAAAGTTAAAAATAAAGGAAGTCCCTGAGGACGTGATTAAAGGCTTGTCATACATAACTGCTAATGTGAGACTGATCCCGTTAGACCAGACCGATATAAGCACCGTTTTTCAAATAATAAACACGGGCTGGAACGATATATTCGATGCGATCCTTTACTCCGCTTATAAGAGTACCGGACTACCCTTGCTCACTATGGACAAGTCCTTTTACGACTTCTTAAACGCGAAAGGACTGGAAACCCGCGGAGTTATTTTAACATAGACTATTACGGGGCTTTTTTCCGTAATCTACCTAGTAACTGATCTGACTCCCCCCAGAAGATACGAGGATTCCCTTCCGGAGGGCTCACCGTTCCCACCACCGGTTCGAGACTACATTTGGCGGACAGACAAGTGGGTCAGATGCCCACTCTAGAAAGTGGGGCACTATCACAAGGCACCTCAAGATCCGATGAAAGAGAAATGATGGCAGGTACTCTCCCCTAAAACCCATTAAGCCATCAATTGACCTGGGAAGAGCGTCATTAACGTCGTTAAAAATGTCTCGACAAAGGGACATATAAGTATTGGGCTATCTATTCCCTTAACGAGGCTTTACGCACCCTAATCCTCACTTTAGTAATGAGATTTTCTTATTACTAATTATACTAATAAAAATAATACTAATGAATGTTGTTTATTTATACTTGTATGGAAGACGAGTTTGCTTATTTGGAGGACTTAAATGACAAGAGGACGGAGGAGTTTATAAAGGAAGAGAATGAGAGGACGAAGAAGGAACTTGCAAAAAAAGCTGACGAGGTCTACCCCCACGTACTTGACAACTTCAAGAAACCCACTGTCAGGCAGATATTTGCTTTTGACGATGAAAGAGCAGCAGTCCTCATCTACGGCGAGAAGAGATTAGTTATGATAGGCGATAACGAGATATATTCAGCTCAAGGAGATGAAGTTATAACAGAAATATGGAAGGTTAGGGGTACTAAACAGCTAGGTGTCAGTATTGGAAAGAAAGGTAGCGACGTCACTCGGACTCTTATCCTAACTGAGGAGGGAAAAATTTGGAAAGATCTTGGTGAGCTTTCCTATCAGCCCTTTTATTATAATAATGAATTGTGCTACGTAAAAAGTTATAGGGACGGTGCTCCTCCTGACGGAGGGGAATACCCTACTGAGAGGGTCTTCTGTGGCAACGATATAGTCTACGGTAAGGAACTGAAACCTGGCGAACTAATATCTGTGGACTCTTTCGGGGAAACACTTACTTTAACCAAAATGAAAGGGTGGAGGTATTCGGAACTCTATATAGGTGAAAGCTTCGATAAGCTCAAGAAAGCAGATGAGGGAGAAGTGATAGAAGTAATCGATTACAAGGGTGGGCTGGTGTACCTAAAGAACGATAGTGTGGTCATGGGAAATATAGTTATACGGTTTGACCACCCCGTGAATTCAGTAGCAGGGGGAGATGGCTTTGTCGCGGCATCCGTCATTAAGGACTACAGTACGCCTATCCAGTTTTATGACTTTCAAGGGAGAAAAATAGGTGAGGAACCTCACGACCACATTATAATGATGGACGGAAAAGGAACTACGCTTTTCGTCTTGGAGACCTCATTTACTTACTCTTCTAAGGTGACGAAGAGGAGAGTGGTCAATGGCGTCGGAGCAGAGGAGAAACTGATCGAAATGGAAAAGGAGGAGGTCAGCGTTACGGATATTTACGTGAAGGGCGATGTATTATTACACGGGTATTTGGTATATAAGACCCTGAGCCCAAAGGCAGTAATTGTCCTCGGTTACGGTGGGTTCAGGGTTTCACTCCTCCCTACTTTTCCTAAGGGGCTAAAGGTGCTACTCGACGAGGGTTATGCCCTCCTAGTCACCAACTTGAGAGGAGGGTACGAAAACGGAGAAGAGTGGCATAAGGCGGGAATGTTGTTAAATAAGAAAAATGTGTTCCGTGACTTTGAACAGTTCCTTAGAGTGGTCAAGGCTATGGGAGGGAAGACTGTTGCCTTTGGTGGCAGCAATGGAGGGCTATTGGTGGGTGCTGTACTAAATGAAACGCCTCACCTCATAGACTGCGCAGTGATATCCCACCCCGTATTAGACATGTTGAGGTACCACAAGATGTACGTGGGTAAGTATTGGCTTGAGGAGTACGGTGACCCGGATGACCCTAAGTTTAGGGACTACCTCCTTTCATATAGCCCGTATCATAACCTGAGGAAAGGGCTTCCAAAGACCTTCGTTCATACCGGTATTAACGATGATAGGGTCCACCCTGCACATGCCTTAAAGTATGTAGCCCGGTCTAGAAAGATAGGTAATGATGTACTACTCTTAGTGAACGATAGCGGGCACTCACTATCTGACCCCGAGACCGAAGCAAGGGAATATAGTTATGTAATAGCCTTCATAGAAGAATGTGCAAAATAACACACTTCATTTATACCTCTACGTTACGTCATAACCACCAACTCGTGACTTTACAATTTTTCGATTCATCTTATCGGATTTATACCTTAGCTCTGTGCTGATCCAACACTTTCTCGTCTATAGGCCCTGCTGGCCCATTTATACGGGCTCTTCAAAAAAGAAAGCTTAGCACTTCTACTTGGGGGGACAGCCCGTATATTTTTCTGACACCCTGTCCCTCACTCTTGATATATCGCGTCCCAGAACCTCCTCTCATAGTCCTGAATTATGTAACTGATCGCCCTTAACCTGTCCGGTTCTTCCCGTTCAGCCAGTTCATCAACTTTATTTTCAATCTCGGTATAAGATACCTTAAAGACATCAAAAAACCCCGTCTCTTTTATCCCGTAATTCTCCTTCAGGGAGTCGCCAAACTTGGTAACGACGTAACTCCATACCGGGAGGTTAATTACCATGGCAAAGAGGAATTCCACCGGCCTTGAATAGTTGGCCAACCAGGCTAGGTAATGGGTATAGCTTACAGCCTGCGGTAATACCCTAAAAGTTACGGGATCCTTCACTTCAATTCCCAGTTCCCCCATGAGCTTTATTAACTCCTTGAGTGCACTGTAGTCCCCATCAAGCAGGGCCTTAAATAAGTCCAGCTCTACCATATTAGAGCTCCTTGACAGACCGATAGAGATAGATCTTAAA
This sequence comes from Stygiolobus caldivivus, assembly GCF_019704315.1. Taxonomy (NCBI): domain Archaea; kingdom Thermoproteati; phylum Thermoproteota; class Thermoprotei; order Sulfolobales; family Sulfolobaceae; genus Stygiolobus; species Stygiolobus caldivivus. Next base: position 915,286 of record NZ_AP024597.1, on the reverse strand, counting down.
TCGTGGTTCACTATGTACCACTGGTTGACCACAAACGCTTCTATAACAGTCCTCTTCAGTCTCCCTTCCTCTGCACCCCTTAAAATTTGGTGGTTTATTATCTGTTGGTTTAGTGGTTCCAGTTCTTTCCTTATACTATGTAAGATCATTAAGTAATATTAGGACATGTGAGGTTAAAAGTCGCCTCATTTGTGTCTTGAACGGGTGTAGCTATAGCTTGCCCTACAGCATTTCCGGCAATTGAATCCGAGTAGTCTAGCCGTCGATTCCGGTACTTGTATATTGGGCTCTTCACTTTCAGCCCCACGTTAACCAGAGATACTACTTCTGTAACCTACCCGTTACTATCTTTAGCCCCGTCCTTACTCCAAACATTAAGATTTTTCTCTATAAATTGGAGTAACTATCCGGCTTTATTTTATATCCGTAGGGACTAAAGGAGGTCGTGCAACTTCTACACGCCGAGTCCCTTAAGGGGCTCTGTTGCACTTTAAACTAAACCTTACTATACCTTCTCGGTTTAGAATAGGCTAAACCCCTTTAAAAATAAAAATACCCGCGTCGATAACACCTCATGGTCAAATGGGACATCAATAAAGTTCAACTGGCCTCACTTATCATTCTGGTTTTAGGGATAATTTTGGATGGGATACTCATAGTTTTCTTTTTCTTATCGGTCATTTCGCTTATCCTGATCTCTATGAAGAGGAGAGACGCGATAACAGTGTTCTTAGTTTCAATGATAGTAGGGTTCCTCTCCGAGGAGTTAGGGATACACACGGGGATCCCTTTTGGCCGTTATGAATATAACTTTCCACCTTATATCCTAGGTGTCCCAATATTCGTCATTTTAGGCTGGGGGCTATTCAGTTTTATATCTTACTTAGCTATAATGGACTTCCCAAAAAGGTATAAAGTGGCTTTTTTCCCCTTAATGATGGTCATAATAGACTTGTCTGTCGACCCCATAATGGTCACGGCTCATTTCTGGACCTGGGCACCTTCGCCCTTGGAATGGTTCGGCATCCCGGTGACTAATTTCTTAGGGTGGTATTTGGTGTCCCTCATAATCTCACTTACCTTCCCCAACAGGGCCTACCATGACAGACCGAACCCGCTCTTCATAATACCGTATTTCCTGTTTTCCCTGAAGTTCCTCCTCTTTGCGGAACCCCAGTTATTTGTCCCGTTATTAGTAGCTACCTCCTTAGCCGGGTTAACCTCAATAGTCCTCTACATGGCAGAAAATAGGATAAACGCTAAGTCGGTCTAGTATAAGATAAACCCCGGACAGAGGTGTCAGTTTAACATCACCTTTAATGTTTCGCAGGTTACCCCGTATATATTACCAAGAAAGTACAGTTCGCCCCTTTTCGGGAAAATTGGTCTGGAGGCGCGTATTTATTAACTTATAAATATACCAGTTATAGCGAAATTTCAGCATAGGTCAGAGAGTAAGGTTATATATTTGTGTGCTTTGGTTTAACGTAGGGAAAAAGATAAGGTAAATAATTAGCCTATAGCCGGTACTACTTGCACTTGGTGTAAACCCCCTTCCTTACCGCTTCCAGTTCGTAGCTCTCCCGTTAATTCGGTTATCATCTTGTCTTACCCAAGAATTTAATTACCGCTAGCAGCACAAATGAAGACTTTAGCATATTTAGTCCGCGACGACTATCTAGACTCGCCAATAAACTTTTGAGCCTCTTTTAATGTTACTGCACTCGCTGAAATTAATATCCCGGTATTAAATGCGAGTACGAGGTCTATTATCGCTATAGTTATACTATTTAGTGCAAAAAATTCTAAGGATATCCTAAAAATATAAAGTGCTGTCCACGTTAACGTTATGCTATAAGGCCATTTATAGAAGAGAGTCCCGTCCTTGAAGAAGAATTTTATTTCATTGTTTTGCAGTAACCTATACCCTGTAATATATCCTACGGCACCTAGAGGGGGTAAAAGGAGTAAAACGAGGGGGTCTAGCTGGTAAGAGAAGAATAATATCAAAAGCACATATATTACCGGCCATAAGTACATCCTTGTTTTCCTAAACTTCCTAGGCCTAAGCCTCCTGGCACCTATGTAAATGATGATAATAAGGTAAATAATAAGGGACTGTCCCTCATAATAATTTATCATGGCCCTACACCTCCGCTCACGTTATATTTATTTTAACTTTCTGCTCTTTACCCTCTCCATAGGTTGAAAGGATTTTCCCAAAACGTAGTCGTATATAGTGTTGGATGCCGACGTACACTCCTTGGGAGTCACCGACGAGAATTCCTTTCCTCCTATTTTTATTTTAAATACAAGGTTTTCTTTATCCACGCTTATTAGCTTACCTGAAAGGGGTTTATTGACCGTAGTAGACCCGTAAAGTTTCCCTCCAACCATCAGGTACATATCCCACTTTTTGAGGAGAGGTTTTAATGCATATTCTAAGTATCCCATAGGATATATGCCAATTAGACACTATTAATTAGGTCATGAAAGGTACAATTCCTGAACTAGCATATCAACTTATTTTAAAAAAGGGACAGCCCCTTTTATATGATAGGGGTAAATAACCTTTCTGAGGAAATTAGAGAGGGAAAATAACTCTAAAAAAAATATTAGTTCTAAGCTTTAAGTAATAAAACTGCAATTTTAGGTCCTAAAGGGGTAAGGAAAAACGACTTCACTTAAAACACCGGGAATACGTTATAGACATGAACCGAGTATAAAAATAACAAGTGAAAACAAATTATAGAGTTAACAATTATATGTCCTCCTCTACTAGTACACCTGACACTTATCACATAGCGATGAAAGGTAAAGAGTTCACCTTTATCTCCATCCGGTACCGCACCGTACCATTTCAATATTGGTTTAAGCGAGACGTCCATTATCTCACGGGTCATAACACTTATTACGTTAAGTCTGTTGCCTATAGAGAAAATATACTTAAGCCCTGAGAAAATTAAGGAAGAGCGATTAAAAGGAGTTTGAAATGAGGGACTTTGACCCCTTAGAGAAATCCGATGAAGGCTAAGAATTTGCGAGGAAAGTTTACTTAAGAAAAACGAGGAAAACTATGGATCTATCCCACGACTTTGTTTGCTGTTGAGGAGTAAAATAAACGGTCAATGTTTGAGGACACATACGATCCCCTTAGGAAGATATCGAGGACTGCACGGAGGACTACTCACCGTGCACTAAAACATAAGGCTCCTCTTTACGGTTCTCTCGTTGAGGAAGTGAAGTCCCATCTCACTTCCAAGTCTTGCCCCAGATACGGATGAGGTTCCCGAAAGGTAAGTAGGACTTTTAGGTGTTAGAGGTGTGGTATACTTTGGGCGGTTAAACGCGCACTTGGACATCTACCTCAAGGTGTGCGAGTCCCCCATACGTGACATTCTGCGGGTGCAAGTCTTTGGTTATCCCGCTAAAGGGCGGAGGGGAATGAGTGGAGCTATGCCCCGTGACTCTGGCGAAGTCTAAGGATTGATATGAAATCCAATGAAGCCCAAACCTCTATTTTTTATAAGCGGTTTCGCTGTATGACGTGCGTAATACCCATCTTTCTCTAAATCGATAGTACCGGATTGTCGACCTTAACATAGGCTGTCTAATAAAAATGGTATTCCAAGACAACTATATAATTAATGTTACCCGTCCAGACATTCGATTTCGGAGGATTAGTCAGGTGTATGAGACTGTCAATAGGTGATAGATACGTGGCTGATTCCCTAAGCTTCCTTTTTGCCATTAAGAACCACTATGACGTATCACAATTCGCCCTAACTTCTAAAGGCGTGATCTATGAAGGGGACGCGAGTGGGGTACTGGTAGGCTCGTGCGAGCACCTCATGGGGATAGTTAGGCACTTCGGTGAAGGGGTCGTACTGAGCTCTGCCGTAAAGGTCTGGGAATACGTCCACGGTGACCGCCAAGTTAAGTTTGACCAGAGCGAAAGGGAGTTCTTAGACGCGTTCCTCAACAAGTCATGAATTAAAACTAGCCAACATCATACTCACTCCGGGCCAAGGAGTATCATAAGCGATAACCTTTCCCTTGCTGGGCTGTACTACGCCTAAAAGCATATCAAGGGTTTTTAGCTCACCTTCTGGCATCGCTTCCTTAAACTCCTTAGCATAGACCTTGTAAGCATTTACTATTTCGTCAAACCTCCCCCCGTCGATAAGGTCTTGGAGGATTAAGTCGAACATGGTAGGTCTCGGTCTTACACTAAGGTAGTATAGGTCAAGCCTGTGGGTCGGAGAACTAGTCGCCAGCACCAGAGGCCTCCTACCGGAGTCCCTAAGAACCTCACCTATCCTTTTCCCCAGCTGGTAATGTTCCTCATGGCTTTTGTTACTTATAGATACTGTTACTACCCTTATCCCTTCCGGGAACATGTAGTAAAGGGGTATCCACGCCCCGTGGTCTAGGCCCCACCTACTGTCGGGGGTCAAGAAAGAACTGAGGGTTTCCGCTAACTCCACGTCGTTCTCAGCTTCATAGCAGAACTTGTATAGCTCCTCAGGGAACCCGTAAAAGTCCTGGATACACCTAAGTTTATTTCCTATCTCCACAAAATTTTCATTACTCCATGAAATAAAATGGGGAGAAAAGACCAGCACCACACCGGGGTTATAAGTCTCGCGTATCTCCTTACCTATCCTTTGTAATTCTTTTTTCCACTCCACCTCTTCAGTCAAGATAGTAGGAGACCCGTGACTTGCCAAAAGCCCTAACATAAAAATTACTTCTCAGACTAAGTTTTTAACCACTAAGTTACGCATAGGACACTTATCAAAACCGTGTAATTACAGACTTAACAAAAGGGGAGACGTGGACGACCCAAAAAAGTTAGGGTGTTTCGGTTTTATTTCTATTATCTCCTTATGCTTTTTCACAAATAACTTAGCTTCTAGTGCTCGCACCAAGGAAAAACTTTTAAGATACTGGGCAAATCCTTGCTCTTATGAAATTCCTCAGGGAGTCGTCTGGGTTTGTGAGGGAATTTAACGCGTTTGACGCGTTTGCACTTAATTTCTCATTTTTAGGGCCCGCGGCTGGAGTAGCCTACCCCCTGTTCGTGTCAGCCTTCCTCCCCGAGGCCAGCTGGACAGTATCAGTACTCCTAGGTGCACTCCTCATGACCCCCTTAGTCCTAAACTATTACCTCCTTACCGTCCTGATACCGCGGTCTGGAGGAGACTACGTGTTTGTCTCAAGGGCTTTAGGCCCTTACGCAGGGACTATCTTAGGGATGTCCTTGGTGATGGCTTTTTCCATGGGGTTCCCCGTCCTGGCAATGCTTGAGGTCCTTATGGTGATAGTACCCGGGCTACAGTCCTTAGGGTACGTGTTAAGGGACAAGGCCCTTTTTGCCGTAGCTAGCTCTATCCTCTCCACTCCGCTTTACCTCTTCTCCGTTACGACAGTAGTAATACTCTCTATTTTTGCGTTATCTATATCTGAAAAGGTCTTTGTAAAGACGTTTAGGTACCTCACGGTATTACAGATTATCGGGACCTTAATAATGCTGGGCGGTCTATTCGGTGCAGGAGGCCACGCAGTCGCTTCTGACCTAAACCTCAATGCACAGACCCTTTCCTTGTCCTCTATGTTTGTATTATCAATGTTTGCTTTCGCGAACGCCCCTGCCTTCTTTGCAGGAGAGATAAAAAAGAGCAGGAAAAGTTTCCTAGCAGGGTACCTGATATCTTATGCCGTAGCTACCTTACTGGCCCTCCTCTTAGTAATAGGGATAGAACGCTTGTTCGGGAAAGCCCAATACATAAACTACGTCCTTAACGGCTGGGATTTACCCCTGTCCACGTCATCCCTCTTATCTTTCGGTGTTTACCCGTTCTTAAACCTCCCCCTAATTGTACTCTTTTTGGTGGTGTCGTCCTTAAGCTGGTACGTCCTCTATGCAATGATAAATGTAGGAGCCTCTTCGAGGGTGCTTTTCTCCCTTTCCTTCGATAGAGTACTCCCCTCATTTTTTGCTGAAATAAGGAGAGGGATCCCGGTGTACTCGGTAACATTTACGTTAGTCCTTTCAATGCTGTTCAACTATATCGAAGTGTACTTGGGGTACTCTGTCAGTTTTGCAGTCGATGGGTTATGGTTTGTGATATGGAACTACTTGGTCGTCGCAATAGCGTCAATAAAATACGGGAGAGAGGACAGGAGGATCATGGTCACGGCTATTGCGTCCTTGATGTCCTTGGTACTAGTGGTCATAATGTCAGTAGTCTACGGCCTCGTAGACAGACCGTTCGGGAGTGTTATATTTGAGGGAAATACTGTATTCGACTTCGTCACGATAATGATACCGCCGATTGTAGGGTCTACAGTTTATTTTGTCGCACAGAAGGTCAGGAAAAGACAGGGGATAGAACTAAAGGAAGTGTATAAGGAAATCCCTCCCGAATAACTACCGTAATAGCTTTTCTGCGTTACCCTTCATTATCTTCCTCTTTATGTCCCCGTCTAAGGGTATAGCCTCAAATTCTTTAAGCCACCTCTGAGGGCTTACTAAAGGAAAGTCTGAACCGAAGAGTAATTTCTCGGAGAGCCTCTTAGCGTTATCCCAGACAGCTCTAGGTATGTACTTCGGTGCCCAACCTGACAGATCCACGTAGACATTAGGTTTATGTAAAGCTATCGCTAACGCTTCTTCAGTCCACGGCCACCCGAAATGGGCCAAGACTATCTTTAACTCGGGGAACCTTACGGCTATTTCGTCAAAATAAATAGGCCTCCCGTAGTCCAACCTTATACCCGACCTCACTCCGGCCCCTATCCCCGAAGTCCCGGTATGGAAAACAGCTATTAGACCGTGCCTCTCTACCACCTCGTACAGCTTCATAGCCCTTTCGTCTAAGGGGTGGAAACCCTGCAGCTGGGGGTGAAATTTCACTCCTTGGGGCTCTATTTCCTTTATAGCTTTTTCCAGTTCTTCTTGGGCACTCTGCTTAAGTGGGTCTACCGAGACGAACTTGACCACCCTCGGGTCCCTGATCTCACCTATAAGCCGGTTAGGGATCCCCCTCCCGAGAAATGTCGTAGAGTCTATAGGCAGTATGACTACCCTTTTAATACCTATAGTCTCCATTTCGTCTAAGGTCTGCCTGAGGTCTTTAACCTCTACCTTAGCGTTAAAGTACCTCAGGGCGGGCTCCGCATACTCACCCAAGTAGTTAAGGAATTCTTTAACCGGGGCGTGAAAGTGAAAGTCTATTGCGCTAATACCTTCCTCAACTCCTCAAGTACTGAAGGGTCATCGAGAGTTGATACGTCCCCTATTTCCTCTCCTCTCGCCAACGCCCTTAATAGCCTCCTCATTATCTTACCGCTCTTAGTCTTAGGTAACCTCCTCACGAACACGACTCTGTCAATTATGTACCCGCTGTTCCTTAGGTACTCTTTTATCTCGTTTTCAAGTTGGTGGCTTTCCGATACTCCTTTTTTGGGTACGACGACTACTAAAATCCCCTCTCCGCCCTCCTTTTTATACCCTACGGCAGCAGCTTCAGCGACTGCAGGGTGAGTTACGACTACACTCTCCACTTCCATTGTACCGATCCTTTCACCGGAACTTATGACGTCGTCAGCTCTACCTAAGACGTACAAGTAGCCGTCCTCATCTACATAGCCGTAATCTCCGGTGTAAAAGTAGCCCTGAAACCTGGACCAATACGTCTTGACCATCTTCTCCCCGTTCAGGTCTTTATGCATCTTAGCTAACGCCGGGTTGTTAGGCCTCAGTACAATGTAACCCTTACTCTTTGGGGGTAAAGGTCTCCCTTCATCGTCGACTACTATAAACTCTGACCCGGGGAACTTTGAGCCTGCAGACCCAGGCTTGTACGGTATTTCCGCTATCCCGAACGGGGTGGCGGCGACCGGGTAGAGGTGTTCCGTCATCCAATACGCGTCGGCGATATAGACGGCAGGTAAGTGCTCCCTTAACCACTTCCACGCCCCCACGTTCAGGGGCTCTCCCGTGTTCAATATCATCCTAAGTGATGAGAGGTCCCCTGACTTTACGGACTCCTCACCGAGGCTTTTGAGCGTGTACAAGGTCGTGGTCGAAGACCAGACCAAGGAGACCCCGAACCTCTCAATTATCCTCGAGAAGAGGTCGGATTTATACCCTACAAACCCCTCAAATAGCACCCCCGTTAAACCGAGTACAGGAATTACGTATACGTTAGCCATGGGCCAGACAGGCCACCCCAGTTCCGATATAGTCCACCAGACGTCATCTCCTTTAGGGCTGAAGATAGACTTAAATGCCGTGTTTAACGCTACCAAGTACCCGCCATTTGAGTGGGTCAGGCCCTTAGGCCTCCCGGTAGTCCCCGAGGTATAGTATATCGTAGCTGTCTCGTTGGACTCTACAGCTACCGGGTCTACTTCCACTCTGCCCCTCGGTTTTACCTCCTCATATATTACGTCCCTGCTGTTGACGTTAAAGTCATCATACCCCCTCTTAACTACCAGCAGTTTTTCAACTGGAGTTTTATACTCATTAAGGAGTTTGTCTACAAAGTCCTTTATCCTGATCTCGTTACCGTTTCTGAAGCCCTTACTTGCGACGACCATGACCTTTGAATCACAGTCGTTCAGCCTATAACTTAATGTCTCAGCACTCAGGCCTACATAATGGATCACGAGAGTCGCCCCGAGCCTATGGGCAGCCAGGGAGAAGTACAATGCCTCGGGGATACTGGGCATGAGTAATGATACCGAATCTCCTCTTTTGACTCCGAGTTCCCTGAGGACATAGGCAGCTCTGTTTACCTCACAGTATAGGTCCCTATAAGATATCGCCTTACTTTCCAGCCTCTCGTTAACCCAGTAAAAAGCTACTTTTTCTGCTTTATCGGGTAAGTGACGGTCTACAGCGTTATAAGAAATATTAAGAAAACCATTTACGAACCATTTCTCGAACGGGGGCTGTCCTTCAATTATTTTATCCGGTCTCCTGAACCAAGTGAGGACTTTGGACTTATCAGCCCAGAACTTCTCCGGGTCTCTTTTCGCTTCCTCCCATTCCCTTATCACTTTTTCTAGCCCGTAAAACTTGGCTTCCATAAAATTATATTACGTTAATTACAATATATAGTTTACTTTGAACATTTATTTATTAATAATTAATTCTAATTTTAATTTATGAGTGAACTTTTGTTGTCCTCCGTAAGGGAATTCGTAAAAAGGTATGTTGAACCGGTAGCTGTTAAGGTCGACAGAGAGGACTGGTACCCCCGAGAACTGGTGAGGAAAATGGGAGAAATGGGGTTCCTGGCCCCGATGGCGGAGGGCCTCAACTTACTTGAGACTAGCTTAATTTTAAAAGAGGTCTCCAAATCCAGCGGTTCTGTCGCCTTAATCCAAGACGCTCAGGGAGAATTGGTTACCGAACCTCTCAGGGTGTACGGGGACGAAAAGGAAATTGTCGAAAAGCTCTCTAAGGGGGAACTGATCGGAGGTTTTGCCCTCAGTGAACCTCAGGGAGGGAGTGACGTCGCTTCAATAAGGACGAGGGCTGAGAGACAGAACGGGAGGTGGGTAATAAAGGGGAAGAAGATGTGGACTACGCAAGGACTATATGCTGACGTGTTTATTGTCGCCGCTAAAACAGGTGATAAAGGACTGAAGTCGATAACTACGTTTTTAGTGGAGAGAGGGCCTTGTACTAAGGTGGATAAAATAGAGGTCATGGGTAATAGGGGGACGGGTACTGCAGAAGTAGAATTTAACGGGTGCGAAGCCAAGAGCGTTATTGGAGGTGTAGACGGGGGGTGGGAGGTGGTAAAGTACGCGCTCTTAGTCGGGAGGGTCGCGATTTCTGCCATTGCGATAGGTCTAGCCGAAGGGGCTGTGGAAGAGGCGATAAGCTGGGCCCAAGAGAGGGAGCTCTTCGGTAGTAAACTGGCGGACAAGCAGGGGATACAGTGGTATATCGCAGATGCGGTAGCGAAGCTCTCGTCGTTAAATACGATGTTAAAGTCCTTCGTTAAGGCCGAGGACGTGTTTAAAGACGAGGGCAGGATCGCAGTTTTAAAGTATGTGTCGACCAAGGTAGCGACTGAGGTAGTGGATAGAGCTGTGCAGATAATGGGAGGGTTAGGCTATGCAAAAGGGAGCAAGTCCGAGAGGGCTTATAGGGACGTAAGGCTGACCAGGATAGGAGAAGGTACTGATGAAGTGCAACTCGGGATAATTTATAAAGTACTCAGGAGAGAAGGGTTACAGTATTTCACAGATAACATGTCAATTTAATATAATTTGTTTTTTTATTTTATTTAATATATAAATGTACAAATATAATTAATTATAGGGCTAGTTGGACTATAAAGCTACTCTTAATGCACAAAATGGTATCAAAGATAGCTAAATGTTGTACTAGCTAATTCTAGGGCTCGAAAGGTGCACTGGGTTCAAGGTTTAAGGCCATGAGAAAATCAGATGAGCCTTAGCCCATATTCTTCCAATCTTCTAAAATGTTTCTTGTTGTTAGTCCTTAAAGCTAGGTTATTTGCTATGCATATGGAAGCTATGAGTAGGTCTGGGTCTTCTACTAATTTTTTTGTCTTAGGTCTGTATAAACCCTTGAGGCTATTTTTAAAGGACTATTGTGTATACACAGTACGGTAAGGTTGGCCTCAATCCAGACCTTAAACCCATCTACGTTTTTCCCTATAAACCCCATCCCCCTTAAGTACTCACAAAGGTTGACACATGTAGTATAATAACCTATGGCCCCTCTAGGGTCTCCTTTAAAAGAGCCGATAAGTATGTCAGAGTCTAAGCAAACTCTCTTACTTTCCAATTCTCCCTGTCCTCTAGTACCAGCCTTTTCAGCGTCTCCACCTCCTCAGTTAACGTAGGTACGTTCTCTCCCTTAAGTACTTCTTGGAAAAATTCATCCCAGGTTAAAGGTTTACCTAACTTGACCTCCATTTCTTTTTTCTTCCTTTCAAGCAGTTCTTTGACCTCTTCGCTCACACTTATTGTTGATTTCACGTGAAATTATGTGATTACATAATTATATATGCTTGCTGAAGACAGAACCGATAATCTCCGGACAGATGGTGATATGACTGACTTGAGAAGGATTAGACTAGCAAAGAGTATAATAAAACCTCATTTAATAAAGGGCTAAAGTTGTTATAAGATAGCTAATTCAAATTATTATAAAAAAGAAATATAATGTAAATTTTTAGTACGAACTCTTCCAAAACCCGTTAACACCTAAAACATGTTAATTATACTATGTCTAGCGAAGAGAGTAGAGGATTGGTTAAAGCAAGCTGAGAGGGACCTGGAAGAAGCCCGTTTTGCAAACTCTGGAGGATATTACGAACTCATGCTTTCTTCCTCAGCAACGTGTAGAAAAAGCAGTTAAAGGTTTATTGCAGTTCCAAGGCATCGAAAAAAAAGAGGCTATTCGATACCTCACTTATTATACCCGGCAGTTAATAAAGGGCAACAATGCCGTTAGTGTAGGGGTAAAAATTCACTAAACAAGAGAATACGCCTTACCCTTTAGTCCTTAACAAAGTATAAAATCAAATATAAAAAAAACTAATTGCTTTCCCGGTTTTCACTCTCTAGCTACTTCTCCTAACTCTTTGAATATTAGGTTGAAGTCGGCTTCATCTAGTTTCACGAATATCCCGTAGTGCCCCATCACGCATACTGCGTAGTCACCTGCAGCTACAGCCCACCCGTGGAACGGTGTCCATTTCATCTTGGTCAACATGGTAAACCCTTCGGCTTCCATACTGCCCATCATTGTATTCGCCGCACACATCTTAGCTACCAGTTCCGCTATTTCTTTGGGTATGTCACCTTTGTACCCCAGTAGTTTTCCGTCTGCTGAAAAATGACCAGCTGCTATCGTTCCCTTTATTTTCATCAACCTATCGAGTTTTGCCTCGCTCATTTTTGTTCACTTTATCTTATATCTACCATTTATATAAGATTTTTGCAAAACTCTTTTTAATTTCAATATAATCATAACTTACATACTTTTAATTTATCATGATTATCATGATAAATTGTTTAGCCTAATTTTAAAGAGGGTGTAATATTTCTATAGTAAAATTTTTATATAGAATTATTCTTTATTTTTAATAAGAATAATTTAAAAGAAGTAAAAACAATATTATAACCAAGGGACGGACACAAAAAACTAACCTTCAGAGGATAAAGGGCCCGTTATCCTGAAAACTGCTTATACCAGCCACAGCCTAAAGGGCAAGATACCTTTAAAACTGTCTTGTATGTTAACGAGAAAAACCTTTGCTATTTGACACGTTACAAAGTGTAATATAGCTTCAAACTTACTACTTTCATACTCTGACCTCTTCAGCACCCTAAGCTGTAGACCTCGACCCCTTTTCCGCTTTCATTTCAATTATTATTGAATATAGGGACTTAGCATTCGAGCACCTATTGGTAGGTGGGTCACGGGACTCCTTTGAGCCAACTGCGCGTGGCTCGCGCTTCCGTAAATTCCACACCTTCGGGCATAACTCACGCCGGCATGAGGGGTCATTTTCTCCATAGGAATGCAAAATAAACGAAGATAAAAAAGCAACATGGAAAAAGGACTTCAGCCTATAAAGTTAGTAGTAGGCATGATGGCCTCTCCTTCTGATACTTCAAGGGCTCTACGGTATCGTTTCTTACACGTATGTTTATAACAATAATGATGAAAGTTTTTCCCAATGACTAGATTATTGTGATAGTTTAGAAATGATGTTTCATTAAAATCACGAGAATATGCATAGATAAAAAGATAAAGGGTGTGAGAAGACGACTTGGTTATCAGTATCCAAATCAAAAAATAAGTGGCTTTAAAGCTTAACGTAACATCTCTAGTATAAAGAGCGATTTTAGAGATTTTGCTCTACTTTAGACTATGATCGGTGTTACATAAAATAAGGAAGTATAAGTAAGAACATAAGTATTCTTGGTAATACTTAGTAGATACGATTTTTCAATAAATATAATGACACAAGTGCTTAAGAGCATTAAGCCCTGACTGGAAATCCGTAATATCAATTATCAATGCTTATTCACACTCTAAAGGTAAATATTGGCACAAGGCTGCTTTATACGGTTACTGGATAAGTTTTTTGACGTGGTATATCTATCTCTACTTTCGAGATCTGACTAAGTATAATTTAGTAAGAACATTAAGATGTAGATTTCAGATAAGATAATACAAAGAATTGAGATACGATTCATATTAAGAGTAGTATAAGATTATTGTTTTTTAGTACGCACTTCTTATCCTGATAAATCGTTAATAACTACATGTTTATAATTTTCTTGTCTATATTTTATTTCAGGCCAAACTCTCTATTCCTATCAAGAATAATTTAGGAGACTAAGAAATTTAATTCCGTATCCTTTAACAGTTTAGTTACTCGTTTTCTCAGACTCACCCTTTATTACTTTGAGGGCTTCTGTAACGTGTGATGACGGGCTGAGCTGAGAAGAATAGATATGGATTATCCTCCCTTCCTTATCTATTACAAATGTTACCCTAGGTGGGACGAGCAAGCCTTTGGCACCGTAAAGTTCCCTTATTCTACCGTCTTCATCTGACACGAGGATAAAAGGTAACGAATATTTCTGTTTAAACTTTTTATGTGACTCTACAGAGTCTCCGCTTACTCCTATAACCACAGCGTTAAGTTTCTCTAGGTCTTTAAAATTGTCCCTGAATGACATAGCTTCTACTCTACACCCCGGAGTGTCGTCCTTAGGGTAAAAGTATAGTACCACAAATTTACCCCTAAAGTCTGATAACTTAATTTTGGTACCCTCGTCTGTGACCACTTCAAAATCCGGTGCTTGGTCTCCGATTTTTACTTTCATAAGATAATTCTCACAACTTTCGTATTAATTTTCATGTTTTAATAAACCGTTTACATTAAATAAGGGGAGTTAAACCTGGCTTCTTCCTATAATTAAAAACAAAGTCTATAACACGTATTACCGTGAAGTGCCTCTCGCTAAAGGGCAAACTTGTCGCTCATTTTGTCATAAAATACTACTCGATTTTTTAAAATATTCATTAGCTATTTTTTCGGCTAGGTCCTTCGTGATCACGTCAACTTCATAATACATAGGTCTAAACTCAAATATCCTAGTGACTACAGCACGCCTATCGTCTACCAAGCTGAAATGAGCTATGACTAGAGAAGGTATAGCGTAGTTTAAGACCCCTTTCAGTACTACGAGGGCCGAGTACATAAGCACTTGTAGACTCCCTTTCATTAAGACCTCCATTACGGGAGAGGAATAAGATTCGACATTTAGCCTAGTGGTCTTGACCTCAATTACTTTTTTAGTATCAAAATCTATAGCGTCTGGCTCCCCAGAGAGTTCTCCTAGATTTATTATATTCTTAACTCTCTTAATACCTAAGAACCTGAGTACTGACCTTTCTACACTATAAGTATAATCAAACTTTAACCGCTTATTCTTACTTACGAGTGAAGATATAGAAGAAGACTGTATTTGGTCAAATTTATTCTTTATAACTTTTGCGGTGGTCGGTAGATTAATTTTCTGAGTAAATTCGAGCCTGCATGAAAGGTTTTTAGTAAACCTTATAATATCCTTCATTAATTTATTTATGAGAAAATATCTATATTAGCTTTACTCTACTTTTTATCATTAAAGTTATAGTTAATTTAGGTAGATTAGTGATTTTAGTTTCGTAAATAATGGTCTTAATTTAATTTTTAGACTCCCTTATACCTCCCTTCGAACAGGACATCATCATTTATTAACCTATACCTATAGTCGGTCAGCTATTATACTTAGTAAAACCTTGAGAGTCAAGGACTAATCTCTCGTAGGACAGTACATAACGTCCTTAACTTTGTGGAGGGGTCATAGTCAGAAGGTGCGGTCATTTATAAACTAATCACCTTAGCCTTTAAGGCCTGACCAAGCTCATATAACAAATTTATAACATTTGTTAAGAATGAGTTTAAAGATATAGAATTTTAAAAAACAATGATTAGTAGTAATAATGTGACCAGAGAGCCTCTTTTTCACTTGCTCTATAATAACTTGATCTCACATGTACGTTTAATTCCACTTACTACAAAAATGTTTTTGACCCACCCTGTAAACTTACCCTTAATTATAAGTTCCGTCATCACCTGGGTGCCTACTTCTAATGGAAATGATATTTCGAAAGTTTTTATAACATAAATAAAAGACAAGCGCAGTTGTTGGGAAAAAAGATCACTTAATCCTTCACTCTTTGAGTTGGCTAACTACAATTTGAGTGGCGACCTGAGCAGATATAATTACCATAGGTACACCGATACCGGGGTGGGTATACTGGCCCGTATATAATAGGTTAGACAGCCTCCTGTTCCTCATTGAAGGCCTGAACAGTGCCGTCTGCGACAAGGTATGGGCTAACCCAAACGCTGTCCCTAAGGTCGCGTTATAGTCGAGCCTGAACTCACGCGGGGTGAAAAACCTGATATAGTCTACTTCTCTTATCCCGTGTTTCTCTAAGTATTCAAAAACGACCTTTTTAGCTATAGACTCTGAGTCCCCATTAAACCCGGGGGGAAGGGGTATGAGGAAGAATAGGGAATCACCGCCCTCAGGGGCTAAGCCTTGTTCGCTCTTACTCCTTATACTCACGTAATATGAAAGTCCTTCAGGTAACGGGGAGTTGTTGAAAATAGCGGAGAAGTGTTTTTTCCAGTCACCCCTGATGACTATGTGGTGGTGGGGCTCGTCTATACTATCCCTTATACCTACAAATGCCAAAACTGCAGAAGGAGCATAGACCCTCGTGTCCCAGTACCCCTCGTCGTAGTTAGAATAACCTACGGGTAAGACGTTTTGGTCTAACCATCTATAATCGCCTGAAAACACGAAGAGGTCACCGTCTACTTCTCCCTTGTTCGTCTTGAGGGCGTAGACTTTGCGGTCTTTTACCTTAGCCTTTACCACTTCCTCTCCTAACCTGACGTCATAGTCACCTACCAACCCCTCTACAATTTTCCCGAACCCCCCTTTGGGGTAAAACACACCTTGACCGAATATCGGGTAGTTAACTAAGGCATAAAGCCCGGGTATGACGTCCGGGGAGCCTCCTAAGAACACCGAAGCGAAACCCGTGAGCTTTAACATATCTTCCGACTTAAAGAACCTTTTATTAAAACTCTCTAAACTGCTGAAAAGGCCTAATTTCACCGCCTCTCCCATTACTTCCCTGGTAAAGAGGTCTCCCGGTGCACTGTATTCGCGGTATAAGAACTTCTTCATTGCGGTCTCGTACATAAATCGCGTGTACTCTAAGTACCTTTCCATCTTCTCGAAACCGTTCTCCTCAAGCTTGTTTAATTCCTCCTTATTATCACTCATGTCTGGGTATATGACTATGTCCTTCTTCCAGTCTATCGTGAGTTTAAAAGAAGGGGAGAGCTTGACCAACTCGTAAGGCCGTCTCTTTCCGATTGAAGAAAATAGGCAGTCGAATACTTCAGGCATTAAGTACCAAGAAGGTCCCATATCGAACTTATACCCTTTTTCCTCTAAGACCCTAGCCCTCCCTCCGAGAGTGTTATTCTTTTCCACTAAAGTCACTTCAATTCCTTGCCTAGATAAAAGAGAGGCAGTAGCCAGACCTGAAAAACCTCCCCCTATCACGACCGCTTTCATTTAGCTTTCACACCTCTCACTGTTGCAAGGCAAGGAGACGTTAGTGTGTAGTGCTTTCCTTCCTAGGGATTTTGTCAATACCCGGGATGACCAATAAGAACCCCCAGTTGCCTTTTCCCTCCCTGTGGTGGACGTCATGGACTTCTATTAAAGTCCTCAGAACCGGGTTACTCATGGCCTTTTTCCTCAGCCTTAAATGGCGGTTGTGTATGACCATGTCGTGGATAGTAAAGTAAGCTATACCGTAACCGGTCATCCCTAATGCTACGGACAAGGGTATCAGGTTCCCGCTAGTTATCCAGAGCAACATCAGGTAGACGGATATCCCAGCGAACAGTAAACCGAATAGGTCGTTCTTCTGAAAACTTGAAGAAGTTGGGTAATGGTGGTCTTTGTGTATACTCCAAAGTAAGCCGTGCATCAAGTATTTATGCATAAGCCTCGCTACGAATTCCATTCCTACGAACGTGATAAGTGCTATTGCTAGGTAAATTAGGAAATCCATATTTGATACTTTCCAGAGATAGGAAATAAGAATGTGTTCTAATACTTGTTACAAATAATCTTAACTTCTTTAACAGAGTTTAAGCTGGTGCTTAATATTTTGAAAAATGAAAACGATCACCTTTATGTTGACTCAAAACTGTTGGAGATATTCAAAAAGGGGAGTACTACGTATTTTAACAGTAGTATCTTCTTCCCGCCTAAAGTGAGGAGGGACGTAACTAGACTATACGCTTTTGTAAGGGTCGCTGATAACTATGTGGACTCCGTACCCCAAGAAGTAGAGGAGTTCTATGAATTCGTTGAAGAGTTCTACAAGGCGAGGAAAAAGGGAGGATCCCAAGACGTCGTAATTGATAACTTCGTTAAATTGGAGAAAGAAAAACGGTTTGATGAGTCTTGGGCTGACAGTTTTCTGAGGTCTATGGAAATGGACATTTATAAAAAGAAGTACACGACACTAAATGAGCTGGAAGAGTACATGTATGGGTCCGCTGAAGTTATAGGCCTAATGATGAGCAGGATACTGGGCTTGGACAGTGAGGCAGAACCATATGCGAAAATGCTAGGGAGGAGCATGCAGTTTGTGAATTTCATCAGGGACGTGAAAGAAGACCTGAGCTTAAATAGACAGTACATCCCGTCCGAGGTCCTCGAAAAGTTCGGTCTGTCCTCACTGAAGGAGGAGGAAGTTATTGGACACACTGAGGAGTTCGAAAGGATGATGAGGTACGTGATAGAGTTATATTTCGACTGGGTCAAAGAAGGTGAGAAAGGGTATAAGTTCATTCCTTACCGTTACCTAATCCCCATAAAGACTGCCAATGACATGTACAAGTGGACGGCTAAGGTCATATATAAATCACCCTTAGTAGTTTACTCCACCAAGGTTAAGCCTAGGAAAAACAAAATAATCGCGAGGGCTATAGAAAACGCACTCGGTGTACCGGTATGGAGATATTTCTCAAACATCTTGCTTATCAGGAAATAGACCTGATGATACTCCTCCCCGGTATAGTCTTTACGATTATACCGTGGACGAGGAGGCTCAGGAATTACAGGGCTATATTACCTGCGATAGGTCTTACGGCACTACTCTTCCTTATATGGGACTTTATCGCAGTCAAGGTAGGTACGTGGAACTTCAACCCTGAATATGTTTTGCCCTTTAGGGTAATCGACTTACCCGTAGAGGAGGTGGAGTTCTTTTTTGTAGTGCCCTTCAGCTCCCTCGTGTTCTACGAGGTCTATGACGTAAAAGTAAAGGCTAAGTTACACATCAAGAAGGAAGTATTTACCGCGTTAGGCAGTATAATACTCGCGTCCAGCTTATTGTTCATTAGCCACAGTTATACTTTTGTGGTGTTGATATACCTCGGCGCGTCTTTTATCATCTCGTCCTTTATTGACCCTGAGATGCTTAATTCCTTATCTTTTTGGTTATTCGTCCTGACAACTTACGCACCTTTCCTGGTCTTTGACTATTTCCTGACCTCACTACCTATCGTAATTTACGGTAAAGGTGCAACGGTAGGAGTAAGTGTTACTACTATTCCCGTGGAAGACTTCCTTTACTCACTTTCGATGTTCATATATTACGCGCTGTTCTATAGGTTATTTACGAGGAGCGTGGTAAGGAGTGGTAGATGAATCTAAGTTCTACAGTAACGACCCGAGAGAAGTGCTGGACTTTTACGAACAGTTTGAGAACAGAGAAGGACTGATAAGCTGGATGAGAGAAAGGCCTACAGCTGAGATTAAGATTAAGGAGAGTGAGACGGGGGACGGGGAAGTAGTAGTGGTTATCCCGAGCATAAATGAGGAGTACCAGAAGAGGGTTCTAACAGTTTTTGAAGGCCTGAAGGTAGTATTTGTAATATCAGGGGGAAAGTTCTTCAATTATGCGAGGAGCGTAAACGCCGGGGTAAGGTATGCTTTAGAGAACTTCTCCCCTTCATGGATAGTGGTGTCTAATGACGACGTCTATAAGGTAGACCAAAGTAAGGTATTGGTGGACGAACTGTCGACTTTAGGGGGCAGTGACGTAGAGTTAGTCTATGCTGATAGGGGGAAGTACCACTCTTATAAGATGTACTTATTTAAGATAGCTGAGTATTTCCCGGAGATGATAGTGAAGTTCGGGAAGATAACGAGGAACCCCATAATAACTGTGCAGGGGGAGGCTTATGCCAGGTTTTGGAAGAGGTTTAACACACCGTATTTAGCGATGATGGAGTCACAGATGGGGCCACTAAGAGGCCCCCTAAAGAAGATCATAGGAGAGGAGGTCGCCTCGTTCTACAATGTAGGTAGTTTCTTTATTATCCCTAGGTGGGTCGCGGAGAGGGGGAACGTGTTAGACCCCATATTTATAAATTCACACGAAGACGTTTGGCTCTCTCTATCGACAAGGAAGAAGGAGTTCATACGGTATAGGATTAGGGAAGACTTTGGGGGGACTTTAGGGTGGACTCCAGCAAGGTTTGCAAGGGTGTTCTGTAATGAAGTCTATCTAAGTTATTTATTAGACACACACGTTGAGATCATTAAAGGCTCCAACTAACACAATTAAGACTAGATTGGAGAAAGGCTCTAACCAGTTTATCCAGATGTTGGGTTCCCTACTCCGGTTCGTCGTAGTCTCCGCTATTTCTGAAATCCGACCTACTTCGTACTTTCGCTATTAAAATGCAAATTATAGGTCGAAGGATCCTCTCTCTATAGAGTATCAGCTTAGAATAAGGACTTAACATGCTTCAAGGGTAAAAGAGACTTCACAGCTCAGTTACGACACTGACTAACTTTATCAAAAACCCATCATTGCGTCTTACGTAATACGTATTGCAGGGGTTTTCCAAAGATCTGTGCACATTCCTATAAGGTAGACAGTATATAGTCTAAATTTACTTAAAACTTTATAACAAAGAGGAAAACGTTGATAACCATAGATAAAGGTAATTTCCCCAGTAATAACTAGTGATAGATGGGAAAAATAATTTTTCAAATAGGATCTTGACTTTTTTTACGCTGGGCTAATGCCTCTTAGTCTACATCAAAAATTCATTTGATTTACTACGCTTTGTCCAGAAGGTACCGTGATCTCGCCTAGGTTCACGTTATAGTAGAAGTACAGTCCTTCAATTAGCCCTACGTTCTGGTTAACCTTCTGCAAAGAGAAGGACGACTTCGTACTCCCTAAGAAGTTGTTCATCACTACGTATACGTAATTGACTGTTATACCTACGTTTATTGGGGAGATACCATTGATAACATAACCGTTACCTAAATCCCAGTTAGATTGATCATTCATAATGAACGTGTTAAATGATACGTAAATGACGTCGACCTTCCCTGTCAGTTCCACTTTGCCTGAAGTGCTACTTCCCGAAATGAAAATCGGGCTGTTATTAAACATATTACCTATTATGTTTATTACGTTGATGTTCTGGCCGTCTTCTACCAGCATTACTAAGTCTGATGAGTTGAAAGTATTAAACGCTACAGTGATACTATTACCTAGTTTCAAGTATTGCATAGTCACATTATAGTTGTTAAAGCTACACCCTACTATTAGGTAGCTAGTAGCGAGGGTGAGGATTATGCTCCCCTGGCTCGGTACTGTGAGGTTTTCGAAAGTCGAGCCTACAATCCTTAACCTCGTAGCACCTTGGGTCACGATCGTAGTACCGTCGAATATGCACCCGATGACGCTACCGTCATTTCCGTCTGTTCCGGGGTTTAAGACCGTCACATTAGTCCCGACAAAAACGCACCCTACTACAGTCCAACCCCTTGGCGACATGGCCAACACAGCGTTTCTGTCAAACCTGCAACCTATTGCCATTAGTTCTCTGGACTGAGTATCAAATAAGATCTCTGCATTATTAACATAACAGTTGTAGAGTACCACCATAGCGGTCTGGTTTAACCAGACCCCAGTGAAAAATTCCACAGTATCGAAATAGAACATTGTCGAATGCATGTGGTAGGGGAAACCGGTAATCATAAACCACCTCTGCGGGGTTAGGTTAACGATCCTTAAGTTCTTCATAGCGAAGACCCATCCCCACGTCGAATAGTCCACTATCTGAGGGAAGACAGACGCTTGGTTTTGACTTGCGTAGTGCATTTCAACGGTAGTGTCTGAACCTGCTGCGATTACCGGCTTTACCTCGTTTGCAGGTACATTATTTGGGTTTACGTAGACTATCTCCGCTAACCCGTCACCCTCAATGACGTGGTGAAGGGACTGTGATAGGTATAGGGGGACTACTCCTTGCTGGGCAAAGATATAGACCCTCCCTCTGACTACTATATGCACTACACCGTAAACTTTCGATAATTCATATGCTTCCTGAAAAGCTTCAGTAGCGTCAGTCCCAGGGGGTACATAAAAGTCTACATCAGGGTCCATATGATCTGAAATTACGATCATTTTAGAAGACACCGCTTAACAGTAGGGCACCCATCCTCTGGAACCCCTTACCTGAAATTAGGTCACCTATAAACATCAAGTAGCGGTAAAGTGCCCAGAAACTTACCGAAGTTGACACCGGGTCTTGGGTAGGAGACGAAGCTAGTGCAGTTATTTGAGAATGGGATAGCACCTCGTTGTAAAACTGCACGTTCTCTATGTACCCATACCATGAAGGAGGGTTGGGTCCTCCTTGTTGAGAATATATGGGGAAGTTCCACAGCCATAAGTAGGCTAATGACGGGTAGTTTATCGTCACAGTACCGGAGGCTACTTCATTACCGTTTATATATAGTGTAGCGTTACCGTTGTCATATGTCACTGCTATATGGTACTCTTTATTTTGGACTGCCGAACCGCTTATACTCCCTGAACTCCCTAAAAAGTAGACATTATTTTGGTAGCTCTTTATGACCCAAGCTGCCCCTTTTTGTGTACTACCGTAAGATAAGAGAGTACCGGCATAACCGCCTGAATTAGCGTAAGCCCAGAAAGAGATAGTAAACTGTGAGGGAGAGCCTAAGGATAAGTCACCGTTCTCGAAAAAGAGGGCTTGACTTGTGCTAGTAAAGAGGACGTAAGGCTGAAGGGAGAACGACGGCCTATAGTTTAGGATAGTATTTACTACTCCTAAGTTAGAATACCATAACACTTTGACGTTTTCCATTTGTGGTAAGAGCTGTATAAATGCCGGGGCAGACGCAGGGTTAATGAATATTTGGGCGTTATCTCCCATTATTGTAATACCTTGTGTATTTACCGTGGGGCTGTTCACAGGGTAGAACTGGCCTAGTAGCCTGACCGCACCGAAACCACCGGAGTTTTGTTTTAAGTAATTAATCGCCTCAAATATCCCGCAAGTCCCGCTACCGTCACTACAGCTCCCGTTGAATATTACACCTGAAGACGTTATGACCTTGTACCCTGAATTAGGGGTACCGTAGACTATGGCTTCGTAAGGGGGTATAGGGAGAGACTCGTTCGAGGAGGATGAAGAAGTTGATGAAGGACTGGCTGACGATGAGCTAGGGGAAAAAATAGAGTTTTGAGTTTTCACTATATTATTCGTAGGTGTATTATTAGGCGTCTCTATCTCTTTAATAATAAAAGGTGTCGAGATCAGAGCACCGGCAGCTATCGATGATGTTATAATGAACTTTCTTCTATTTATTCTTACCATTGTTTGAGTTATCTTAAACTAGTATAAAATAATTTTCCATGAACTCAATGAATATTTTTGACTTATAAGGTGGATTTAAAATAGAACTTTTTAAAAGGATAGAACAATTATTTTGCATATATTGATTACTTTAACACTGCATATGCATTAGAAAAAGGAAATATATTTCTAGTAGTAAGGCCTTTCTTGCTATAATAATATTTATGATTGGAGGAGCCCTGATCAGCTAATGGTACTGGGGTATTTTGACGGTCTCTGCGAACCTAAAAACCCTGGCGGAATAGCTACCTTCGGGTATTTAATAATCTTGGATAACGGCGAAAAGATAGAAGGCTATGGCTTAGCTGCTAAACCCTACTCTAAAGACTCTACCAATAATGTAGCAGAGTATATGGGGTTGATCTGTCTGATGGAAGAAATGCAGGACAGGAGACTGCTCAACCCTACAATTAGGGGTGACTCACAGCTCGTCGTAAAACAACTGAACGGGGAATATAAAGTGAAGGCCCCAAGAATAGTCCCGTTGTACAGAAAAGCCTTGGAGCTCAAAAACGAGCTGGGGGCTAAAATAGAGTGGGTTCCCAGAGAGCTAAACAAGGAAGCGGACATGTTAAGTAGGTTAGCTTATGACCTCGTTATAAAGGGAAGGTTAAATGAAATCGGGTGCAGAGTGAAAAATTTTTAACAATTAACGTAAATGGTTGCTACAGTGTATATTGAAAATTTTGTTTTTTTCAGAAATACTATTTATAAACAATAATTCGTGTCTTTTTTATAAATTAAAAATAATATACGAGTTCAAATGAAATTATTTTACTATGAACCCTGAAGAAATAAAATTTTATCAAAATTATCATTTTTAGCACAATATACAAAGCTATACTTAAATAGATGTTTTGACAAACTTAATCATGATGATTTCAAATGAGTGAGATTGAATCTAAAATTGCCGTGATGAGAAATGTCTCTTTAATCTTGTATGCTCTAGATTCTTTTTTCATAGTATTTCTATCTATCCTCATATTCGGAGGGATTTCGTTCACGTTATCGGAGTCGTATTCTCAACTACACCACATAGTAATCCCATACGACGGCCTGAACTTTATTACGGCTTCATTCTTGATATTTGCTGCGATATTTGACGTTGCGATGATTATATCAACGGAGATAATGATAACCCGGCTCTTTAATTTCTCCCTAGGGGTCATGGGGCTTACGATCCTTTCGGCGGTCTTATACGTGGTATTAAATAACCTCAGGGCCGGTAATTCACCTTATGCCCTTACAATAAAACCGTTTATAGACGTAGTCTCCGTGCTGGTAATAGGGCTCAGTGTAGGTGCATTTTACAGTGTCTACACGCTTAAAAAGTTAGAGAAGAGGTTAGCTGAATGATTATAGGAGCTGAAATGGAATGGCATAAGATGAAAGAACTGAAATTTCCTTATATATACTGGAGAGACGTAATCGTAATATTGAGGACTATCGATAGGGTCATATATGTTACTCCGTGGAAGCAGGACTTAGCTAGGTTCAAACCCCCTCTACAAGCTAAACAGTTCGATTACTATTATCAGATAGGTAAGCCTAAGAGGGAGGAAGAGGCTAAATACTTGGAGTGTATTGCACTAGAATTACAGAAAAAATTAAGGCCTTACTTGGCCAATAAGATAGAATGTAAAGAAGAGGTGACTATACAATTACTGTCGATCTAAGTACCTTAATATCTTGTCTCGGAAAGGTAATAAAATCCGAGATAAGGGGAAATGAGGCAGATTTCGCGGTCATGAATAGGATAATGCTTAAGGGTAAAGTAAAAGTCCTCCCCGGCATTTTAGACACCATAGAGATTGAATTCCGTGAACCATATGGAAAAGGTAAGATACATTACATGAAAGACAGGGTTGTGGTCACTTACGACGGTGTCATGGGGAATGAGATGAAAAAGATCTTAGAAAGGTGTGCTGCACTTTCTATATCTGATGAGAAAAAAGAGAAGAAAAGAGTTTTGTAGGTTAAAAAAAGACAAAATGTTTTTCCCAAGTTATAATACTCCATAAATTATTCGTTACTATCTAAAAATAAACATAGGATTTGATTTGAGAAGCATATCAAATAGAAGCATATCAAATCCCTACGTTGAATTGCGCGTTATAGGTCTGTCCTTCTGGTAGGTAAGCGTTATTACCTTCATTAACGTTAAACGTTAAGATCAGATTCTTTATTAGCTGTACATTATTGTTTAATTGTTGAAGACTAATATACCCTATCACTTTGTCGGACGAATTACTCTTTAACCCTCCGTTATTTGCGAAATAATTGAACGAAATGAACGCGCTCACTACACTTATCGCTACATTTATGTATGCTATACCGTGTATCCTCATCCCCTGAGTTACTTCATACCCGTAAACTATGTAAGGTGGCCCTGCAGAATTAGTGAAGCTGTTAAACGCAATGTATAAGACATTTATTACGCCGGTGAGCTGTGGTGTACCTTGAGAGCTCCATCCAGACACAAAAATAAAGGAGTTATGAGTAGGTAGGGTAGAGAACTCATTACCTATTATACTGACGTTTTCTACAGTACTCCCGTCTTGGGCTAGGACTACTAAATTTGCACTATTTTTAAAAGTGTTAAAGCCTACGACAGCCCAACTCCCCTGACCTAGAGACAGGATTACTGAGTAGCCATAAAACGCGTTAGCCACAACCGAATACCCGGTCCCTAAGGTAAAGGTCACGTTTCCGCTAATACCGGAGAAAGAGACGTTCTGAAACTGAGATGCTACTACTTTTACGTTTTCGGAATTCTGTCCGTTTAATGTAGCACCATCAAACACACAGCCTATTATACTACCGTTATTACCCGATATGCTTACTTGGGCTAAGCCTACAAATACGCACCCTACGAAGCTCCATCCGTGGGGGGACACAGTAGTTAATGACGAGTTCTCAAAGCGTGAAGCCATGACCACAATATCCCTAGACATGGTGCCAAACGATAGTTGAGAACCGTTAGAGTAGCAGTTCATCACAATAACAGTCCCAGTGTAGAGGAGTTCTACATTGGAGAAGAACTGTACACCGTCAAAGTAGAAAGACGTAATTGTTATATTACTGTTTTGTTGCCCCGAGACCATAAACCATTGCTGGGAAGTAATATTGACCAGCCTCATGTTCTTAAATGCGACGACCCAACCGAAAGTCGAGATCTGCATTATAGGCACTTGGACTACAGCATTATTAGGTGTAGCACTCTGTATCTCGGCCAAGGAGGTTAAGTACCCAGTGGTGAATGCCGGCGGAGGGTTGCTCAAATTATTGGGATTAACATAGACTATCTCACCTAAACCATCTCCTTCTATTATGAAGTGCAGTGACGGGTCTAAAGTTATAGGCAAGGAACTAGACGCATAGATGTATAACCTACCCCTTACTATTATGTGCGCTACTCCGTAAATCTTTGAAACCAAGAACGCCTCTTCAAAAGCCTGAGCCGAGTCGTTGCCTGGAGGGACATAAAAGTCTACATCAGGGTCCATATGATCTGAAATTACTATAGGCATATTCTTCTATTATCCTCTCCTATTCATAAGCTTTTTCATAATTTTGACGTTATAAAACACGTATATGATTATGGAAATTGAAATTACGTGTAACTATATTTGGGGAGTAATACCTTGTCGAGCCCTAAAGGGCAAGACCTCGTCCTTCAGCCCAGCATATGTACCTGCTTTATACGGAGGGTTTATACGGGGGGTCCTCGCCCTTTATTAAATGACCAGTATAACAAGGTTGTAAGGTAAGAAAAACTTGAGAACGTCAACTAGGTATACTATTCAAGGCCTTGTTACCCATGACGTAGCTTATCCTTACTTCTAGTTACTTTTAACCCCACCATGGGCTCCAGAGAAGTCAATCTGTTGTCTTGAGGGATATTATGGAAATGTTAAATTAAATAATGTTAAATTAAATATCACTTTATCAATCTTATTTTATGGACGAAAAAGAGGTAGTCCTCACAGCACTTGAACAAGTGGACAAATGGTACGTCCACCTAGCAGGGATTAAAGGAGATACTATACTAATAGTCTCAAAAAAACCCGTCCCTGAAAAACTTACAATTAACGGAAAAGACTACACCATCAAGTACTACACACCTGAGCAATATATAGAGACTATAAGGACAAACGAGGAGGAGTTTAGGAGTTTTCGTATATACTATTTTGTGAAAATATACATGAGGAAAGTCCTTGATATACTCACGCAATTAGAAGTTGAAAGGATGAGCATAAACGGAGACGATATTAAAGGGCTCTAACATAGAGACAGATCTTAGGACAGAATCCCTTAAACCTTCCTTTGTTATAGCGGCCTTCTAATAATTGGATAAGGGGTTAAAGGGAGTGCATAAACTAATCCGCACCAGTAAGGAGTAAATTGAGCCGATAACCGTATCCCGCACGTATAAACAGTACGTCCCCCCCCCACCCCATTTATTAATAAAACGACTACCTGCACACACTCACCCTAGGGCGAAAGGGCTACGTCCTTGATAGCCTAACCGGTTTCGACTACGCCTCGGTAATCGCGCTTGTACAGGTTCGTGACGGCGAACTTTCTGGGTAGTATAAAAAGTCAGGATATGATCTACAGATATGAAATTGGCTTTGATCTTCGTGAAAAGGCTGTTAATCAACCCATATGCAATTGGTTTTGGGATAGCCTTTACGTACTTTTTTATAGCGATGGGGGCATTCATATTATCTTCTAACTACGAGTACAGCCCGGTATATTATACGGCGTCTTGGTACGGCACAGTAGTACTTATGTCCACTTCGATGTTTGCCAGTTCAATAGGTATGATGATATCCTACCACTCTGGAGGGCTCTCCTTCCTGACCAGGTTTTCGAGGCTGACCCCGAAATACTACCTCCTCTCCCTTTACCTCACGGTAACATTGACACTGCTGATAGTAAGTGTGTTAATGTCCGTGGGCGTAATCTCACTCTTTTCCTACCGCTTCGGGGAGCTGATATTGCCTAAGGACTGGGGGCTGTCCTTCTTTGACGTCGTCCTCTCCGGTATGTTCTACGTACCGCTGGTACTACTCTTAGAGGAGGCCACTGTGGTGACATCAAGGAAATTAAGCCGGGCTGTAGCGTTTATCCCCTACTTCTTAGCCATCATGTTCGGCTTTTTCTACTCCAATTCGGACTCGACTAACATGGCATACTATAACCCCTTTGTAGTGATAGAGCTCCTCGCGGAGCAGAGTTTTTCCACAAAACCAATACCCCTCAACTATAACGACCTCCACGGACCTACCCTTAACATAGGCTATTCAATAGCCTCGGTCTTGATCTGGTCTTTACTGCTCTCACTCGCCTCAATAGCGATGTTGAGGAGGCTTTACTATAAGCCCCTAGAGGAGGGGAGGTTCGTGTGATAGACCTGAAAGACGTCTATATATACTACGGTAGAAAGGAGGTAATAAGGGGGATAAGTGCAAGGGTCGACGGGGAAAAAGTGCTCTTGATGGGACCGAACGGTTCCGGTAAGACCACATTGCTCAGTGCTATTGCAGGGATAGTCCCTTATAAGGGTAGCATAAGGGTCGACGGGATGGAAGTGAGAGGTGTCAAGAACTATAACGCGGTCGCTACCAACTTACCGCAGGCGTTTTCATTAGGGTTGACCGTAGAGGACGTAATAGAGGTTTATGAAGAGGTCAAGGGGTGTAAAGCCGATGTCAGGCGGGAGCTGGAGAAGCTAGGGATAAAGCTAAACAAGGCGGTCTATCAGCTCTCGGCAGGGCAAGGCGTCCTGGTCAGGACTCTAATAGCATTAGCAACAGACCCTAAAGTGGTCTTGATCGACGAGCCCTTTGAGAACGTAGACGTCTCAAAAAGGAAGGTAGTGGTGAGCTGGCTCAAAGAGTACGGAAAGGAAGGGGTTATAGTAACACACGAGGTCGACATCGCGAGGCTGTTCAGTGATTACAATTGCTTCCTAATCTTTGAAGGTAGTCTATTCGGGCCCATAAAGGCGGGGGACTTACTGTCTTCGTCAATAGTCTTCGGAGAAGACCCCTCAGCACTGCTTACACTGACGGTCAACGGCAAGAAAATATCGCTGATAAGGGGGGATAAGGGGTATAGGGTAGACTCCATGAGCAATTTAGAGAGGTTATATGACTTGGTCGCGGAGGCCTGAGGGATGGAGAAGGACTTAGTAGAAGAGTCTAGGAGGGTAGCGGAGAAGATAGTAAAGGGTGAGCTCAGGCTGGCTATGGCTAAAAACTACTTGCTCTCGTCTACTTTTCCCTTGGTGCTTTATGCGTTATCATATTTTGACCCTTGGCACCCAGTCCTTAATTTCCTAGCCGTTCTAATTGGGTACTTCTATTATGATATTAAGGCCTTTGCCCACTTCTCGAGGGCGATATCGAGGATAATGGGGAAAGAAAAGGCTAAAAATATGGTGATAAATCGTCGTAATATTATCTCCTTACTCTGGTGGGAAATCTCGATGATAGTGTTAGGTGTAGGGGTTTATTACCGCGACCTCTCCCTGGTGCTTATAGCTTTGTCGTCATTTGCGGTCTATTTTGCTTTGGTGGTATACTATTTATTCAAGGATAACTTAGCGTCTGAGGACAAATTTTTTGACCTCCGTTATTATGACCTTTTAGCGTGGTCAGTACTTGTCGGGACGCTGGTATATATAGGGTTTTCTTATTCCCTCCATATGACACGACCCCCTGAAATAGCGTGGATACCTTATACTTTGGCTTGGGTCTATGCGGGGTATGCGTCTTTCATGGAGGTAATAGAAGGTGAGTGACGAGCTGAAGAAGTTAATGGAGATCCTCAATGACCCGACGTTGAATAACTCAGTGAGGCTGGGGATACTCTTAGCGTTGTACGGACTCAAGTCCATAAACTTCTCCCAACTATTAAAGGTACTCGACATCCCAAAGAGTTCCCTATATACCCACCTCCAAGTATTGGAAGAAGGGGGTTACATAAGGATGGTAAAGAAGATTACCCCATTAGGCCCGAGGACATTTGTAGAACTGACGGACAAGGGGAAAGAAGTAATGGAGCAGTATTCTACGTTAATAAGCAAGATATTTGATAAAAGGAAGTAACTGGGTTGGGGCTCCTTAAACTACCGACTGCCCCATCCCCTTTCCGTCCAATCTATATCCGACTGCGGTTACGCTTAGGACGCTTCTGTAGTCTACCGCTAACGGTAAGTGTTGGTACTCCTTTGATTGTGTCACTTACATACGTTCACGTCCACCTTGATCTTACCCACAAAATCATGGGAGCTCGTCAATACAGCTTAACGTATACGAAAATGAAATCACTCTAGCTTTCTACTTCCCTTAGCTTAATGACCTACTAACGAACGTACAGAAAAAAGTCATTTCACGACAACTCTCTTAGATTTGCCCTCCCATCTAGGTAACCCGTTGACGAATTGGATATCCGCATGGACAAACGCGACAGCCTGCACTTCAGTAGCTATTTTTCTCCTTAACTCTTCTGAAGGACTGTCGGTCTCAATTAGTATCTCAAACTTTGCAGGCTCCTTAGTAAACACCAGCTGGTACTCCTTAACTTCAGGGTACTTCATTAGCACTTCGTTTATTGCCGTCGGGTAGACTTTGACTCCTTTATAGAACACCACATCATCGACCCTCCCCTTGATAGTCCTGATAGTGGGGAACGGGATGTCGTCCCCGCTTTCCTCAAGCCTGGTAATATCCCTAGTCCTATACCTGATTAAGGGCATCCCTTCTCTCGTTAAATGGGTAAGTACCAGCTCTCCTTCTTCGCCTTCCCCTACTCTCTCCCCCGTTTCAGGGTCTATTATCTCTACATAGAAGTGGTCTGTCCAGATGTGCAATTTATCGTGACCGTCAAACGGGCACTCTTGTGCAACTCCCGGGCCGATAGCCTCAGTCAAGCCGTATATTTCCCTAGCACCTCCTCCGTGAGAAGTCAGGGCTAACTCCTTATCGATCTTCGTCAACATCTCTTTCGTCATTGCTTCAGCCCCGGGTATGGCGATACGTAAGTTGAGGTCTTTTTCCACGTCTATCCCGGCCTCTCTGATTTTCTCGGCTACATACAGCTCATAAGAAGGAGTCCCAGTTATTACCGTAACCTTAAAGTCCTTTAACGCCTTAGCTAACGCCTCCGTCCTACCTGTACTCCAAGGGATGACCTTTGCCCCGACCCTCTGTATGCCCATATGCAGACCTATGCCACCCGTAAATAGGCCGTAACCGTATATGTTAGCTACTACGTCACCTTTTGTTACACCTGCTGTCCTCAAACTCCTGCCTACTAAGTCTGCCCATAGTTCAATGTCATTGTGAGTATATGCACCTACCGTAGGTACCCCTGTGGTGCCGCT
This sequence comes from Stygiolobus caldivivus, assembly GCF_019704315.1. Lineage (NCBI taxonomy): Archaea > Thermoproteati > Thermoproteota > Thermoprotei > Sulfolobales > Sulfolobaceae > Stygiolobus > Stygiolobus caldivivus. The sequence goes on along the minus strand of NZ_AP024597.1, from coordinate 883,972 downwards.
GGTCATGTGCCAGCCCACCAGTTCCTCCAGCGGGACTGTTAGGAAATCTCCGCCATAAGGGTAAGCATACCTCCTTAGGTCATCTTTAGTCGTGAACGGCATCTTGATTAGGTCTTCAGGAGTCTTCAGGTCGTCGGGAGTTAACCCCTTTTCCTTCATTACCTTGTGGTAATAAGGGCTCCTCTCATATACTCTCTTTATCATCCTCCTGAACCTAAAGTTTTGGACTTCTTTTATCTCTTCCTTGTTTAGGGACTTAGGATCCGTCTCGTCGTAAGAGATCATGCTTTCACCTCACATAAGACCCGATGCCCATCAGAAGAGAGGCTCACCTTAGCCCCGACTTTAGGGGTACCTACTACCCAACACATTAAATTAACCCCCTTCTCAGTCCTTACGATACCTATAGTGTACTTGTCATAATTTTCAAACCCTTGGGGCTTCTGTTCCACAATACTGTAAGTCATGAGTTCCCCCGATTTACCAACACCTACCCACTCCATATCTGAACCCATACACTTAGGGCAGTCCCTCTGCGGGGGGAAGTAGAGGGTGTTACACCTCTTACACCTAGTCCCTAGCACCTCTCCCCTCTTTAGCCCCTCCCAGAAAGGCCTATAGAGGTCCTCGGCCGGAAACGTATATTTCATGACTAGAGGAATACCGTCCATTACCATCACCTGCTATATACCCCCACAAACGCGTAATGTCCGGTACCCCCAACGTTATGGGACAGTGCAACGTATTTCTTAAAGGAGTGCTGGACAGGGCCCGCTTCCTCCCTCAGTTGCTTAGTTATTTCATATACCATAGCAACTCCAGTAGCCCCTAGGGGGTGCCCCTTAGCTTTCAGCCCCCCGAATAAGTTCACGGCTACTTTTCCGTCTTTTTCAGTCTGTCCTTCTCTAAGGAGAGCAGTCCCTTTACCTTTTTCAACGAAGCCTAAATCTTCATACGCCATTATCTCGGCAATCGTAAAACAGTCGTGGACAGTAGCGTATTCTATATCATGGGGAGTGTAACCGCTCACCTTATAAGCCATATAGGCTGCTTCTCTAGCCGCATTTAGCCCAGTCCACTCCCCTCTAGCTGCTATGTAAGAAGTGTCGCTACCATAGCCCATAGCCCTTACCCATACTGGGGTGTCTATCTTTAGTTCCCTTATTTTCTCCTCTGACGCGAGTATTGCAGCAGCTGCACCGTCACTTATAGGTGAAGAATCAAGGAGCTTAATAGGCCAAGATATCACCCTTGACTTCAGAACGTCCTCTACCGTAACCTTGTTCCTGAAGTGTGCCTTCTCGTTATATGACGCATATTTATGGGCCTTAACCGCGGCGAGCGCCATGTCTTCCTCTGTAGTACCAAACAGGGACATGTGCCTGGTAGCGTATAACGCGTAATAAGTGGGGAATGTGGTCCCGTACATGTGGAACTCCCAGTAATAGTTCCCACCTCTACCGCCAATAGCGAGTGAAGTAGCAGTGTCCACTTCTGTCATCTTGTCTACCCCTATAACGAGGGCGATGTCTACCATCCCAGACGCTATCGCATTAACTGCCGTGAAGACTGCGGAGCTCCCGGTAGCACAAGCTGCTTCAACTCTCAGGGGTGATTTCCCCACCAGTCCGCAGTACTCTGAGACCGGGGGAGCTGGGTAAATTTCAGTCCCCCTATAAGCGGTACTCCCTATCACAGTGAGCTGTATATCTTTTTGTGTTAACCCTGAGTCTTCAAAGGCTTCTTTGACGGCTTCCCACGATAATTCCCTAACCGTAACGTCATTCCTCCTCCCGAACTTGCTCATCCCGACGCCTACTATGCCTACTTTTCTGTCCATAAATTAAATATTGTTTAAATCATTTATATATCTTATCACTACAATATTTTAACTTCAGAAAATATAAATGGAAAAAATATGATATTTAATCTATCTATTTCTTCATTCTTAAACGGTATAATTTAAGTTAGAAATATAATTTGGCGGAGAGAAAGAGTTGTTCATGGGCTCTGAAGTATTAGTAGAGGACCGAGGTAAAACACTGTTAATAACGTTAAACAGACCTGAAAAACTTAACGCCATGAATAAGGAGCTAAGGGATTCACTTATAAAGACAATAAGGGACTTTAACAGAAACCCTGAAAAAAGGGTGGCAGTTATAACTGGTGCAGGTAGGGCGTTTAGTGTAGGCGCTGATCTTTCATCAATGAGTCAAGACTTAGCTGAAGACTTAAGGGGCTCCTTTCATGTGATCATAAAGGAGATAAGGTTCTCCCCCAAGATATTCATAACCGCGGTTAAAGGCGTGGCAGCGGGAGCAGGGATCAGCCTTTCTTTAGCTTCAGATATAAGGTACACTACCAAGGACACTAAGTTCGTTACTGCTTTCCACAATATAGCGTTAGCCCCTGATAGCGGTTTAACACTTATGATGTTAAGGATGGCCGGAGTAAAAGCTGAAAAGTACGCATTATTGGGTGGAGAATTTACTGGAGAAGAGGCAGAAAAGATGGGACTATTTCAGGTCGTGGATGACCCCCTTAAAGAGGCGTTGGACACGGCTGACAAAATTGCTAACGGCCAGTTTAAGTCCTACTCAGCGAGTAAGAGGTTAATAAACAGAGTGATGTACTATGACTTAGAAGAGTTCCTAGATTATGAAGCGTCTATGCAGGGCGCTCTAGGGAAGACTGAGGACTTCTCTGAGGGGGTTAAGGCGTTTTTGGAGAAGAGACGACCCCAGTTTAGAGGTGAATGACAAGATGGTAAATACCGTATTATACGAGAAGAGCCGAGACATAGGGGTTATCAGGTTAAACAGGCCTGAAAAGCTAAACGCAATAAACATGGAGATGGTTGAAGACTTCGTTAAAGCGTTTGATCAAGCTGAGAAAGATAAAGTTAAGGCCGTCATACTAACGGGAAACGGTAGGGCTTTCTGTGCGGGTGCTGACGTCATCGAGATGGCAAACATGCCGATAGAAGATGTAGCAAGGAAAGGTCATGCACCTATGTGGGAAAGGCTTAGGGCCTTTAGGAAGCCCGTAATTGCGGCCCTTAATGGCGTTACAGCAGGGGGTGGACTTGAGCTAGCAATGGCATGCGATATAATAATCGCATCAGAGAGTGCTATGCTGGGACAGCCTGAGATAAACTTGGGGATAATACCTGGTGCAGGGGGAACCCAGAGGCTCACAAGGACGGTAGGCAAGTACAAAGGTATGGAGATGGTACTCACAGGGAAGATGATCTCGGCTTGGGAGGCTTATAGGAGGGGACTAGTAGTGAAAGTAGTCCCTGATGAGGCTCTATTGGACGAAGCAATAAGGTTAGCAAAGGAAATAGCGTCAAGGTCAGGTTTTGCGGAAGAGCTGGCAAAGGAAGCCGTGAACAAGGCTTTGGAAACCACCTTATCACAAGGCTTGGACTTCGAGAGGAGGCAGTTTTACGTGACTTTAGCTAGTTCTGACGGGAAAGAAGGCATGAAGGCGTTTGCTGAGAAGAGAAAACCTAATTGGACTACATGACGTCTTCTTTTTTCTCCCCCACTTATATATACATATGAATAAATATATATTATCACCTAACAGTATATTTTAATGAGCGTAAGAAGGCTCCAAAAGATAAAGGGCGGAAGTTATATAATTTCTTTGCCTACTGAGTGGGTCAGGAAAAACGGGCTCGAGGTCAAAAGCGAGTTAAAAGTATACGAGACACCTGACGGGTTAAAAGTTAAGCCCATTAAATCGCCTAATGCAGAGAGGGAAGTAGTTATCGACGACCTTGACACAGCGCTATACCTTATCTCTGTTTACTACATGCAGGGTATTTCTAAGATAGTAGTGAAGTCAAAAAACACGATGACCCCGGAAGTAAAGAAGGCGTTAAAAGAGCTCCAGCTTACTCACCCCGGGTTAGAAGTAGTTGACGAGAGTTTCAACAGCCTGACTTTCTCAGTAAACTACACGGTTAACAGAGACCTGAAGGCGTTAACAAAAGGGTATGTGGAAAAAATAAAGAAAATCCTTGACGACCTCCTCTCCGTAATAGACGGACTAACGCCTGAACTTAAGGAGGACCTAGTCTTCAGATGTGACAGCCTCATCAAGGACTATAGGGGTATAATAAGAAATATAGCTATAGGTGTCCAACTCGATGATGAATATAACTTCGAGATACCCTACAAGGATATAATACTTTACGCGATATTTATGAGGGACCTAGGCAGGTTTGTCTCACATTTAAAACAGTTCATAAGTCTGTTAGATAAAGACATACAGAAGGAACCAATAAAGAAGGTGGCTGAGATGTTTGTTAGGTCTACTGAAATGTTTTTTGATGAGAACCTAGACGGTATCAAATGGTTAAGGGAATCTATGGACGACCTCGAATCAAGGTGTAACTCCTCCGAACCTTGTAAGGAGTTGATAAGGATGGCTTCATACTGTATAGCGGTTATGGACGACGCAGTGCATAAGAGCGTCAGATTAATATGAATAAGAATTCATATAATTGAACCTGATAACATATAATTTTAATAAAAAGTTTATATATGAGGCGAGCCAAGAGAATATTAGTGATTCAGTTTGACAGATAAATACTCGACTCTTAACTTTGAAGAGCCACCTGACTTTCCTCCAAATAACGTGTACCCCCCTTCATGGACTTTCGATAATGACAAAGCGTGGCAACTGTATAGGAGAGCAAAAAAGGAACAGTGGGATGAGGACAACATAAACTGGCAGGAAGTAAAGGAGTGGGCTAGCGGCCTCGACAGGAAACAAAGGCTAGCTATTGCCTATTGGTGGTCTTTACTCTCTACGTTCGATAACGCGACCCCCGTCTTTGCCTATGCTGTGGTCAAGTCCTTCGAACAACACTTACCGACACCCGTCAAGGGTATACTTACGACGATTACCTATGACGAAAACAGGCACAACGTCGTCTGTGGGTTTGGAATAAACAGCGTACTCCCCGGTTTTCCCAACGAGTTTAAACCACAAGATGATTTAGAGAGAAAAGCACTGCTTAACGTATTGTGGACTTGGTGGAACGGTTCCAGATATTGGAAAGCCTATTTAGATGCGTACCAGAAATACTCATTCGACGTGCTCTTTACTTCGTTCATGATGGGTGAGGCAGCTGCTACTACAGTCTTCTCTACTATGTCGAAAGGAGCTAAGGTAAAAGCTTTCCAAGAAGTCTTTAAGAACACCACAGTAGACGAGACCAGACACTACGCTTTCACCCACTTGATCATGTCACAAAACGCAGAAAGGATGGACGACGAGAGGAAGAAGTTGGTAACGAAACAAGTCAGGGCTGGGTTCGTATTCCTGTCACTGATAACCTATTTACCTCCTAAAGACTTCTGGAAATTACCTCCTTGGTTTAATGAAGTCCACCTAAAAATGGAAGACTTAGCGAGAGATGCAGGTTTCTATATACCGACCTTAAAGGAGAAGGAAGAAGCGTGGAAGACCGCTGTAGTCAGAGTCGGTGCTTCTCTAAAACACTACGGTATAAAGATGCCCTCAATACCTGAGCTCGGGATAGAAGGAGAGGAAGACTTACCAGATATTGATGAAGGAGATATAATTCCTGTATTCTAAAGAAGTTTACCCAATTTTTTACTATTTATATTAGTTAACTTAGATATATTGTTATAGTAAAACATTTAAATTGTATAAGCAACATATAAATTGTGAAGGCCAGTGAAAGTAGCCGTTATAGGCTCTGGAATAATGGGGAGCGGGATCGCTGAAGTCTTCGCTATAAACGGGAACAGCGTTATACTCTACGACAAATACGAAGAAGCGTTAAAAAAGGGCTTGGATAACATCAAGTGGTCCCTTGAAAAGCTACACGAGAAGGGGAAATTGAACGAGGAGCCCTCTACTATAATGGGCAAAATAACTCCTACCAGACAACTGGGCGAATTTTACGATATAGACTTAGTAATTGAGGCCGTCCCTGAGGACTTTAACCTCAAGGCCCAAGTTTTCCGAGAACTGGAAAAGAAAGTAGGGACAAATACAATTATAGCCACAAACACGAGCAGTTTACCTATAACAGAGCTATCGACAGCCCTTGAAAAGAAGGACAGGTTTCTGGGGCTCCACTTTTTCAACCCCCCTGTCCTTATGGGGTTAGTCGAGGTCATAAAGGGGAATTACACATCAGACCAAGTCTTCGAGAGGGGGATAGAAATAGTTAAGGGGATAAAGAAAGAACCGATACCCGTAAGGAAAGACGTCATAGGGTTCGTAGTGAACAGGATCCTCTTTAGGGTATTTACGTCTGCTTGTAGGCTAGTAAGTGGAGGTAAGTATACGATAAGAGAAGTCGATAGTACAGCAAAGTACACTTTAGGTTTCCCTATGGGAATTTTTGAACTACTGGACTACACCGGGATAGACACTAACTTGTTTATAAGCAGGGAAGTAAAGAAAAGGGGGTTTGATTTTGATTGCCCTTTATTAGAGGAGTTATACTCTAGGGGCCAGCTAGGGACAAAGGCTAAAAGGGGGTTCTACGACTGGTCTAACGGGAGGCCTAGAATAGAAAAGACTGAAAGGGGCCCCTCAGCGAAAGAGGTCTTAGAAGACGCTGTAAAAGAAGCTATTTGGTTGGTCAACAATAACGTGTCTACAGAAGAGGAGGTCAACAAGGCTACCAAACTGGGTTTAGGTTGGCCAAAAGGGGTACTAGAATACGGAAAAGAGATGGCAATACTGAAACCCTGAGTAAAGGGTTTTTATCAGAAAGGCAGAGCGGGACTTTGAGTATAAAAGCCACGTGGACACGTACCGGGTAAGTCGAGTAGAATACCGGATAAACCCTACTTGTGCAATTGTATATCCTTAATTTTCGAAAGTATTTTAAGTACCTCAAATAGTAATAGGAGAGGATGGCAGAAGACCGAGTTATAAACCCGCTTGAAGTCACTAGGTATTACCCGGAAAAAGGGCAAGTAGAATTAACTACGCCCCTACCTCAAGAAAAGTATTTATGGAACGCCGATATCCACCCTATACCGGTGAAGGACAGGAACTGGGGCCCTCTGACTTACTTTTTAATCTGGGTGTCCATGGCTTTCATCATCCCTAGCTGGACTTTAGCAAGTGTAGGTATAGTCATGGGGCTTAACGCTTTACAGTCCATACTCTTAGTATTCCTAGGTAACTTGGCAGTCCTGATACCAATGATCATCCAGTCACACGGCGGGGCACGGTACGGAATAGCGGAACCCCAGCTTACACGCTCTAGGTGGGGGATATATGGTGCTATCTTCCCGAGTTGGATAAGGGCAGTAATAGGTGCTGGATGGTGGGGTATCGAATCATACATAATAACCGAAGCTGCTACAGCTATTTATGCGATTGTCAGTGATAAAGTCGACATAATCTCATATACCGTATCACACTATGCAGACTACCCGTTCGTCTTAAGCAAGGACTTCCCGGAAATATTCTGGGGGACTTTCGCGTTGGTAATACTCGCACAAGTCCTCGTGTTTTACTTCTCACCTGTTACCAAGTCCCAGCCAGTCCTCCGCTGGTTAGCAAGGCTGAGCGGGCCTATCATCTTGATAGGTTTCTTAATAACGTGGTTATACTTCATGCAAAAAGTGGAGTGGGACGTGAATATACTTACACTCTCACCTTCATCATCTCCCTTTAACTTGTTAACGATCCTCGCCTTCCTTAATGCTAACATCGCTTTCTGGGCTACCATGGCAGTGACTATGCCGGATTACACCAGGTTTGCTAAGAGCCAGACAGCCCAAACGTTGGGGCAAGTCCCCATGCCTTTCTTAATGCTCTTGATCGCCTTTATGTCAACCATGACTACTGCATCGTCACTAAAGCTCTTCGGTCAAGCTATTTGGGACCCCATAGTGCTTGTAACCTTGCACATGGCTCCCCCGCTTAACGTTTTTGTCCTCTTCTCCTTTATCTTAGCCACTTTTACCGTAAACGTTTTCGCTAACGCAGTAGGGCCGGCATACGACATAGCGAACACCTTCCCCAAAAAGTTAACATGGTTCAAGGGGTCTTTACTCCTCATAGTGATAGGGCTCGGGCTTGGTGCGTGGAGTTATTACGGTAACGCCTACGGGTATATACAGAACTGGCTTTTAACTTACGGTGGGCTTTTAGGGAGTGTAGAAGGTATAATAATATTTGACTACGCGGTAATAAGGAGGTTTAAATTCGAATTACTGGACGTATTCCTTTCTAAGGGCAGGTTTAGGTATTGGAAAGGGGTCAACCCAGCAGCCGTCATAACCTTCATTGTGGTCTCAGCCCTACTCTATATACCTTATCCGGGGGAAAGTATAGTGCTGGATAATGCATGGCTCTTCTCGTTCCTAGCGTCTGGCCTAATTTATACCCCGCTGATGACGCTATGGGTAATCCCTAAGTACCAGAGTGACCTACACGGGTCCTTAGGAAAAGGTTACTATTCTGAGGTCACTAGGAGGGTATTTAACATCGACCTGAAAGGTAGTGATAAAAGCAATAAAGGTAGCCTATAAGCACTGATGAGACACCAAATGAGACCTCAAAAGAATAGAGCATTATAGTCGCGAACGCGTCATCTGAAGTTAACAATACTGATAACCCGCTCAATGAGGCGATAGCAATAAAAATTAAATTTATACCTGCTAAGACACGGGGGAATAAGAGGCCAGTATTGTATGCTAGTTTAAATAAGGCTAAGGAAAGCACTCCGGTGATTAGTGCAAATACAACGTGGAGGTAAAGGAAGCCTTCTGAAAAACTTACCTTCCCGGTATCAGCTAAAGCCCTACCAAGACCTAACGAAAAAGTAACCAATAACAAAAAGCTTGTCATCAGAGAAAGTTTATAGACGTTCTTTAACCCATTCAATATCTTTCACCTTTAAATTGTCTAAGTCTGCTTTAGCTCTTAGGAAACGTAGGTTAGACATGACATGAGACTTAACACTTTGAATCAACGAGAACCAAGCGGTATCTAGTTCTTCATTCCTTATTTTGGCCCCCGTCTCTCTGGCGAGTGACTTTACTGCCGAGAGGCATTCGTAACTTACCGGGCATATACCGCACTTATATGCTTCCTTTTCAGCATCATAGTAAATGAGCTTCTTGTCTTTAGTTATGAAGGATATCCCTTCTGTAACTGAGATACTGTTATAAGAGGGTTTATAAGGTAGTAGCACTTTAAAAGATAGCGCGTTATCTATAAGTAACCCGAGAGACCTTAACTTGTTGACGATAAAATAGAAATAACTTTTACTTATCTCGTCCCATTTCTTATCAGAAGTCAGTACCCTTATATAAGTCTCGTCTCCGAGCTTTACAAAGTCCTCGTAATTAATAAAAACTACGTCATATGTAAGTACGGGTCTATTTACATCAACAACTCGTAATAAACACATAGATCAATATTTTAAAAATGATTAAAAATTATTGCGTTCCTAACACCTAGCACTGCTCACATTAACAGAGTTAATAGACTCGAACCGTGTAGTTAATGTGTCTTACCATCTCGGCGGGCATGTGGATGTAAAATCTAAACGGATCAAGTTCTGTGAGTTAATATATTATTTCTGAATCTTGAAAAATATTAAATTTTTGTTTTACGTAGGTTAAAACTTAATAAACGGATATTCGTAATAGTTAACTATTATCTTTAATATATAGATCTAGTTAGTATTATACTATAGCTTTTCTCAAAAGATGACTAAATCTCATGATAACAGATAGCTATACTACCAGATTTAGTACTCTTTACTACCAATATTTGACCCGAATAATCCTATTTTTCAGTTGTGAACTAACCACACTGATATTACGTCTTTAGGATATTAAATAGTAAAATTTTCTCAGGGTTACCTTATTAAGTCTCATAATACTGCCCAATTATTGGGAATTTTGAATACTAATATATTGAACAAAATATTGGAATACCTAACTAATTGAACATACATAAACTTAGTAAAAATATAAATATACGTTATAATAATAATAACGGTAATGAGTGATGATATAGCGTTTTACCAAACGTTATCTGACATAATTAATGTAATGAACGAAATATCAATCAAAGAAGATCGAATGTGCGTCCCCCTTTCGAAAATAAGGCAAGAAACTAATTTATCTCCTAGAGAATTAAGAAGAATAATAAATGAAGCTAAGAAAATGGGGAAAATATTTGGGTGTCAAGATTTAGGAATAAAGGAAAGAGGATACACTGTTATAAAGCAGGAAAGAAATGTGATTACGGAAAGGAAGGATATGATTACACCGGTAGAAGTTACAAGAGATTATGTTGTTGTTGAATATAAGACAATTACGAAAACAATTAACCTATCGTTAGATTATGTAAATTACATTAATGTTAACTTTTATGGTGATATTGTATGGGGAAGAGACTTCTACTATTCCGATTCGACTGGGAATGAAATAAGGATGGTACTCAATAGGGACGTCTGCCCTCATAATTCATGCTCTTTTACTTTTCCCACACTTAAACCTGTTCTACCAAGGCATTCATATTCATTTACCTATATTACGTACTATTATCTATACCCTGAGACAGATTATTTCGTATTCGATTTCTATGCTCCGACAATTAAGTTTTCTGCTAAAATTTACACAGATCCTATTCACGTAATAGATGTACAATATAAAGGAATAAAAGATCCGAAATCCTCTATAGTATACAAGAGTTCGAAAGATAGATTTGAAATAAAAGGGAAAGTGATTTCCCCACCGCTTAGAATAATAACTAAATTAAACATAAAAACATTAAAATAAAATAAATATTTTACATTACGATATAAAATATATTTCTTTTTAATTACACAGCCCTTATTAGCTACCTATACCCCCTGCACTACCTCCTCCAGCATAGGCAGACACTACTTCTATGTCACTCCTGCTCATTATAATGTGAATTAATGAGGCTAGTTCTCCCGTGAGTAGTGCGTATACTATAGGTGCTGCTAATGCTGCTACTAATAATATGTTTTTAACTTGGAATAGTTTTGCATTTGACTTTATTTTTGGGCTGAATTTCATTCTGTTTTCTCCTATTAATAATATCTGTAAGTAGATAAATATAAATTTTTTGGTCTAGTTACGTTAAAAACTTTACAAAATAAATTTTAAATTTTTTCATTATCAGTATTATATTTATTTCATGATACCATCTGTTTTCAAGTTTTTTGATTATGTATTATCAAAATAGTGATAACGTATTATATACTTATTTTAAATGTTTTTAACGTAATATCTATCCGTATATTTAAGCATTTTTTATACCCGGTCAGTTAATAAAGGGCAAGAGTACCGTTAGTGTAGGGCTAAAAATTTGCTAGGCAGAGTGTGGGGGCTTGCCCTTTAGTCCCTGACAAAGTATAATATATAAATAATACACAATATATATTGTAATTCATCTTATCAAAATAATGAGATTTAACACGCTCTAGATTAATTAGGGGTACTCGTAACCTATTCACCAGCTAAAATAGCTTAATCTTTAAGACTCTCAAAATTATCTATTAAATCATCACAACATCGTATACTTGGTTAGAAAATAAAGTGCAAGTTCCTGCTATCCCGTCCCGCATACGTATCAGCCTTAAGTTGACGATAATGCTGCACTTTATAAACTGACCGAGTATAATACTTGGACGTATATTGTACCTTGTTAGACCCTTAAGGATAAAGCCCTTTATGCATAACACAGTAAATGCTCCTAATGTAATTTTAGAGGTAACAGATATCTTTCATACACTCATGGAGTATAATAAATGGTAACAATGACTGTAAAATTACGCTAAACCTCAGTATTTTATGAAGAAGGGTTTAACCCTTTAAGGTCTTAGGAAATATGGGTGAACTTGATAAAAAGGTGAAACATTTTATACTTGGTTAGAATCAAAATACCTTTTCCCATCCGTTAGAAGCTTTAACGTAATTTTAGAAAGGGATCTCTTGTCCTTTATACTCTGATTGAATATACGATTAGACCTACTGACATAAAAACCCAGTCTCAGTAGAGTTAATAGGAACAGACTAAACAAATCAGAACCTAGTCCTTAAGTTCAAAAATTAAGAATGTTTTCTCTGATGAGACCCATAGAATATTACTCGGAACAGCAGTTATTCTACTTTAACGTAACTTAAAGATTTTCATCAGTGCCGGTGCACCTCCTAAACGGTTTTCAATAAACCACAAAAACTCTTCCACACTCCTCAAGTTAAGGGAGCACACCAAACCCCTTACCGTGTTCACAACCATCACGAAGAGGGACAAGTAACCCTGCAGCCTCGACCTCTTGAGGAAGGAGGAGTCCTGCACACCCAAGGCCTTGATGTCCTTGTGCAACTCCTCTATCTCCCACCTTATCTTCCAAGTCCTCATTACCTCCTCGTCGCTTAAGTCCAAGTCAGTAGTGTACAAGTTTAACCTATCACCTTTATATACTACTATTAACAACTTTACTGTGATAACTCTGTCCCCTAGGGTCAGGTCGGCTAAGTAAGGCCCCGGAGGGAGGTCCCTGACGTGTGGGTGACCCTCCACCCACGACGTCTCCCCTCCTTCCAAGGGCTTGACCCTGAAGACCCTCCTGTTAGACTTCAACTCCGAAACTACTCCACCCTTCACTAATTTCTCAGACCAGTACCAAGAGTCGAAGACTACCCTTACCACGGTGAAGTGTTTCTTGAGGACTTCGAGTATTTCTGCAGCCATGTCTATCTCGGCCTTGGACTAGTTTACCATCCCACTCTCCCAGGTTTTTCTCGTCGTGTAGGGGAACGCGCCGACCAAGTAGGTCTTGCCTGTGGTTAGGTCGTGTATTGCTATTGTTAGGACTTGGACCCCGGGTTCGTATTTTGCGTGTGTTGAGCACCAGATGTAGTAGTTTCCGTGTTTGCTCGCTGTGCCTTTAACTCTTGAGTATGGTTTGTGGTCGAAGGTGTCGTCGGTTATTACTATTACCGGTCCTGTTATTTGTTTGCGTAGTGTTTGGAGGTAGTCTTCCCACGCGTTTTCGAGGCGTTCTAGTGCTTCGAGTAGGTTGGGGTAGTTTAGTTGGAATGTCTTGGAGGTGTTTCTGATGCTTGCTCTCCCTCCTGTTATGGGTGTGAGTGCTAGGGATAGTGCTGTCCTCTTGTTTAGCCCGGCCATGACCAGTATCCCGACTAAGAAGTTGAACGCTTTGATGAACTCGTTTTTTGCCTTGTGTAGCTCGTTTTCGTTGTTGATGAATTTCTCGTGTTTCACATTTTTCAATAAGTTAGGCACTACTCTAAAAACTTTATTGGTAATACTAGGAGTTTGGTATTACCAAGGAAAAGTAGAATAACTGCTGCTCGGAAAAATTCTTCTTTATCATTCCTACTCTAAGATAGTGTAAAATTAGATATAACCAGAATATTAACACGTTATATATTGGCTCAAAGCTTTGCTAGATAAGTCTTTAAATCTAATTGTTTCCAAAATATTGCAAGATAGGTATTTAGCATTTCTGAACTGATAAAATTTATTTACACCAATTTTCATATTAATATGATGCGGGGAATTTCCAATTCAATTGTAGCCTTAATTCTAGTAATTGCGTCAGTTATTATAACTTTAGTAACCGTAGGATTTACATTTGCGATTCTAGGGAGTAATAGCAGTAGCATTCAAGTTACTCAGGTAGGCTCACCTATAATAAGCGGAAATGAGGTAGTATTCACTCTTAAGTCTACTTCTAGTGTGAAAATTGTTAAGGTATATGTTAACTACCCTAATGACACAGCTGTTAAAATCTTAGTTAACAATCAAAGCACTGATCTTTTATCCCCGGGGTTGAATAAAGTTGTTGCAGAATTCAATTTTCAAATACCGCAAAACGCCGAAATATACGTCGTCACTTCAAATAGTGAAGTTATACCCTTAGGGTAGGAAACTGATGAAACTAATAAAAATTACTAACTTTAACATCCTGCCAGATCTTTAGCCCTACGTAATACCCTTATCCACTCCTCCCATGTGAGTCTACCAGTCCTCGTATTTTGGGCACTCACATGATAACTTGCAAGCACAATGTACTTACCAGCTTTCACCTCCTTTCCGTGCTGGAACTTCTCGTTAAAGTTGAGCAACATGGAAATGCTGAAAAACGCTATCCTCCCTAGGGTTAAGATAACCTTGAGGTCGCTTAGAGAAGTTATCTCCTTCAAGAGCCATGTAGTAGCACAGTTCCTGACCTCGTCATTTAACGGCCTGTTTTCGGGAGGAGCGCACTTTACGGCATTCGTAATATAAACACACTTTAGCTCTAAGCCGTCATCCCTTGACACGCTCTCGGGCCTGTTCGCTAACCCTATTTCATAGAGCCCACGGACGACCCATTGGCCCGATTGGTCACCGGTAAAACTCCTCCCAGTCCTGTTCCCTCCATGCGCAGCCGGTGCAAGACCGACTAGCATGATCTTGGCTTTAGGGTCTCCAAACCCCGGGACCGGTTTAGACCAATAAACCCAACCCCTAAAACGTGGGGGAGGAGTTATAGACAGGGTGTAGTCTTTTAGCCTAGGGCATAAACTACAGCTGTAAAGCTCCTCTCCTAATAATCCCATGTGAAATATATAGGTTACAGCCAAAATAAACTGAGAGAAACTTAACTTTGAAAGCCTTCACGTCTCAGTCGTTGACCACCCACGTTCCTAAATGTGGCCAAAACGGTGGGGGGATTACACCATTATCACCAATCGTGATAAGGGCCTTACACGGACACGTCCTAATGGTCCTGATAACGGTAGACCTCTTTGACACTCCCCTGACTTGACGGCTTTCTTCGGTCTACTGTGAGCCCCCGAACCGGATATGAGGTACCTCTACGGGCTGGAGTTACAAAGACGGTTTTCCGGCCTATCTAGAACTCTTCATACACGTCAATGAACTTTTTATACCACTCTTCATAAACGCGTGGAGTGACTATGTGGAGTTCTAAGGGGTCACTAAAACCTAACTCTTTGTGAATTTTTAAAGCGATCTCAGCCCTCCTCCACACATCATCTGCCAGCTCTGTAATTGACAGCACGTCTATGTCACTGTCTACTCTGTAATTCCCTCTAGCTACCGAGCCGAAGAGGATAACTCTACAGTTATGGTCTATCTCTTCTACACATATCCTCTTTATTTCCTTGACGTATTCCCTGGCGTGGGCTAGGATCTCCTTCCTCTTATTCCACCAGCTCATCTAATATCGCCTTGGCCACGTTATACGCTTTCTCAACTACCAGCTTGCCCACTGAGTAGGGAAAGTACCTAGAAGTTATGTATGAGTCCCTTATTACCTCCAGAGTAATCGCTTCTTCGTTCCTGATCCTCCCGAGCTTCTCGTTATTTGTCAGGTTTATGACCTCGTCGAGCAACCTAATTATGTCATGGGTCTTTTCGAAACTACCCTTAAGTTGAAACAACGTGTATTTAAAAGCCAGTCGTAATGCTTGTTCAAGGTGGAACATGGCTAAGTTGTACTTCCCCCTATTAATGTCTAACTCAGACTCAGCGAAAAAGTCCAAGGCATTCCTCTTTAAGTGTTCTGCCACACTACAAAATTAGATAAGCTTGTAAAAAGCCTTTAGAGCCTAACGGTCAGGCACAGACCGCTTAACCCTACTTTTTGTCGTTTGTCCCTACGCTTTCATTTCAATCGTTTTATCCTTGTTCGTGCTGTAGGGATAGCCCATACCGCGCGGCTGTAGGTGATTCGTGGGAATCCGCTGAGCCAACGGTACGGGACTCACGTCTCTATACTCCTCACCCTTTTAGACATAGCCCACATCGGAATGAGGGATCATTCTTACTATAGATAACGTAAAATAAACGAACATAAAAAGATTTCTATTAACACGAAAAAGGATTCAGCCCCACGAGCTCTTTTTTAACGATCACTATAAAACTGTAGAACGCGAAATAAGAGCATGGAGACTGGTGCAAAAATCTTACTCTCCAAACTTAGGGAATTAGGTGTAGACAGAATTTTTATGGTATCAGGTACTGATTACGCTGCGTTTATAGAGGAAAAAGTAAAAGACCCTTCCCTACCGGAGTTCGTCATAGTCCCCCACGAAATAACCGCAGCATCAGCAGCTCTAGGTTATTCTATAGCAGGGAAAGTAGGGGTGGTAGCACTCCACACTATTCCGGGTACTGCAAACGCCTTAGGGATAATTATTAACGCTTTCACGTCGAGGGTCCCCCTTATAGTATTAGCAGGGCGGAGCCCCTATACAGAAGAGGGGAGTACGGCCAGCAGGAACTTGCGTATTCATTGGACACAAGAAGCCAGAGACCAAGGAGAAGTGGTAAGGCAATGGGTAAAGTGGGACTTCGAAATAAGGAGAGTTGAACAAATAGAGAGTAGCGTAAATAGAGCTTTCCAGATCGCGTTTAGCGAACCCACCGGACCGGTTTACTTAATGGTCCCGAGGGAAGTGAGCGTGGAGAAGACTGGAAGGAGGAATGAAAGGCCCTTAGGTACTTATTCCCCGGGGGTCAAAAGGGAAGACTTAGAAAAAGCAAGAAAGATGATCCAAGAGAGTGATAATCCCGTAATAGTCACATGGAGGGCGGGAAGGAAGAGGGAGTGGTTTGATAGCTTAAAGGGTTTTGTCGATGAAGTGGGTATACCCGTCCTGAACTACGTCGGGGAAGTAGTAAACTATGAAGGTGAGATGGGGTTAGACCATTACGACATATCTAACGCTGACTTAGTCATAGTAGTCGAGAGCGAGGTACCGTGGATCCCGAAGAGGGTCAGGGTTAAGGGAAAGGTAATTAAGGTAGATGTAGACCCCTCATACTCCTATATACCGTATTACGGGTTCCCGTGTGACTTATGTGTCCAGTCTACAGTATCTGAGTTTTTCTCCCAGCTAAAAGTGGCGGAAAAAGCCGAACTAAAAGAGAAAGTCAGAGAGGCCCATAGGGAACAAGAGAGGAAAAAGGCCGAAGAAGTCGAAAAGTACAAAAAAATGAAGACTATACACCCTAGACTCCTCTCTTATTATGTGGGTAAGCTGGGCCTAACGGTCTTTAACGAGTACCAATTTAACCCGCGGTATGCCAAACTCGGCTTCGGTCAGTATTTTGCCGACCCGGGTTTCGGGCATTTAGGCTGGGCTATTGGAGGAGGTTTCGGCTATTCGTTGGCAACAGGTAAAAAAGTAGTAGTGACTGTCGGGGACGGCAGTTTTATTTTTGGAGTCCCGGAAGCCTTTTATTACGCCGTAGCCACTTACGGCGGTGATGTCCTCGTGGTGATCTATGATAATGGGGGCTGGTTAGCGAGTGCTGAGGCTGTCGACGAGGTATTCCCTGAAGGGTTGGCTAAGGCGAAGGGGGAATACCCTGGGGCAGATTTCAGGAGGTATAATATTGGGGAGACAGTAAAGGGCTTCGGCGGTTATTATAAGTTGATAGAGAGCCCAGAAGAAATAGAAGAGAGCTTAAAGGAAGGACTAAAACACAAATTATCGGTAGTCCAGGCTATAGTAGACAAAACTAGGTAATAGAGCTCGACCTCATCGTAACTAATAGCCACTTTTCGTGACTAATAATTACTGAGCCTATCACTCTCTTTACCTCCCCGTGCCTAGAATGGTTCACACGTTCGTGATTTACCGCCTTCACTCTCATCATTACTGATGGTACTGAGGGCACACTGTCCCACTCGTCCGACGGTAGATCACGGCTAGGCCTCCAGCCCTTACCCCCAAACAGAGTTTCCCCTCCACCAGCTCTCAGGAACCGTATGTATGCAGGCCCATGCGGGGACACATGCAGGGGCTTGGTAATTACCCGACTGCCCCCCACAGCCTACGTTCAAACCATTACCGAGATTAAAGAAGCTTTAGCCAGCCTTAAAAAAGGGGGCTTATCGTTGGTTTTGTCATGATTTCCGGATAGCTGCCATGAGGTGCCATGCCTACACGCTTCCCTAAACAAGACCTTACTGTAAGGAAGATTATTCTTGTTAAACCATTTAACCTCTTTCATAAAAGCAAGTTATTAATAAATATTATTTATAAAATAATATTTTACGAAATACTAGAAAAGTATATGAACTTAATTTGTAAATAGTTATATAATGGCAATATTTGTAGTACTCTCTAGCTTAACCGATAAGGGAGCAGAGACTATAGTAGATAAGCCTGAGAGGATAAAGGAGGTAAATGAAGAACTAAGTAAAATAGGGGCTAAAGTTAAGGAGCAATACCTCCTTTTCGGTGACCATGATTTCGTGAATATAGTAGAAGTGGATAATGTCGAGGCATTTTTGAAGGCACTTGTAGAGCTAAATAGTAGAGGTACAGTTAGGACTAAGACATATTTAGCTATGCCTGTAGAAGACGCTATTAATGCGATAAAGACTACCCCCTCAGTTGGACATAAGCACGAGAAAAAATGACGTATGTTTTTTCTCATTACCTTTTTTTTTTTTTAGTCCCTGAAATTTTTGGCCTTTAGGGTTTTTTTAAAAAAAAGGAAACAGTAAGCCAAGTAGTCCTTATTCCATTTCCGAAGCTCCAAAGTCACTTGTTAACGACCTTATCTAACTCTATCACTCTGCGGAACTGGTCAGACAACACGACAATTGTAATTAAGGGTAATAGAAAATAGAGGGCCAATATGGTCTCGCCAGTCTTAGTATTATATGCTAGGTTTGACAGAAACGGGGTATACAGTGCTATTAGCGACGGGAGCGATAGGCAACACGTGCTCCCTGCTATTAGCCCTAATGAGAGTACTACCCCTATCTGCCTTATTACTTTCAGTTTGCTTTTGACGAGTTCGATTATTTTTCCTATATTAGCCGATACAATAAAAGAGATTATTACGGCTGTAATTATAGAAAAAGGTGTGAGTGAAAGGTAGTACACAGGTGGTATAAATAGGTCTAATGAGGGGTCGAAGAGTACTGTCAATATGAAACCTGTTAACGTAGGGGGGAAGGGTGTATAAGTGAACAAGACCTGGGCAGACGAGAAAATCCCTTGGTACCCAAATATAAATGATAAGAGTTTTTCTATGGCTAAACTATAAATAATAAGGTGTACGGGGAGGTATAGCAGCAGGGACAGAGATATACTTTTCCTCTTAAAGTTTGACTTAACGTAACTAAACGCCTTCTTCTCTAGGTACGCAATAACTAACGATATAAACGCCCAAACGCTTAGAGGGAATATTATGTAGGCTAAACTGGGGCCTTCTACAGTAACATACATGTTAGTTATTGAAATTATTAATAGCACAATAATTATTAATATAAAGGTAAACCTCATAATTATCAATAATTGCAATAACTATATAAAATTTTTAATATAATGCTTTTAATAAATTTTATATGGGCTGTAGACAGCATTGCCCCTATTCATGGGAGCTAACATTAGAGGTTTAATACCAACAGTAAGCGGCTAGTCCTTAAAGTATTCCTTATACACTACAAAAGTAATGGCTAGTAGGAGAACCATGCTCATCGATATTATTATACCTATGTTAAACTGGAGCTGTAACGGTAAATACGGGGAAAAATAAGGGTAAGCCGCAAAGACAAGTATGATCCCAGATATCAACAAAAGTGGTATAGAGACCTTTACATAGTCAGGCTGGGTCTTCTGGGTTCTTTGTTCAACTTCTCTGAACCTTAGAGACAAAAATATTAAGCTCCCCATAAAAATTGCAAACACTCCACCTGCCGCGATATAAGTTATCTTAAAGAGCTGCTTCTCATATAAGGATACTTGTGAAGCTGAAGACAATACCGATAAGTTTCCAAAATTTCCTAAGGCTTCAAATACTAAGAACATTACTATGATAGATATGGCCCAGAAGGCGTAGTCTCTACTCCCTAGCTTTGTACTCATCACTTACCACCTCCGTTTACTACTATCAGTTTTCCTATCATAGTGTAATGTCCGGGGCCACAGAACTCCGCACAATATATGTTATATATCCCTGGCTTACTGACCATTATATACAACGGGTAATAATATCCCGGTATTGCCTCCAATTTATAGCCGAGCTGTACTATGTACATCGCGTGGATTACGTCGGCTGAAGTTAAGTTGAATATATAAGGCTTCCCTGCTTGTATTACGACTTTATCATAGCTCACTGTACCATTAGGATAAATAAATTCCCATACGTACTGTCTAGCTATTACCCTTATCACTATGGGTTTAACGTTATGGGGGAAATATGCCCCAGTGTCTATTATTACTAAATAATGTAAAGCTAAACCTCCTAGTACTATAAGGATCACTGCTGCTCCTATCATGGTTAATAGTTCAATCGATGGCCTAAACATAATGCACCATCTAATTATTGATAATAAAAAATGGTTTTTATACTTTAATTATGAAGATAAAGATACATCATAAAATTACTCAAAAAAATAAAAATAACTTTTATTTTGGCGAAAATTAACTTGTCACCACATATGGTGTTGAGACATTAGGTGAGGCTATTAAGACAACCCACATACCAGACTCAGCGTGACCAGTTATCCCACAAGCTAGCCAGTAAGTCCCGGCAGGGATATCACTAAACGTACCCGTAGCTGACTGGCCGTTAACTATTCCGTTAACTGTATAGTCGGAAGAACTAGCCCCTATAGTAAGTAATATTTTACCGTCATCGCCTAAATTACTTGTGGGAGACGCTGTAGTGTTTTGTACCAAGTTCAGGTTATGGGGTAACGACTCTTGGTTAATGAAAGTTATCTGTAGATTTGAACCGGCGGGTACGTAAATTACCATGGAACCGAAGCTGGTGCCGTTAAAATTGAACGGGGACCCCGAAGATAATGAGACAAGTGTTATATACACTGTTTTTGTATTTGGGTTATAAGGAAGCGTTGCTTTTGGTGCAGATGAAGAAGACGTAATTGATACTCTCGACATTGACACGTACATATTATATTGTTCAAACGTATATACACTTGCCCCTACGATTATAGCAATAGTTATTACTGTTACTATCAAGGTAAAGACAGATGAGACTCCTTTCATTCTCATCAATATTTTTCTTCTTTATATTCATTTATAAATTTTTTTAATTTTATACAGCAATTATTCATTTATCTAATTATATATTAAAATAAGTAATTTAATTAATTTAAATGTTATAACTATTCTAATGTATTTTATTGTTTTTATTGATATTTATTCGTTATTATCAATATTTACTGAACTTAAATAAATTATAATGAAAAAAGTTAATATACTACTTAAATATTTTTTATTTATAAGTGACGATTATGAAAAGAATGGGGATAAAGGACATACTAAATATCGCCCTTACAACTACTAACGCCTCCGATATAGGTATTATGTATATATCTCTAGGTCTATTCAGCCTGCTAATGGGAGGACTAGAGGCTGTACTCATGAGAACCCAACTAACGTTTAATAATATAAGTGCTACTACATATTACGATGCCCTAACCCTACATGGTATCTATATGATCTTTTTTGTAGTCATGCCACTATCAACCGGTCTAGCTAACTACCTAGTGCCTAGGATGATAGGTGCAAAGGATTTATACTGGCCTAAAATAAACGCCCTCTCTTTCTGGATCTTAGTACCTGCAGTAGCCCTCGTAACGATCTCTCCACTTCTAGGGACTGTAAATATGGGGTGGTATATGTACGCTCCGTTATCTGTGGACTTGCAGGTAAATAATGGGATCGGAGCAGACTTAATTGAAATAGGCCTTATGGTAGCCGGGATTTCCAGTACTTTAACCGGCATAAATTTCATCTTAACCATCACTAGGCTGAAGAAAGTGCCTTACTTCAAAATGCCGCTGTTTGTTTGGTCCTTTTTCGCCACATCGATCCTCTTAATGATAGCCCTGCCCCCGCTCACCGGAGGACTAGTAATGGCCTTTTTAGAGAGGAACTGGAATTTGCCTTTCTTTAATTACATCTATGGTGGGAATCCACTATTGTGGCAAAACGTGTTCTGGTTCTTCGGCCATCCTGAAGTTTACATCCTAATTTTACCTGCGATGGGATTGATCGGAGAAATATTACCCAGGTCTGTAGGAAGACCTATATACGGATATAGAGCACTAGCCCTCTCTTCATTTGCCATAGCTTTTCTGAGTGCTTTAGGCGTGTGGATGCACCACATGTTTACTTCAATATTCAATTTCTGGGCTGACAGCGTTTCAGCTGGGATAACCATGGCTATTGCAATACCCTCAGGTGTAAAAGTGGTTAATTGGACAGCTACGTTTTACGGTGGTAGGTTAAGGGTCTCCGGCTACTCAGTCCTCGTGATAGGGTTTATAACGCTCTTCTTGGTGGGCGGGATTACCGGAGTATTTTTCCCCTTAATACCGCTAGATTATGACTTTAACGGGACCTATGCGGTAGTAGGACATTTTCATTATATGGTCTTCGCGATATTAGCAGCATTATTAGCAGGGTTCTTATATTACTTCCCATATTTTAGCGGGAGGATGTATGACCCAGAACTCGCCAAAAGCGGTGCAGTCATGACGTTTGCTGGGTCTTTTGTCATAGCGACTGGTATGTTCATTGAAGGCGTTTTAGGGATGCCCAGGAGGTACGCATGGGTTCCTTCTATGATATACTACCCGTTCCAAATCCTTATTGACGTTGGAGGGCTAATAATGGGTATAGGAATATTATTGCTGGTCGGTAACCTTGTTTATGCATGGGTTAAAGGCCCTAAGGTGAACAGTTTAGACCCTTGGGGAGCTGAAGCCATGGGGCTACCGGACTTCTACATTAGACCTGTAGCCCTACCCTTAGGGTTCGGTCGTGAAATGGACGGCTCAGTACCGGAGAACAGACACGGTACGTTTTTACCTTCTCTATTAGGGCTGACGATTTTCCTTCCGCCCATGGGTTTCCTATTCATCTTAAGGTTCAGCTTGTATATAATAGGTATACCCATGATATTGGCTTTCATAGGCATAGGGATGTATTGGATGTATCACGACTACTTCAGGGAGATGTATAAAGCTCTACCGCCTTTCACCCCTACCTTCTCCAAAATGGCTGGGGCAACTTATAGCGGGACTAATACAGCAAATGTGACGCCTGAAGGTATAAGCAGTGCAATAAGTGCTAGGACTCCGGTCATATACTTCATAATAGCTGAGATTTTCTTGTTTGGGTCTTTTATAGGCGGTTACCTCTATACTATAAACTGGACCCCGTCTGCGCAATCATATATTGACGCATTTCACGTAGACTGGTACGGGTTACCGTTGGTTATGACTATAATTCTACTTTCAAGTTCCATCCCGGCCCACTTCTCTTACGACAGCCTGTTGAAAGGCAAGATTAAGAGGTTTAAGTACTTAGGTCTATTAGCGTTTTTAATGGGCTTTACATTTCTTATGGGCCAGATCTATGAGTTTACTCATATCATAAATTTCCTACCCCAAGACAATGTTATAACATCTTTCTTCTATACTATAGTATGGTTACACGGATTTCACGTAATCATGGGGTTGACATTATGGGCATTCACATTACTGAGGGCTAGGAAGGTTATACCGTATCAAGCGTCTACAGCAGCTTCTTACTATTGGCACTTCGTAGACGGAATATGGATAGTAGTCTTTACCATGCTTTATCTACAACTCCCGATCTACCATCCGTTTACTCCAGGGCAAATCTCGTTCTTCGGTGTCTAAACCTTGAACCTTACCAATAAAGTTAAGTTATTATTTTTTAATAATAATCATTTTTATAACTATTCGGAGAGAGTTAATTTATTTAAAAAATATATTATATATGAAGCTGCTATAATTATCATAGCCGGTTACTTACCAATTTCATTTAATATCTTGTCTATATCTCCGTCTATACCCATGCTTGTTCACTACGCGGTCGTAGCATTATTTATTTACTTCGGGTATAAAGAATCAAGGGACATTTTTAAAAATCCATTACTGTTACTTTTAGCACTAACGATAATAGTAACTTGGCATTTACCGTGGTTTTTTGACCTTGCTACTAAAAACATGCCGGTCTGGATTTTAGATATTTTCTCTATCTCTTTTTCATCTTTTGTCGTGGGTTCTAACTTGAAGGCCATAAGTTCAAGTATTGCTATTTTCTTATTTGCCCTTTGGATGCTAGGTGAGTCCTTTTTGTGCTACTATTGGATTGTTGATCCGACCCTATACTCTAGACCTTATTCTATATACTACGCAGAACAATTCCCGCTAGCCGGAACTATAATGTTTCTCGTGATGAACTTAGTAGGAGTTTGTGTAGTCATCAAGATCCTTATTACTAAGGTCTTTAATGATGATCAATATTAGGGGTTTTGGTGATAAGGAAGAGGTTGTTACTCGTCATGATGTTAACTCCTTGCTAGGTCATATTCTCTATAAATTGGATATACCTAAAGATATAAATAGGCATAGTTTTTGTGTCTTTAAACATACTTTGCTACCTTTGTAGATTTATTGAAAAATCAAGCCATGCTCTAGATATGCATAAATATACATATATATACATAAATGATAACAAATATATATAGATACATACAAATTTAGTAGCATAATTTAAATTTAAAAAAACATTAATTATTATTATGAATAGGAATTACATTTTTTCAATCACTTTTATGTCATTAACAAGTAGCGCATTACTGGACGTAATAACTACTTTTATAGGGCTGGAACACGGCCTAACTGAAGCTAACCCCTTCTTAAGTTCTCTCCCCCCTTATCTTTTTTTCCCTGTTATGATCATATTAAAAATAACAATTATAGGGCTTTCATTGATACTTTTAAGAAGAGGTAGGATTATAGAAGTATTAATATTATCGTCTATGATGATATTCGTAGTTTTGAACAATCTGTTTCTAATTTTATTACATTAAGGCTTTGGTGAAGAAGATTTTTTAAAAAAAAGAAAAAATGGAAATAAAAAAAATAACTGAAAATCTCCTTAACTCAAGACTGAATTAGCCAGACCTATTAAGGCTCCAGTGGGAACTTGTGTAGATGTTCCTACATATATAACTTCTACTATAGAATTACCTTGCATTAAAGCGACTTCTTGTACCAAGCCTTCGTTATGTATATAGAGCGAATAAACACTGGAAGGAGACGTAGATTCAACCTGCGACATGTATTGGACGGCATAAGACGGATTCGCAAAAACCACCTTAATAACTATTAGAGCATCTTGTTGGGGGTCTATATATCTGACGTAATACTCTATTTTAGCACCAGGTATAGGTGGCTTAGTAGAATATTGTTTATATACTGTCCATGTATTTCCCAGATACTTTGAAGGATATACTACGAAGCTACTACTCGAACTGGGAGCGTTTAATGTCAATATACCCAGTGATAGTACTCCTAATATGAGTATTATACCCGAAAGGACAACTACATTTATTTTGTCCATACTATATCATTTTAATCTCAATTTTTAACTTAATAAACTTTTATTTGCATAAATATATATGTATGCATTTATACACAAAAGTTGTCTTAGAATATTAAACGAAAAAAAGGTTTAATAATTAATGGATGTTTTTAGCAATCATTAACATATATTAACGATGAGTTTGACCCATTAATTACCACAGGGAAATAGAGGATTCAAGCACATACTACTCAAGGGAAAAAGATACTTAAAAAAGAAAAAGGGTCTTTTACCTTTTACCGCCGAATACTAAAAACCACATAACAGACGCTATGACAATTAGTTCAAAACCTAATAGAGTCCCAAATTGGAACTGAAAAACTGTGCTCAACGCTATATACTGTAAAGCCATGAAAATTTCTATGGCATTTATGATAGATATTGAGACTAAACTCAGGAAAACCGCCGATGTAGCTCTCGTTATTATTTTCTGTTCTAGATTTAACGTCCTGTTAACTACTATTTGGGTTTTACTGGACTTGAATATGTTAAGGCTGGTAGTGCCCTTATGACTATTTCTCGGACCTTGTAGTTTCCTCAAAATCACAAACAGTATAATATAGGACACTACAAATATAACACCATCGACTTCGACCCCTATAGGCCCTATGTCCACACCCGGGGTCTCGTAAGCCCAAATACTGTTAACGATAAAAGTGACTATGAACCCGACCCCTAGTCCTAAAGCTGAGGGCCTCATGACGGGGTGACTCGCCTTGTGCCTAAAAACGTATTGGTCAATAAAGGGGAATAACAGTGTAACTAATATCCATACTAGAAATATTGTAGAGGCGTATATAGGCGGGACAGACTTGTAGAAGAAATATATAAATAGGAAATACCAGTCGGGTATAGGTGGGGTCTGAGCGGCTAATGCAGGGTTATAAGGTAACATTGTGTACTTTACACCAGAAGGAGTAACGGCAATATTGTAAGGGAATAGTGAAGCTATCAGGATAACAGACCCGAAGACTAAGAAGAAAGTCATCAGGATCATCCCAAAAGACCTCGTATAGGGTTGTAACCTCCACTCCGGGTCATTAAGTAATTTCTCTTTATGGAACTCTAACAGTTCCAGTCCGGGTTCTTTACTCGGTGGAGGAGTTACACCTCCGTGTTTTTCAAAAATAGACAAGTGGAAAGCTATAAATACCATAATTAACCCGCCTACTATCCAGTGGAAGATAAAGAAACGGTCTACTAAAGGATCTACTCCCGACGAAACCCCAGGCAGGTTAGTGGGCACCGTGGTCATGAGCTTTATGAGTTTGTCCAGCCCAAACGGCATGTACGAGAAAAGGTTAAGCCCAGTAGTGGTCGCTGTCCAAGATATAACATTATAAGGGAGAGAATACCCTAAATACGCTTCGGTAAGAGCTAACCCCCCGAGTATAACACCCACCATCCACATTACTTCTCTAGGTTTTCGGTAAGCCCCCACTATGAAATTCCTAGTCATATGGACGAGAATAAAGAAAATCATGGCGTATGCTGCCCAAGTATGAATGCTGAAGAGTAGTGCTCCCAGAGGCACGTTGCTAATGAGGTATACTGTCGAAGCGTAAGGATCTGTAGGCACATAGTATAACGCTACGAGCGCACCCGTAACCACTGCTAAGACGAATGAAGCGAGGACAAATGACCCTAACCAGTAGTCTAGCCTAAAGGCAAATTTGGGGGCTTTGGCAATAGTATGACCGTAAATACCTACCCTTTCATCTAGCCAATCGAATACCCTATCTAAGGCGGACTTACTCTGTTCCTCCATTATCACCCACCCGTAGTGCAAGCGGGGTTTTTCGGGATTTGATAGGAGTAATCCGGGTCGTAAATTAAGTTACTAGTCGGTCTGGTTTTAGAGAAGTACGGTGCGTTAGTACCAATAGCGTATATATCGCCAGTGCTCTCGTCGTACTCTAAAAATATAAGGGGCAGGGGCCTAGGCGCAGGGCCTCCTACCACTACTCCTCCTTGGTCTAACATATACATTGAACCATGGCACGGACAATGTAAAATAGTGGAAGAGGGGTTTAGCCCGGGGTAGGAGGGCGAAGAAACTAGTACTTGAGCAGGTAACTGGCAACCTAAGTGTACGCATATGGCTGAAAACGCGCATATAGAGTTCTTAGGACCTACACCTACCACCTTAGGATAATTCGAGTTTATCCTGAATTGGCCGTAGTAAGGGTTCTTAAATTCTACATCTGTCATACCTTTTAGTTTATTAAAGTCAATGAGGAAACACGGCTCATTAGTCAGGGGGTATGCAAAGAAGTACACTGGACAAGAAGAATTCTGTAGGTCTTTTATGTTAGCTACCTTGTATTTAGGAAACCCTTGTAACCCTAAATTGTTATTTACTACTAAATAGTTCTTGGATATTAGCCTTAACTCGTTATAATAGTAGCCCATGTAGTTGAAAAGGGGAGTAAATAACGGTGATACGGCTACAGCCCCTCCGGCGATCATTGACAGTCTTATGAAGTCCCTTCTTTTCATTTTCATCACTAAAGTGATTTTATTGTAAAAACTATTTAAGTTTTGCTAATATGTTTTAATAATTATAACTCAAATTTTTAGCATTATATAATAATAAATAAAATATCAAATATAATTTATTCCCAATTATATTAAAAGAAGACCAAACTAGCTCTACAGCTGTATATTCTGCTATTTTACTTATCACCAGAAAGATTCCGTTTGTCCCTACACTTTCATTTCAATCATTTTACCTCCAATCATGATCGAGTATAGGGACTTAGCCCTCAACCACCCACTCGGCTTAACACTAGGTGGGTCATGTGCCCCCCTCGAGCCCAACGACACGGGGCTCACATATCCGCGATCACCCTTTTGGGCATAGCCCACACCAGTATGAGGGGTCATTTTCGCTATAGAAACCTAGCATAAAGAGATATACAAAGATTCCTATTAGTGTGAAAAAGGATTCAGCCCGCTTACATACTAGTCGCCTTTTATGCATCGCACCTATTTGTTAAACCTGGATAGCCAGAAAGCCCTAACAACTTATCCTTGCCCGTTTAAGTACTTCACGTAAGACACTAAGTTCTGATGTTTAAAAAATTACATCAACATTATAATAATTTTTACATAGAAATAATATCGTTAATTATTGCAGAAAGAAAAATTGTATATATTAGAAAAAGTGCGTCTAGTGTTATCATAAGTGCTTACTTCAATACTTATACCTTATTTTATGTTAAATGCCTAAGGAGTGACGGTTTAATCAGCAAAGAGGCAACAACGTGCACCTATTCGGTAAAAAATACGCCAGTCATGAGGACTTCACGTAAAAACTATGAAGAATAAACATTTACAGTAAATACCCCGAGCACCCTGCCTATTATTAGCTCCCTTTATTTATAAAGCCCTACGACGTAAATATTCACGTAAATACATGTATTAAGGGGACGTAAATCTTATAGCATACGCCACAAACCTTAGTATATGCCAATAATATCTATTAGGGTAGATGAAAAGTTAAAGCAAAGGATGGACGAGCTTAGCTATATAAACTGGAGCGAAGTCATAAGGAGGAAAATCGAAGAAGTAATTGAAGAAGAGGAAAAGAAGAGGAAAAAGGGAGCAAAGGACTATAAGAAGATCGCAGAGGCTTCGCTGAGGTCTTACGAGTTCTTTTTAGCTTACGGGGGTAAGAAGTCTGAAGAGACTATACGGGAGTGGCGTGAGAGAAATTGGCAGTAGTAGACGCGTCAGTGGTGATAAAGTGGTTCGCCAACGAAGAATATAGTAAAGAGTCCCTACTCCTTAAGGAAAAGTACGTAATGGGACTAGAAGACCTATCAGCACCTTGCATACTCCCCTTTGAGGTACTAAACGGGTTAAAGTATACGTATAACCTCGGAGAAAAGGAGTTAGGAGAAGTAGGTGAAGCCCTCAAGGACTTCCAAATAACAATGTACGGGTTTGAAGGTATGGTGGAGGAGATAGTCTCTTTGTCGGTAAAGTACGGGATAACGGTATATGACGCTTCATATATAGCATTAGGTAAAGTCCTCAATGAGAGGGTCTACACTGCTGATGAAAAGCTGATGAGAAAGGTAAAGGAGATACCTTTCGTAGTCCACATAAAGGACTTTTCACCTTAACTTCCCTACGGTTATGGACTAAAACGCGTTTAGGACTTATAGCGCGCGGTGTCCCCTAAAGTAGACGAGAATTTTGTACATTTTGATAACTTTAAGCTAATTTAAATTCATAATTTATAAATTGATTATACATATATAATTTTCTAATGCAAATATTATTCAATGAGCGATAAACTTAAGAAAGGTAAACCGGACGTAACCCTCGATTTAAGAGGGGAACCTTGTCCTGAGCCACAGATCGAAATAGTCAAGAGGTTGAACCAGATGAAAGAAGGTCAGGTAATAGAGATTATAAGCGATGACGAACCTGCGGAGCTGTCAATACCTATGATCTGCGAGTCAAGGGGATATCCTTGTGAAGTAGAGAGAGAAGGTAATACGTTCAGGATCAGGATATTAAAAACTAAGTGATTTTTTACTCGGGTCTATTAATCAGCTCTTTAAACCTCAAAGCGTCGTAAAATGAATAAATGTTGTTGAAAAGCACATAAGTACCGTCCCTCACCATTAACCTCAACTTCCTCAAGTCGTCGTCACTATATTTGTAAGAGTAGTTAACTTCCCCTTTACCAATACCGTGAAGCCTATAATACCTTTCATCAGTCAACGGTTGGTGTCTGAACGGGTCTACTACATGTATTATCCCAGACTTATTTATTACCTCTTTAAGTAACCCAACATTAGAGTACCAATCACCTCTGGGCTCCCAACCGTATTTAAACCCCTTGTCAAGTGTAGAGAAATAGTCAACTACAGCCCTCACGTTATACTCTACCGGCTTAAATGAGGGAGGGGACTGGAAGACTATTATCGTGGCGTTGAGGGCTTTAGCCTCCCTTAATGTTATCTCTGTAGCTTCACTGACTTCTTTAGTGCCCTTAAAGGAACCGTAGTTTTTTACGTCGCCGAACTTCTCCTTCATCCTCTTATACGTCATGTTATTGTATTCATGCGTGATAACCTGCAGGGCTTTCATAGTAAGCTCTACCTTATTTTCTTCCGCCATTTTCCTCCACTTTTTCAATTGACCTTCACTGACCACGTCATAAAATGTCTGCTGGACTTCAAGCACGTCGAAGTACCTAAAATACTTGGAGGTAAACCCGCAAGTCCCTACCTTTATCATAGTGACCTCCAGTTCAACACTCTACGCCTAACTCCGATTTGACCTCATTTACTTCCTTTGCATTTAGTCCACATAACCGCTTAAAGTACGGAGTTAACTCTCCCTTACTACTTACCCTTATTTCAACTAATGGGATTAATCTGACTCCCTCCCACACCCTGAAAGAGTTACACCTTGGAGGGCTCACCATCCCCACCATGAATAGTTACACCTCTCATTTGGTAGGCTGTCAAGCAAGTCATAAGTCCCCCAATCCGAAAAGCGGGGGCCCGTTATAGGACGCCTCCAGGCTCGTGAAAGAGAAGATGATAGGAGCTCTCCTCTCTCAGTCCCGTTAAGCCCCTAATGGAGTTATGGTGGAGCGTCATTAAAATCACTAAAAGGTATCTAGATAAAGTGGTATAAAAGTATGGGGGCTACCCCTTGGTGAGGCTTTACCCCCCCCCCACATTTTGTAATATACCGTGCCAAAGTCCTAACGTTAACGCCTTATCCATGAGTAGCTCAAAGAAATACATTAAGTTCTCCCTTACCTCTCCGTAAGAAGTTATCTAGCTCCTCGATCTTTACCCTTTCTAATGACTTCAGGGTTGCGGGAACGTTTTCCTTGCTCTCTATACGTCTTTTACTCCTCTAAAAATTTTACCTCACGTTAACAGCCAAGGTGCCTTTCGTTAAACCGCTTAGCCTATTTATAATGACACTTTACCTAGTGCTTTATTACTATAATAACCGGTAATAGCACCTACTACCAGTCCCAAAAAGTTCCACGCTAGGTTAAAGATGTTTCCTAGTTGCCAAATAGTCAAAGCATATATTGCCGTAGCTATGGTGTAGAATACAATATACTTAGGTAATTGCTTTATTTCCCTACTTGCAAATATGACCAAAAACGCGAAGAGAAACGATGTAATAACGCCAACTACCAAGTTATACATAATATATTATCGTATCCACTAGTATAAAAAATATTAATAGATGATTATACGAAAGGTAATTAGTAGAGAAAATAAGTTAGTGCTAACTTATCTGCAGGTTTTTAGGTTTAGCCCTATTGTCTGCTAATACTTGAGTTTGAGAACCCAATATACTAAATAAGACACTGTACCGTAAGCTATGTGGGCGAATACATAACCTAACGTTAATGTAAAATGGAATATGAGTAAGTGAATGGGTATGCTAAAAAGTGCGAGAACAGATGAACCAAACATTATGCCTAAGACGAGTGAAGATAGGACACCGTTAGGCGATATCCCGGTCTTTTCTACTAAAAGAGACCCAACTAAGAACACCAGAGCCGAAGCTACCATGTGGAGGGCTAAACCGGTTACTATTAAGTCAATGTGTAAAATACGCTGAGATATGTATGAAAATACTTCTAGGTCATTAACAAAGAATATGACCTCTACTGTACCTCCTATAAGACCTGAGACCACTTTAACCAACATTTCATTGATTTAAAAGTAGGACATCGATATAAAAGGTATCGGGAGAGACTATATTGACTAATTAAACTTCTGTTTCGGGCTAAACCGCCTTCTTTACTACCCCTTTCTTTCCGTCATTGTCCTCCTTAAAAGTTTCCCTGAAACTTTCTACTATGCTTAACAGTCCGATTACACCTACCGTTAACACTACTAACAAGAACCCTACATCAATCGCATCAAGATTAGGGATCGAGATTCCCGTAGAGACCGCAAAGTTGTCTATTGACGGGATTAATATTATTAGTATACCTACTAGTATAAACACTATCCCTCCGTAATACAATACTCTTCCCGCAGACTTCCTCGCGATATATGTTATTTGTTCTTCAGTAGCCTTCTTTGCCTTCAGTATGTTACCGAAAATGGCCCCGAAGATTACCTGCATAACCATTGTACCTACACCGAACATTAAACCTGGTAAAGGTGCATAAACTATGCTCGGTAACTGGGGTGCCAAGACAAACGTTATTATTGAGGCGTAGGCTCCAAACCCGAAACCCGCGATTAGCCCGTGTACTATAGTCATCTTTAAAGGGACATCTTTAGGGACTTCATGACTCCCGTGTTTCATCAATGCATCTACTGGCAAATGGAGGTATTTCCCCTTAAGTATGTATGAGCCCGCTATGGCCATTACAAACCCCACTATCGTGTAAACCGGCCCGTCCAAGTTGTACTCTTTATAAATTGCTGCCAACCCTATATAACCTAGAGTGGTAAGGAATGCCCTCTGCATAGTAAACCCAGCAGAAAACAGAAAACCTGCTTTCATACCCCCCTTCGTACTGTACTTACCTATTGCGTAGCTGAAGGTTATAGGCCACGTATGTTCATCTGGTGTAGCCCCGTGAAGCATGCCTAAAACTAATGATATTAATAATATTTCCGGTATTGATAGACCGCTTGGAGGGTTTAGTATGCTAGCTAGACTTATCATTTGGGTTACCCTAATTTATACTTTATTCAATAATTAATAAATTTAGCTCCTAAGCTACACCTACCTTCGTATTTACTATGAGTAAGGACTATATTCAAGTAAGGAAAAGATTTAAGTAAAAGGCTAAAGTGCTATCCAACGATGTAACCATAATGAAAGTAAAAATAGCTGACATAGAGTCCATAGTAATTTCTTCCTTAGAGAAGAGAGGGGTAGAAAACCCTTCGATAATAGCCAAGCACTTCATTGAGGCAGAACTTAGGGGCCATTCCTCTCACGGGCTCCAAAGGCTAATCCCTCTAATTAAAGGTATAGATTTAGGGACTATAAGGAAAGACGTAAGTCTTACAGAAGTTAAAAGGGAAAATAACGCAGTACTATACGACGCAAACCACAGTATAGGGATCCTTGTATGGCACTATTTGACCGAGTCACCTAAAGAGGACTTAATAGCAGTAAGGAATTCCTCCCATATAGGCTTCTTAGGTTATTACACGAGGAGGGTCGCTTCCCGTCTCAGGAGGCCCGCTATAATGATAGGAAACGCTGAGCCCGCAGTGGTTAAGCCAGGCACTCCGCGTAAAGTCGTATCAACTACCCCTATAAGTATAGCAGTACCGTGTGAGAGGACTGTGGTACTCGACATGGCGTTATCTTCAATAGCTAGGGGCAAGATAATAGAAGCCAAGAGGCGTGGAGGTAAAATACCATACGGAGTAGCCGTAAACGACAAGGGGGAGATAACTACAGACCCGGAAGAAGCCCTAAAAGGGGGGATATTGCCCATCGGTGGGGAAAGAGGTTTTTACCTAATGATCACCTTAGAGCTCTTGACTTCTTACCTGACCGGTAGTGCAATTGCCGTTGAAGTCCAAGGAGTGTTAAATACGGAAAAGAGCCCTAACAAAGGCGAATTCCTCTTAATCCTACCCAACCTTGCCTCGGACTGCCACGGTGCCTCGGTATTGAAGTCGTTTACGGAGTTTTTACCCGGTGAGCACAGTGACATACTCGCCGAGAGGGACGTGATAGAGATCGACGATGAATTGTATAAAACCATTGAGAGATTAGAAAGAGAAGTACCTTTTAAATGGGATAAATAAGGAAAAACCTACTGTGTTGATTAGGTTTATATTGGAGAATATACTGGTTTAACGTGATGAAAAAGAGTATAACGGTTGCGATAACTCTCCTCCTATTGTTATCCCCAACCTTAGTATACCACTCAACTTTCTCTTCACAGACACTAAACCAGCAGCTGACAATACGTATTTCTGAGGGAGTACCGCTTACTAACGCCCTTGTCTTCTATAAGGGTGGTTATGCGATGATAATAGATAACATCACGGGGACTGTAGAGGTTAATGCAAGTGAAATATCCGACAGAAACTTGACAGCCCATATGGTGATAAATTCGTCGCTGGTGTACAATAACTCTGGTTTTACATTACCTTTCGGGGTGATTTTCGGAAGCGGTTCACCGGTAAGCGGAGGAGTAGTGTTTTACGTACTGGGATATAAAGGGAACTTGACTCTACCTCTCAACGATATCTCCAGTGTAACGTCTTCCCTGAGGTCAAACCTGACACTTTATTACCTCTTTTTCAACGGGGAGGACGTAAATTTCACTCCGATTATACGGGACGCCAATTTTACGTCGGTGTTAACTAACGGTAAAACGGCTTTAGCGCTGGAGAAAAACGGGGGTAAGTACGTATTAGTGAAAATTGAAGGCACCAAAGTCGTATCGTCTTATCCAATAAACCTGAACGTATCAGGACTCGAACTG
Source organism: Stygiolobus caldivivus (assembly GCF_019704315.1). Lineage (NCBI taxonomy): Archaea > Thermoproteati > Thermoproteota > Thermoprotei > Sulfolobales > Sulfolobaceae > Stygiolobus > Stygiolobus caldivivus. Next base: position 849,013 of record NZ_AP024597.1, on the reverse strand, counting down.
ACCTCCTTCAGTTCAAATTACGTAGACTTGTCAACTTTTTCAAACTCAACAAATTCCTCTACAGTTTACGTCTACAATATCAATACACTAGACGTAGTAAAGACCTTAAATAGCGGTTTCTTACCTTCACCAGTGTTTAATTCTAACGCTTCGCTCTTCCTCACCTACAATGACGGTGAGGTAAACATAGTGGACTCATCTGGTTCGGTCTTATATAACGTGAGTGTTGTTGGTAATGCACTCGAAGCAGTTATGTATTATAATTCGGTGCTTGCCGTTTTCACGTCATTATCTCAGACCGGCTCGAGTTTAACTACTTATGTGTTTAGAGGGGGGCAGTGGGTAGAATACGATACTTTAAGTTTCTCGTCTTCATTCCTCCAGCAGTTCACGACACCTATAGGTATAGAGAGCTTCCCCGACCAGTTCAGGGTAATACTACTGACCGAAGAGATAAGCACGTTCCCACCTGAAGTCACTAGTACCTACTCATTTTACACAGTCCCTTACTCAAAGCCTGAAACCCCTAAGGTGTCTTTAACGTTATTGCCTCAACCCGGGGTTACAGAAGCACTACTATCTATTGACGTCCCCAACGCCACTATCCTAGGTGTAAAGAACATCTCTGTGTACTTGAACTCCACCCTGATAGGGGTATACCCGCCCACACAAAACGAGGCGTTATTTAACATAACCCAAAACGGGACTTATGCCATTAAGGTCGTCGCTTCTAACATATTCGGTAACACGAGTGTAACAGTCATAAGGGAGATCAGCGTAGAACCTATGCCTAAGATAACAGTGACTTCTCCCCCTCCCCCTACTTTAACTTATACTAACACCTCTACTACATACACTCAGACCTCAACATCTTCTACATCAACTACGTCTACTACCCAGAGCAGTACTCCTACACAGAGTTCGACACGGAGTCCCTCAGTTCAGCCCACTAATACTTCACACATCGTCTCTTCCCCCACTAAACCGTCAGTTAAGGCAACCAGTCATGGCTTAAACTCAGACTTCATAATAGCAGGGGTGGTAGTAATACTCTCCTTCTTAGTGTGGTTAGTGCTGAGAAAGAGGAGTAAATGAAGACGATTAGTTTTTTATGTCCTCATGTGTTTCTACGTTTTATTACAGTTAACTACCTCGAGGCACCTTTTTGTCCAGTAACTGTAAGAGGTCCTTCACACTCAATACGGCACCTATTACGGATAGCCCCGTGCCTTGAAGTAAGATCGACTTGGGGTCGTTTACCAGATAGGACTTAACTACCCTTAAAAACAGAGTGACGTTATAGTAATCGGTAGTATTTACCACTTTCCCGTCGGTAGTGTTTATCTCTTTTACGACAAAGAACTCGTATTTACCGCTCGATGTATATGTCGAGTAAGGTGTTGATACCTCGTAGCTGTCAGTCCCGTTATACACCATTACGACCGCTTTTAAGTCGCTTTTGTTCTCGACAATACTTATGTGTATACAACGGACGAATTCAGGGACATCTATCGAATAGGAGTGGAGGAAGTTAGCCGTCAGGTGGCTGTTACTCCCTATCGTCGTGAACGATAAGAACACTAACGTAAGCCCAATTGAAAGTAAGAGCAAGCCCCACCTTATCAAAACTCCATCACCCTAAACCTCAGATACGAGATAATTAAGAGTATTAAACCTAGTAAGGAGTCCACTTCGATCCCCGTAACTACGTACTGTATAGAGTAAAAAAAGGTGGACGGGTTAATAGAATAAGCCAAGATCAGGGGGTAAGTGTTCATAAAAGAAGTCAGCGATAGGGAAGAGAACCCAGCCCCGCTAATTAACAGCTCGTAATTACCTATCCCCCCGATAATAAATATAGAGCCCAGTGTAAACATAGAGGCGAGTGTTGCAGCACCATTACTCCTGAGCAGGACTGTATATAACAATATCACAGATGTCGAAAAGAAATACCCTGAAGCGTATACCAAGGCCATAAGGATAGTGAGGTCATTAATTAGTGAAATTTCCCATAAGTACCAGAAATAGGTGACAGCCCACATCAAGAAGGGTAAGACTATATCGTTAAAGTAACTCATGAAAAAGAACGTCCTCCTCTTGACCGGCATCATCAGGAACGACACTATACTGCCTGAGTTCATGTGGTCACCTAAGACGAAGATGACGTTCCTCAACGCGAGGGCTATAGCAATAGTCTCCGGTATACTTATGATAGGGATATTGGCTAACACTAACGCGTAACTGAGGAAGTTACCCTTAATAAGGAACGACGGTATAAAGATATACCCCACGATCATAGTAGGTAATATCAGCTGAAGGGTCGGGTCTTTATACCTCTCCTTGAAGAGTATCTTAAATACCTGAAAGCTTTCTAAAGACGTCATCCAGGCTCACCTTCCTCACACTCAACACTTCTATATGGTTATCGTCCAACAAGTCTATTATTTTCCTGACTTCTCCTTTCACCTTTATGTACGGGCCGTCAGGGACGGGGTTAAAGTCCTTCAAGACCGTCATAGCCCTCTCTTTGTCCTTTACCAAGACGACTACTTCGTCGGCGTTCACTAGGGACTCCACATATGACAGTTCACCTAAAGCCTTCACCGTACCGTCTTCTATAAAAACTACGTGGTCTATTACCCTTTCGAGTTCCGATAAGATATGGGAAGAAATAAAGAACGTTACACCGTAGTCCCTAGCCAGTGCCTTTACCATGTCGTAGAACTCTAACCTTGCTTGGGGGTCTAGGTTTGCCGTGGGTTCGTCAGCGATGACCAGTTCAGGGTCCTTAAGGAGAGAAGCTATGAGCTGGATCTTCTGTGCCTGCCCGGAAGACAGCTGTGATACCCTCTTTTTGAGGTGGTCTTGGAGGTTAAATTCCCTGATCAACCGCTGTAGGTCTCCACGGAATACACTATTGAGGTCTTCTAAATACTCTTTTACGCTGTCGTTTGACGGGTAAGGCAGTTTGGTAAAGATCACAGACACCCTTTTCCTAATACGTGGGTTGTCCCAGGGGTCTTCCCCCAAGACGAGGATTTCCCCTTTGTCTTTCCTCAGTAGCCCCGAGAGTATTTTTATCGTAGTTGTCTTTCCCGCACCGTTAGGCCCCACAAAGCCGGTTATCGACCCTTTGACTACTGAAAACGTCAGGCCCTTTAAGACTAATTTCCCGCCAAAGCTCTTGATCAGACCACGTGATAAGATAACGTCCACATGTAGTCTTAAAACTGTAGATTATTATAATTTTTCCTAATTTTTGAAAGAGCAGATTATTTTCTCTCGGTAGTCTAGTATCTTAGAGCTTATCGTGATATAGTCCTCCGTCAGGGCTTGGTCAAGCCTTTTGTAGTCCAAGACCTCGTTTACGCTTTCCCTGAGCAGGGAGTCCCGGGTCGCCTTGTCTATAGAACGGACTATCTCGACACCTTCTCTATAGTGGGCGTCATCAGACCACAGTTTGAAACGAGTGACCGGCTTGCCTATGACCTCGTAAACGTAATATAGGGGCTTCCATGAGAAGAGGGAGTGGCCGTGGTCTATGATAAACGCGTTACCTCCCTCATCGGCCATCACGTGTTCCTGCTTTAAATCGATGTTCAAGACCCATTCTTCGAAGGGGAGGGAACGCTTAAGCTGGGCAGGGTTCCTTACCGAGTTCACGTCTTCGACCTTCTTGGCTAGGTATTTCATCCTAAGCCCGTCATGTGATAGCCTTACTTCCAGTACCGGGAGCCCTAACGACTTCCCTAGCCTGGACACAAACACTTCACTGAAAAGCTCATAAATACCGTGGACTTCGTCCTCTTCCTTGAACCTCTTTATGAACTCCATCGGGTAAGAGTTAAGTTTATGCTTAAAAAATCGACTATTAGAGTATGAGACTTACCGACGTGTTAGACAAGTTAAGGGCTTTCAGTTGGGCGAGCTACGACTTGTACTTTGCAGTCCTGTTCGGTTCGCTGGCTAAAAAAGGTGAGGGAAATGACATAGACATCGCTGTAGAGTTTAAGGGGAAGGTGACTTTAGAAGGCTACACCGAGTTATGGGTAGACCTGACGGATTATTTAGGTACTGAAAAAGTCGACTTGACAGTTATAAACGAGGAGAGTGACTGTTACTTGGTCCACGAGGTGTTCGGTGACAGCATAATACTCTATATGGAAGACTGGTGGAAGGTCCACAAGAGGGCGGTTATCTGTGAGGACTTCTTAATCGACGCTAAAAAATTGGACGTAGTCGAAAACGCTGCGAGGGCTTTGATGAGGAAATGGCGGTCTTAGATAGGTTGTTGAAAAATCTTGAAGACGTTACCGCTAAGCTCGACGACATAGTCGAGGAGGGGTACAATTTAAACGACTGGAGAGACCAGATGGCCGTCCTGCACGGCTTGCAGGTTCAGGCACAGATCGTCCTCGACATCCTACAGAGGCTCCTATCGAACATGGGGATAAGTGCAGAGGAGTATAAGGACTCTGTCAAGAGGTTAAGAGAGAAGGGGTTAATCAGCGGCGATGAGGAGAAATTCCTAAATGCCGTTGTCGGGTTTAGGAACATTGTAGTCCATGAATACAGTGAAGTAAACCTTGAGGTGATAGACGCCTTATTGAGGAACAGGGAATATAGGAGGCTGTTCAACTTAGTAATAGAGATCAAACAGAGGGCTAAGGATCACTGGGACCCGTAAATCACGTGAAGGCTATAAGCGACCTGAGGTATACCATATCCTCCACTCCCTTAACCTCCCACGGTTGCGAACCCAAGTCTGTTAGAGGCGAAGGATGTGGAGCCTCCTTTACCGGTCCCGTACCCTTCCGCACTGTCGCACTTCCATGTTATGGTCTAAAGCGACTGATTCAGGTAACGTATTTACTACACTGAGGACCTTTCCTACCTTCTTTGACCGTGGTTTTGTATGAGTTGGCGGCTTCCTCAACCGGGACGTACGACCGAGAGGTTTGCCTTAAAGGACCATCGTAAGGGGATACTCAGTACTTATTTGACAAGTAACCATGCCTTTTCATGATATATGCGAAGTTTCAGGTTTATACACGGGAATGTAATGTCACGTACGCGAGGCACTGTTACCCAGCCAAACTAGCCTTGTCCTGATGCAAATTATAGTAGGTCGCTTTCCCTATCCTTACAAACGTCAGAAAGAACAATGTATGCGTGTTACTTCACCTAAACTAAGGACGTTTCACAAACCGTAATGACGGGCTTAACCTCGAAGGACATTAACCGTTTTTAATTCCCTCGACCTCTTTCAGTACTTCCTTTCCCTTTTCATTGACCTCAGCTATAAGCCCTGCCAGAGCCATGATAAAGTCGGTGATCCACTTCCTAGCGTCTCCCTCCGAAGTAACCGGTGAATATTCTCCGGCCTTATCATAGCCTAGGTAGGAGAAGACATGTAACGCCATCGCTTGTTTTGCCAAGTCCGATATGCCGGGGTAGTCCTTTTCTAATAGGGAGGAATAGTATACTACCCTATTCGTCGGGGCGGTGAAACCTACCTTATAGAAGAACTTTCTCTCCTTTTCTTGTAGGGCAGATGAGAAGCTTGAGTGGTTTACACTTATTATTCCGCTGAGGAATGCCTTGAAAGCTAAAAACGCTTTTCCCGCTGAATTCCTCAGCCTGCCTTGTCTCAAGAGCTCAAGGGAGATTAAGGCCTCGTCAACACTCTCATCTATCCGCAAAATCCCGTATTTCCTTACGTCCTTCTCCCGTATTACCTTTTCACTCATCGCATAACTTTAAGTTTCAGAGGATAATAACCTTAAAGCTGAAATTGCTAAAACAGGCCTAAGTTTTACAGTCTTTAGGTATGTATTTAAAGACGAGACACAAACTATTTGTCGTTTACTCAACTATTTGCCCACCACCTAAACAGTATCATTCGGATTAGCTTTGTATTCCTCGTATTTCCAGTTCCTCCTTAACTTTCTTAATCGGTTCAAAGTCCCTATCATCTGTGGCTATCACCATATCACGGTTTATTGCCATTACCGCCATACTATGCTCATTAGATTAACCGGGTTTCCTATCTTCCTTAACCTAACCGTGATCTTAAGCGCTACCCGTAATGTCCTTTAATAGGACAAATAGCTGAAAGCTTGCCCTTAGGGTTAAGTATAGGAGGCGTCCAACCGCGTTTAAAATAGATGTAATAACGTAATCTAGCCCTTCCCTTAAAGCCCTATTTTCTTAGGTTTCAATCAACGACGTTTGTACCTTATATTTTACCATATGTAATATTTGTATATACACGTATATATCATCTATTAACTAATGATCAACTAGTAAGTAACTTCTGCCTTAGAGGGCCTAAAAGGGGAAAACAGGTTGAGGGAACGATTGTCTAATAAATTCTAAGAAAACATATCGTTGACCTGCATCAGAGATTTAGGAGAGACTTTAAAATTTTTATACAAAAATTATCTTCCTTAGACTTAAAACGGCTAAACTAATTTAGATCGAGACTCTTAAAAGAGGGCTAAAGAATAAACTTTCTCTGTCAACCGTTAAATTTCTACAGTATCTAGTTTATTTATATACACTGAGTTATATTAATTTAAACTGATTTTATAGTAATCGACACCAAAATCTTTATAACTTCAGTAAAAAATCGGGGAATAATGGTTAAATACTGTCCTAACTGTGGGTCAGCAAATGATGATAATGCCACGTCTTGTGCCTATTGTGGTAGTAGTCTCCCATTTGAGCGTAAAGATAATCGGACTTCCCAGCCCCAAGGAGACCAGACTTCCTTAATACCTAACCTATTTACGATCCCACAGTTGTATAGGGACTGGTATAAGAAAAACCACGTAGGACTATTGACCGAGTTTTTATTAATCCTACTCTTCATTATACTGTTTTTAGGCCCATTGGGCGTTTTATCACAGTTTATCGCGTTTCAGATAGTCTTCTTCATACTGTTCCTCATCGTTACTTATTACCTTGGTATAGTAGCCAGCGGTAAGACAATAGTAATATTGTTCATACTCACATTCTTAGTCCTAGGCCCGTTAACTATACTGGGAATAACAATTAACTATGAAAACATGGAAATTATATTACCCAAGCATGTTAACATAATATCTATCCTAATCTATTTCATACAGCTCATAATGGCTTCTATAGTTGTAGCAACTGGTATATATGACAAACCGTTAATGAAAATATCGTTACGTTCTGAGAAAAACTTACAACGGCTAATACTAGATTGGAACAATTATAGTAAGGAAAAGTTAAACCAATATTTTTACCCTATTAAGTGCAAACTGCTTAGTGAGGGCACCTATAAGGATTGGCTAGAAAAAGAGAAAGTTGACTATGGGAGTTACGATAAACCGCTATTAAAAGTAAGAAAAGACCCCTACGAAGCAATAGCAGGCTTTGACCTAAAATATAAAGGTATAGAAGCGTATCTTGTATTAGAACTCCATAGTAAGAATGTAGGAGTACAGAATTTTGGGTATTATATAGTCGAAGTAACATATGACATTTACCTACCCGTGAACCGTAAGCTCACGAACACTAGATTTATACAGAACTATATTTCAAATATTTTTAGAGGAGTAGATAATTTTATCTATGCTAATATGCGAGATACGGTGACCTAAATGGACTTCAAAGCCTTGAAAATAATAATAGTGATTTCGTTTTCGTTAATAATACTTTCCCAACTCGTAATGCCTTCAGAATTAATGTACCCCTTAGCAATACTGCCAAGTAGTATTGTAGACTTCCCTAGTATTCACTTCACAATTGTTATTGCTAATGAAGTTCTCCCCAATTACTGTACTGTGATACCGTATTGGAACATATCGCTTGAGGGTTCGGGTGAGTTTACTTATGACGCGTTGGGTTACTGTATAGTATACTTCTATAACGGCTCTACGGGCATATTCCCATATAACGCGTTTCACATACCTTTTCTATCACATATGAGGCCCAACCAAATAGAAAAGGCATACTATTGGACATACTGCTACCTTGGATATGGTAATAGTAGCTTTCTTATTATAAATAACACAATGTATAGGGTTACCATAGAAGTCCCTCATCAAACACTGGTAATCCGCTATTACATGACCGCCCTCTCAGAACAGGAGTTAAAGGACGTGATGGTAGAGGCTTTCAAAAACATAAATGTGACCGCTTTTAACTCAGAAAAAATTTACTATATGTATACAAATAACGGTACTTGCGCAAAGTTTGTAGGCATCATAGGGTCTAATATCATAGTAATAACAAACTATTCTAGCAATAATTCGGAGTATGACCTCCTATATTATTATAAGGATTCAACACAAATCCTATTAGGGCTTACCTACAAAGTAAACAACTATATGGAAAAAGTGGCTAACTATAAACTCCTCAGTATTTAAAAGACGTATTATCTCTCGCCCCTCAGTTAGTCGTTAACTCCATTTTTTCCCTAGCCCATATGGGCTACTAGGAACACACCTTAAAATACGTGAAATTACACCTAGAAAGGAGTCTTTCTATTATATCATAGGACTTATAGACGCCCAAACTTAGGAGTTGTTCAGGGAGATGTAAGGGACTAGTTAGATCACGCACTGTATTTGGGGATAACAACTACAAATATTTCACCAATTTGAAGAGATGCTCACATTTCTCTGTACACGTCTATGAACCTTTTATACCACTCCTCATAAGTCTCCTTCGTAACTACGTGGGGTCCGAAGCGCGGATAACGTTTTATCGTGCCCCTTAGTAGCTAACCAGCCCCGCCTACTTATGAGGGTTTGCTCAAGGAACTGTTTAGGATTAGTCCTAAGAAAGCCGATCCAGGTCTCCCTTTCCCCTTATAACGGTAAATCCGCTCAGGTGAAAGTTCTAATATACGCATAGAGAGTTACTATTATGATAGGTAAAGTAAGAATTCAAGGCTTCAGAGGGCTTAACGTAAACACTGAGTTAAAAAGGGTTAATATAGTAGCTGGGGAGAACGGTACCGGGAAAACTTCCTTCCTCGAGGCGTTATTTTTATCGACGCTTTTCCAATCAGACATGACCGACATCGATATCAATAATTCATTTATTTACGCAATGGCCAGTAGAGGAGATATAATTTCAGCCTTCTCCACTTTGTCTGACAGCGACGTGACCCTAGATAATAATACGGTAACTTTTAAGAAAAAAGGTCCTTATAACCTTGAAGTATACGTGAATAATGAAAAGACCGTGGAGGTAGTCGCAACACGAGTGTCAATCAGTATGGAAGGGCTGTCAGGGCCGATATCACTGCCTACAGTGAGAGCCATTAACCGGGTGAATAACGGGTATTCTCCATTATATATTTCGACATTCTTCGATAACAGCGGTAATCCTGAGAGGATTTTCAGCGTCGCGAGAAGAAAAAATAGGGGGATTAAATCTAGGTTTGAAATACTACAAGACGAATACGGTGTTTTTAAATTATATTACGATTCTTTACCGGCTTACGTTATCGGAAGGGGAATTCTTAAAAGAGAGATGATCAGGTTCGGCCTGGACGCTTCAAACTTGCTACTCATAGACGAGGTCGAGGACTCTTTACACCCGGACTTAGTAATGCAAGTCCTCAATGATATTAAACAAAGTAATACACAAACCATGCTCACGACACATGTAAATGAGGTAATAAAGATGGCCTCTAAGATATTTAATGACACTGAGGCTACGGTAATTTACTTAGCTAAAAGAGGGTATAAGACGTATAGACTTTCAGAAATTACAGAATTTGAGGAGCCTTTGAGCTGGTTGGGATACGTGTGAACGCAGATGTTACGTTGTGATAGAATTCTCGTAGAAGGACATACAGATAAAGTACTTTTAGAGAAAATAATATCTTACCGGGTAGAAATAGAGGTACTCGGTGGAAAAGGTAAGGTTATAAACGTGTTTAAGAATATTAAATCAGTTTCTGTCCCTTTGAAAAAAGGTAGCATTTTCTTCATAATTGATGGAGATGAAGGAGGATATGACGACATTTTTAATAGTCTTAAGGACGAAATAAGTGACTTAGTAAAAGAACCGCCGTATATAAAGAAATGTATCGGCGAACTTTGCTATGTATTAATTGTAATAGGTGATGAAAAAGATAACTATAAGGGATGTGTAGAGAGTTTGTTACTTAAAGAACTCTTAAATTATAGTAATATGAATACTGAAAAAATTATAGAGAATATAATAGAGTATAAGGCAATTAAAAAATAAATTTAACACTATGTGATATAGATAAAATACGCTTTTACTTATTAGTCTTCTTACTTTCAGCCGACACTACTACTCTGTATTTAACTAAAAACTTTATAGATGAGTTACTTAAGATTATAGATTTAGATAAAATAAAGAAAATTTACGGAAAGTTCATCGAGATATAGCGAGTTTCTAATACACTCAAAATTTGAATATGTCTATTTAAATAAACTTCCGTTAGGCGAGATTACACTTTGCTCATTTTAACCTCAGCACTATGTGAGGCAATACTCAGTTTTTTAATACAGCCCCCGTTTTACAGGGCTGCTCTTCGTTGCAAATTGAAATACTCTCTCCAAAATTAGTATAATTCTACGTATATAATTAATCCAAATAAGTACTCGTCAGTAATAATAATAAGAATAGCAGTAATATTATTAAGTTGTAAAAAATTAGTGAATAGGTGTTCCAAACAGCAATAGCCCGTGCAGTTCGCAAAACCCCCGCGGAGAATAAGCTTTACCGAAACGCCTCCCCACCACGAGGTTAATACCCTTGAGCCACTCCCACAACCCCTCTAGTTCTCATATGTAGCCGGACACACCGCACTCGTCCACGACAACTACACCCCTCCCAGCTAAAGACACCAACTTATCCGACTCTTCCCTCTCCACCCTAGTTACACTTTAAGCGTACTACACAGTACCATCTCCTCACCACATTCCCAGAACAGTGATAACGCTGTCCAAGGCTCTGACACCGCCAACAATAACCATTTCTACATTCCCACAAGCTTACTAAGGGCTCCCAGTAGCCCTCCTCGTCCTCTCCCTTAGCAAAGGTGATACCGAGGACTGACCTCTTTCCGTCTGGTGCTATTCCTATGGAGTAGGAACAACGATACCTCACAGTCATTCACGATAATTTCAAGGTGTCCCATAGTATAGTTCCTTGCTCGTTCCCCGATTACTATTATTATGTACATAATTAATTTTTGGTTTCAGGTTATTGAAATAAATAAAATTTCTAGTGGATCCGTGAGCAGCCCATAAAGACAAATACTGGGAAAAGTATTTGACCGTTCACGAGAAAAAAATAATTAGACCATGACTCAAACCGAAATTAAAGACCGACATATACCCACGTTTCTCCTATCATCTCCCCTACGGAGGGTATTTGAAAACCCTTATACCCTGCTTAGACAATTCGTTAAAGGAGGTATGACAGTTGCCGACCACGGGTCAGGTCCGGGGTACTATACGGTACCTATGGCTAAACTTGTAGGAGAGAACGGTACGGTCTACGCGGTCGACTCCGACCAGAAGGCCGTTATGGCCCTAGAAAAGAAGTTAGAGAAGCTTGGCATAAAGAACGTAAAGGCGTATGTGAGCAGGGACTTATCCCCTATACCCGATGAGTCCGTAGACTTCTTACTCTCAAAGGACGTACTATGCTGCACCGTCCTGCATAAAGAGTTAGCACAAGACATCTGGAGGGTATTAAAGAGGGGAGGTAAGGCTTACATAACGGTAAGGCTAGGTAAGGTCGGTAAAGACCCGAGGGCGATAGGGGCGGAAGAGTTTTTCTCGTTATTTAGTAACGCTAAGGAAAAGGGGAAGACAAGGCTCAAAGCGTGGGTTATTATAGAAAAATAAAGGAACCCAGTTTGTTTTTTCTTAGATATTAAAAAAAGTTTAACAATTATAACATAATTTTTAAATATTTAGCACCTAAAAAGATTAATGATCATAAATGAGTGACGCGTTAACCCTCTCCTTAATCATAGCTCTGTCTATGTTAGCAGTAGTCTTCTACACTGTCTATGAGGTAGAGAGGTGGAAGAGTAGGAACAGGGTACTCATCTCGCTTTACCTACAAGGCATGATGCTGACCATGAACTTAGGGGGGTACTTGTACTTAGTGTACCACTCAGCGTTCCTGTTCCTGATTATTAATGGTGCCTACATGTTCTTCGCCCTGTACCCTATACTCACGTTTAAAGGAGAGTTACAGAGGAAAGAAGCAGTCTATATCCCGTTCTCTATACTCATGGTAGTCTCCGAAGCCGTAATGGGTGCACTAATCTATACGCTACAGACTGGTCTACCTTCTACACTTAACGATGCTATAAATAACGTGTGGTTCGTAGGGGTCATGGTCTCAGAGATGGTCTTCACCCTCGCCATAAAGAGGAATGTAGACCCCACGCTAAGGAAATACCTTATTGCGATGTTGCTCCTAATGCCGTGGTTCCCCTCGGTAGCAGGGATATACTCGTTTTACGCTTCAGCCTTCATAATGATCGCGGCTACTATAGTCGTCTATGAGACCCTTTACAACCAGAGGTTGAGGGCTACTCAGGACACGTTTACAGTTATAGAGCTTATGACAATTTTTGCCTTTATGATGATAGGAGAGTTTGTATACTTCTTAATCGACACCCTTACATTATTTGACGTATCTATGGCTGTAGCCATGTTCTGGTTCATACTGAGGACACTCTCAGGTCCTAACCCTAAAAGGGGCAATTACCTGAGAGACGCTACCCTAGCTTTCGCTATAATATTCACAACGTTCGTGATGGAATTTTTCATGGGGGCTGTCCTCGACTTCCTAGAGGGGGTATTTACGCCAGGTGTAGCAGGTTTTATATCGTCACTTTCATTACCGTGGCTGTCTCCTAATACCCCTTGGGACTTACTATGGGACGGTATAGATATTGTAGGGTCCGTGCTGGGTAGTACTTGGTTCTTAATCATGATGGGCATAGAAATGGGCTTCTTAGCTTTTAAGAAAATGTTGGAAATAAAGGTGAGGGAGGTCAGGGTCAGGATGGTTTTAATGATAATAGCTTATGCTATATACTCTGTGTATTTACCGAACTTTTCACCCATAGCTTCGCAGTTAGCCTACATACCGTATATGTGGAGCATGGGCGTGGGCACTATGGGGGGTGTCACCAACGCTTTTCTAATGGCTATAATAGGCACATATGTAATATACGGAGTACTCAGTTTCCTGTTCGGCTCAAGGAACTTGTGCGGAGTTACGTGTACAGCACCCCTTATGTACCAAGGGAACTTCTATGATTCGCTCAAGGTCTACAACAGGACTTCTAAGTTAGGGAAGAAGACCATGACCAGTAAGTCGTCAAAATGGTATAGGGGTATTGCACTAGGTATTTCGTTATTAGTACTGGTGGCTTCTATTATCTCGTACCTGAGTAATAACGGTGTACTACCCTTCACCGTTGAAGGAGTAGATATAACGGTACTCATATATTTCATAGCGTTTGATATTGTCTGGTATATAGTGTTTATTTCGATCCCGTTCATGGGGACTTTTGCTTGCGTAACTCAAGGCTGGTGCTATTGGGGTGTATTTAACCAAGCTATCAGCAGAGTAGGGTTATTCAGGCTTAAGGTAAGGGACCCCCAGGTGTGTGTTACTTGTAAAACAGTGGACTGTGCTAACGCTTGCCCCACGGGGATTACAGATATGAGGGGAGAGTTTATAAAGAAGGGCGAAATGAGGTCTATAAAATGTGTAGGTATTGGGGAATGTGTAGACGCTTGTCCCCATAAAAATATATTCTTCTATGACGTAAGGCACGTCATATCGAACCTCTTTAAGGGGAGGAATAAAGGAAAATGAGTTAAGGAAGGTTTAAAGGTGTCCTTTATTTTTTCCTTTGTGTCCTTATTACCTATCGGTTATGTTTTTCCTTCCTCTTTCTCCTTTTTCTTTTTCCTCTAATTACCTACTCTTTATAATTCTTAAAACGATAACACTTATTACCAACACTATTATAGTAAATGTGACTATTTCTAGGGGAGTATTACCTTGCGGTTGAGTTACCGAGCTAGTACTGAGGTGTGTGGGCTGGGCAGTGGTAGTCGACATAGGACTTGATGTAGTACTGATGATCACTGAAGATGATTGTTGAGGAGTGCCGGAAGACTGTGTTACTTGGTTAGTCGGCGATTTTTCTGTCTCGACATACCCGAATTGTGATAAGTAGTATAAGGTTGACGAATTTATATAACCTTTCTGGTTCAATAACTCGTAAGCTGTATAATTGTTGTAGACCTTTGCCACATATCCGTAATGGACGGGGTATTGTAACGGGACCGGGTAAGTCCAGTTTTCCGGTGTTAATATGACCGGGGGCCTTGGGGGTTGAGAAAAGTTAAATGCTTGTAATATACCTTGGACATCACTCTCCCCTACTATAGGGTTGAGATAGGGGAGGTGCCAGTTATAGTCTATGAAAGCCAACAGACTGTATCCAGACAAAGTGTAGTTGTCTATCCACCCCTCTTTGGCGTAAGGGGAAATTATGAGTAACGGGATCCTTTGTCCCAGTAACGTGTACCCCTGAATTCCGTGGTCTTTTAAAAACAAGTCGCACCCTATCCCGTAAGTGGGGATAATAGGAGGGGGTACTTGGTCGTAAAACCCGCCACCTTCGTCAAAAGTTATAAAGATGGCTGTCGAGTTCCAATAGGGGCTTTCCATTACTTTATCGATATAGTAAGCTAAGTTTTCCTGACCTATTGTCAGGTTAAATGGAGGGTGCATGTCTAAGGGGCTGTGAGTGTCGTACCCGTTACCGCCGGTGAACATAAGCCAAGACACTGAGGGGAGGTTACCGTCCTCCAGGTCTTCAAGGAAAACTGAGGTATTATAATAGTGGGACGAGTATTGCTCTGCACCTTTGAATACGGTTAACGGGAAAGGAGGTAAGGGTTGGGACTGTTTATACCCGTAGTCAAAATATGCCCACGAGATACCGTACTCAGATAGCTGGTACATAATTGTCTCGTTGAACGGGATTACACCGCTCACAAACCCGTCTCCTATAATATTAGTGGGGAAACCTGTCAGGTAGGACACCCTGTTGGGTTGAGTTGGGGCTAAAACAGGTGAAAAATAGTCGTCAGCCAGTACGTACTCTTCTGCGTAGTCCCACAATAGCGGGACTTGTTCATAAGATAAGTATGCTAGTGACTGGTGTCCTGAACCTATAACGAAGCCGTCCATCCTACCGTAATCCCAGTCTATATGATAAGCCTTATATCCCTCTGTAGGGTCTGGAAGGATAACGGAATTCGCGTAATAAGGTGAAGAATAACCCCCCTCTCCGTTAGGCAGTTTAGCAGATGTATTTACCCCGACTGGTACCATTACTGACATAGTTATATTATTGTAAATCGGGGGGTTCCCGAATGGGTATTTCCCGTAAATGTTATCAAATGAATGGTTTTCTAAAATTATCACTATAACGTGTTTTATCGGTGTCAGAGTAGTCGTCTGTTGGGAGTAAAATGGGACTATTGTCAGGAGGAGCCCTAAGAGGAGTATTATGCTTAAGTTACGTTTCATTAATTCATGGACTATTAACAGCTATATATGTATTTTCCTCAAAGTTGGTGGGCACTCCTTTTATTTAACGTTAAATATATGACCGCATGCACGACATTTATATAAGTTCCTCCCAATCTTAAAGCTCACTGCATTACCGCACTTAGGGCAAAGCATAAGTGACACGTTACCCGTTATCCTTTGCCCCTCAGCTATTACAGTCCTCTCATGAGAGTGGTCTATATGGTCTTTAAATGTGATCTTCTCTACTCCCCTCTCTTTATACCCGCACTTCTTACAGACTGAGTATTTCCCTTTAGGAAACATCGCAGAACCGCACTTCGGACAGAACTTCATTATAAAAAAGACAGTAGCCAAGGGTTAAATTAAGTTCCGTGACTAAGAAGGTATTACCCAATCACACTCTCAATTAATTTGTTAAATACGGCGTCCATCTTCTTTAGTACCTCATCACTGATATTATATTCTTTAGCTATTTCACTAGGCATCTTATATGTTAAAAAGACCTTTCCTTCGTCCTCCCAGGCTAAGACCCTTAAGGGCAAGTCATAACCTATTTCACGGTCTTTTTGCATCAATACCGTACCTGCACTCGGGTTCCCAAATGTTATGAGTTTAGTCCTACCCAAATTCAAATTGACGTCTTGGGCGTTCTTTTGGTGGTCTATGACACAAAATATTGTCATCCCCAGCCCCGATATATTATTTATAAGTTTTTTCTCACAATTTTCAAATGAATCTTTACATTCAACTCTATGCATAAAATGTGAATACTACTCTCGATTAAAACGTTTTTCCCAGATTATAGGCTCCAGCGTAGCTTATAGGCAAACAGTATTCACTGAAAGACCGTGACAGCTGGGTATTACCCCAAACACTTCCGTGGGTATCTAAACAGCCAAACTTTAGCCTTTAAACAATAGCCTAAAAGCGTTGTCCCTCATTATTCTTTCGCTTTTCGTCACGTTATATGTTTCTTCGGCATACCCTGCTAGGTCTTGTTCAGCATAAGAGGGGAAATCGCTACCGTATATTACCTTGTCTTCTATTTCCGTTAATCTCGGTAGTACGTTTAGCAAGTGTTTAGGTGGAATTGATGATATCTCCAGATAGGCGTTAGTAAACATCCTGGCTAAATAAAAAGCGGTCTGATACCAAATGGGTCTTCCTGCGTGCGCTATTATAATGGCGACCCTCGGAAAGTCTTTCAGTACGTCGTCTAATAGTATCGGGTCACCGTATTTGTTCCTAGCTCCTTCTCCTATGCTCGTACCCGTATGGACTAAGACGGGTAGTCCGTGATCCTCAGCGAATTCATAGATCCTGAGTAACTTTTTGTTTCCTCCTTCTTCTTCCCTATACGCGTTCGGCTTAAACCACTTATGCACTGGGTGGAGCTTTATACCTACGATCCCTAGCTCGTACTGCTTCTCCAACTCTTTTACTGGGTCTGAGCAATAGTTAGGGTCTACCTCTCCCCATGTCGCAAACAAGTCGGGGTTCTCTTTGATGACCTTCACGTTATCGTGAAAGGCATCCCCGCATTTATCTGAGTGACAAGGGAAAGAGGGTACAAGTATTACCTTTTCTACCTCTACGACCTCGTTCCTTACGTTAAACCTTGCGCCCTTAGCAGTCTCGGCCAGTCTTTTACAGTGGTCAGGCGTACCGAACTTCATTATGGCGTAGTGGACGTGGACGTCAATGACCCTGATCACTGCAGATCTCCTTTATCCTCTTGATCACTGTGCCCCTTTCATATCCGCTGGTATTTCCAGCTACTATGAACTCTAGAGTCTCGTCCACGAGTTTTTCCAGTTCACCGTCAGAGACTGAACAAATGTTTTCCTTCATTTCATCAGTTATCTGGATCTGTTGTGGGTTCTCTTCTACCAGATACCTTATGAAGTTCCTTACTAGAGCATCTCTGTAAAAGGGCTGGTCAACCAACCTTCACACCTTTAAACCTGTAAAACAACTGCCTAGACGCACTTATCCTCTGTATGTCGTTAGTACCTTCGTAAGTCTTCAGGATCTGTAAGTCACGGAGGAGCCTTTCAAGGCCCGTGGACACTGTTACACCGTATCCCCCGAAAGCGGTCATCGTCCTCAGCACTACCTTTTCTGCGGCTTCTGTAGAGTGGAATTTAGCTAAAGACGCTGCAATTATATATTCGTCCATCATCCCCTTTTGGTAAAGCGTCCCAGCCCAATAGGTTAACAGCCTTGAGGTCATTAGGTCGGAAAAAGATTCGCTGACCTTTTGCTGGACCATTTGGAAGTCGGCTATAGGCCTTTCGAAAGACTTTCTCTGCAAAGAGTAGTCTATTAACTTCTCAAAAGCTGATTGGGCTATACCTACAGCTTGAGAAGACACTATAGTCCTCGCATAGTCGAAAGACTCGACAGCGTACTTAAATCCGAGACCTTCTTCCCCGAGTAAGTTCTCTTCCGGTACCTTTACGTCTTCGAGCAGGATTTCCGCGGTATGGGACGCCTTAAGGCCGGTAGTCTCTATCCTACTGACAGCTTTTATACCCCAGTCCCTCTCTACTAGGAACATACTTATCCCTTTCCACCTAGCTTTGGGGTCTGGAGGCGAAGTCCTAGCGGTAATAATTAAATAGTCCGCTATGTCGCCGTTAGTTATGAAGATTTTCCTCGCATTTATGACGTAATGGCTGTTCACCTTTTTTGCAGTAGACTTTATCCCCGCTACATCAGACCCCGCTTCTGGTTCGGTATTTGCAAAACCCCCTATTTTCCTACCGCTGGCTACCTCTGGTAAGTACTTTTTCTTTACCTCTTCATTACCGTATTTCAACACGGCCCTACCTAACATCCAGTGGACTAATAGTAATGCACTGAAAGAAGTCCAGACCCTTGAGATTTCCTCTGAGGTCACCAAGAGTGATAAATAGTCCGCACCTTGGCCCCCGTATTCTGTAGGTATATCGAGCCCGAAAAGGCCCAGTTCTCTAGCTTGGTCAACGGCTTCTTTAGGGAAATCCCTTTCTTTTTCTCCTTTATCTACATTAGGGAGGAGGAATTTCTCAGAGAACTCCCTTATACTTTGCCTAAGCAGCTCATGGTCTTCAGTTAGTCCTATTTGTAGTTGGTCTAAAGATTTTAAAGGAAACATAATTTAATTTTTTATCACGGTAAAATTAATTTCTTTTGATTTGGGATAAGGTGGGATTTTGGACTTCATTGGTTTTGATAGAAAAAGTGGACGTAAAGGGCTATATCACGGTAAAGCCTTTGTTGCGTGGGGGGGGGGATGTATAATATTTTACGTAAAACCCTTACGTCGACATGTTTTTACTAATTGGATATGTGGAATTACATATTCGTAATCAGGGTTTAGGGCTGTTGAGTGTGAAATATGACGTTAAGTGTTCGTTAAAAAGAGAACAATTACCTCGGAACTAGTTAGAGTATAACGACCGAAGCCCTTAAGTGGGTTACCTAATCGAAGAATTTACGTCGCTTTAAAGCTTCGATAAGTATAGACTTACGAGTCCATACGTATTTTAGGTGTCTTCGTTTTTTAGCCCGTTTCACATACTATCAATGTAAACCGGTTCATCGCCTTGACCTATCTAATCCCTTTCTCACTCAGCTTTCAATGCACGTTCAAATGGCCTTAACAGGCCCCGTCCTTCCATATCGATAGTAAATAAGGCTATCCATCCCCCTAATAACCAACCTCCCAAGATATCTAGGGGCCAATGTACACCGACATAGACTCTAGAGTAGGAGACTAGTAGTGCCTCTACGAATAGGGGTACCCAGACCCATTTAGGCGATGTAAAAGCCAAGACCATAGCCCCGTCACCAACTATAAGGGCATGCCCGGACGGATAGCTAAAGTCGTGAGGTCTTGGGACAAGCAGATAGTCCGGAGTAATGTAATAAAAGGGCCTCATCTGTGCCACTAAGTATTTACTGGCTTCACCTAAAATTATGGCTAATATAAAAGACGCTGCGAGTGTTATTGCAGTCCTCCTAGTCTTCTTAAACACCAAGAGGATAGCAGTTACTGGTATCCACACGTACTCTCTCCCGTATTTGGATAGAAAGACCATGACCGGGTTAAGGGGAGTATATTGGTTGTAGTTAATTAGCTTAAAGACCTCTACATTTAAGGGGATATTCTGCTCACCTATTAACTTTACATATACCGTTAATGCTAAGAACAATATCAGGAGTACCCAATACTTCTTCATAGGGCTATAGATAATATATAATCCTATAAAATTATCCATATCTCATCTTTTTATATATAAACTATGTAGATGAGCTTTATTAGAAACGTAAGAGTTCTCGATTGTATGAGACAACCCTTTGTGTTAGTCACTTCGGTATTACTATCTGCCCTAAACCTTAACCACATCTATTTCCCGATATTCTTGATACCTGCCGCCCTGTCGTTAGTTAGGTGGAAGATCCCTAAGCTGATAGGGCCCCTCTCTCTTTTTACATCTCTGCTTTTCCATGACATTGACATAACGGCGTTATCACTAGAACTGGTTATCCTTTCAGGTGAATAAGGTTGATAGATGCGATTAAGTCAATAATTATCGGTATTGTCCAAGGCATATCAGAGTGGTTACCTATAAGTAGCAAGACACAAGAAATATTTGCCTCCCACTTCCTCTTGGGGCTGTCCATAACAGTCGCATACACTTTTGGTCTGTTCATGGAAATGGGCTCCATAGGGTCTGCCCTTATATACTTTAGAAAAGACGTGGTCAGGGTGTTTAAGGACAGGTTTCTCCTCAAATTCCTCGTTATAGTGACCTTAATTACTGGTATAGTAGGGGTACCACTTTATATCATTTCAGATAAGCTATTACAGAACGCTTATAACCCGTCAATACCGATGATGATACTGGGAGCGGTATTAATTGTAGACGGGGTTTACATCAAGTTTACTAGGGAAAACCTAAAGCCCCGAGAGTTTAACGGTCTGTCCCTGAAGCACATGGTCATAATAGGAGTTGCACAAGGACTTGCAGCCCTACCGGGCGTCAGTAGGTCTGGGATGACGGTATCAACTATGTTACTTTTAGGTATTAAACCGGAAGACGCTTTTAGGTACTCTTACCTAGCCTATATCCCCGCAGCACTCGGTGCTGTAGGGACTACACTGTTATTTACAAGGCATAACGTGTCATATGCAGTAGACCAGATAGGTACTCAGGGGCTCATTATCGCTTTAATTTCCGCATTTATAACGGGGATCTTGATAATTGGTATACTGATGAGGGTCGCAAAAACTAAGACCGTATATATTATAAACTTCCTATTAGGGACTATAGCTATACTTGTCAGCGTGTTAACGCTTTTAGGCTAATTTTCATCCCTAAAGGATTTAGTTTTTTGAGACGAACCTTATAGTATGAAAGCCATAGCAAGAGCAGAGTGGGAACCCCTAAGGAGAGTCGCACTACATAAGCCCGGACTAGAAGTCTTTTTCGGGCTCCTTAGCCCCCAACACTCCCTCTATAAAAAGAGGTTTGACTTTATGAGAGCGAGGAGGGAATATGAGGAGCTGATAGATACGCTTCAGGGTGAAGGGGTTAAGATATACCGTGTATTGAAAAGCATAATTAGGAAGGCGACTCAAGATGAAATGTTTTATGAAAAACTTAAGAAAATTGTAGGAGTAAAAGCAGACCCTTGGTTTTTAGCTAAATTTCTAGTCTTAAGACCGGAATTCGTTGCTAAAGACGGTAATATTGAGGTGAGGCTAGTAAACCCGTTATCTAACCTTTACTTTATGAGGGACCAACAAATAACGACAAAAAGAGGGGTCATTATAGGTAAAATGGCAAAGCCCCAGAGGAGGGGTGAAATAGAGCTAGTAAAGTTGTTCTGGGAATCAGTTTCAGTAGGCTACGAAGAGGTAACAGAAGGGACATTAGAAGGTGGGGACTTTTACCCCATGGGGGACTTTTACTTAATCGGCGTAGGGAACAGGAGCGATATCAAAGGTGCAATGAAGCTGATATCTACCGGAGAAGAAGTGGGAGTGGTTAGAGAACCTGCTTCTGAAGAGTTCTTCCACTTGGACACTTACTTTAACGTTATTTCACGCGAACTCGTTATAGGCGTAGAGAGGTTAATGAGGATGAGTATTGTAAGTGTATACAAGGGAGGTAAATTAGTGAAGGACGGGATAGACTTAATTAGTTACCTAAAGGAAAAGGAGTTTAACTTTCACTTTGTAAGTGAAGAAGAAGCTAGAAATTTTGCGACAAATTTTCTCACTGTTAAATCTAATAAGGTAATCTCACCTTTTGACCTGAAGATTAAGGGTGTCGATACGGTTTTAGTAGACATAAAGAACCTCTCTGGAGGGTTCGGAGGGATACATTGCATGACAGCAGTAATAGAAAGGGGATAGTCAGAAAGTGATATATGATAGATATAAAGGCCACAACTGTGCTCGAACTGTTATACGTGTATAGCCTCAAGGTCCCTGCTTAGAAAGTAACGACCCTTAGCTAGTTAGGTGGTTTTATAAACTGCAGTGGGGCACTTTGGTCTATTATTTACCTATGAAAGATTAGAGTACACACTGAGGAACTCTTTGAGGGTTCTACTCTAGAGCTATGTCGGAAGTTTTTAGCCTAAGTTTCAAAACGACAGCCACTTAAGCTATTATTAAGGCTTTCCGTACTGGGGTACGATGTTACGATATAAAATGGTGCTTTTCGTCCTCTACTATCTTTTCTATGTCTCCTTTCACTTCAAAATTCTTTATGTAAAAGTCTAGTGCACCGGACTCGGCTTTATTAACAACATATTTAATAGCCCTATATCCTAATAACGCTGTTATGACCCCGACTAAATAAAGCAAATAATATACAGGTTTTTCTAATATATTTCTCCTATATTTTCTAAAATAATTCCAGTGCTGAATTTCATTTTCATAAGCCCGCTTGAACCTCTCTTCCTTCCTCACACTGTATATGCCTTTAGCCAGACCAGATGCCCCAGCTTCGCCTAAAAGCGCTAGAAGGTACTTGTCCATACTGTTCACTCAAGATTTTTTCTGTTTCATTCTTTTTAAGTAGTTGTAATAGAAATGAGATTTAAACTTAATAAAGGGAGTCTAACGACGTTACATTTTATTCCCTGAGAGAATTAGGAAAAGTACTTATTATATTACTGTGAGAAAATGAAAAAGTAAGTTATGGCGACTAAAGTCAGGATAGGTAAGATCTCAAAGAACGAGGAAGAGTACTACTTTGCCTTCGATATGGGTAAGTGGAGGCAAGTTAGGATAAAGGATAAAGTGTGGCATTCATTAAGGTCGGTAAAATATATAGAAGGGGTTTTAGACGAAGAGGACGGGACGCTGATCAAGAGGGTCTATAAGAGGAGTGGAAAAGTGTTTTCAGTAGACTATTTTGTGAAGAAAGGGGACTCACTCGTAGACTTAGAGTGTAGAAGCGCGTCTGAGTTCAATCATCAGCAAATTGAAGTCTGTAGATACGATGATATTACAATCTACAAGTACGGAGAGAATTACTTTGAAGATAAAGAGTCCCTGCTCAGGTACCTGACACTCCAAATAAGGAGAGATATTGAAGGGAAGTTAGGATCCGAGAGGATTACGTTGGAGGCTAAGCTAAAGGGAGAGACCGAGAAAGCTTACTTAGCCGTAATAAATAAAAAAGAGGTATGGATACCGAAAAGCATATCAGAGTACGCTGACGGGAAAATCACTTTACCCCTATGGTATGTTAAGAATAACAAACTGGCTGATACTAAAGAATTTGAAATTAAAGTGGATAGTGAAGTAAAGAAATATGAGGATGAATTATCTAAAATTATCTTCGAGTTATAGGAGGCTAAGTATTTTCTCTAAATCGGTATTTGAAAACTATACTAGAGCTTAGACTTCTTTTACTCAAGCCGTAGCTTTAACTTCAACTAGTTGTAAAAAGGTCATAACACTAGAAAGGTCATCACGTATAAGGCTAAGCTAACAGATATTAATGTTATAGAAAGATTAACGGCCCATTTCCCTTCAAAACCTGGTAGGTTCAACTTGTGAAACGCTAGGTGAACTCCACCGAAGAATATTAGTACTGTGCCCATTGTGGCGAACATTATTCTCAACAGAGTTATGGGATCTATTATCATATGTTATTATCTGATTTTGGGCTTTAAAATTTAATTGGAACGTTAAATTTCAGCTTAATTCCCTTAAATCATCTCTTATATCCTCGAGTCTTTCTATTATATTTTTTATATCATGTTTGTCTAATTCTTCTTTATTATATACTTTTTCAAGTAAATCTTCTATGTCGTTTATTATATCTTGTAATTCATCCTTAGCTTTTTCCAAAATTTCAGCTTTCTCCTTGCTGTCCATAATTAAAAATTAAATACGGCTTATTTAAAGCAATCGTATGGACAGCTTATCCAAGAGGCTCGAGCCGAAAGAAGAGACGATAAGACCTGAGCTAGTTTATGCCCAATCACTGAGCTCAATAGCCCCGCTGGGGTCTGTATCGGCCTACCTCACCTACGCCCTTTCGAGTTCCCTAGCATCTACTTTCTTGGCCGGTCTCCTAGGGGCCCTCATTTATTTTTTGTGGGTCTTGATAGGGTATAGGTACTCTAAAGTAGTTGCTACTACGGGAGGTACTTATGACTTTGCGAGAAGTGGAGGGGGCGAACTACTCGGTAAAATTTCAGGCTGGTTGTATTGGATGAGCTATACACTATACCTTTCTTCAGCTTCCACCTATTTAGCGGGAGTCGTAATAACTTCGGAATTTAATGTCGACCCCAGCTTTTTTGAACTACTAATACCCATAGTATTGACCATACTATTACTTACCGGAATTAGGCCACCCTTATACTACGCTTTTATTACATCTACTCTGGAAATAATTTTCATACTCTTACTGGGAATAAAAGTCCTCACTGTAACCGGGTTATCAATTAAACCTCTATTGCCGAGCGTGTCTCCCTCTGCACTGTTTTCAGGGTCCCTAGCAGTAGGCTTCACTTTAGCTGGGGGTGGGGCATCGTTCTTCTTAGGATACGAGGCTAAGGGCAGAGGTAAAACTGTGGGGAAAGCATATATAATAGCCTATTGTGTTGCTGCTATTGCTGTAATTTTTGCGTCTTACTTCGAAATAGCGTCTGTAGGGTATTCAAATTCCGGTATACATAACCTCCTTAACGTTACACAGTACCCAGGCTTTTATATAGCGGAAAAGTTCATGGGCAACACATATGCACTAATATTTCTACTCCTGACTGTAAACAGCCTAATAGGCTCAGTCACAGCTGCTTATGTTGCACTATCTAGGCTTACGTACAGTTTGATAAGAAAAGATATGTTACTCTCGATCTTAATACTGGCCACGGTATTTATCTCAATAAACGTTCTAGCCGCGGTCACAAACTCATACCTAACCGTTTATACGGTCACTACCGAGATGAGCTTGGTTACTCTATATGCTTCACATACTATCGTGTCTTCAGTATACCCGTTCTTCACGAAGAAAATTCAAGGCAGAAGTACAATCTCAGACCTTATCTTATCCGTGTCTGCCACGATCCTTATGGGTTACGGTATTTTCAGCAACTTGGTGCCGGTCTCACAAGTCTCTGTCTACGGAATAATTTCATTAATTGCCGGAGTCATAATTGGTAGTATACATTGGTGGTTAAAACGATAGACGTGATAGAGAACTTACTAAAGATGGGCAAGCCCTTGACTGCTTTACGCTTTCTTAAACAGTTCATAAAAGATAACTCGGGCTTAATGAGAAACGATGAAGAGTGTGAGACTGTAAAAAGGGTAATTATGTCTTTTCCCTCCTTAAATGATGAGAGTTGGAGGTATTTTGTCCCTTCACCGCCGAAGGAAGAAATAGAGTATTTAATCCAGAAAGTTAAGGAATGCATACCCCTCTCGGTCTAGGACTGGGCGCCTTCTGCCTACCCTTGTACAAAGTACAAAACTTCGATTTTTTTAAATAGTACCATAAAAAATTGCTCAAAATTGATAATAAGCAACTTTATAGTTTACTTAATTCTAAAATATCACCATGGCTAACATAACTGAAAAAGTAGACGAGGCTAAGTGGGGAGTAAACCACTGGAAGTTATTCCTCTCATTAAGCCTTGGTTACTTTATGTGGGGTTTAATAACATCTATAGCACCTCTCACATTCAGTCTGGCAAAAGGGAACCCTATTTACCTAGCTCTACCAGCAGTTTACCCCCTGATCGGGACTCTCCTACTGCCTTATCTGTCAGATAGGAAATTAGGTAGAAAGAAAACGTTCTACGTAACTCTCTCCCTATACACTATTGGTGCGATAGTAGTATCGTTTACCGCTTACTATATTTCTTCCTCAAGTTCTGTTTTTATCCCCTTAGTCCTAGCAGGTCTGTTGCTAGCAAATATAGGTGTGGAAGGAGAAGTACCTACGGGTCTCTCTTATACTGCAGAAAATTTTCCCCTTAAATGGAGAGAAAAACTATTAGTTTTAGTGCCTAACTTCGATAACGTAGGTGGTACTGTAGCTGCTTTTCTAGCAATAATTGCGTATAGTATTATTGGGAGTTCTACCTTTGTAATGGAGGTTCTGGGTATATCCGCTATCACTGTGGGTCTCGTATTAGCTCTGGTGAGGTTGTCTTTGCCCGAGTCCGTGAGGTGGTTAATGTCCAAGGGAGAAATTGAAGAAGCGAATAAGAACGCTGAATTACTTACTACTAAAGGAGAAGACAAAGTCCAGATCAGGAACGTGAATGTAAATAAAATACCGCTAATCCATAGGTACCTTTTCCTAGTCGCAATTGGAGTATCACAGTACTTGACTTTCGGTCTGATGGCTTACGCGATAGCAGACTATTATTTCCCAAACAGTTTCTATGACTCGGTGATCATCTTCGTTGCTTCACTAGCCACGTCTTTAGCAGGTCTAATAGCTACTTATATCGTAAGTAAGGTTAAGTCGAGGAGTTATGTCCTAACTTCATTCTTAGGCGGTACCCTGACTATGTTCCCGATTTTAGCACTGGTCACCATTGCGAAAAGTATTACTGGAGTTTACTTGTTAGTATTTTACGCTCTGCTTTCCCTTAATATGTTATTTAGCGAATTCGCATGGGGGGCAAGGACAATATTAGAGCCTTTACTATTTCCTACAGAGAACAGGGCTTTCTTTATAGGGCTAGTAAGGGCAGTCCCTATAGTCGCATATTCTGTCTCACTTTATCTTACCGAGAACATTAGTATTATAGACTATGTAGTATACAACATAGTCCTCTGGGCCATCGGTGCATTAGCCTCATTCTGGTGGTACTACAAGGGATATGATACTAACTTAGTTCCTCTAGAAGAGACAGCTATTGAAAACCTTTCTCAACAAGGTTAAACCCTATTTTTTCCCACATTTTTTTACTAGAAAATATAAACAGTAGAAAGAGTGTTGATATAAGCAAATACACTATACTCGCAATAAGGAACAGCCCTAACAATACTGTCATAGCTATTACGAAATAGTCAGCCATTATCACAAACACCATACCGCTCCCAGCTCTGTAATTATAAACCTCTCCCCTGAACTGTATTGGGTTTAGCTTACTCATAAGTAATGTAGTCAGGAGGTAACCTAGTAAGACACCACCTATTAAGGATATACCCATAGCGGCCTTACCTATCGTAACGTCCACCAAAGCGAATGGAATAGAGAGGAGTGTAGTCTGGACACTTTTAATGGTTATTTTCTTGGCCAATAAAGAGCCGGGGTCCATAGACAGAAACGTCAACCAAGGCCTCTCCTGAGATAGTGCGTAGAGACCTGTAGTTGAAAGGAATGAGACTATGAGTACATTAGGTGCTATCACCCCGGTATAAAAAGGGGGCCTTAGTACGACCTCCAGAGCGAAGTACAGAAGAGAAAGGAGGCCAGACAAAGCTATGGCCTTATAATATGGTATTACGTAGAAGAAAAGCCTCCGTCCCGAGAAAGTCGAACCGTACCCCCAAACAAACTCATAAGTGGAGAAGATATACCTTACAACAGAGTGTTTACCGTCTATAAGGTTTCGTTGATTGTTCCTACCCTTAGAGCCGGACATCTGGAGGTCGGCGCGCGTTATTGAATAATAAAATAAGAATAGGGAAAGTAAAACGGAAGTCACCGAACCGTACACGATTTTACCAAATATCAGCGAAGTGGGAGTATAGTAAACATGAAAGTACGGTAACCAACTGATAAGGGCTAAAAAGAGGATAAGGAGGACCTTGTTTTTAGCTAGAGTCAGAGAGCTAATACCGAGCCCGAACAACGAGAACGAGAGGAAGGCGAGATAAGAAAACGGAGGTTCATATATGAAGAACATTATAGCGCTTAGGACTAAAAAGTACCCGCCACCTGTGAAGATACTACCGAATAGGTAGAGCAAGACCAGATATGAAGTCTTCATGGGTGCTGTTATCAAAAAGTCAAAGTCAGCTTTCTGCACAATGGAGGAGAAGATATTAAAGATGAGAAAGAAAGTGACAAACTCTAGTACGCTCACTCTCAGTTGGTCTAACAAGTCCGAAATAAAAAGTAACTTACCTATACTCAGGTAAAATAGTAGCATTATAGCGGAAAAAGCTATTGTGAGGAATACGAAACCCTTAGTAAACCTTGAGAATATAAAAAACCTTAGGATCTCTAAAAAACGTGTTATGTCCTCAACTCTCACATGTAGTTATATATCTCCGAGTAATTTATCTGTTGAGGAGATATTATCATATCACCATAAGTAATTCCGTTATTCCCTTTCATTATACCGACTACCGCATATAAAGACTGCCCTTTGTAGGTAATTTGCAACTCGTAGACCACTTGAGTGGAGTTCCTAAGTATAACATGTCCGCTGACTTCGTATTTATGAGTCTCAAACAAGAAGAAGTGGAAGACTTTTTCTAGCCTTGTGAAGTTAGCTGAAGTAGAGTTAGCCTTAAGTATTATTTGTTCTCCCTTAGCAAACTCCTCAAAGGAAGTGTTCTTTATATAGCCTTTCAGGATCAACCCGCTCACCGGAGTAGGCAAGACTTTGGGAGAGTTGTAAAGGGAGATTAACATGTTAATAGCATAAGACGTGGAGACGTTATCGTGGGCAAAGTATATATAGTGACCGTCAAACCCGACAGCTGTCTTATTAGCATAGTAATATATCAGGTTTTTATATGACCCTTCTTTAAAGCCGTGTTGAACTAGAGTTGAATTTAGCTCGTAAAATATGAAAGATGCTTCAGGACCTTTCACTTGAATATAACCTAGAGTACCTTTTGTGAAATTGGAGTCAATTATGTGGACTACACCTTCTCCAAATACGTCTGTAATGTTACTCACGTTATAACCATATGAAGATATGAAAGTGTCTAGTGCTGAGACGTTATATATGTAAACTGATCCCACATACTTGGGGTCTGTAGTAGACACCATTTTATTATTCGAGGTATTAGATGTAGCTCCATGTACTTCAAACATTATAAAACCCGTTACTAGTGCTACAGCTATTAATACTACTACTATTGATTTGAATAAGACTTTCATGAGAAGTAGTTAAACCTACGTAAATTAAAAACTTTTACCAAATAGTTTATTTCATGAGTATAATACGTCCTTAAATACCCTTTCAATAGTTCTGGCTGATATAGCCTTTTTGGTAATTTCCCTTAAGGCCTTTTTCAATTCCTCAGATTTAGCTAGTTCTGTTAAAGAGAACTCTAGTCTTGGCGAGCTCTGAACCTTTACTTGGACTTCATTAATTACATCGTCATAGTTCTGGCTCTTTAGGTAGTCTGTCACCAGTGTCAGCTTACTCTCTAGCATAATTGGGTCATTAATTATTGAATCAAGATATTTCACTATCTGGTTCTTATTATTGGAATTCTTTAAATTAGACCTAAATAGCTCAGAAAAATTCTTGGATACTGTTGGGAATGCAATAGTGATAAAATACTGTTCGCCACCTAAGCTCCATAGACCCAATTTCTCAGCTATCTCATCTACAGACCGTAATAAAGCGTCCTTGATAGATAGTAAGGCTGTGTCTAATATCTCCTTTTCTATATCGGCAGCATTTTCAGCTACTTCTGTTTGCCTGGAAACGTTTTCCATATATAATTGGCCATAAACTGATATGGTCCCGAACTTCCACGTAGAGAACGGGCACAATGTAGTTACTTGTTTCTTATAGTAGGGGAAAGGTGAACCTTGATAGGTAGTAAAAGAGAGACCTGCACATTCATCGTCATCTCCTTTTACACCGAGTTTTTTAGCCCAACAACCAGCGTGTATTTTTCCTTGAACTTTGTCTTTTATGACTTCATAAGCCAAGATACCTTTCTGGTCGGAGAACTTGTTATAAACGTATAGTCCTTCAGGACATAAGAAATAGACGTTAATAGCCCCACTATTGTTCTTGTCCTGAACTAGTGACATAATTTTTTGCCTTGCACCCTCCTCGTTTCCTGATAGATAGTCGTCAAAACCGCAGCACCTACCGTCTACTAGCCTTACTCTGGGCGAGAACTGGGCTGGTAACTTGTCACCGTTGTCTAAAAGGAACTGCAAAAACCCCCTCAGCCCTATTGGATCATATTTAGCTGCACACCCTACAAACAGCAAGAAAAGTGGTCTATTCCTATACCTCTCGTTTAATTTCTTTTCAAGTGATGCAATATCAGATGTAACATTAGAGACTTCAATTGGTGGTCTAGACGTTGCCGAGATTCTATTTAAGCCCTCTGTCATAAGTTCACTAATAGGTATATTGACCGGGCACACTTCTTCGTCCTTGGCACACCCGAAACACGTCTCAAAGGAGGTCTCCTCAAATATCATCCTCCCTATCCTACCAGGGGGAGAGAACAGTAGGTTATTTGTTAACTTGAATGACAAACACGAGTCAAGGCATAACCCGCAGTTTATACATTTAATGGAGTCAGTATAAAGCTTTGATATTTTTGAGTACTGCTTAGGGACTTTTGTCTTCCTACCAACCTCGCGTAATATCGCAAGCTCTAAGTTTGTATATTCACGGTTTGAAGGGAAAGGTTTGATTTCCTTATTTTTCAACAGGAAATCCGATATCTTCTCCAGATCATCAAACTTAGCGTTACCTATACTCACAAAGAATTTCTCAGGAGAATTATAATTTATCACATATGTAAGAGTCTCCTCGTAGTTGGGTACCGAAGATATTTTACCTCTAGACGTTGGGGGATAAAGGAAGATTAAAGGGAAATAGTCTCTCTTAAAACTCCTTACTATTTGTGTATTAAATTCACTTATAACATTGTAAGAGTCTACAGTACTCCCACCTTCTATACCTAAAAATTTAGTATAAAATGATGGTATATAATACCTTTCTTTACCGTCTACTAATACGGCACTCCATGCATATTCATTTTCCTTATCTACTTCTATGACTTCAGGGTATTTTGCAGTCATCAAAACAGCTAAACTTGTATTAACCAGCTTGTGGACTTCTTTTTTCCCCCTTACAAACCCGAACTTATAACTGCCGAAACCAGACCCGTTAGTGGATATAAAACCCCCCACAGTACCTTTCAGGTAGAAAGGTAACAAGACCGGTATAAACCCAGAGGGCTTAAGCTCAGCTAATAATTCCTCAAAAGATAGACCTGGAGCGACATTAAAATACTTGTAAACTGTTGAACCGTTTTGGTCTTTATTTTCCTCTACCTTATTTCCATTACCTAAGACTCTTGGGGAGGACGTATATTTAGCATTAGCGTACCTTATCAGTTCACCAGTTACAGACGTACCCCTCCCTACAACCACTTGCTGTTGAGCCTTATCCATATATTTCTCTATTTTCTTAATTTCCACTGTAGTAAGAGCCCTGCTAAACAAGGAAGCATCTGTAACTACCATTATTTATTAATCTCTGTAAATTAAATATATAACTTTGAGTATTTAATGAGAGGCTTAATAGGTGTATTATACTTAGTTAGACCTTGAGGGTAAAGGGCAAATTTCTCTCAGTGCATAACGCCCTTAACTCTGTAGAAGGGATAATAGCCAAAAGGTGCTATTACATTTAAACTAGTCACCTCGTCCTTTAGGGTCTGATCGGATATAATCTATAATGCAGTAAGCTATGAGCTCCTGTAATCTTTATTAGCCTCCTCTAAGTAAACATGACGTTTACATAGAAAATCATTTAATTTACAATTCCCTCAGAAGTTCCCTTTAATATTTATTGCTTTATTTCAGGTAATAATAACATTTTTTATTACCTTATAATAAAAACTTTATAGCTATAGGGACTCCCGTAAAAAATTATAAGAACACTAACCCGAGTAGTAAGTATCGAAGAAGAATTGGAAGTTCATGTCCCCCTAAACGTATCCGGGGTCTGGTACCCCATCTATGATAAAGATATAGCACGGTCTGGCTCTATAGGCCTTTCCATAACACTTGAACCTAAAATAATCGTCTCGGGCAAGATCAGTCAAGAGCCCAGAGTGTATGTAGTGGAGAAGGGTGAGAGAGAGAATAGACTGGAACTTAAAGCCTTCGAAAACCTCTCTGTGCTCAAGAGGCTAGGCTCACTAGAAATAGAAGTGCATACTGAAGTACCCTTAGGATACGGTTACGGGATGAGCGGGGCTATAAGTTTAGGCTATTCAGTCTTAGCTTACGAAATGGGGTTAACCAGCTTAAAAGAAGCACTACTTACAGCCCACGAAAGTGACGTGGTGTCGAAAAACGGTTTAGGAGATGTCATATCTGAGTATTATGGTGGAGGAATAATATATAGGAAGAAACCTGGTGCCCCCACTATAGGTGAAATAGAGGTATTTGACGTGAGTGATCACACACCACTGTGTAGCCTACCTCAGGATCATCTCCCCACGTCAGTCCTGCTAAAGGATAACACTAACGCCCTAAGGTATATCTCACAGTTCCTTTCAGACCCCACATTACGTTCCTTTTTTACTGTGGCTAAGATGTTCACAGAAGAGCTCGGGTTCTTTTCGCCATTTGAACACTCCTTTAAAAAGAAGGGGTTAATACTTAAATATGGAGAGTGTGAAGCCCAGTGGATAGCTCACAAAATAGCAAAAAGTGGAGTATCAGTGCACTGATCCCGGAAAACCACCCTAGAAAGGAGTCACTAGTCATTAGGGAAAAAATAGTAGAGGGGGTGGAAGAGGGATATGTCGCTCCACAAGGTCTGATCGCACACGGTAGGGGTGAGTGTTTTGATTACTTGTTCGGAGAGAAGACGCAACACTTTGCGATAGAAGCTATAAGGGCTTCTGTAGCTTTATTACTCCTAGCGAAGTACCCGGTAATTTCTGTGAACGGAAACATGGCTGCTTTGGTACCCAGAGAGATCGTGGAATTAGCAAGAGAAGTGAACGCTAAGATAGAAGTCAACTTATTTTACAGGACACCAGAGAGAGAAAGGGCTATCGAGAAAATCCTGAAGGAGTCGGGCGCACAAGAGGTCCTAGGCGTAGGAGAAGACGCATCAGCAACGATCCCGGAGCTGTTCAGCGAGAGGAGGAGAGTAAGCCCTAGAGGGATCCTGATTGCTGACGTAGTATTATTGGCACTAGAAGACGGAGATAGGACTGAAGCTTTAGTTAAGATGGGCAAAAAGGTAATAGCTATCGATTTAAACCCGCTCTCACGTACCGCGAGGTCTGCGTCAATAACGATCGTTGACAATATAATAAGGTCTTTCCCGCTCTTGATAAAATACGCTAAGGAGATGAAAAAGCTCAGGAAAGAGGAATTAGAGGAAACACTTAAGAAGTACGACAATAAGGCCGTCCTATCTTCGTCCCTCAAGTTCCTGTCTCAACGGTTATCCGAAATTTCCTTATAGTTTTCCTTAGAAGGGAATTTCCCATTTTTTACATCGCTTACGTATTCTTCCACCGCTTTACCTATTATCTCGTTTAAGTTAACATACGCCTTAGCGAAATAAGGAGAAAATTCGGTAAAACCCAATAGGTCATGGATAACTAGGATCTGCCCGTCACAATATGGGCCCGCACCTATGCATATTGTTGGCACATTTACGGCCTCTGTGATTTTCCTAGCTATCTCAGTGTATGTGTTCTCTATCACTATTGAAAAAACTCCAGCCTCTTCGAGGGCTTTAGCGTCCCTAAGTAGCTGTTGTGCCTCACTTTCCCTTTTACCCACTGTCCTAAACCCACCGAGTTTTAAAAACCTTTGAGGAGTAAGCCCTATATGTCCCATTACCGGAATACCTGCACTAACGATATGCCTAATTACATCCGTTATTTCTTCGCCGCCCTCAAGCTTTACTGAATCAGCACCGTATTTAGCCAATTTGCCTGCATTTTTTACAGCGTCGTTAGTTGACACCTCATAAGATAGGAAAGGCATATCTGCTACTATTAATTGCTTAGGCTTAGCCCTTGCTACGGCTGCAACATGTCTCGCCATATCACCCATCGTGACTTTTAGAGTGTTCTCCAGCCCAAGTACTACCATCCCTAAGGAGTCTCCGACTAAGATACCGTCAAGTTCCGTCTTAGATATCACTCTCGCTGTCGGGTAATCGTAAGCTGTTAACATGGTTATCTTTTCTTTCCGTTCTTTCTTCTTCAGGAAGTCCCTGATCGAAACCTTTTCCATAAATCCTCTTACCTACTTTATAAGCTAGAGTTAATAACTTGTTAATTTGCTTGGCAACCCCTTGTGTCTCCTCGTACTGTAGTGCGTCTTCATAAAGTTGAGTTAATTGTTCAATTTCCTCAAAGACCATCCTCCTGAAGTTTTTCTTATCTAGTTCAGTTAGGGAAGACTTTCGAGAATAAAACTCAAGTTTTCTCTGTAGTTCCTTAGGGTCTAAGGAGTAGAATTTTAAGTATATAAGTTTTACCCTAGGGTCTTGGTCTCCGGATTCTGACAGGGCGTTAGCTACTTGTTCTTTATCTAAAAATTTCCACCAATGTTGGTTGGAACTCTTATAGGTCGTCTCGGTGATCCCATAGTCCTTTTCAAGGCTACGGAGTAACATCTTAGGGTCGAAGTTATACCCCATCTCGACAAGTTTTTCCGAAACTCCTTTATAGCTAAAGTCTCCCAGTTCTCTATTTTCGTTCTCTTCGCTAAACTCAAGCGCCGCTTTCAACACGGCTTCTCCTCTGTCGGCGAACTTCAGCAAGAACTCAGCGGTCCTGTCCCTGATGCTACCAGTGATCACAAGAACTTTTTTCCGAACGATTTTAAATTTTGAGAGAATAATTATTATGGTATAATGAGTTCCGAAATAGCGGTAAGTGTTACTGATGTAGTAAAGAAGTTTAATAGTACTGTGATCCTTAAGGGTATCTCCTTCGAGGTGTTCAAAGAGGACGTCTTTGGTCTCATAGGACCTAACGGTGCAGGAAAGACTACAACACTGAGGATAATAGCGGGGATAATAAGGAGGTACGAAGGGAAGGTATCGGTTTTCTCCTACGAGCCTGAAAAAGCAAAAGAGTTGGGGTTGATTTCTTATATGCCTGAAGACGCTTTCCCTTACGAGAGACTAACGGGACTGGAAAATCTGAGCTTGTTCGCCGAGATCTATGCTAAGGGAAATAAGAAATTAGCTGAAGAATACATCGAAATAGGGATAAGGATAGCCGATCTGGGGAGAAAGATCTATGAAAAGACAGCGACATACAGTAGGGGGATGAAAAGGAGGCTCATAATTGCCAGAACCCTTATGACTAAACCCAAGCTCGCAATACTGGACGAGCCTACATCTGCACTAGACGTCGAGTCTTCAGTCAGGATCAGGAACGTTATAACGGATATGTCCAAGAAACTCGGGAGCACCATTATTCTGTCCTCTCATAATATGCTTGAAGTTGAATATATGTGCAATAGGGTTGCGATGATTAATGATGGGAAAATTATACAAATCGGGACTCCAAAAGAGATCACAGATAAACTAGGTGTTAGGAATTTGGAGGAAGCGTTCTTAAAGGTGGTAAGTCGTGATCAGAGTATTCCTAGCTAAAGAATTTACAGAGATAAAGAGGGATAAGAAGCTTCTGTTATCGACAATCATATTGCCTTTTA
Source organism: Stygiolobus caldivivus (assembly GCF_019704315.1). Lineage (NCBI taxonomy): Archaea > Thermoproteati > Thermoproteota > Thermoprotei > Sulfolobales > Sulfolobaceae > Stygiolobus > Stygiolobus caldivivus. Next base: position 813,275 of record NZ_AP024597.1, on the reverse strand, counting down.
TCTTGTTGCCAGTGGTAGGGATAGTACTTTATGCTTCAGTATCGGCACAGCCTCCCGTGATCTCGGTAATTAACCAAAACCCCCTAAACAGCCCTTATGTTAAGATAGTCACAAACTACATTCAGAGTAGAGGAGGTATAGTGGAGGAGAACGTTACGTCGACCCCTTACCCAGACGTCATCATTGAGTTCCCAAATGATTTTTACCAGAACGCGAGTAATATAAGTAGACAAGCATATGTAATCTATCAAGTTGTAATATCCTCTAACCAACAAGCGTCAGATCTGGCCCAAGGAGCACTCTATCAATTACTTCTGAATATTTCGAACACGAGGATCGATTATTTAGAGCACCAAGCTAAAATAAACGTCTCGATATCAGACATTAGAGATCCTATATATCTCGTACTAGGTTATAGGACTGTAACAGGTCACCCCACGAGTAGTAGTGCAGGCCAGTTGGCGGAACTTACTAGGATTATAGCACTGATTATATTCCCCAGTGCTACCCCAATCGTGTTTTACCTCTTGGAAGGTATAACAGGTGAGAGAGAAAGGAGGACGTTAGAGTCCTTACTGGCTACTCCTTTATCGGTCAGGTCTTTCATCTTCTCTAAATTAATAATAGCTTCTGTCTTAGGGCTCTTCTCCTCCCTAGGTGATATAATAGGGACGCTCTTATTCGTACTCTTGTCTAGTGTAGCCCTAAACCTGACTATTAGCCTAACCTTGCCTTTTCTAGCTATGATAGTAGTAGTCTACCTACTATCAGTGTTATTAACCGGTGCATTGAGCCTTGTCTTCCTCGTCATCTTAGGTGGGTCTGTAAGGAATATCCAAGTTATAAACTTCATAGTACTGAGTTTCGGGATGATCGCTTCATTTACAGCACTCTTTATAAACCCTGCTCAACTAAGTTTTCCCTTATCTGCAATTTATGTTATTCCTTACGTGCAGATAAGCTTGGGGCTACTCCTCTATGTATTCGGGTCAATACAAGAATCTATATTCTCTCTGTTGGGAACGTTAGCGGTCTCTGTATTTTTAATATATCTGGCATCTAGGGCATTTGATTCAGAAAGGCTTCTCTTGAAATGAAAAATATTTTATTTTTCTATGCTAAGATTTTAGATCATGGGAGTAAAAGCCTACGTTTTAATTGTCACGACTGTTGGAAAAGAGGCGGATGTTGCCAATGAAATGAAAAAGATAAACGGGGTAAAAGAAGCAAACCCCGTTTATGGGGAATATGACGTAGTAGTAGAAATAATTGCGGAGACCTTAGATGAATTAAATAAAGTAATCGCACAAATAAGGAAGAATACTGCTATCCTAAGGACTGTAACATTAATAGTCATGTAAATCAGTTCGAGGAATCAAATCATCATTTTTTCCTTTTTATAATCAGGACGTCCCTGTAACATCATTTTTCAAGTAAAATGCGATTTATAATTTTTGAATAATTTTTAATCCTAAATTAGGGGACCCACCTACGTTCATAAGCCCTTGGGACACAAGGGCATTTCACGTAGGCCCAAAATTATTATTTACTGTCCTTATTTATAATTTCTACTTCTTCGTCTTCTGCCTCATTATCACTTACTTTCCTCATAAGCTCGCTAACTAACGTCTCGAGCTGAGCTATCCTAGCCTCTAGGTAGATCATGTTCTCTTCCATTTTAGAGTACTTATCGTCATCCCTATCATCTTTGTCTTCATCAAAGGAACCCTTTACGCCCATTCGTATGTAAAACTTTACAAGGTCAGTGATCTGTACGCCCATGTCATCAGCTCTCTTTTTTAGCTCCTCGTAAAGTGATTCAGGCAATGATAAGTGTATGGTAGGCACTGTGTATTCTCCTCTGAATAAAAATATATGAAACACGAATATATTAATCTTCATCATTTTGTACTCCTCTTGTAAGTGTAATATGGAAATACCGCTCCAGATAATATTTAAGGCTTAGCAAGAGGAGTATTAATTTGGGTAGCAAGATGAGAGTTGTAACATTCAAAGTAGAAGAGGATTTATTAGAACTATTAGATAGATATGCAATAAGGTATAACTTAAATAGATCAGAGGCCATAAGAAAAGCTATTGAAAGTTTAGTAAAGACAGAAATGGATAAAGAGACTGTACCGGTCGCGAAAGTAGAAAAAGTTAAACTCTAACCGGAGAAAGTGAAATACAATAAATAGTTAATTATTTTTTAAATGGAGATTTAAGAAGGGCGTAAGCCCTATAAGGTAAAATAGTAGGGCTTATAAAGCCCATATAAATTTTTCTTCCCGTCTTATAAGCTGTATTTAAGCTTTGTGTTGTGCAATACTGAAATAGAATGACGATAAAATTATACTCGGTCATGCTAGGTCGCCTACGTCTCCATTAGAGATTGAAATATTTTCCCTCGAGTTAATATAATTCGTGGACAAATAATAAAGTACATGGAAGATCATTCTAGATAAACTAAATCATAGACTAACCCTCTTACGCCTCTACACGTACGATGTATTAATATTACTTAGCGTATATTTAGGTTATAATCTCACCATATATAGGCAAATAGAAATTGCAAAGGAAACGTGGACCGCCCGTTATCCTTTGAAAGGCAAGGCCCTTTCCCTGATATACAACTTGGTATATGTAGCTATAGAGGTACATCTGACCTTTACATATTGACTGGGTATAATTCTTCAAAAAGTTGGTAGCGCTGTAACTGAGCTATAAATCACTTTATACTACTTCAGACATGTTAAGTCCTTGTCTCGTATCGTAGCTCCAAGGCAAGGTTCCTTTCACGCTAATTTATAGCTTAATAACGACACGGAAAAGTTAAACTAAAACTCTCAAAGTCCCAAAAGTTTCAAAGTGTCCTATTCGATGAAGCAGTGAAGGTGGGGACGAAACAACGGATACAAAGAGAAGCTATAAAGAAACAAACGACATCATGCTAAATTACTATAATAAATTACGGTACCTTTTTCAACACTTTCTTCGTTTACCTCATTTTTAGGCAAAGGTACGGTCTTTATGCCCTCCTTGTTAGCTAGTTCCAAGAAAGGCCCTATAGGTTCTAATGGCATATAATGCCCCTTAACCCAGTAGTGCATCGGAAACACTATTTTGGGGTTTAGGTCTTTAATCACCTGTAACGCCTCTGAAGGACTTATAGTTATTACTCCGCCAACTGGGACCATTAGATAGTCAGGGTTTTTTAGTTCTTCTACCGTTTTCTCGTCCAACATGTGTCCCAAGTCTCCCAAATGCACATATACTCTACCGTCTGGAGACGTGATCTTATAGATGGCCGTCTCTCCTCTCCTCTTACCTTTCTCTTTGTCATGGTATGATTTTAATCCTTGAATGGTGTAATTTTTGTAATTAAATTCCCCATAGAACCTAACTTTCACGGTCTCATGGGGTATTATTTCGTATGCGTTATGGTCGTAGTGGTTATGAGTTATCAATACTAACGGGGCTTTAACTTCAGGGCGTGGTAATCCTATACTTCCTCCGTCGTGTGGGTCTATTAAAATTAGATTATCAAGAAAAAATGCAGAGTGTAATAAAAACCTGATCATACATTTATCTTTTTAGTTGAAACTTTAATAGCTATCGCTTTGGCATCGTCTACGGTTACCTTATGCCCGCTCTCTGCTAACGACTTTATCTCCTTTAGTACTTCCCTGAGTTCATCGTCTGACAACTCTATGCCTTGCTCTGATAACAGCTTCTTCAGGCCGTGAATACCGCTATGCTTACCTAAAGCTATCCTCCTAAAGTTACCTACTTCCTCCGGAGATATAGGTTCGTATGTGAAGGGGTTCTCTATGACCCCATGTACATGGATCCCAGATTCATGTCCGAAGGCGTTTTCTCCTACTATTGCCTTAAAGTAGGGGACCGGTACTCCCGTCAACTCGGACACTAACCTAGAAGTCTCGTATAACATAAAAGTCTTTACACCTACCTCATACCCAAGTAATTTCTTCAAAGACATTACCACTTCTTCTAACGAAGCGTTACCCGCCCTTTCTCCTATACCGTTAACTGTCACGTGGACTTGCCTCGCCCCAGCCATAACTCCTGCAATCGAGTTAGCTGTAGCTAGACCGAAGTCGTTGTGGCAGTGGACACTTATAATACGACCGTCAGCTGCCTTTACCACCTTGCTGATAAGGTCATAAAACTTAAACGGGTGCATGACCCCTACGGTATCTGGTATATTTATCCTATCAGCACCTGCTTCTACTGCAGTCTTAACTGCCTTTAAGAGGAATTCTTCCTCAGTCCTAGTAGCATCTTCAGGTGAGTATTCCACTATTAGCCCGTGGTCTTTAGCGTATCTCACCGACTCATAAATCCTATCTAATACTTGTTCTCTAGTCATTTTTAGCTTATACTTTAGGTGGATATCTGATGTAGCTATAAACACGTGTATACTTGCTATTCCCGTATCTATAGTCCTATCAATATCTTGTTTTACAGCTCTTGAAAGACCTATCACTTCCACCTTATCTCCAACTTCGTCTAAGATCCTTTTCGTAGATTCAAACTCACCTTCAGACGCCGCAGGAAAACCTGCTTCTATTACATCTACCCCTAACTCCGCTAATTGCTTAGCTATTCTTACTTTTTGTTCTATAGTTAAGTCTATCCCTGGTGCTTGCTCTCCATCTCTTAATGTTGTGTCGAATATTCTAACTTTTTTTGAATCAACAAAGAAAAGACATCCCAAATTTTTCTTTGCTTATACAATTATAAAGTTTTGCTAAAAACTCCTTCAATTATATACTTTGCAATTTTTAACTTATTTCTCTTAGTCCACGATGCTGGTAAATTGTTTTTATAGTACGGCTTTGAATATTTGCCAACTACTCCGGAGTCAAAGTCCATACCGTAAGTCACTATTGATTTGGCACCAAAAACCGATGCTAGGACTACGCCCCTATCTCCGTCGGTAAAACCGCCAAATAATTTTAACCTACCGAAAGGAAAAACTTGAGACGTACCTATTACCTTTTTATCCCTTAAATGATGAACCTTCTCCTTTAACATGTCGATATTGTTTCCGTGGGCTAGAATAACGTATAAAGGCCTATAGGGGTATACGGTTAAGCCGTCAAGGTCTGTTACGATTACGTCGGGCTCTATACCCCTTGATACCAGGTAGTTAGTAGCACCGTCAGCTGATATTATAACATCTGCATCAATGTCCCTGACGTCCTCTAAGTTAGGCCCTGCACCGACCACAGCCACCTTTTTACCCTTTATGGTTATGGCGAGGTCCTCTGTGTAATCATCAACCCCGCTTAACAACGTGTCCAGTAGTAAGGCTGATCGGTAGTCATCTTCTTCTTTAAATCCTAACCATCTTCTAACTTGACTATAAAAATTTAACCAGAAAAAGATATTACCTGAAAATAAATCACATCACCTTCTTCCCTAACAACTTCGATTTTGTATTTTTTGAGAACCTCTTCGAGGTAAGGGTTATCCTTACTTATTTTATAAACCACTCCTAAAGAGAAATTCCCCAATGCTTCAATAACATCATTACCGCAAGTATCTTTATCCAGGTCAACTATGAAACTCATCAAATACTTTATTGGCTAACTCAAATAAATCCTCAACTTCTTTTACCAAGTTTTTTGTCTCAACGTTTCTAGCCACAACTGAGCCTTCCTTTAGTGAAGACTCATCTACTAATAACGTAGGGTAGAGCCTCTGCTCTAGGAGTTGGAGTTTCCTTATTAGCGCTATTTCTTTTTCGTTTACCTTACTGACTATTACGTTTAACATCTGGGCCTTGTGTTCACAGGGGGTGTAGAAACCATAAAGGCCTAATAGAGCTGCACTCAAAAGCTCCACAACGCTATAGAGATAGGAAATCGCGTCCGTTAAATCGCCTTCTTCATAAGAGGTTTTAGCGTTGTTTAAACTCCTGAAAGCCCTAGTCATGAACTCTGAAGCCAAAGCACTATTATTCATAGGTCCACCACGTCTCCTTTATTGACCTCTCCCATCTTTAACACTGTCCCTAGGTAATCGAACTTTTTCTCTTGGATATCACCGATTATGACCCTGCCCTTTGAGATGACGTAGGAAATTATCGGTATGTGGTACTCCAGTTCTAGGGGGTCAACTAGGATGGAGTAAATCAAGGGCCTATGCCCCGTACTGATCACATAATTGGAGTAAACTTTCTCGGACTCAAGTTTTTTAATAAAGTATTCTATTATTTCTTGCCTTGCTAGGAAGGATATCCTTTTAACACCTTCTATCACCACAACGACAAACAGCGGCCTATTGATATCTTCTGACTCTAATGCGGATCCCCCTATTACTATGGCTTTTATCTTAGTAGCGTAATGCTGGATCATTTTAGTAAGGTATTCCTCAAGGACATCAAAAAGCTCTTTCATACTTTATTACTCAGCTTTCCAACTGTTATTTATGAATAATATAATTGACGATTATTTAAACTCGCCACCAATAGAGAAGTTAAAGGTATTAGAAATAGAAATACCTTGTAGTTCAGAGTGTATAAAATCCTCTAAGTTTAAGGAACTATTACGTATTGAAGGATTCAGTCAACAGCTAGAAGTGATAGACTCACTGAAGTCACTAATAGAGGACAGAGTAGAAGTATTAATGAGAGAACTCGAGATGCGCATGCCTATAAAAGTTAACATAGATGAGCTCACTTTTTCATTCTACAGAATAGTAGAATACGGAGGAGACTTTGTAATCGGGTCAGATACATTATCGTTCAACGATAGGACAGTAATTAAAGGTAACTTTGACGAGGTAATGAAAGTATACAAGAGTGTGGAAGAAGCAAAAAAAGACGACCAGTTAGTTAACCTCTGTCACGAAATAAGGTATTTAAGTGAGTCACTTTGGGAACACCTTAACAAAAATATAAGGAGGGCTTTAAATGAAAGTAAGAGTAGGAGTTGAAGGAATAGCGTTTGATTCAGCCCACTACACTCTTTCCTCCGAGGGTAATGACCAACTTCACGGGCATACTTATAAGCTGTCTGTTACCGTGGAAGGTAATGGAATAGACCCTGATACAGGTTTCGTCGTAGACTTCGGGATACTAAAGAAAATTGTGTTAGAAGTTATAAAAGAATGGGATCATAAGCTAATCATACCAAAAAGGGATGTAGAAAAGGTATCGATAAAAGGGCCGTTTAAGCTCGAGACTAAAACAATAGAGGGTAACTATCCTACCGTCGAATATATAGGCTTTGAAATCGCTAAAGAGATCTATGATAGGCTAGGAGGAAAATATAGTATAGAGATAAAAATATATGAAGGAGAAGCGAGCTACGTTATCATTAATTATCCATAAATACGCTAGCCTATTATGAGCCTCAGGCCAATGTTATCTATCATCTTTCCCTTCTTTTCTCTAGTAAAACACAAAATACTCTTGTCGTCAAACATATAACAAGTATAAGGGTCTTTCTCAAAGGAGTAAGGGGAGAAAAGCTCCCCTTTATCTCCTTCGTGTACATAACCTTCTATAGAAAAATGGATAAAATTTTTGCCGTTACTTATAGCGACCCCTCCGAAACATTTAACGTAACACAAAGCTTTATCATATCCGCCGCATGCTTCTTCCAGTTTGAAATCGTTAACCTTTAGTTTAGTTAAAAATTCGTCCTCGACCACAACAGGTGGGATTACGGCTATATAAACATGGAATTCCTTATCTCTCGCTGTCTTTTTTATTACGTAGGGTATTGATGCTATTATAACCATACGGTTTGAAGAGTGGCTTATCTTGAATATATTCTTTACCTAAATTGAGGGCAATTTCGGCTTTTGCTAATTCATAACCTATGTAAAGGGCGTGTTCGGGGTTAACTGCGGTCTTTTCTAACAACCTCCTCCCTAAACTTAACCCATCGTTACCTATTAACGTAAACTTCTCTTTACCGTACCAGTTTAAGTATATGTAACGGTCATCTTTTACTATCTTTACATAACCTTTATCCATATTCCTCGGTTCTATATGCCCTTCTACAACTTCAGGTGTGTATAAATCAAGTGAACTGGTTTCTATGCCCCTCTTTCCCTTGTCTTTGAGTATCAATAAGTCTATCCCTAGGTCTTTGGGAAGCCTATGCTCTTTCATAGCTACACCCACCATCTGGGAAGCCCTCTTAACTTCTATTGCAGACCCCCTCGTTTTACCTTTGTCCATAATAAGTAAGTTTGCTACACCTAGCTCTCCAGCTATTGTGGTCATGAGTGCGTTTACTCCGACACTGTCCGCGTCTATTAGCTCAGTGACGTTGAGAACCCCCATTAACATAGGCTCGTCCTTGACCTTATGCCTGACTTTCCTGAACTCTACAATACTATCTACGACGCCATAAAGAGGTGGTGAGATTATAGGGTCTAGGATTAACCTATCATAGCCCCTTTGCTTTGCTTGTTCATAGATCTTTATAGTTACTTCGGCTCTGTTCTCGGACGAGAAAGGGGCTACTACAAAAGAGGCGTCTTTCTTGACAAGCTCAAGTTTATCGATATTTTCTTCGTTAAGGTTAAACACAAAACACGCTCCTGCCTTAACTCCTTCCACTAACTCATTAGGAGACGCTGAATCTATTGCAACGGGTACGAGCTCTGCGATTGCGGATACCTTACTCCTGACCTCATCTAAGTCATTATGTCCGTTAGGGAACCCTAAAACCACCACATCTATAAAATCTCTTTTTTCTTCTATTTCTTCTTCCAAATTCTTTATTGGTTTTGTAGCATTTACTTCTAGGAATATTCTGAAAGGGGGTGGAGTAATAGGGATCTTTACGTTATTAACCTCGAACTTATAATTCCCTTGCTCCTCTAAGAGTTTCAAAGTTTCCTCGATGTTTTTTCTCTTTTCTAGCTGGATGAGCTTATCAGCGGGGTAGACCGTAGATAGTTCATACCCTTTTTTTATAAGGTCAACTGCAGAAGGTAGGTCATGGATATCTTCAGTCCCTTTATAGGTCTTAACACCAACCTCCTCCTCAATTACTTTTGCGTCACCGCTAGCTAAACCGGGGATTATTATGTAATCATAATCTTTTATCCTCTCTCTGAACCTTTTCAAATTCTCCGCTATATAGTCCACCGTCATCAAAGCTGCCACAGGGTAATCTAAGACTATTATTTCGGCACCTATTTTTTTAGCTACGTCATGAACAGCTTTGGAAGCTAACTTACCGGTGACTAAGAGTATTCTCATAGAGTTTAAATCCTCAAAGTACTTTATAAATGAGAGTTCAGAAAGCCTTAAATTAGAAGAGGAGAAGAGAGTAAATATGAGTCTTTTACCAAGATCGGCTGAAATTAAGCCCGGAGAGAATTTTGACTTAATAGTCATAGGACTAGGACCAGCCGCGTATAGTGCTGCACTATATGCAGCAAGGTACACACTTAAAACACTCGTAATCGGCGAGACGCCCGGCGGACAGTTAACGGAAGCCGGAGAAGTAGATGACTACCTTGGCCTCATAGGGATTCAAGCTCAAGACATGATAAAGACCTTCAATAAACACATAGAAAAATATAACGTCCCAGTAATACTAGATTACGTAGAGTGGTTCAGGAAAGAAGGAGACTGGTTTGTTGTAAAGACAAAAAGAAAGGGTGAATTTAAGGCAAGGAGCTTGATCGTAGCTATCGGTGTTAAAAGGAGAAAATTAAATGTCCCAGGTGAGACAGAGTTCACAGGGAGAGGAGTATCTTACTGTGCTATATGTGATGCCCCGCTCTTTAAGAACAGAGTAGTAGCTATAATCGGGGGTGGAGATTCAGCATTAGAAGGGGCAGAAATATTATCAAGGCACGCGTCTAAAGTGTACCTAATTCACAGGAGAGATGAATTCAGAGGGCAGCCCATTTACCTTGAAAACCTGAAGACGAAGTCCAATGTCGAAATAATACTAAATACCGTAGTTACGGAGATAAAGGGCGAAAAAATAGTCAAGTCTATTACTGTAAAGAACGTTAAGACTGGAGAGACTAAAGAACTAAATGTTAACGGTGTTTTCGTTGAAATAGGATTTGAACCGCCTACAGACTTTGCAAGGACTAATGGACTTGAAGTCGATAGTAACGGATATATAAAGGTAGATGAATGGATGAGGACTAACATTCAGGGAGTATTTGCTGCAGGAGATTGCACTGGGATGTGGCTCGGGTTTAGGCAAATAATAACATCTGCAGCCCAAGGGGCAGTTGCCGCGCACTCAGCTTTCAGGTATCTGAATGAAATGAAGAGGAAAAAATAAATGAAAAGAGAAGAAGTAGTGAGGATAGGAACTGAAGTAGCTAAATTCTTAAGGGAGAGAAAAGACTCTGCAGATATAGGAAAAATTATAGCTACTCACGACAACGATATAACAAGAAAAATAGATAAGGAGAGTGAAGATTACATCTTTGAACTTATGAGGAACACCGGCTATAAGTTCAAATTTATATCAGAAGAGTCCGGGACGGTCACAAGTGACGGTTATGAGTATAAAGCCATAATTGACCCTATAGATGGTAGCACTAATTTTGTCTCTGGCATACCGTGGTCTTCAGTGTCCATAGCCGTATATAAGAGTAATGAGGTTAACCTATTAAATTCCATAAGTGGGGTTATAACCAATATTTTTACACTAGAGACCTTCTCATACGACGATAAAAGCTCTTATATTAATAACAGACCAATAGTCCAAGTTAATAAACCTGAAAAGATGTTAATATTAGCATATTTTTCTAGGAATAAATTTGAGGTAGTGAAAGATTTCTTGAGCCAAATAAAGGACTATAAGTTGAGGAGTTTAGGGAGTGCGTCATTAGACATGGTCTTAGTCTGCCTTGGTAAAGCTACGATGTTCTTTGATATCAGGGGTAAGCTGAGGAATGTAGATATAGCTGCCTCAAGTAACTTTTGTAGTAGGCTAGGAATAATACCCCAAGACAAAAAACTACAAGCCATCGAATCAAGTTTAGAAAAAGTAAGTGTATTAGAAGAAGTCATTCTGTCTCTTGAGCCGAGTCTGAGTTCTTATCTTTCCTCTGCTTTACAGAAGGTTTAATCATCTGAACCGCTTCTATAAGGTCTTCATAAGTTAACTTCCTTTCTACATTTCCTTTGATAATTTCTCTAAGTACCTTTAACTTTGCCTCTCTAGCTACAGCTGCTAAATCAGCACCGCTAAAACCTTCAGTTACTTCGGCAATTTTACCACAATTTACTTGTTGGCACTCATCTTTCCCTACATACTTTTTCAGTATATCCTCTCTTTCGTCTTTGTTTGGTAAAGGCATATATATAATCCTGTCAAACCTACCGGGCCTCTTTAAAGCAGGGTCGATGTCCTCAATTCTATTTGTCGTCCCGATCACTACAACTTCCTTGAGACTCCTTATGCCGTCCATCTCAGTGAGCAGCTGGTTCACTATTTTAGCTAATTCAGCTTTCTGGCCTTCCCTCTTGGGGGCTATGGCAACTAATTCGTCTAACAGTACTATTGAAGGCTTATTCTCCCTTGCTCTATTGAAGACTTCTTTTACAGTACTAACAGCACCTTCATAACCCTTATAGAGTATTTCTGCACCGCTTAACATGATTAGCTTGACCTTTAAAGTCCTCGCTAATGCCTTTGCCATCATTGTCTTTCCTACGCCTGGCGGTCCGTAAAGTAAAATACCCCTAATAGGAGGGATCTTCATCTGCTCCATCAGATTAGAGTACTTTAACTGTACCTCTAACAAGTCGTATAACTCTTTCTTTACTGTAAAGTACCCACCTATATCATCTAATGTAATCTTCTCAGCACTTTCGTCCTCTTGTATCTCCGGGCCCTTAAATTTCCTTTCATAGTCCATCCTAAACTTCTCGTAATCGTCTAGCATCTGGAGAGTTACACTAGGCTTATACCTCTTTATGACCTCCGCGAAATCTTCCATCGTTATTTGCCTTTCTTTACCAGACTCAAGGCTTTCTATTGCTGCCTTCCTAGCTACTTCTTGGCATACGTTAGCTAAGTCAGCACCGGTAAACCTCTCCGTCATCTCAGCTACTTTGTCTAAGTCTACATTCTCAGCCAGCGGCTTACCAGCACAGTGTATCTTCAGGATCTCCTTTCTCGACTTTTTATCGGGAACGCCTACGTAAATTAGTTTATCAAACCTCCCTGCTCTAAGTAGTGCCTTATCTAATAACTGAGGGACATTTGTGGAACCTACTATTATTACACCGTCTTCACTGTGGATCCCATCTATTTCGGACAACATGAGGGACAACAGCCTAGGTGTAACCGAATCACCAGTGTGGCTTTCTCTTTTCACACCTATGGTGTCTATCTCGTCAAAGAATAGTATACACGGTGCGTTTTTCCTCGCATTCGCAAAAAGTTCTCTAAGCCTAGCTTCACTCTCTCCGTACCATTTACTCATAATATCACTTATGTTAACATAAATGAAGTTTATCTTAGCCTCATTAGCCATCGCCCTCATCATTAACGACTTCCCGCAACCCGGAGGGCCAAACAGCAGGATCCCCTTAGGGGGCCTAAGGCCGTACTTCTTAGCTAATTCTTTGTGCCTTAACGGCAATTCGATGTACTCTTTTATCTCCTTTTTTACGTCTTCATATCCCCCTATCATATCCCATGTTATCTTCTCTCCTAAATCCTCCTTCTTCTTGGCACTTTTCTGTTGCAGTTGCATCGCCTTGTCTGAGAGCATAAACTTTTGGGTGCTCTTTTTGAATAACATATATAATAATGCCATCATAACCGTAAGTACCCCCACTAATGATATAATAGTTTCTAAACCTTGCGAATTAACCATAATCAAACATCATTATGGAATTACAAATATTTAAGTCATAGTTAGCTTTTCAAATCTCTAATAATTTCCATAGCTGCGTTGTATCCGGGTGCCCCAGTTACACCTCCTCCGGGGTGTGTACCAGAACCGCATAAATACAAGTTCTTAACGGGAGTCCTATAATCTGAATAGCCTATGAGGGGCCTAAAGAAGTAAAGCTGGTCGGGGGTCATATCCAGATGAAAAATGTTACCACCCCAAATCCCAAACCTCCTTTCAATATCAAGTGGGGTGAGAAACTCCATTTTGACTGGCTTAAAGTTTGGTGCATACTCCTTCACCGTATCTAGGACAATTTCAGCCATTTTATCCTTTATCTCGTCAAGTTTAGACGAATAAGGTAAGTATTGCCCGAAAATGTTAAAGACAAATTTCCCTTGAGGGGCAAGAGTAGGGTCTACTGTAGAGGGTATATTTATTGATAACCAAGGCTTCCTGGAGTACCCCAAAACCCTAGAATCGACATAAGCCCTCTCTATATATTCTGTTGAAGGCATTATTAGTATCGACGCCTTATGTTCATCAGTTAAACCTTTTCCCTTACCAAAGTCCGGTAACTCTTCAATGTATCCATTGATCTTGAAAGATACACCCGTAGTCTTTAATGCCCTTACTCTTTTTAGGAATTCATCTTCCAGTTCAGAATTTCTAGTTAAACGTAAAAAAGTCGTTTTAGGGTCTGCATTTGACACTACAAGCCTACTTTCGACTACCTTACCGTTTTTTAACCTAACTCCGATAGCTTTTTCTTTGCCATCTACGTCTTTTTTAGTTACTATCTCGTCCACTTCTGTCCCGGTAAAGACGTGGGCACCTAACTCTCTAGCTGCATTTGCTATGGCTTTACTTACAGCACCCATACCTCCTTCGACGTAACCCCAAGCCCCCTTAATACCGTTAACTTCCCCTATATTATGGTGGAGGAATACATAAGCCGTACCCGGTGTAGATGGTGAAGCATAGGTTCCCACTACCGCATCTTCTATGAGTGCCGATTTTACTTCCTCGGTTTCAAAGAACTCATCAAGAAATGACTTCCCGTCTTGAAAGAACATCCTAGCTAACGTTAGTGCCTTCTCTTCCTCCACCTTCATCCCCTTAAAAAATGAAAACAGTTCTTCGACTTCAGAGAACTTAGGAGGTCTGTTAAGCATAAATAAGTCTGCTAATGAAGAGAACGTATCTAAAAGTTTCACAAACTTCTCGTAGTTTAGAGCGTCTTTTTTAGAGAACCTTTCTAATTCTTTAACGGTCTTTTTAGTGTCTGTCCAAATAGAAATACCCTTGCCTTTTCCAAAAGGTACATATAACCCGGGGTCTTTCACGTAGACCTTTAGCCCGTGCTTCTCGAGCTCAAGGTCATCAATAATTTTTTTCCTCAATAAACTTAATACGTAAGACCCAGTAGATACTCTTATACCGGGCCATAGTTCTTCGGTAGCAGCTGCACCACCTATAATATCTCTCCTCTCAAATAAGGCTACACTTAGCCCTTCTTTAGCCAGATAAGACGCCGTAACAAGCCCGTTATGACCTCCACCTATTATCACAACATCATACATTTTTAGTAGTACCCCTTCTTACCCTTAATATTCCCGCGATTACTGCACCTGCTACGGCAAGACCTATGGCGAGGTAGGAGAGCACCATAACCATATTCTGTGCTGCTAGCTCGTCTGGAGGTATTGTGGTGGCCATGATCATATAACTTCATTAACCCAGATAAAACTTTACTGGTATGGAGCTCGTATACCCAGAATATACATCAAAAAGTCTTTATAACTTAGCGTGCGGTATTGCCGAATTCTTAGGCGTCGAAAGGGTATGCAAAGGGAATAAAATCGGTATACCGGGTAAAAGGCTTGTCCTCGCCCTCGTTGACGGTATGGGATATAAGATGATGGAGAATGCAGGCATAAGTGTAGATTCGTATATCACTACTGTTTTCCCTTCAACAACGGCGACAGTAATAACCACACTCTTCACTGCTCAACTCCCGGGCGAGCACGGTGTGTTAGGGTATACCACATATTCTAAAAAGCTTGGGGGTGTGATAAACACTTTAAAATATACCTATCCCCTTATAGACTCGAGGGATTCGATATCCTCACAAGTTAAGTATTCCGTAGCTTTTCCCAAACTCCAGAGTTATCCACAAGAAGTTAAAGATAAAAAGACGGCTGAGGTAATCCCTAAAGGCCTTGAAGGGACTGAGTTTACTGACGTAACTCACGGTAAAGTTAGTAATACCAAGACTTACAGTAATTATTTTGACGCGTTTTATATGCTAGGGAAGACCCTTGAAGAGAACTATGACTTCGTGTACTTTTATATACCTGACGTTGATACCCTAGCACATAAACACGGCCCAAATACCGATGTGGTAAAAGAGGCTATAAGGAGTATATATGACAGACTAGTTAAATTAGCGGAGAAAAATAAAGAATACACCTTTGTAATAATAGCAGACCACGGTCATGTTCAGACTAATGAACACGTTATATTCAACAACGACAGTGACTTGCTCAATAAAATTGATGTCCCACCTTACGGTGACTCTAGGGCTATATTTCTTCACAGTAGGTATGATTTGAAAACTTACCTCTACTCTAAGTACCCTACTTTAGAGGTCTTCCCTAGGACAGAGTTCGAAAAATTACTCGGAAGGGAAGGGTCCTATGCTGATTATATAGCCGTGCCGAAAGACGATAGGGCCTATGTCTATTTATTTAAGCAACAGCAAGATGACTACACAAAATTAATAGGCCACCACGGGGGCCTCAGCGAAGATGAGATGAAAATCCCGTTGGTGATTATAAATGGTTGAATATTACATTCCTAAGTGGGAGGAAATAGAAGAAGGAATACTAAATATGACAGAAAGAATGTTAAGTGAGGACTTTATCCCTGATGTCATTGTAGCTATACTCACCGGGGGTGTAATCCCAGCAAAACTGATGTCTGATGTATTAGGGATAAAGAACATGAGGTACATAGATGTCAAGTTTTATAAGGGAGTAGGAAATAGGGAAAGTAAACCTATAGTTAGGGCCGTATATGTAGATAACATAGAAAATAAAAAAGTCTTAGTGATAGACGATGTATCAGATACCGGAGAGACTTTAGATTTTGTAGGAAATGTAATAGCGATGTTTAACCCCTCCTTGGTAAGGACAGCTACAATATTTGTAAAACCGTGGTCTAGAAAATATCCTGATTATTATTATAAAGTAGTCGATAAATGGATTATCTTTCCGTGGGACAAATGGGAAGTGGTAAGAGAAAATACTGAAGCACCAGTAGATAAAAAGGAAAGGTTCTTAGAGATCTTGAAGAGATTAAGAAAGACCGGTTAGAATATAGCCGGTTCCTTGTATTCTCCCCACACTTCTCTAAGGGTAGAGCTTATCTCCCCTACTGTAGCTCCGCTCTTTATTGCAGTAAGTATATACGGGAATAAGTTTTCCCTCTCTTTCTCTGCTGCTTTCCTCAGTTCGTTAAGGGAGTCCCTCCATTTAATCTCGTCCCTTTCGGTCCTATACTTCTTAAGCCTCTCCATAATTCTGTCCCTAATTTGAGGGTTGACCCTAAATACTTCTGTTGTACCTATCCAATCGGGCTCATAGAACATGTTAACACCAACTTTTACCATGTCTCCCGTCTCTATCATTTTCTGGATTCTATAAGCACTGTTGGCTATTTCGGCCTGAGGATAGCCCCTTTCAATTGCCTTCATCATCCCGCCCATTTTTTCTATTTGATCAATTATTTTCCATGCCCTCTCTTCTATTTCATCTGTGAGCCATTCGATGTAATAAGACCCCGCTAATGGGTCAATAGACTCAGCGGCTCCGCTCTCATATGCTATTATCTGTTGGACTCTAATTGCGATCTTAGCTGCTTTCTCACTAGGTAAGGCTAATGCCTCGTCATAAGAGTTGACGTGTAAACTCTGCGTCCCGCCCAACACTGCTGCAAGGGCTTGTAACGTAGTCCTTATAATGTTGATCTCTGGCTGTTGAGCTGTAAGTTCCGCACCGCCAGTCTGCGTGTGAAACCTTAACATCATGGAGTCCGGTTTTTTAGCGTTAAACCAGTCTTTCATTATCTTAGCCCACATCCTCCTTGCAGCCCTAAACTTGGCTACCTCTTCGAAAATATTAGTATAACCGGCGAAGAAGAAGGAAAGCTTTGACGCGAAATCGTCTACTGGGATCCCCCTTTCAGCCGTTTTTCTGACATATTCTATACCGTCAGCTAGTGTAAAGGCTACTTCGAGTACAGCATCAGCACCTGCCTCTCTTATGTGGTACCCACTTATACTTATTGGGTACCACTTAGGAATATTTTTAGCTGAATATTCTATTAGGTCAATGGCATATCTCATTGAAGGTTCTGGCGGATAAATAAAGTTCTTTCTTGCAATATATTCTTTCAAAATGTCGTTCTGTACAGTACCGTCTAGGACATTCCTATTTACACCTCTCGATTCAGCTGTCGCGACATACATAGATAACAGTTCTATCGCAGTAGCGTTAATGGTCATCGACGTAGTCACTTTATCCATTGGTATCCCTGACATAACGAGGTCCATTTCTTTCCAATGGAACATCGATACCCCTACTACTCCTACTTCAGTAAATGCTAGTACGTGGTCTGGGTCTAGACCTAATTGTGTCGGTAAGTCAAACGCCATACTTAACCCGGTCTGACCTGCCTGTAAGAGCTTCCTAAACCTCGCATTAGTATCTTCAGCAGACCCGAAGCCCGCGTATTGCCTTATTGTCCATAGTCTGCCCCTATACATTGTAGGGTAAATTCCCCTGGTGAAGGGGTACTCCCCGGGGAAACCTATTTTTTCACTATAGCTTCCCTTAAGGTCTAAAGGTGTATAAAGCCTATTTACCTCAATACCCGAGGGAGTCATAAAGCTCTTCTTCCTCTCAGGTCTCTTCGACAGCCAAGGGTTTAGCACTTTTTCTTCCCATTTCTGTAAGCTTTCTTTTATTTTTTCATCTGTGTCCATATAGTATCATGATTATACTGGTTTAAACACTATATAATCTTTGCTTTTTAAACAAACTTATAAGTTAAAAATGAATTATTACTAGCCATGGAGACACAAAATATTGATCATATAGGTGTTGTGGTAGAAAATATAGATAAAGCTATAGAATTTTATACGACTAAACTTGGCATGAAATTAGTCCACAGGGAAGACCTGCAAGACAGAGGTATTAAGGTAGCTTTCCTGACCGGGACTCACGGAGAGACTGCAGTTGAGCTCTTAGAGCCAATAAACCATGAGGACATGAATAACACCGTAGCTAAATTTCTAAAGAGCAGGGGACCGGGATTGCACCACCTAGCGGTAAAAGTTGAAAATATTGAAAAAAGTCTTAAAGACCTAGAATCAAATGGCCTTCAGCTCGTCGACAAAGCTCCGAGACCGGGGGCAAGAGGGCATTTAGTCGCTTTCGTGCACCCCAAAAGCGTAATGGGGGTGCTTTTAGAACTAGTACAGCCGAGAGAATAGCTAAGATAATATAATGAGTTGATTTTTTTAGGTTGGATTCAATAACAGTCTTTTGGGATAGAAGGATGTCAAAGAGGTATAAAGACCCGTTTGATTTGTTCGACGAGATGATAAAGGAGATAGAAGAAGAGTTTGAAAGGTTCGAGAGAGAGTTCATGAGGTTAGGTAGCGGAGGAGAGACGAAGACATTCGGGCCTTATGTCTACGGCTTTAGAGTGACGATAGGTCCAGATGGTAAACCGATAGTAGAAGAGTTCGGAAATGTAAAGAACTATAAAGGAAAACCATTAATTACTGAAGAAAGAGAACCTTTAGCAGATGTAATAGAGAAAGGCGACGAGATAAGGGTTATAGCTGAGGTACCGGGTGTAGATAAGAACAGTATTAAAGTGAAGATAACTAACGGAGGGAAGACCCTAATTATCAGGGCTGAAGGTAATGATAGGAAGTACTATAAAGAAATAGATTTACCAGCTCAGGTAGACGAAAATAGTGCCAAGGC
This sequence comes from Stygiolobus caldivivus, assembly GCF_019704315.1. Classification (NCBI taxonomy): domain Archaea; kingdom Thermoproteati; phylum Thermoproteota; class Thermoprotei; order Sulfolobales; family Sulfolobaceae; genus Stygiolobus; species Stygiolobus caldivivus. The sequence continues at coordinate 794,346 of NZ_AP024597.1, read as the reverse complement.
TACGTATAATAACGGAGTATTGCAGGTAGTGTTGAAAAAAGTTAAGGGAAAGGAAGAAGAAGGAAAAGAAATCAAAGTCGAGTAATTCTAACTTTTTCTGACTGAATAAAACTTAGACCACTCTCATCATTAATTATCAAAGTAAAGGGAATTCTTCCATTTTTTGCTTCCTCGAGTTTTTTACATTTTTCGCCTTCACAATTTTCCCCTAGTTGGTCTATAATGATCTCCAAGACACCTTCAACCGTAGTTAGTACACCTTGATATGCCTCTCCTGCAGTGACTTCTATTTCGAGCTCTGGGATAACTATGTTAGCGAATGCAGACCTGTATACAACCGTTCCTAAATCTTCTTCTTTTTCAACCCTTAGTTCTAGCTTGATGGGGGTCAGAAACTCTAAAGGCTTTACATCTCTTAACCTATACCCACAGTTCTGGCACTCCCACACAGACAGCTCAAGTTTACCTACGTTTGGTGCATCGTATAAATACTCCCTAATTATCATTTCGTCTGCGTGACATATGGGACATTTATGTTTCCCTTCATAGAGTAACTGGGGTTCCATTCTAATCTTATTAAAGTTTATCTATTCGGATACAAATTATTATTTGTAAAAAGTGGTGGGATGAAGTATCCTAAAGAAAACGACATAGGAAAAATAGAGTACAAATTGTTAATAAACAGCAAGGATGAAGATAGGTTACAGACTCTTGCTACACAGATGAAATACAGGCTTGAGGAGGGCGGTGGAGAAGCGTTTTACGTCATAGGTGTAAGCGACGACGGAGAAGTCTTAGGGTTACCTAAAGAGGAACTCGAAAAAAGTATAGAAACTTTGGATAAGATCGCTAATGCAGTCAACGCTAAGGTTGTACACAAGAGAGTAGTTGAGGTGAAGAAAGGGCGATTTATAGGTGAAATACTGGTCAGGCTCTTCAAAGATAAAATACCCGTACAAGTCAATGTAGCTGTAATGGGTCACGTGAACGCAGGTAAAAGTACACTTACGGGAGCACTAATATTGGGTAAACTGGACGACGGAAACGGGACTCTGAGGGCCATGGTAGCCAGGCACGTACATGAAGTTCTAACTGGGAGGACATCGTCAATCACATTAAGGCTTTTAGGCTTTAACGACAACGGGAAAATAGTAAACTGGGACTTAAGAGACCCTTTAGATGAGGCAGAAGTAACACTAAAGAGTACAAAGATAGTGAGGCTTATAGACTTAGGAGGCCATGAAAGGTATTTAAGGACTACACTAAAGGGCTTACTAGGCTATGAAGTAGACTACGTAATGCTGGTAGTGGGCACAGACGATGGACTTTCAGCCATGGGGAAGGAACACTTAGCAATAGCGTCAATCCTGAAGTTCCCCGTGTTCATAGTCGTTACTAAAATAGACAAATATGACGAAAAACGGGTACAAGATATAGTAAATGATATAAAGAACGTGTTGAAGATCCCCGGTATAAATAGGTTGGTAATGGAGGTTGAGTCGGAGGAAGACCTATTAAACGCCGTCTTAGCAATGAGGACTAAGAGGGTAGTACCTATCTTTAAAGTATCGAATGTGACAGGGAAGGGCTTGGACTTGCTCACAAAGTTCCTTAACATTTTACCGCCTAAGCCGAAGGTGACTAAGGAAGACAGCCAGCCTCCCTTAGTCTACATTGACGAGATATATAATGTAAGCGGTGTTGGTACTGTAGTCCTTGGGTCAGTAATACGAGGGAACGTAAAGATAAATGACAGCTGTTATATAGGACCTACTAAACTGGGAGAGTTTAAGATAGTTAAAATAAAGTCTATTCAGTTAAATAGAGTGTTCGTGGACTCAGTAAACTCTGGTTGTATAGCGACTTTTGCTGTCCAAGGGGTAGAAAAGGAAAACCTCAGAAAAGGCATGGTCATTACTGCTGAGAAACCAAAAAGTTACAAGAGATTTAAAGCCAGGATAGTAGTCCTTCACCACCCAACCACCATCAGGGAAGGGTATGTAGCGACTTTACACCTATACACTATAAGGCAAGCAGTAAGGTTCCTCAAGATATCATCTCAGTACCTTAGAACAGGGGACTCAGCAGAAGTAATTATGGAATTCTTATATAGACCAGAATACATAGAGAAGGGGCAAATATTTGTCTTTAGGGAAGGGAGGACTAGGGGGTTAGGTATTATAACAGAGTTGCTTGAATAACAGGATTTGGTTTTACTGGGAAAAACCAAGTATCCAATGATTTCACTATTTATTTATATTTTATCATTAATTATTTTTATACCCTTTATCATAGCGAACGAGTGTAGGGACTTAACCCTCGTCCATCTGTCCAGCTTAAGGATAGGTGGGTCACTAAACCTCTTCGAGCTAAATTACACTAGTCTCATAACTGTGCACTCCGCATCTTTTTAAGCATCGTCACATTGGCGTGAGGAACTATCGTAGAAATTTAACGTGAGCATTAGGAAAAACGGATTTTCTTATTATAACGTGAAAAGGACTCAACCCTCATTAATTCTCTGTTTAGTACACGTAATTATCTCCTCTGATATTTTATTTGCTTGCTTTTCCACTATCTTCTCCAGGCCCTTTATATTTACTTGAGCTTCGTAGTCCACTTCATATAATAATTTATTACCTACTATCTTAACCTTACTGGTTATAGTCGAGTTAACTCCTACTCCTTTTACCTCAATAATTGATGTCGACATATTACCCTTGAAATCATAAAACTTAACCTCACCCTTAGCTTCAAGGCTCAAAAAGCCTATCTTAACTTTAGCCGAGAATTCCCTACCTTTGACCTCCGTTACGCCGGGTAGACAATTTATTAAGTTCTCATAAGAGCTTAGAAACTTTTCCGCTCTATCTACATTCTTAATGTCTACCTCTCCGCTTATCTTCAATTATTTCACCTTCGTCTTCACGCATTCAAATAAGTCATTAACTATTTTCCCTACAGCTGAATCCATTAACCTCGCTCCTATGGAAGCGATTACACCGCCTACCTTTACGTCCGCTGAATACTTAAGCCTGACCGGGTTATCTAGGACTTGTATCAGGGCCGAGATATCAACGTTACTATTTAGTCCATTCCCCTTAGCCACAAGGTTTAGCGTCTTCTTCTGCGTGTCTATATCCAAAAATTTTACTACAGCCTTATATTCTCCCTTTATAAATCCTATGCCTGCTGTCCCCACTACCTTATATTCATCGCCCTCCTTAGTAAATGTCTTTATCCCCGGGAAACAAGACGCCATTCTCTCAGGGTTAACTATAAAGTTCCATAGTTGTTCAGAATCAATCTGAACCGGGATCTCCCCTTCATATTTCATAAATAGTTATTTAGAATAAGTAGTATTTATGAGAATCGGGGCAATTATACTCGCAGCAGGCGAAGCAAAAAGGTTTGGTGGAAATAAACTTACAGCGGAAATAGACGGTAAGCCAATAATTCGAAAAGTGATTGAAGCTTCTGAGGGTCTAGATAGAGTAATCATAGTAGGGAAGTACTACCAAGAGCTCATCAGAGTCCTTGAGGACGAGATAGTAATCTATAATCCTCTATGGAGAGAAGGTATTTCTACGTCCTTAAAGCTGGGAATAAGGTTTTTCCAAGACTATGACGGCGTCATAGTCCTGCTAGGTGACATGCCACTGGTGTCCAAAGAGACAGTTAATAAGCTAACTTCATCTTTCTCTGTAGAATGTGACATGGTAGTGCCTACTTATAACGGAGCCCGGGGAAACCCCGTTATATTGAACAAGAGGACATATGGCTTGATCATGGAGCTCAAAGGTGATGTGGGGGCTAGACAGCTCCTTGGGAAAGTTAAAAAAGTGTGCTACATAGAATGCGGTAAAGAAGTAGTTATTGATGTGGATACGCCTTCTGACTTAGCCTCAGTGAAGCGTCCTTAATAGCTTTTATTATATTTTGATATCCAGTACACCTACATAGGTTACCCGATATCCCTTCTCTAATCTCTTCTTCTGTAGGGTCAGGGTTCTCTTTGAGGAGCCAATAAGCTTCCATTATCATACCAGGTGTACAATACCCGCACTGTAAGCCGTGGTTATCCCAGAAAGCTTCTTGAATAGGGTGTAATTTCCCGTCTTTGCTTAAACCCTCAACAGTTAATATCTCTGAACCGTCTGCCTCAACTGCGAGCAATGTACAAGACTTTACCGACCTACCGTTTAATATTACAGTGCATGCACCGCAGTTTGAAGTGTCACATCCTATATGGACTCCGGTATATCCTAGTTCACGTAGTACATGAACTAGAAGCCTTCTGGGCTCTACTTCTACTTGATGTACTTCTCCGTTAACCTTTAACGTTATTTTAGCTTTTTGGTCTTTTTCAATTATTTTCATTTAGAATCACCTTTTAAAGCCTGATTAATACCTCTCTTAATTAATACTTTTACCATCTTCCTCTTATACTCAGCTGAACCCCTTATATCGGAAGTGGGGTTTGCACTTTCCATTGCTCTGGCAGAGGCTTTCTCGATTACTTCGTCATTTAACCTCTTACCTATTAGCTCTTCTTCTGCCCCTCTAGCCCTTACAGCAACGTTATTTACAGCCGTTAACCCTATCCTTGCGTCTTCGACCGTTTCTCCATTAAGCTTTAGGAGAACCGCAACTCCAACTATGGCATAATCTCCTGCTCTCCTTTCCAATTTCTGGTATGAAAACCTATACCCGTCATAAGCAGGCACTTGGACTTCTACCACTAGTTCACCCGGATTTAGGTCAGGAGTGAACATGTCTTTTGCAAAATCCTTAAAGTCGACTACTCTCTGTCCTTTTCTGCTCTTTACTATGACTTTGGCGTCCATAGCTATTAATGAGGCTGGATAGTCCGCAGCCGGGTCAAGGTGGGATATTACACCACCTATTGTACCCATATTCCTTACTTGTGGGTCAGCAATAGTCTTTGCCGCCTCACTCAAGAGCGGGACATTAGACTTTATCATATCATAATGCGTAGTTAGTGCACCTATTCTGTACAGATTACCGTCCTTTCTGACGTAGTTTAACTCTTGAAACCTCCTGATTTCAACAAGGTATGAGGGTCTTATTATCCTTAATTTTAATGCGGGGATTAAGCTGTGACCTCCTGCTAAGGGTCGGGCGTCTTCATGCTGCTCTAAGAACTCCATTGCTTCGCTTAAATTATCTGGAATTACATATCCTATCTTAGGGGGATACACAAGTAATTTGTTAACCTATCTATTTAAAATCTTGCCATGATTAATATGGCGAACTATCCTAATTACTCTTAGGGTAAACTCTTCGTTAACGAGGTGGTGGCTTCCACCATGAAAGAAGCACTTTTTATTTACAAACGTCTTTTCTACAACTAATGATGAAGACTTTTGGGGCTGAACAGTGAAGATGTGGCGGCTAACTGAGGTGAGTGATATGAAACCCATCCACCTATCGGTAGGAAAAATAAATATCGACATATTAGTTAAATTAGATCATTTTCCTGAACCGGACGAACCGTTGACCACCGAAACAATGGACATTCAGCCTGGAGGTGCTGCGGTAAACTATGCTATAGCCGTGAATAAGTTAGGGCACAGTGTAAAAATACTCGCTAAAGTCGGAAAAGACTCTCCGGTAGTGAGACCTATTTTAGAGAAAATAGCGGAGACCGGAGTAGGGTTAGATTACGTGGAAGAGGTCAATGCACCGCAGAGCATGGCATTGGTACTCCTAAGGGATAACGGAAAAGTCTCCATTGTAAGAAAATTAGGGTCCTCCCTCCTGCTCTCCAGCGAAGACGTAAAAAAATATTTTGGCCTATTTGATGTGATCCACTTTGCCTCTGTTCCCCCAGAAATAGTGGTAAGAGACCCCAATTCAGAGCTCGTTACTTATGATCCCGGCCCAAATAGCTCCAAGTTGGACTCCTCAGTTAACGTAGATATACTTTACTTGAACGAAAAAGAGAGCAAGGCGGTAAACATAAACAAGCTAAGGGGGGTCAACATAATAGTAATAAAGATGGGTGATAGGGGCGCTAGAGTGATTTCTCACGATAGTGAATGTGAAGCTGAAGCATATAGGGTGAAGGACGTAGTAGACACGACCGGTGCTGGAGACGTGTTCGATGCGGCTTTTAACTACGGGTATATGGAAGGACACAGCATAGAGGAATCGTTAAAATTAGCAATCATCTCGTCAGCACTTAAGGTTACAAGACTAGGAGGTACCTCATCTCCTACCCTTTCGGAAGTGTTAAACGCCTTAAAATCTTATAATTCAAGTGTATATTGCAAATGATTATACTCTTTATTGATTTTGACTACTTCTTCGCACAAGTAGAGGAAGTACTCAACCCGCAATACAAAGGAAAACCTTTAGTAGTATGTGTATACTCAGGTAGGACAAAGACGAGCGGTGCCGTGGCCACAGCGAATTACGAAGCAAGGAAACTGGGTGTTAAAGCCGGTATGCCTATTATAAAGGCTATGGAACTCGCACCTTCGGCTGTGTTTGTACCGATGAGGAAAGAGATATATCAAGAGGTATCTAACAGGGTTATGGAAGGAATACTCAGAAAATATTCAACTAAGCTCGAAATAGCTAGTATTGACGAAGCGTATCTGGATATTACAGATAAAGTAAAGGACTATGAGGAGGCTTATACCTTAGGCAGAACGATAAAGGGGGAAATATTTGAAAAAGAAAAAATAACGGTAACCATAGGTATAGCACCCAATAAAGTCCTTGCTAAGATAATAGCTGATAAGAACAAGCCAAATGGACTCTCTGTCCTGAGGCCTGAAGACGTACCCAGCTTCCTCAATGACCTGAAGATAGATGAAGTACCGGGTGTAGGGAAAGTACTGGCAGAAAAACTAGCGTCTATTGGGGTGTACAAATTGACGGATGTCCTTAAGGTCGATTTTAAGGCCTTAGAAAAGGAAGTAGGCAAGGCGAAAGCGACATATCTTCTAAAATTGGCTCAAAATAAGTATGATGAACCGGTTGAGGACAAAAGTAGAAAACCGCATAGTAGGATTTTAACTTTACCTTATAATACTAGAAAACAAGAGGTTATTTTACCATATCTTAAAAGGGCTTTGGACGAGGCCTATAGTAAAGTAGGTGGTATACCTATGAGGATCGCGTTAATCGCTGTAATGGAAGACTTAGATATCGTAACTAAGGGAAAAAAGTTCAAACACGGAGTGAGTAAAGGTACCGCATATGAAAAGGTGAAAGAGTTATTGGAGGAAATCCTTAATGAAGATAATAGAAAAATAAGGAGGATAGGAGTAAGATTAGATGACATAGTTAAGACTAAAGGGTTAGACCAGTACTTCTAGTTCCACCGATCTTTTCAACTTACTGAAGTCCAGCCTGCCATAACGTGAAATATAGTTTATGAAACCTTTAACCCCCTTGCTCGAAGTGTCTAAGTCGCCCAAGAGCTGGATATCAACATAGAGTGGGACTGCTTTACTCCTAACTACACGGTCTATTGGTATTAGAGCCTTTATTTTGTCTAAGTCTTCTATAACACCTTCGGCCTCTATGTAGGTTTTTCCGCCCCTAATGCCTAACGGGGTGGGCTCTTCTTTAATTTCGTCATACCTATCATGGATAATTACCAGCCTCGCCGCCCTTCCGCCTGGGATGTCTTCATAAAAGTTTAGAGCCTCAATAAAGTCACCTTTACGAGCTAAAGGAATTATTATGAGTTCCTCTTCAGACACTACTTTAACGACAGATTTTATTCTCACTTTCATAATTTATCACCTTAGCATGATTGAGATAGACGGCTCATTTGGTGAAGGTGGGGGTCAGATATTAAGGACTTCATTAACTCTCTCAGCGATAACAAAAAAACCTTTCAGGATTTATAACATTAGGGCGAGGAGGCAAAAACCAGGTTTACAAAGGCAGCACTTGACAGCAGTAGAGGCTGTAAAGGCCCTCACTAATGCTAAAGTCAAAGGGGACTTCGTAGGTTCTACAGAATTATTATTCGAGCCCTATGAAATAGCAGAACGCGGCAACTTCACTTTTGATATAGGAACAGCGGGTAGCGTTACCCTTGTGCTACAGACTATTTTGCCCCTAATCTTAAACAGACAAATAGAAGTAAAACTGATAGGGGGGACTGATGTCCCTAAATCTCCCTCTGTAGATTATATCCGATTAATATTCCTACCTATTCTGCAAAAGATAGGGATCAATGGAGATATATTAGTAAATAAGAGGGGACATTACCCTGAAGGAGGAGGGGAAGTAATATTAAGAAACTTTAGAGGCCAACCCAACTCATTTTCTATTACTAACTTTGGAAAGTTAGTAAAAATTATAGGCATTTCTCACGTATCGTCGTTACCGTCCCATATTGCGGAGAGACAAAGATCCTCCGCGACCTCCAAATTATCTCAATTAGGAGTAGAGATATCCATAGACCTTGACATCAGAGAAAAGGAGATAAGTAAAGGGAGCGGGATTACGCTAGGCGCGATAGGAGAGTTAAGTATTATTGGAGCTGACGCGCTCGGTGAGAAAGGTAAGAGGGCAGAGAGGGTAGGAGAAGAAGCTGCCGAGAACCTACTTAGAGAACTGAAATCTGGAGCCGCTACAGATAGCCATATGGGAGATATGTTAATGCTCTACGCGTCATTATATAACGGTGAGTATTCGTCTTCATATCTTACACAACATGCTAAGACCAATGCTGAGGTCATAAAAAAGTTCTTGAACGTGGATATTGAACTAATGGGCGAATCTCCGTTTAAATTCAGGGCTAAGAGGAGCAAATAGTATGTGTACTACACACTGTTAGGATCAAAAGGTCTTTTCCCTACCCGTTAGAAGATTTAACATAATTTTAGAAGGGGCTCTTGTGCTTTATGCACTGATCAAGTATAAATACAGCATTACCGACAAAACATACAGTGATTAGTATAGGGCTATGGTAAGATTACTGCCCTACCTACAATTCTCTCTTCCAATAGATCATCTATAGCTTCATTTATTTCTTCTAGTCTATACGGGACAGGTAATGTCTTTATTTTTCCTTCTTCAAAAAGCTTTATCAACTCCACCATATCGTTCATATTACCGTATAATATACCCTTTATCCTCAGTCCTCTCAGGACTATTAATTGTTCTGGTATTTCTAGATGACCCCCGTATTCACCTATTATCCTCAGCTCGCCCTCTCTCTTAAGTAACCATGGAGTGTCTACTAACGTCTGGTCAGCCCCAACAAAGTCTAAAATGTAATCAAACTTCTTTCCTGCCACTGGAGAAAAGGGTGGTTCTCTCTTTTTCATAGCGAGAACCTCATCGGCTCCCAAGTTTTCAGCCTTACTTAGCCTGGTCAGGTTTCTCCCTATTACGGTCACTTCCGCGTTCTTCAGCTTAAGTAACTGTATCGCAATCAGTGCTACAGACCCCACTCCCACTACTAATACCTTATCTCCCTGAGATACCCCTTTTGTAGCGTTATAAGCTGTGATACCAGCATCAGCCAACGGTGCAGCTGAAATATAGTCACCGTTAACCCTAAATAAATACTCTTCAGAAGGTACTTTAACATATTCCGCAAAGCCACCATCTGTATGAACACCGATTACCTTTACACTTTCACAAAACTGTCTATCGCCTATCTTGCAATACTTGCAACTACCACAGCCTATAGAGCTGTAGACCAGGACTTGTTCACCTCTTTTGAACTTATTTCCACCTTCAATTACTTCGCCTACTATCTCATGTCCCAGTATAATAGGAGTCTTAACTTCTATGTCGTTTTCCCATTCTCCGAAAATTAAATGTACATCACCGTGACACAAGCCGGAAGCTTTTACTTTGAGGAGCACTTCACCGGCTTTTATTCTAGGTGTTGGGACGTCTTGAAGCTGTAAAGGTTTACCTTTTTCTAAAAAAACAGCTGCTCTCATCTACCATCCCGATTTCAAGTACGCGGATATTTCCCAGTCAGTAATTTCGTTCTCATAGTCGTCTATTTCCTTCCTTTTAATTTCAATAAATGTATCTACTAAGTCTTGTCCTAGTGAGTATTTTAACTTGGTATCACGGTCTAGGCTATTTATTGCACCTCTTAGACTCGTAGGTAAAGACGCTACACTATAGTTAACATCAATATCAAGTCCCCTTTCTATCCCATCAAGTCCAGCGTGGATTAAAGCAGATAAGAGTAAGTACGGGTTAGCGAGTGGGTCGGCAAGTCTAAACTCTATTACTCCTGAGTCTTTATAAGTAGAAGGGATCCTTATAATGTAGTGCCTTTCATTACCTATTCCTGCTATCGTAGGTGTAACAATCTCCTTAAACCTCTTGTACGAATTAACAGTAGGTGCCGCAATTGCCAATATAGAGCCAATGTGCTCTAATACTCCAGCTAAGAAGTTGTAAAATAGTTTACTTAAGCCCATCCCTTTAGGGTCATTAACATCTATACCTATCGGTTTGCCAGTCAAGTCAAGGAGTTTAATGTAAACGTCCATGCTGCTGCTAGGATAATTCTTGAAAGGTTTAGGCATAAAGGTTGAATACAACTTGTAGTTTCTAGCGGTATCGCGTATTATCTCCCTTGATGTAACCAGAGAGTCAGAAGCCGAAAGAGCGTCGGACATGCTAAAAGTTATCTCATATTGGCCCGGACCATAATGTTTATTAATATATTGGACTTGAGTATTAACGGTCTCCAGGTTTTTAATCAGGTCACGTAAGAAGTTCTGCTGTTCCATAAGGCCTTCCAATGAAAAAGCTCTAGCTTCGTCCGCGGGTAAGGGTTTACCATCTTTAAGGTTTATTAAATAAAACGTGGGTTCAAACGCTACTTCCATTTTTATCCCGCTATCAATTAACTTCTCCATGGATCTGTTAAGCAAAGACCTTGTACATAACGCATGAGGCGAACCATCACTCTCGGTAATGTAACTCATCACTCTAGCTGTCCTCTCTAAATAGGGTATCATGACAAACGTAGAGATGTCAGGTTGAGCGAACATGTCCCCATATTTATGTTTTATTGGCGTGTCTTTATAGTCTAAGAATAGTAACGATTCAGAATACTCTACACCTTTACCGTCTAATATTTTCTCAAATTCAGCCCTCCTAAGGGACCTACCTCTAACATTACCTAATATATCTATGAAGACGACCCTCACGTAGTCGACCTTTCCGGACTTTAGTATTTCCAGTACCTCGTCCCTGATCAATTTGCTCAAAGTATCCTAACTATTACTTCATATAAAAGTATTCACCGAAAACGGACAAAGATCTGGCCAGCATAGATCACAGCATTCTTGTAATCCCCGAAAATACCAGACTCCACTACCTTACCGTCCTTAATAAGGGTTACTATGTATAAATATTGATCAGGCCTTTTCCCTTTTCTTCTATAGAATTTCAGCGTATAAACGCCTAAGTTCACGCTTTTCCTCTGGGAGACCTGATGACCTAGAAGCATAATAGTAAAAATATCGGTCAAACCTATTCCTGATCTTTTTTAATGTCAACAACTACATGATAAACTTTTGGTTTTACGCTCCTGACAACTCTGGCAAAAACAACATTAGGATAGACCGACTTAGCTATTTTAATAGGGTCTTCGCCTTCAATTTCAGTGTACAAGTGTAATACACCGCCTCGTCTCAGATGGGGAATTGCTATCTCATAGGCCTCCCTAGCCCTTTCCGGTAAGGGGGCTAAAATCCTATCCACGTTGTAAGGAAGGTGATCCATCTTTTTAAACGCGTCTCCGTAAACTGGTATTACTCCGTAAGCTTTGTTTAAGTCAATGTTGGCCATCATGTAGTAATAAGCATAGGGGTTAATGTCTATTGAGTAAACTATGGACGCACCACCTAAAACGTAAGACATTATAGAAAAAGGTCCGTACCCTGAAAACATGTTTATTATGATTTCTCCTCTTCTGACCAGCCTTGCTACCCTTGTATGTTCGTAAGACAACTTTGAGGAATAGAACACTTTAGTTATATCAAGAAAGAATTTACAGCCATATTCTTTATATATAGTTTCACTTCTCTTTTCTCCTGCTAGATGCACTGACGTAGAGAGCCTAAAATCACCCTTTATATCCCTATATTTCCCCCAGACCGACCTTACATAAGGAATCTCTTTCAGGATGAGTTGGGCATACTCCTTTACGTCCTCTACGTCTTTGCCAAAAGGTATACCGACTATCGCTATATCTCCTACTATTTCAACCTTTTTCCACAGACCTAGTTCTTTCGCTACTTTTTCTATCAATCTCCTCTAACCTCCTTAACCCCTCCTCCACGTCTTTTAGCCCTACATTAAGGGGGACTCCGCCATCTAGGACCGGCTCTCCATTAACAATTACCGTCTCCAATGAATAGCTTGAGTAAAGAAAAGTTTCGTAAGGGGAGGAGAAGTCTAAGGGGAAAGAGGGAGGTTCAGAATATTGAAATACGACTAGGTCAGCTATATACCCAGTATTCAGGACTCCGGAGTTGATCTTCAGTTGCGAATATCCCCAAGAGGTCATTGAGTTAAAAGCTTCTTCGACAGTCAATAAGAGCCTTGTAGCGGAATACGAGACCTCCTGTCTAAGGTCAAATGAAGGGACAAGGTCTAAGGAAACGGACGGCTTGAATTCACTTAAAGGGAATTTTGATACCTCGTAGGACGGCGTAAATGATAACTTTAGGCCCTTTTTCTTAATTATGTCCAAGTCGAGCCTTGAACCTCCTCCTAACCCGATTATTTGGTTAAAGTCTAAATCGTCCGTGATAGTCACAGTATTATCTATAAGGACTGCGACCTCGTTTTCCCTAGCTAATTCTAAGACGTCCCTGAGTTGGGCCTGGTCACATACTTTAAGGATAACGTTATTGGCCCCTTTATGTGACCACCTGCTGAACAACGTTCTAAACTCTCTCTCCCAATCAGGGGGAGAATTACCACACCCTACGGGGACTACTATTATAGGTCTTAGCCCTACCTCGGAGACTGCCCTAGCCATTATATCTAGGTGGGGCCCACTGAACCCGACAGTTGTTACGCCTTGTTTTAAGAGATGATATGCACCGAGTAGAGAAAAGTAGTATGAATCGTTTGTGCTAAAAGTAGATATAAGGTCGTTAGCATTTTCTTTAGCTGTGAATATTCTAAACCTGAAAGGGTAAAGGGACAGATATGTGTGCAGTGTTATGAACCCGGGGCTAATGATCCTGTCCCATCCCCCGATATCTAATTCAGCGTCTTCGTAACTCGTAAGTTCTTCATGGGATATAACGTCTATTTTCGAGTCTTGTAGCCCCACATAAACTCTCTTCAAAGGTTTGCCAGCACCTAAGGCTATCCCTGCCCTAACTATTGTTTTCATGATATTATATGAAGTTTCGGGTAAATATAAGGCTGATGAACTACCCTGAGTTGATAGAAGGAGAATTAAAGAAATTTAGTCCCTTAGAGACTGACAAGAGTATAGATTCGGGAGTAGTAGTAGGTGCCGGCGATTCTTACGCAGCGGCACTAGTAGTCGAGAGCAAGACCCGAAGGAAAGCAATAGCACTAGACCCTTATGAGGCGATTAACCTAAACGTAGATAAACCTTATGTCATTGTCTCCATATCTGGGAAGACGAAGACCAACATAGAGCTGGCTAAGGTAAAAAAGAGAGAAGGAAGAAAAGTAATAGCTATTACAGCAAACGCCTCGTCACCCTTAGCTCAAAATTCAGATGAAATAATTATCGTACCTTATAAGGCTGACACGACACTACCAGGGACTCTGTCCTTTTTATTAGCCTTGTCTGCTCTTTACTCCCTATTTAATCTGGAGTTAACAGAAGACTATAAAAGAGCAAAACCCATAATGTTGAAAGAACAGCCTTTCTTTATAGGTCAAGGAGAGAATTATGGGATAGCCTATTATGCTACTCTAAAAATGAACGAGATCTTTTGTGAACCCGCTAATTACGAAAAGCTCGAATTATTCCCACACTCTCCTATATTCTCAACCCGTAAGAGACAGATAGTGATCTTGAGCAGTAAAGACGAAAGAGAGAAAAAGCTGAAGGAGCTCATTAATTTTACCGATGTAAGCCTTACAGAATGTCATGACGCTTTTTGCAACGCTTTTAGTATAATACATTCTATAGTAGAGAGGATGAGGAAGGAGAACTGGAATAGAATTTGCTTCGTGGATGATAAACAGATCCTAAATATTAGTTCGGAGATGATATATTAAATGACAAAAACTCTTGATTTAAGGGAAAGCGATACTAAGTGCGGAAGTAGTTCCCCTGCCCTATCGATAATGAGGTTCTGGCTTTCGGAAGGGAGTAACCAGGAAGTTGAGATAATAGCGGTTAAAGGTATCCAGGCTGATCAAGTGGAGATGTGGGCTGAGGCTATGAAAGACAGGGGCGTTAAGATACTGTCAAAACAAGACGAAGGCGATAGGGTAATATATAAAGTCTATTTGCCGTAATGCTAAATGAATTTTTTAAGGTTAAAAAGTAAAATAAATATTGACTTAAGATGGATTACTTGAGATTCTCAAAGTATTTATCATTCCTTATACTATTGGTATCGATAATTATTTACGCCATAGGAGACCCTATTGATAAATTATTAGCATACCAAGGTCCCGTAATCGGTGGGGCTATACTAGGTTGGTATGTTTTAAATTCAGTGAGTAAGGACAAAATTGTAGAGTCTGAGAACGGCGACAGAGCACCAGTAACAGCAATCTTAATAAGAAAATACGCATTAGTGGGACTCATAATAGGGATTGTCCTGATTATCCCTTGGCTAACGCCCTTTTTATTTGTTATAGAAGAAAGCCAGCCCTTCCTATACATTATATCATTCACGTCGATGGCAGTGGGCGGTTTTATAATAGGGTATATCATGTCTTCTTTTAAGTTTATAGAAAAAGTTATCCTCTACTCTTTAGGTTTCGTGGGAGACATACTATATTTCTTCGTCATATATATTGCTTCACAGATGTTCGGTATTCCCCAGCTAGAGATCGTCAATTACATTCTACTTATGGTTTATGGGATAAAGTTCCCTGAAGGAGCTTTATTTGGCTTTTATGTAATTAAAAGAGTAAACGCGATATGAGTGGGATAGTCTATATTGTTGGTGCAGGTCCTGGAGACCCTGAACTAATTACAGTGAAAGCCCTTAGAATACTTAAAAGTGCAGACGTAGTCGTCTACGACAGACTAATCTCCAAAGAAATATTAGAGGGGCTTTCTGCTGAATTAATATATGTAGGTAAAGAAATAGGTGACGCACCTCTCCAGGAAAAAATAAATCAATTATTAGTAGAAAAAGCAAAAGGAGGCAAAAAAGTAGTTAGACTAAAGGGTGGAGACCCATTCGTGTTCGGAAGGGGAGAAGAAGAGTGCATATACGTGACGAGTAAGGGTATAAAGTGTGAAGTTATACCCGGGGTCACAAGCGCCATAGCCGTACCTGAATACGCTGGGATCCCCGTAACTAGTAGGGTAGTACCTAATTCCTCCGGGTTTACAGTAATAACCGGGACTACGAGAGACGGTGGGTTAATAAGCGACGACTACATTCCTAAAAGAGGGACAGTCGTAATATTAATGGGGATCCACGTAATAGATGAATTAACTAAGGTTTTGTTAAAAGTGAGGAATGCAGAAGAAAAGGTAGCAATAATCGAAAAGGGTACTACTAGAGACCAACGGGTCATCTTAGGGGAATTAGAGCAACTTCCCGACCTAGTTAAAAAGTATAATATAAAATCACCGGCAGTCATTGTAGTAGGTGAAGTAGTTACTCTAATGGAACTTGTAGGTTTTAAAAATGAAAACTTACGTAAGTAGTTAGATATTTAAGCCCTTAAGACTGTAATTGAGCACCGCACTTACTACAGTATTTTGATCCCGGTGAGTTTACATTACCGCATTTTGGACAAGTTATTGGGGATAACGAAGCCCCACAGTTAGGACAGAATTTTGAACTAGATTCTACTTGTGTCCCACACTTCCAACATTTAGTCATTGCCTTCTGCAGTTGGACTTGCGGAGTTTGAGTTGAGGGCTGAACGGAAGTAGGTTGAGTAGAATAGGTTGACTGCGGAGGCTGAGTAGCAGGTTGCTGGGGTGTGGTAGGTTGCTGAGAGGGATAGGGGGACGGAGAAGGAGGATATGGTTGACTACTTTGAGGGTAAGGTGAGGGCTGAGTAGCACCTTGTGGATAGGGGGACGGAGAAGGCGTAGGAGAAGACATTGATTGTGCGGTCATAATAGCCATCATTATGGTGTTCATAATCTGGTCTTCTTGCATGAAGTCCTTGATTAAGTTATATGCGTCTACTGCGCTTAGCCCTCCACCTGCAAGCGTTAATAATGAATTATGTAGGTCTGTGTCCGCTACGGTCGCGACTCCCGCTCCTGCCGCCAAAGGTATTAGGTCTTTCAGTAAATTGGTCATACCGGTCTCTACCATTATCATGTTAGGCCCTTCACATATCCTTATAGTGTAAGCTTTGTTCGAGTCTGTAATCGCACCTAGAAAACTAGAGTGTTGAGCTTGAATTACAGCCATGTATTGCCCTACCATAGGGAACACTTGAAAACCTTGACCCATTAAGTACATCATAACTTGTTGTATTACAGGCTGTAGATCTATAGGTCTTTGGATAGGGATCATTTGCTGTTTACCGCCGAGCCCTATGGGCTGCATACACATCATCATATTGAACATCGAGTTGTTTTGAGGTGAACCACCATAAGGATAACCTGGCGTTGATGGATAACCCATAGGGGGATAACTGCCACTTGGTGGATAACCGCCTGAACCATATGGTGGATAACCTGGAGGTGGATAACTCATATAGTAGATATTCTCTTCTCAAAAGATTAAAAATGTTGTTGAAGTCCAGCCTTTTAATATCCGGTTATCGAGAATTCTTACCAGTTAAGGTGTTTTATCTCACCCAGCTTTAAATAATAATAATTAGATAAAAATTCGAAATAAGATGCAATTAAGCTTAATAGTGTTGGGACTTGTGATCCTCCTCGGGGCTACACACGCCTTAGAGCCAGACCACGTAGTAGCAATGAGGATGATGAAAGGAGCTAAGGACTACATGGTATTCGGGGTCACCCACGGCGTCGGCTTTGCTCTGATCGCAGTCCCACTAATCCTGCTCTTTAGCTACTTTCAGTTTTACGGCATACTTGCTGGAGACATAATAGCAATCGGTTTTGCGTTACTGCTCTTATATGGAGAAATAAAGGGAAAAGAGTTAGAGGTGTCCCCTAAGGGGTCAGGTGTTCTGCAAGGCGCATTTGCAATTACTCCCTCTAAAGTCATGGTCGCGATCTTAGCAGCTGAAGCGTCGCTGATTGTGGGAATGATATATGTGGCATTATTTATAATAGTTTCGTCTGTATCGATGCTCGTTGTAGGACTGATGTTAAGTTTCGTACCTGAAAAAATAGAAAAGGCTATGAATATAATTATCGCGTTAGTCACTATTTCGTATGTAGTATACAACATGATCCAACTCGATGTCACACGATAGGCTGTAAGCATTTTACATAACTTTTAAATGTTTTTAACCGCTTCTCGATATTATCGTATCAAGGTTTATTTTTATATAGGTGTTTCCCTCGACTAGCCTAAATGAGTTGGAGATACAGTGGTGGAAATAGGAATAAAAGTAGGGATAAGCCACACCATGGGTCAACAACTTGAACCCGACACTTTTATCTTTCTACGATCCTGAGTGGTAATTTTTCACCTTTAAAATACCTCTCAAGCATATTCACGGTAGTGGGACTAATGGGTAAATGCTTTAGCTCGTCAAAATTGAAAAATTTTGCTTCTTCAGCGTCTGAGCCTGCCATAATTTTCCCGCTCCCAATTTCGCATAGAAAATCTAGGATTACATAATGGAAACCTTCCTTGATTATTTCTACTACCCCCACCAGGTCTTTAGGGATAACATTTATGGATAGTTCTTCCCTCATTTCCCTCTTTAGCGCCTCATCTATTAGTTCCCCATAACTTACTTTTCCTCCCGGGATTGCCCAAGAGCCTTGGTTAGGTGGGTGTTTCCTTTTGACTAATAAAACTCTCTTAGACGAGTCTAATATCACACACCCTACTGCAACTTTGGGAAAACTCATAGGGATTAAAAGTTCTACCTTGGATAAAAGTTAATATATCCTATTAACTCGAATTGTGTGATGAAAAGATATTTACTAGGTTTATTAGTAGTATTACTGTTATTCCCTGTAATTACTTCTGCCATTTCTAGTAATGTGACCCCTACTAATTACTACCCCAGTAATAATTATGCTACAGTTCAGAGTAATACAGTGACGATTTATAAAAACCTCTCATATCACGTCGTGACTCAAACTACCTTAAATAAGACTAAATTGACTAACTATTACTACTTAAATTATGAGGTTATCGGGAACGAGAACTCTACGCTTACAGTTGATTTGCAAGGTAATTTCACCACTAATAGCAGTAAATTAATTGGGGGTTTAGGTAACCATACAGCTAACATCTTTAGTAACCTATTGTCCCTCTATTACCCCTTCTTCCCTCCATTCCTTGAATATAATACTACCTACGGTATAGAGACAAACAGTGGAAAATATGCTATCTCGTATATAGGCCCAAGTAAATTCTTGTTAATGGGGAGTAACGTCACTTCTCAGGATTACGTGGTATACTTTAACAGTACGTACTCTCAATTCTTTAAAGTATTGTCTAACGGGTTGGTAGCCAATACGACTTATACTTTACCTAACGGTACGAGCTTAACGATAACCCTTTCGTCTTATTCTGAGCCGATGAATATAACTTTTAACACGCCAAGCCTCAGTGGGATAGATAGACCTTATCTCTATTTAGAGTTCGCATATAACCCTAATATAAATAGCCTAACTCCTCAATATTACGTGGAAATCTACTACCCGTTCCAGATAGGGGACTATTTAGCTCAAGTGAACTATTTACTCTACCCACAATCAGGGAACATAGTCGTACCAGCTAATATAGGTAATATACCAGTATCGGTAAACTTCGTACTAGTGTTCAAGCCGTATTACGATGAACAGTTAACATTTACTGATAATGTAGGTAATTCTTCAATAATTTGGGACGGCGATAATTTCACTTTTGTAAATACGACATATGTTACTACCGTGAACGGGACTCAGGTAGAGACGTACTTGTATAAACACTTTGTAAACGGAACCCTACCTCAAGCGTCATATACAATATACACTTATTTCTCGCATAACGGAGAGTTAGAGCTAGAAAAAGTATATTCTGTTGGGCTTGGGAACGTAACTTTGGAGTACAGCTTTGTATCCAACGAGTACGTAAGTACTAATGCTACTTATCCGCCCTTGACAAAGCCCCTTTATACTACATTACCCTTTAAACCGATAGATTTAGATACAGCTATCCTAGTAACTATTATATTTTCTGTAATTCTATCCGCCATAATTATATTACTTAGGCAGAGATGAACGTCATATCTTTTTTTAGAGACAATGAACAACTAGTATTTTTTCATGATAATTATGGATAACTTATACAAGTCTAGTGAAAAAGTTAAATTTTTACTAAGAGAGAAGATAACGTGAGGTTCTTATGACAGAAACTGTTCAAGCTACACTTTCTTCAAACCTTTATGACCAACAAGTAAAAAAGCTATATAGAGTAGGAGAAATTTTAGGACTACACGAAGACGTTTTAGAGACTCTGTCCCAGCCTGAAAGGGTAATACAAGTTAAAATAGAGGTCAAGGGAAAAGACGGTAAGGTAAGGACTTTCTTAGGCTGGAGGTCACAACACAACAGTGCGTTAGGTCCGTATAAAGGGGGTATAAGGTACCACCCCAATGTGACACAAGACGAGGTAATAGCATTGTCGATGATGATGACATGGAAGAACTCCTTATTACTGTTACCTTACGGAGGAGGAAAAGGCGGGATAAGAGTAGACCCCTCTAAATTAACTAAAGAGGAACTGGAAATGTTGTCAAGAAGGTATGTCGGTGCACTCTACAAGTATATAGGTAGTGATATTGATATACCGGCACCTGATGTTAACACAAGTCCTCAAACTATGGCCTGGTTTATAGATGAATACATAAAGATTACCGGAAAGGTGGATTACGCCACGTTTACGGGTAAACCGGTTGAACTCGGGGGGTTGATAACCAGGAATTATAGTACGGGGCTAGGTGTTGCAACAGTTGCCAAAGAGGCAGCTAGTAAGTTCATAGGCGGAGTAGAAGGGGCTAGAGTAATAATTCAAGGTTTCGGTAATGTAGGTACTTTTGCTGCAAAATTCCTCCAAGAGATGGGGGCAAAAATTATAGGTGTCAGTGATTCTAAGGGTGGAGTTATAGACCCTAATGGGATTGATGTCAATAAGGCGTTAGAAGTAAAGGAGAGGACCGGTTCTGTAACAAATTACCCTAGCGGTAAAAAAGTCAGTAATGACGAACTGTTGGTTTCCGAATGCGATATTTTAATTCCCGCCGCATTAGAGAACGTTATACATAAGTTCAATGCGGATAAGGTTAAGGCTAAAATGATAGTAGAGGGGGCGAACGGTCCTCTAACAGCTGATGCGGATTTAGTAATGAAGAATAGAGGAATTCCAGTCGTACCGGACATACTAGCTAATGCAGGAGGTGTAGTAGGTAGTTATGTAGAATGGGCTAACAATAAAATGGGTGAAATAATGGAGGAAGAAGAAGCTAAGAAACTCATAATATCCAGGATGGAGAAAGCATTTAACAGTGTTTATGACGAGTTTAACAAGTTAGGAGACCAAGACCTTAGGATGGCGGCTATGGCGTTAGCAGTGGAAAGAGTGGTAAACGCTATGAAAGTTAGAGGACTGATTTAGAAAGTTCTAACTTTACCAAATGCCTTTAACCTTTTATTTTTATAACCACAACACCGTTCTACTCAAAAGGGATCGGTACCCCTTGCACCATTTTCTAGCCTTTTGTGTCCAATTGATCAGGATATGGGCAGAGAAGTATTTCAGTCGTCGGCGTGATTCATAACCTTACTAAAAACCCTAAAAAGTTTCTTAGCTCTGAAATCTCTTGCTAGTACCCCTGTAAATTCTCTATCTTGAAGTGATCAGGACTTGTCGTACGTATTTTAATAACCGGTTAGTATCAAGGTAAGAGTCCAGAAAAATTGTAGAATAAATAGTTTTTAGATGTGTATTTACAAAAGGTTAAAAACCGCGCCTTTTTATGGTGGAGATGAGCATTTTAATATGTTTTTTCATAACGATAATTCAATGGCTGAGAGTGAAAATATCAAATGCTCACACATTAATGATAGCGGGCATTTACCATGGCTTCTATGAAGCTCCTTTAAAAAATTTGGATAAGTAAGGGTAAGTTCTTAGGTTTATTAGTCCCCCCCCCCCCATCGGGTTACTATTAGGAAACCATAAGGCCTAGCTGGTTCATTCAAACCTCCATGTCGTTTTGTCCTTAGAGTCTAGTAACCTAACACCCGCTCTAGTAAGTACGTCCCTAATCTGGTCACTTAGGTCATACATCTTCTTAGACCTTAAGATATTTCTGACCTCGACTACAGCGTCAATGACCTTATTCAAATTTTCATAGGCAGCGTTAAACTCCTCATCCATAACCCCGTAAACATAATTGAACTGCCTAAAGGCATCAAGCGCTAACATAGCACCCATGAAATCTTCGGAAGACTGTAGGTCATTAAAAACTATAGTTGCTATTTCGTGGACTTGTGATAAAGCTGTTGCGGTATCAAAATCATCACTCAAAGATTCATGAAATTTTTGAATCAACCAGATTATCTTCCTCTGAGTTTTTACTTGCTCATCATTAGAATAATACTTAGGGCCGCTCTTAATGACCCCCCTTATTATACTCATTGCATCTTTTAGCCTCTGAAGCGCTGACGAGGCTTGAGCCAAAGAATCTTCACTGAAATCGATAGTATTCCTATATTTAGCGGTTAGGTACCAATACCTAAGAGTGTTCACTCCCCATTTTTTAATCGCCTCGTTCAAGGGTATGATATTCTTTAAAGATTTGCTCATCTTCTCTTTATTAATGGTCAGATACGATACGTGAACCCAATACCTTACCCAAGTTTTACCCAACAGTGCCTCGGATTGGGCCCGTTCATTTTCGTGGTGCGGGAATACTAAGTCTACGCCTCCTCCGTGTATGTCAAACTGATCCCCGAGGTACCTCGTAGACATAGTGGAACATTCTATATGCCAACCCGGCCTACCCTTACCCCAAGGGGACTCCCAATAAGGCTCCCCAGGTTTCCATGCTTTCCATAGGGCAAAATCGTAAGGGTGTCTTTTCTCCTTTACGAACTCTTCGCCTTGGTTCCATTCCTCCTTTCTGGTCCCCGATAATAACCCGTAACTGGGGAAACTCTCTACATCAAAGTATACACTGCCGCTCTGGGCCACATATGCGTTTCCCTTCTCGATAAGTCCGTTAATAAATTCTATTATTTCCTTTATATGGGTCGATACTCTAGGGTGCTGGTCTATTTCTACTTTTAGCTGTGAGAGTGAGTCTAAATAGTCCTTCATATAAAAATCTACGATTTCCGTCCAGTCCCTACCGGTCTCGTTAGCCCTTTTTATTATTTTGTCATCAATATCTGTAATATTCTGAACCCTGATGACATTATAGCCCTTTAGCTTTAGGTACCTCAACATAGCATCGAATGCGACAAAGGTCCTCCCGTGACCAATATGCACATAATCGTACACTGTAGGGCCACAGACGTACATTTTTACAGTGTCAGGCTCTACAGTGTTAAGCTCCTCCACTTTTCTACCCATAGTGTTATATATCCTTATCATTTGAGCTCACTCTCGAGTACTTTATAAGTCATTTCCCTTATTTTCGGGATTAACCTTAGTTGCTCTGGCTTTACACCGAGCAAGTCCGCCAGTCTTACCGAAGTGAAACCGGCTAACAAAAACATACTTGAGATTAGTTTTAAGGGTGACGAGTAAAAAGGCCTTACGATAACTGCACCTATCAGTTCCGCGGTCTTCTCGTCTACCGCATCTGACGGGATAACTATGGGCTGGAATTTAAAGGGGTAAGCCTCAGAGTAAAGTTCGATTTCGTTGTGGTTTGCCTCCGGTAATTGGGAGAAAAATGCAGGGTATTTTGCATTTTCATTAACCTCTTGTTTAAACCTCTCGGCTATAGGCAATAGTTCCGAGGCGTAAAAGACTGGAATTTTACCCTTGATTTCTGAGGCTAGTTGGGACGAAAGACCGTCTACCTTGCTGAGACTTTCCTTAACTCCTTCCAGTAATTCGACCTCATTGTAAATTTTTCCCAAAGTTACGTTAAGTAGCTTAACTAAAAAGGTAAAAATAAACGGAAATACATATCTAGTCTGAAGGCCATTAGGTAATAGTAAGACGGGGTAACCTTTGGACTTCGCGAGTTCTAGTATCTTCCCCCCTCCGGTAATTATTGCTATTTTCCTTACTCCTAGTCTTTCAGCTTCCTTTAATGCTACAAGGGTCTCCGTAGTGTTACCGGAGTAACTGACTGCAAAAACTGTCGTCTTTTCGTCTACCCTTACCTTATACCCCCTAAATACCTCATAATGAACTGGTAAGTTTAGTAGCTTCAGCGCCTCACCTGGTATTCCACTTCCTCCTATCCCGAAATAAGCTATTTTTTCTGATTTCCCTATTTCTGGGACTTCAGCCTTTATAGCTTCTGAGAAAAAATTGACCCACTTTTCATAAGGGTTATTCACTCTTAACCACCATACTCACGCTAAGGGATGGTGGGTTTGCGGATATTGAAGCGTTTATGCTTTCAACTCCTATCTTTTTAAGATTTGGTCTTAATTCTAGGATACTTGAGGATATTACGAGTGAAGCAAGTGAGAGATACTCTTCTATATATGGGGAGACCTTACTGTCTGAAGTTAATAAGGAAATATTGGCTGGTTGAAATATATAAATAAATATTATGTTAACCCTCTGCGTCAAGAGTATAAAGCTGGCTAATGCCTCGTCCCACTTCTGAGCAGATATAGAATCTTCAAATTGCTTTAGTAAGTCCCTTTGTTTTTTAGTCTCAGTTTTTAGAAACTTCACAACCTCATTCTCATTAAAAGACAGTGATGTAGAACTTAACTCGTCTAACTTTTTAATTAAATTATCGAAGAGTAGAGCCTTCTCCATAATTGATATTACAATCACAGTATAAAAAGGTCTTTCTTTACAAAATAGATAGTATGGAGAAACTCATTGTAATAGGTGGCGGAGCAGCTGGGATGAGCGCGTCAAGCAAAGCTAGGAGGCTAAAACCGCAGATGGAAATAGAAGTATTCGAAGCCACAAAGATGGTAAGCCATGCACCTTGCGGAATACCTTATTTTGTAGAAGGTCTGTTCGATAATGAAGAACTATTTATGACCTACACTCCGGAGTTTTTTATTGAAAACAGAAAAATAAACGTCAGAACAAATACGAAGGTTACGGAAATAGACTTAAATTCACGCATAGTGTACGCGGAAGGAAAGTACGGTAAAACAAAGAGTGAATACGATTACCTTGTTATAAGTACCGGTTCAAAGCCCAAAAGGTTACCAACTGAAGGTGAAGACAGAGTATTTTATATGCACCACCCAGCCGAGGCCGTGACCCTCAGACAGAAGTTATGGTCTCTGAACACGATAGCAATTATTGGAGGGGGGATTTTAGGAGTAGAGGCGGCCGAGGCTTTATCGGAAAGGGGTAAAAAAGTGATCCTAATCCACCATGGTAAATACTTACTCAATAAGACCTTAGATGCGGAACTAGGAAAAATAATAACCGACAGAGTTTCTAGAGACGTAGAGGTTAAAATAGGAGAAGCAGTAAAGGAGATAAAACAAGGGGGAAGGACAATAGTTACAGATAAAGGAAAATACGAAGTGGAAGGTACAATAGTTGCTGTAGGAGTAGAACCAAACACAGAACTCGTTAAAGGAAAATTACTACTAGGCGAAACTGGTGCAATAAAAGTTGATGAATATATGCGTACTAATTATAGAGAAGTCTACTCAGCTGGAGATAATACTGAGAGTGTAAATATAGTGACGGGTAAACCGTATTGGGTCCCGTTTGCTCCGGTGGCAAATAAGATGGGTTATGTAGCGGGGAGTAATATAGGAGGAGAGCCAATGAAGTTCCCCGGAGTCGTCAACACCCAGATAACCAAATACAAGGAATACTTTGTCGGGAGAGTAGGGCTACAAGAGGAGGAAGCCAGAAAATACGGCTTCCACCCAGTATCTGCAACTATTTCAGGTAAGACTAGGGCCAGATACTATCCGGGTGCGAAGGATATCCACGTTAAAGTTATTGCTGATGAAGATACCAAGAGGGTTCTGGGAGCCCAAATTGTAGGGGAGGAAGAAGTCTTAGGGAGGATAGACATGATGGCTGCAGCTATAATGAAGGGTTTTACTATCGAGGATACGTTCTTCATAGAGATGGGCTATCTCCCGGCAATATCGAGAGTATGGGACCCGGTTATCGTAGCGATAAGGAAGTTAATGAGAGATTAAGAAGGGGTAATACCCGTGAGTAATACGCCATATTTAAATATTTCGTTAATCAAGTTTATCAAAGCATGAGTAATACTAATGAGCTCATTGTAATACTCGACGAAGTAATACAAAAATACATCAGGGAATACTTTAGTATCTATAATATAGACCCATCTTTAAGTGAGAGCCCTGCAACTCTAGTATCTAACGACCTTATAAATGAGGTAACACCTAGCAAAGTAAGTAGAGAAGTATTAGCGGTAGACGGGAGTAGTAGGAGTATTACATCGGCAGGGGGAATAATAAGTATAGTTACTTTAGGCGTCTCTTCATTATCAAAACCCTTATACGGTGCTTATCCGGGGCTTTTTGGGATAAGAAACTTAGATTTAGATAAACCGTTTGTTGCACTTGCTTCTTCGTCTTTTTCCAAGGGTATTAACGCGTATTTATATTCTTCGAAATATGTTACAACAGTTTCCTTAGATGGTACTCCTTTTCAATCTATTTCGGAACCTGAAAGGGTGGAGACAGAGCTGAGGGCTATACTAGAGACCGAGGCGTTGAAAAAGCTAAAAGGACAAGGAGTAATTATCGTAGATGGCCCCTTATTCCCTTCATATACATTCTTACCAGAAAAAGTAAAGAAGGCACTTACAAATGAAAGGCTCAAAGTCTTAGATTCCAATTACATAGGAATTGTAAAAAGGCTAGATAAATCAGACCTCCTAGTTAAGTCGCTAGCTTCCAGAGCTAAGGAAATTTCCGTGAAGTACAAAGTAGACCCCAGGGGGTTTATATCGGATGAAGCATTTCTGTTTCAGCTTGTAAGGTTTAATTTTAATCCACCCTATCCAGTACTGACTGTAGGCCCCCTGATAAAAGAAATAGCCCAAGGGGTTAAAATTTACGTTAATTATCTCGTTTACCCTGTTCATAGATACGTTCCTAAGTTCTCCTTCTTAAGAATAGAGTCCTTTAACCGGGACGGAGTTAACTTAGTTGCTTCACAAAAGTTCACGATTGATGGTATACCTACGGTACTCGCGCTCGCCGATAAAACGGCTAAAGAGCTATCTTCTGGGATTTTACGTTATATCGCCTTCTCATTAGAACGTATCGGCCTACAAGAAAGCTTTAGAGGTAAATTTGAGGTGCTAAATGTTGTCTGAGGACATATCTAATACTATTAAGGACAAGATCGAAAAGGCTAAGGCTTTAGCAATAACGTTAGGGGTAATAGTAGGGAGGGTTGCAAGGAGTATACCTAGCAGAGTTGATGAAGAAAATTATATCACAAATGTCATAGTCGATGCATCGACCTATTACAAATACCCTTTTTTAGGGAAAATTGGGGTATTACTCGGGGCTATTGATATAAAGTCCTTGTATTTCGTACTACTTAGGGTAGTAGGGTATGAGAGGAGTGATGTCTCTTCCCTCCTCTTTTCGGATTCCCCCATAATATCATCAAATGATACCGGAGAGGAAGAACCTGGTTCACTCGTATCTAACGTGGTAGTAAAATGCGAGATGCTTACGAAAGTAAACGTGCTCGAATCCACTGAACCGGAAGCTGCTGATATAGTGATCGAGCCACAGTCTCCAGTCATAATACCACAACCCGAAATAATCGAAAGGTCTCTAGACACTAACAGGGGTCTATTAAAATTAGGTTATCTTGATAACCCCACAAGTAACGTAAAAGTAGGGGTAAGTCTAGACGACCTAAACTACCACATGCTATTACTGGGCACTACCGGAGCCGGGAAAACCTCTTTCGTCAAAGACCTCATAGCAGGCATTTATAAGGCCACTGATGATACTAAAGCCTTCGTATTCGACGCTACCGGTGACTATTACCACATTTTCTTACCTCCTGATAAAAGTAATAAGACTGTAAAGCAAAGCGTAGCGATGTTTGAGTCTTTATATTCCAAGATGACCGGGGTAGACCTAGGCATAATATATCCAGTAACTAGGCGGTGGCTTAAGAAATACACTAACGGGAAAAAAGACCTCCTCTCTATTACTACAGCGTATTACAAAATTTATGTTGAACCAATAGTCAAATATTTAGAGAAAAAGGGTTATACGTTTTATATCTCGGTAGATAAGGGGAGGATAGTTATATCAAACAGTGAGTGGAGGTCAGAAACCGAGATCTACCCTTTTTATTTCAGGTTCAAAGAGGTAAGGAGGGTATTACCTAAACTGAACCCTTACTTCTCAGAACAAGCCACACAGTTCCTCAAGATCTTAATGAAAAGGGAAGGTAAGAAGTATGAGTCACTTTCGGATTTAATTGAGGGGTTTGAAAAGGAAGACCTAGAGCACATAAGCATACATAAGAGCACCAAGGAGAATATCCTGAGGGGGTTGTACTTGCTTAAGGAGACGGGCATGTTCGATGTAGGAGCGGAGAGGGTCCCGATCACAGACCTACTTCTAAACAATAATAAAAAACTACTCATATTAGACTTATATAACAGTGAAATAGATGATTTCTCACAAAAGATCTTGACTTACTATATGCTCGACAAAATCTTTGAAGTCAGGGAGAAACAAATGAAGAGCGGTATATTGAAGGACAGGTTAGTCTTGATTATAGATGAAGCGCATAAGTTCTTCCCTTCCGTAAAAGGGGGAGAAGAAGACGCTAATTATGTCAGGAGAGTAGCAGGCAAGATAGCTATGATGATGAGGTTAGGCAGGAGGAGAAAGATCGGTTTCATATTCTCGACCCATAACCCAGCAGACTTATCGGACATTATAGTCCAGCTCGCAAATACTAAGGTTATCTTCAGGATTAAACCTGAAGTAGCGGAAATGATGGGGTTGTCTAGGAGTGAGGCTAAGACGTTAAGTTGGGAGAAGAACGGCATAGCCTATCTCATATCTCCTTGGCTAAGAGAGGGAAAGGTAAAGATAAAAGTCCCGGTTCCACCACCTCTTGGGCATTACGATTTATCAAAGGCGACGTAAAATGGAGGAACTGATATCAGCTATCAAAAAAATGAAGATTAAAGGCGATAAAGTGTCTGTAATAGATTTTTTAAAAGTAGTTATGAAATTAATCCCCCCATCTGATGATATAGGGATATCTTTAGCTAAAAAAGGGACTCATGAATATGTACTCGACAGACGGGGGCTAGCAATTATAAGCCTTTCTGAAGACGAGTATTTGCCTTTCTTCTCTGCATCAGAAAAGAGAGTTGAATTGGATAGTTTACCAGACGATGTCGCAAAAATAGTAAGAAATAACTGGAAGGAGATCCTCGACCAACTGAGAGATTACGTATTGGACTATAGTAAAATTGATAAGAGGTACTCAAAAGTAGTAGATGAGATTACCGATGCAGTCTTTAAAAATCTCTGATACTAAAGTCACGGCGATCAAAGTAATACATTATGAACACACTAACTATATGGGAAGACTACATGGGGGCGATATGCTCAACTTCCTTGTCGATATAGGGATGCTTTCGGCTATGAAAGTATCTAAAGGACTGGCTGTCCTAGCTTCGCTCGACGACGTAGTCTTTAAAAAACCTATCCTTTTAGGTGATATAATTACAGTCGAAGCTGAAACACAATACGTCGGCAATACCTCTATGGAGGTAAGCATGAGGGCAGTAAGAGGCCAAGAGACTTTAGTTGAAGCTACTGGGGTATATGTTAAGGTAGACGACCTACTAAGACCTACTGTCGTGAATAGTAAAATATATCCCGTAAGCGATGAGGAAAGAAAGAAATATGAGACGGCTGTAAGCAGGAGAAAAAGTAGGAAGATAGATAATTCATTGCGTTATAATGTTAATGACCCCACGGAAGGTCTCTCAAACAGACTAGTTTCTACAATATACGTAACGCCAGATATGACTTATAACGGTAAGATCATCTCAGCAGGAAAGATGTTAAAAGTCATGGACGATATGGGGGGAGCACTTAGTTTAAACTATATAGGTTATGAAGGATACGGTAAAGGAGATACGGTTGTTACAGTATCAGCTAACAGCATGAGCTTTTACACACCAGTAAGGTTGGGTGATATCTTAGAAATTAGGGCTGGTATAAGTTACGTTGGTAATACGTCCTTAGAAACAATGATAAACGTGATCCGTATAGACCCAGAAAATATGAACAAAGAACACGTCACTACAGCATATTTCAATTACGTGAGGATAGATAACTCAGGCAAGCCGGTAAGGTTAAAGCCTCATCTTCCTCAGAATGAAAACGAAAAGAAAGTATTTGAGGAGGCTTTAGCTAGGAGGAAGAAACTACTTTCACACTAGTTATATAGTCGTAAAATAAGAAGAACGATATAACAAACCCGAAGAAACTTATGAAATACGCTTGTGATATAGAGTGGGGGTTCACAAAAGCTGATAAAATACTACCCCCTGCGCTTGCCAAGTTTTCTCCGGCATTAAAGAGACCGATTATAGCCCCCCTATTTTTACTTAAGTTTTTAAACATTAACGAGAAAAACGCAGTACTATATAAGGGATACGATGAACCAAAAGCTAAAAATATTGGCATTATACCGAACGATAAATTGATAGAAGCGAAAACCAGTAGCCCTAAAGTTAAAACTATAGATGAACGGAGGAAAATTATTATAAATGTATAATATAGTTCGTTATCCCTGACCATTTGCGGGGACTTATAGTAGACATACTCATCAGTTATGTAGAGAACCGTGTAAGAAAAGAAGTAAGTCCATGAAGGCAACCTATATATAGTAAGGAGAGGTATAAACATTACGTAGAATACCTCAGCCGATAAGTTGAACATAGAAAATGAAATTAGAGGTTTGAGCATTACCTTAAATTCTTTTATCCTTTCTACCCTATCTTCCCTTATATCCCCTTTATATTTGGGGATAGCTATAGAGTTCACTAGTGCTCCCAGCCCAAATAATACGAAAGGTACTTCAAAATGAGGGAACAACGCACCTAATAGACTACCTGTTATGTTCCCTGCCAATGAAAGTTGAGATAACCTTGAGTTGCCCACAACGAGCATTTCAGGAGCTATTTGTTCTAGAAGAATGACCGAGTAAAGCGGAGAGTCCAGCGCGGAAAAGAACCCTACTAATGAATACCCCACAAGTCCAAATGGAGTCCTGAAAATTATAAAGGAGGTTAAGAGACCGCTTAGCGGAAGTAATAACGCATATAAATACCTCTCTCTACTTTTATCCAGTAATACGCCCCACACGTAAGAACCTATAGCTACTGCTAGGTTATTTAGCGTTATACTCAACCCTAATAGAGCTGTTGAATGGGTTTCGTCAAAAAGTGAGATGGGATAAAGGAGGGAAAGCATAGTTAGTCCAGCTACTATAAAGGTCTGACCTAGGAATATCTTCACGATATCTCAGCTTAAGGAAGTTAAGCCTAAAAGATGTCGGGCTTAATTTCATTATCCTTGTGCCCTTTATATTCACTGTGGAGTTAGTAGCTCTATTAATAGCTATTTTCACTTATCTGATGATAGCATTTAGAAGTATTACAAAAGTACCTCCTTGGGCGTCTATGTTCTTCGGAGGGGTGCTAATGATCGTTACCGGGGTAATTAGTGTTAACCAAGCATATTCTAGCATAAACCTCGATGTAATAATATTCCTGATAACAATATTTACTTTTTCCTCTGCTCTAGAATTATCAGGCTTTCTTAGGTATTTGGCATATAAGTTAATCATTACGTATAGACACCCTAAAAAGGTACTTTTCTTTATATTACTTTATTCTGGATTGTTATCAAACCTTGTAACAAATGACGGGATAGCTTCCAGCTGGACACCAGTCATACTAGAAGCTTCTAAGGCAATGAAAATAGACGAATTACCGTTTCTTTACACTCTTGCATTCGGAGTTACTATAGGTAGTGTAATGATGCCCACTGGAAACCCGCAAAACTTGTTAATCTTACTTGAAGCACACGTATCCTACTTAGCCTTTATAGGAGTCCTCGCAATACCTACATTCGTTAACCTAGTATTATCTTATTTTATTTTACTTTTACTCTTCAAGGATAAGGTCAAAGATGCAGTTATTGACGAGATTAGACCCGTAGAAATTAAAGACAGAAAATTAGCTTATTTATCGTTATCTTTATTAATAATGACAGTCGTATTATTCTTAATATTAAGTACTATTAGAATAGACATAGTCTTAGGGTCTCTGATTACTTCTTCTCTTTTATTACTGGTCGCCAGAGAAAGGAGGAACATTATACAGAGAATTGATTGGAGTACTATACTTTTTTTCATAGGGCTCTTCATTTTCACTGAAGGCTTGTTCAGAGGAGGTGTAATAGACTTACTTTACCATTTTATACCCCCGCCCACTAACGTCTTAACCATTATGGTCTCAAGCGTTGCCCTTAGTCAGGTGCTTAGTAACGTCCCCTTGGTGGCGATCTACATACCCGAGATAATGCAGTTAGGAGTAGGGACCACAATTAATTGGCTAGCTTTAGCCGCTGGGAGTACTATAGCTGGCAACTTTACTATCTTAGGAGCCGCAAGTAACGTAATTATCTCGGAGGCATCAGAAATAAGAGGAGGAAAAAGTTTTAATTTCTTTGAATTTATTAAATATTCGCTCCCTATACTTCTAGTTAATTTCGTCGTATTATACGTGTTTATTTCTTTGGTTGGAACAACCTTGATACAGCTACTAACTGCATTTCATTAGTTCCCTCAGCTATCTCCATAATCTTAGCATCTCTATATAACCTTTCCACCTTAGAGCCTCTATTCAGTCCGTGTCCACCAAATATGTGGAGGGCTAATCTGGTCACCTCCGTTGAAGTCGTGGCTGCATAGTATTTTGCCATTGACGCTTCTGTCAGAGCCTCAAGACCTTTATCAAACATTGATGCGGCTCTCCAGGTTAGGAGTCTTGCGGCTTCTACTTTTATATATGCATCAGCTAAGTTAAAACCGATCCACTCTTGTTCAATTATAGGCTTACCAAACTGTTTCCTGGACTGAGCCCTTAATATTGCCTCGTCTAGGGCCCCTCTCGCTATCCCGACAGCTATACCTGCATACCCATTCCTACCTATCATTAACGCCTTTAATGCTCCTCTGTAAGCGTCGCCCTCTTTCCCTATTATACTGTCCTTAGGTATCCTAACATTATTAAACTTAACATATGAGACACCTGCCCCCCTGATTCCCATTAAATCGAGTTTATGGATTTCCACTCCAGGCAACTTAGAGTCTACCATAAGGAGGGATATACCTTGCCTGTCCCCGGGGTTTCCGCTAGTCCTCGCTAGCACTACCATCTTTGTAGAGAATGATGCCGCACTAGTAAATATCTTCTCGCCGTTCAAGACTAATTCATTTCCATCAGGTTTAGCGGTAGTCTGTAGTGCACCTAAGTCAGAACCTGCTTGTGGCTCAGTGAGTGCTACCGCATATATCTCCTTGGCTTTGACTCCTTTCTCTATCCACTCTTGGGCTGCATCTCCAGCTATAGAAATTAAGAGCTGTAAGGCGTTGTGTTGAGTGTGCAAAGAGTGGGAAGCTCCTCCGCTTTCCGCTCCGAGCTCCTCAGTGGCAATAGCGAATGCTACTTCTCCGAGCCCTAATCCGCCGTATTTAGTAGGCTCCTTCATTCCCAGTAGGTTCATCTCAGCTAAATCTTTAAGTATCTTATCTCCTCCATCATTTGTTTCGTCCATTTGTTTTGCATATTCTCTAACTGTCTTCTGAGCATATTCTCTAATTTTACTCCTATATTCTTCTAATTCCTTACTGAGTTCAAACATGGCTATTTAGGTATAAAGAGTTTAAGCGATATAAAATTTTAGAGTAACTAAAATTTACGATAGTCCGACCAAGTGACTGGGAGGTTCGCAGGTTTTTGTAACTCCCATCTGTCTAAGTAGAGTATAAGGTTATAATTATAAATGTATAACCTACCGAACAAGTGCCCATTCCCCTTTTTAAAGCTCTTCTATATAGCCTCCCCGCTTTTTCCGTCAAGGTTAACACAATGCTAAAAACCCTTCGTCCCTGAAGGAGGACAAACTAGAATTAGAGTTAAATATAGGTTTTCAAATGATTACAGTGTGGGGTATCTAGCCCTCTGACTGCCTCGCAGAGGGCTGTGTGAGGAGGGCTTCCTGCCGTGAACATTATATATGTACTTCAGGTCGCGTTAACACTAGTTATGTTAGTCCATACTTCGATCCTTGACATTAAAACAAGAGAAGTAGATCTAAAGATATGGTTAATCTACTCTCCTCTGATAATTTTCCTTTATTTTGACTACAGGCACGTAATCCCGTTACTATATATCTACTCCGTGGTGACAACTAATGTACTAATCTACGTTTTTTACAGGCTAGCGTTGATGGGTGGTGCGGATCTATTTCTATCTATAATATTGTCTTTGAGTAACGCAGCTGTCTACCCTATCTTTTTCCCCAGGTTTTCCGAATTGGGGATAGAACCTTTAGTTATAGTCCTTTACGCGTCTCTGCTGATAGGTATTTCTGCAATAATGAACTTATTGAGGAATATAGGGAAAGTGGAAAGAAATTTACCTTTTTCCACTAAGTTAAGCCTCTTAATTTCAGGAAAGAAGATAACAGTCAGGCAATTCCTGGACTCTAAGTTTTTATTCCCTCTGACTCAGGTAAACGAGGACGGTACAGTCTCAATAAGGACTTCTTTTTCAGTAGACGAGGATGATGCAGAATGGAGGAAAAAATTTCAGGAATACATAGAAAAAGGGATTATAAAAGAGGACGATGAAATTTGGGTCGTCTGGGGAGTGCCCGTAATCCCTTTTATACTTGCAGGATATGTGTTGAGCCTTATAATAGGGCTTCCATTATAGGAGTTAAAGAAGTTTTACAATTTTACTATTAAATATATAATTAAGAGACCTAGCAAGCTTAAAACTGCTATTCCGAGTGAGGGGTATACATACATTGGGTCGGAATCTGATGACCACATCATAAACGAGCCTAATAACAGCAGTTCTTGTAAAATCAGGATAACTCCTAAACCTAAAAGCATGGATGTAAGCTTACTCTTTACAGCACTTCTCGTACTTATGAGCTCGTAAGACAACAGAATTGCTATAAACAATGAAATAATTACAATACCAATATTTATTATCCAAACGTGGAACATTACGATTAGTTATCTACCTAAGTTTCTTTTTAAACTTTTGCCAAAATCTATCTAAAGACCGTTAAATTAATTGAAGCAAAAACAATATAAAACGTAAATATAAAATATAATAAATAACTGTATGAAATTAATTATTTTTAAATAATTAGCTCCAGATTAATTACTACTAATGTTTATTAGCCTGGTGGTTTAGCCGTTACAAAATAGTTTCAACGAATTTAGGTTAGTCTTATCTGGTGTATCTATACTAATAATGATCAGCCTCTACGACATTAGTAATAACTTTCACCAACCAGTAGTCTTTCCTCTTTACGCCAGTCGAATATAACTGGGTATACGTCATTTTATCTAAACATATATTGACTTAACTAATCTAGGTCTAAAAGTGAGTTTTAGTTTAAATTTTAAGTGGGGGGTATAGCGGACCCGCCGGGATTCGAACCCGGGACCACCGGCTAGCTTCCCGGCCTGTTAGAAGGCCGGCGCTCTATCCTGGCTGAGCTACGGGTCCATAGCTCATAATTGAAGAGTCTCACATTACTTAAAGCTTTTTCGGTGTATTAAATATAGGATTAGTCCGATTAAGAGTACTGTTCGCTTTATCCTTAACATCTATTTTTGATACAAAAGAAGAACTACCATGAAACCCTAGAACTCTCACGTTAGTAAAAAACTGAGGACAGTTAGTAATCAGTTATGGAATACTGAGCTCCCAATCACAGTGAAATACTTCCGCCCTCACGGACGGGCGTATCTCTACCTCGTGACCGAGATTTCCTGCCTCCCAGACCAACCGCACACATGGCGGAGGCCCCACCGATCAGAACCGTTCTCTAATGTCCGTGTGGTAGAGTGGTTACGGAGGGTTTCCCTCTCTGCAAGTTTAAGGCACCCGGTTCCCAGGTTACGACCCAGGTCTTACAGCCGAGGTTAAAAAACCTAGAAGTATAAAATGTCCTTATGAGGGAGCTATCCGTCAAGGTAGGGACTCCTACCCCTAAACCCATTATGTTAAAAGCTATTAATGCAAATTCTGAGGATATTGATTATGCCTTGGATTTCGGCAAAGTCTGCGGATAAGTTAGTTTTAGGTCAGTTAGGTAAACTTGAAGTAGGTAAGGCCCTAAGGGTAGAGAGCTTTAAAGGGGATAGGTGGGTCGAGATAGTTAAGGAGGATACTGACTCATTTAAGGTAGTCGAAAGTGGGTTTAAGAAAGCCACTTACGAAAGAGTAACTTTTAAAGACCTAAAAATGCTGTTAAAAAGAATTTTTGATGATGAATTCCCTAGGAGCCACCAGCTTAGAGTTTCGGTCCATGAAGGTTGAGTTACTCGTATTCACGCCATACTTTTCCGCATTTAGCACACTTATAAAACCTTGTAGGGGGTTCATCTGCTCTTCTCGTCTGCAACATCCAGAAATAAGCCTCATCATTACCGCATGCTGGACACGATACTCCTTTTGTTAACTGTGCACCTGTCGGCGGGACGTCGCTTTCTAATATCAAAGTCTTCTCCTTAATTGAATGCTTTACTGTCGTAGTGATCTTTACCGACTGTTGTCCCGCAGACTCCTCATATCCGCATTTAGAGCATTTATATACCGTTTTACCTCCGTCCTTTTTAGGAACCATTATAGAACCACACTTGGGACAGAACTTCATAAAAGAGTCACCAATAGAAATAGCTAGTTACTCCATAGTTTATTTAATTTTCTTCCAATTTGCTCGACTAAGGAGTTGCAAATTTGGACCTCTTCCCCAGAATTTACAAAAGCTTTCACTTCCTCCTTTACACTCGATGAATTGAAGACTCCCATTACTTCTTCCTTAGTACTACCGAAGAAAATTTTCTCTAGAAAAAATTTCTAAAAATACAAATAGCGTATAACTTGTCATTATATGATGAAAGTACAGCTTTTCTAGTTTCCTTTTTCAACACTCTTAACCTCATCAATAAATTTATTTGCATAGTTTTCAGCTAGTTCTATTGCTTTCTTTAGAGCGTCTCTGGGTTTTATACTCCCATCAGTCATTGTCTTTATTATTATACTGTCTATCAAGGGGTGAGGCTGTGTATAGGAAGCAAACTTCACTCCGGGTACCATTAGGAGCATTCCTTTCAGCAGGTTCCCTAACGTGTGGTCTTCTCCGTCTAACTGTATTTCTAAGTATTCGTCCGTTTCTTTCAATATTTTAACTTCCACCTTTCTTCACCTGTAAAAGTGCTATTTTTCTCGGTTCAATGTTACCACAGTTCGGACATCTTAAATGTTCTTCGTCTTGTTTCACCATTTTAGTACCGCATATAGAACACCTAGAATATACTACACCTAAATCCCTTTGTTTTACCGTTAACGCAATCGGAATTGTTGAGTTTAGGGGTTTCGCCCTAATTATATCACCCACTTTTACAGCTTCACCGATGTTATTTAGATACTTATTGGAAATCTGAGAAATATGCAAATAAGCCGTTATTGGCTCAGTCTGCTTGTCTTCAATACTGTAAATATTTACTAATGCCGAGTCTTCCCTCAACCCAGTAACGACACCCAAAACGTATTTAGCCTTTTTTATCGTGGTTACCCCAGGTCGCTTAAACGCTATCGAGTTGACTTTCCTGTTTATCATGTCGTAAAACGCCTTCCCTACTACGCTGGAATATACTACACCGTTAAAGTCGTATGTACCCTCACCGGGAATAAATTCCTCGATTACGTTTAGCTCATCGCCCGGAAGCAAAATTTCTCCTTGTCTTCTCAGCATCAATTTTCACCAAGGGAATATGTATTTATCCAGGTTGCCACTAATAATCATTTTCGCTTCACCGGGTGTGAGTACGGGCTTCTCATAGTCGTATAAGTCATCTATCGGTAACCTAGGGCATGACGTCACCATAAATACGTCGACCTCACTATTATCAATATTCCTCAACGTGTCCTTACTTAAAGAACGGTTTGAAATAACGTACACTTTATATCCCCTCTCAGTGAGCTTCTTCTCAAAGTATTTCACCATTAAGGGCCTGTTTTGCCCCGTCTTTACACCTTGGATTATGACCCACGTCCTAGCATCTAACGCCTTCATTATCTTTCCATACCTTACTTTCAGTATTTTATATACTTCATCTGTTAAGTCCTCATTTTTACCGGTATAAGGGTCAACTTTTATTATAGGTTTTCCAGTAGCTAGGCCTACTCCTAATGCGTGAAAAAGGCCGCCCGATATGTTCAAATATACGTCAGCTTCAACGTTTTGAGCCGATTTATAGTCACACCCTAAGACCTGACCGTCGTACATAAAAGGTGAAGACGGTTTTCCGACGAGGACTTGAAATTCGTTGAGTTTAGACTTTAAGACCTTAATTAATTGTACGTGTTGTATAGTAGCTGTTAGAGACAGCTTTCTGGCACCGTATTTATCTCTAAGGATTGAAACTAAATCTCTAACTTGCTCATCGGAGATAGTGAGGTTACTCCTAACCTCAATAAACACGGTAGGAAATTTCGGGTAATACCAAGTATATGGGGTATGACCATAATGTATTATTAAATCGACTTTAAGGGTAGTGGCTTCGTCTTCAGCAACATCACATGCTCCCCAACTTGGCTCCGTAGACACTATAAACTCTACATCCGGTAATTTTTCCCTCAGTTCGCTTACGACTTTGATAGAAAAAGGTTTTAATCCCTCAGGGAATTGCAAAAGGACTCTCTTTGCATGTCTATTTTTTATCTCTTCCAAAGTCTTGCCGATTTCAAAATCATAATTCACTGTGCTGGTGCCTCTTTTTTCAGTGGCACAATTTCAATCTTTGTCCTTATAGAAATTTTAGACTGTGCCATTTTAAGTGCTTGTTTAGCGGCCTCTACGTGTTCTTTTTTGACCTTAACGAACATTATTACGTCACCTAGCCTTTCAACCCTTGCTGCGGTACCTATTGGTTTCCCAAACGATAACCTCATACCGTCCTGAAGCCTATCTGCTCCTGCAAAGGCCATCATCTTGTTCTCCCTTATTACGTGGTGGGGGTATTTCGTAACTACGAGGAAGAAGTTCTGTTCAGTAGTCAGTTTCTTTGTTAGGTATTTTAATGCTAAGACACGCGCAGCTTCTAACGCGTTATGCCTTATTTGTCCTACCTCACTACTTACTAACCTTAACTCATAGTCATAATCATTATTTGGATTTCCCATTGTGAACTTTGTTATCTTCGGCATTGGTACACCGGGTATGTACTCCTTTCTGGTATAAGCTGGACCTGAGAAATGCCTGTAACACCTACCTGGTCTTAGTGGCATAAATACACAGTTATAGCGGTTAATTTAAAGCTTTTCTATGTTGCTCAGCTTACCTTGCCTAAAGTCTTCTCTATTACGTTGATTTGTTGGAGTATATCATCAGCAGTATTTTTAAGTGTTAAAATATCAGACGGGTGTTTAATATCCATGACCACCTCTACAATAACCTCACTTTCCCTACTCTCCACTTTAATGTCCATTCCATCAGGGACTCTAATATTGTCTACGGCGACTATTTTCGCTACATTCGGTGCATAGGGGGTCTTAACCTTTAGCGTAATACTTATCCTCAACTTTGTTCAACCCTTCTTTAGCCCAAGAGGTTAAAAAGTAACGACTGGTATAAAGGCCGTCCTGAAGCTTAACGAATATTGGCTTATCCCTTCTTACGCGACCTTGTTGTAAATATATCAACTGTAATAATATAGGCGATTTTAATGAAGAGTCCACTACATAAAACTGAGAGTTCTCCGTTATACCATTAATTTTAAACCCCTTAACCATTTCGTCTCTAAACTTCATTACCAAGGTCTCAGCGTAATTAGGTGTAAAGACCAGCTGAAATAAGTCCCCTATCCCTTTCAAGTCTAAGAAATATAGTACGGTGTATGCTAATTCTAAAGTATCATATTCCATAAAATATACTCTATCAGCAACTAGATCAGTCCTATCAAATTTAGGGTTAATTTTCATTACACTCGACGCTATCCTCATCATTAAGGTATTAATTTTAGCCTCGTCTAGGTCTTCCAGTCTATCAGTAGCCTCTATTCCTATCTCTTTCAGGGCTTTCATAGCCTCTTCTCTATTCCCGGTGATCTCGGGTATAAACGGATCAATCGACATTGTCAGCGACGAGAAGAGAGGTAGGTTCTTATAATTAGGGATCTTTATGTTTTTCTCTATCGTGACCCCCAAGTTTTCCATTTGAGAGATTACGTTCCTTTCATATTCTGTCATTAACCGCCTCTCCAGCACGATAGAAGAAAACATCCCTGTCAATATGGGGATGATGTCATCGACCGAAATCGGAAAAAGAGAGGAAAAAGAGTTCTGCCCTATATTATACTGCCTCTCAAAGATTTTTACAG
Source organism: Stygiolobus caldivivus (assembly GCF_019704315.1). Lineage (NCBI taxonomy): Archaea > Thermoproteati > Thermoproteota > Thermoprotei > Sulfolobales > Sulfolobaceae > Stygiolobus > Stygiolobus caldivivus. The sequence continues at coordinate 754,162 of NZ_AP024597.1, read as the reverse complement.
TCCTCCCACTTGGAGTAATGTCAAGCTTTACTGGACACTCACCCTTAAAAGTCAAATAAAACCCGTCGGTATTACTAGTATACTTGGAGATAAGGAAAGAAAATATAATAGAATCAGGATTATAAGGGATCCTAATGCATTTCGTACCAGAAGAAATTATTTCACTAGAAATCTGCTTATCAGGGACGGGTTCTTTTAGATAGTTTTCCACACTTCCTTCACCTCCTTTCTAATCTCATCGATACTTATTTCTTTCACGTAGACGAACCCTAATGAGTATGAAATTAGTTCAAGTACTCTTATTTGGAGTACAACAAGTGGCGGTACAAGGGCTGTTAACGATAGTTCAGCTACCCCTGCAGCTGACGGTATAGGGACTAATAGCGCTACTTGGTATGTCGTATTTATTATGATAGCTTGGAGAAAAGACCTTGAAATCAAATAAAAGGGCAATGATTGAACCAGATACCCTACTAGAGTTAGTATACTTGATGAAAACGTTAACAGAGGATTCTTTAATTTTTCCTTCATCTCTACCTTCCCATTCAAGTAAGCCTCTTCTAGTGGTTTAAGATACTTTATCGAAAATACCTTTTGCTCTACTCGGTTCAAGTTATAATTGGATGTACCATACACGTAACCTATCCCAAGAAACCACATGAATATGTTACCTAATGCAGTTAAAATCAGAATTATCTCTAGAGGAGAAAATCTGAACCAAATTAAGACTAAAAACATGAATGCTATTACGTTGACGTCGTAAAAAGACTCTAGCAATGAAAGAGAGAAAGCTCTGTCTATGGTAAGACCTTTCCTTAAGTAGATTACTGCTCTAGCTAGATCTGGGCCCATTGCGCCGGGTATAATTAAGCTTATACTATTAGCGAAAAACCTAGCTTTAAAAGCTGTTAAGAAATCTACTCCTGCAATCTTAGAATCTCTAATAGACACAATACCCAGCTGAGCTAGATACGTTATGAAAAAAGCTATTACAAAATACGGGTTAAGATTCAAAAACACGTTAAGAAGATCAATCCTAAATATAATAGAATAGATCACGATAATGATTATCGGAAGAAATATCACTAGTATAAGTTTTTTATCCACGTCTACATTAGCGAGACACTTTTTTAAAACATTTTCCGTCGGGATAACAGATAATTAGCCCATCTCTAACTTTCTCTATTTTTACACCATAATTAGCACTATTTTTCACTTCCTCTTTAACCCTCACTATTCCACAAGTCGTCTGATGCGGTAATTTTAGGTAAATAAACTCGCCCTTCGAACAAGCTTGACACTGACTATTCCTTTCAATTCTTATCTTATCCAACCTGAGACTTTTTAAATCTAAGTAGTACAAGTTCCTATCCTCTTCGCCCATTAAATGGTTTATCATTAGCTGTACTTGCAAACTGGCAGTAATATCGACTACTGTGTTCAAAGTACCTATAGTCTCACAAGCATTACGATCATCATCTCCTCCATAATTCATAAAGCAAGACAAACACGAGGTCTTCTTAGGTATAATTAACTTAACTGAAGCATATTCACCCATGATACCGCCGTAAATTAACGGAATGTTAGATTTAACACATGCGTCATTTAGTACCATCCTATAAAATATGCTGTCAAGAGCATCAAAGACATAATCACTACCCTTTATTAACTCTTCCACGTTGCTCTGATCAACTATATCAATAATAGCCTCTACATTTACACCCGAGTTAATTTTGCCTATTCTTTCTTTACAGACTAGGGCCTTAGGTCTTCCGACGTCCTCTTCGGTGAAGAACCTCGTCCTATGTAAGTTACTGAGTTCTACAATATCGGCATCAATGAGCCTAATATTACCTACCCCTAACCTGGCCAGTAATTCAGCTATTGCAGAACCTAAGGCACCGCACCCTACGACTGTTACTTTCAATTCGGTAAGCTTTTGTTGTACACCTAAACCTAATACTAGTATTTGCCTTGAGTACCTTTCCACAATAATCTTGTATAACAAAGCTTATAATTAAGTGTTTAGAAGATGTGATGGGGGCTTGATTTTGCACCAATGGAAAAAGGTGGAAGTGATGGAACTCCAATATCATTAGAGGAGCTAAATAAGCTAAAGTCAATAGCAGAAAGAGCAAGGAAAAACGTAATAAGGATGCTGTTCTATGACCAGACTATCCACGTGGGCTCTTCACTAAGCAGTATAGAAATATTAACAACTCTATTCTTTAAGTACTTAAGAGAAGGGAAAGACCCTATAAATAGGGACTGGTTAATACTGAGCAAAGGGCACGCAGCACCTGCACTATACGCCGTACTTGCAGAAAAAGGATATATAAGCGAAGACGAGTTATGGAAGATACAAGATATCTCAGGGCTACTTCAAGGCCATCCGGAAATATTCATACCCGGTGTAGATATGGCGACCGGTAGTTTAGGGCAAGGGCTGAGTTTCGGTATAGGCGTGGCTCAGGGAATCAAAATGAAAGGAGGGACGGGTAGAGTATTTGTAATAATGGGAGACGGGGAACAAGACGAAGGAGAGATCTGGGAAGCTATGACCCATGCAGTAACGAGAAAACTAGATAACCTAGTTGCTTTCATAGAGTTAAATGGTTACCAGCTGGATGACTCTACTTCTAACGTCAAGCCTAAAGAGTTCTTGCCAGACGTATGGAAATCTGTCGGTTGGAAAACATTAAACTGCGATGGTCATGACTTCGTAAGCCTGATAAATACAATAGACGAAGCTCTTAAAGTAAAAGCACCGGTAGTAATATTTGCAAAGACCCTTAGAGGTAAAGGTTTCCCAGTAATCGAAAATTCTAAGAGGCAGAGGTCGAGTCCTGATGATGCAAGGAAGTTCTTACTCAATTCGTGATACTTTCGGAAAACTCCTAGTTGAACTAGGAGAAAAGAACAAAGATATTGTAGTGATAACAGCGGATGTTGGTGACTCTACTAGGGCTATGTACTTCAGAGAAAAATTCCCAGATAGGTACTTCAACGTCGGGATATCGGAACAAGATATGATTAACTTCGCTGCTGGACTGTCGGCCGTAGGTTTCAAACCTTTAATAGTAAATTTTGCCATGTTTGTAATGAGGGCTTGGGAGCAGGTTAGGAATTCAGTAGCTAGAATGAACTTGGATGTAAAGATCCTAGTGACCCACTCAGGTTATAGCGATAGTGGGGACGGGTCAAGCCATCAAAGCCTAGAAGATATAGCATTAATGAGGGTATTACCTAACATGAAAGTTATAGTCCCAGCAGACCCTGAAGATATAAAAAGGAGTTTACCGGTAGTTGTCCAAGAATTAAGGGGGCCATTATACTACCGTATGGGAAGAGAGTATTCTCCGTCTATTACTACGGGTATGGATTACGACTTTAAGTTAGGTAAGGCATATGTACTAAAGGACGGCGATGATATTGCTATAATGGGGGCAGGAGTAGTTCTATGGGACGCTTTAAAAGCTGCTGAAGAACTCGAAAAAATGGGGATTAGCACTGCAGTTATTAATTTGTTCTCGATTAAACCAATAGATGAGGACACTATAGAATATTATGCCAGAAAGACGGGGAGGGTAGTGACTATAGAAGAGCATAGTATATACGGAGGTATAGGGTCTGCTGTGGCTGAAGTATTAGCTAAGAGGTACCCAACGAAAATGAGGTTTGTGGGAGCAACTACTTTTGGTAGGAGTGCTAGGAGCCAGAGAGATTTGTTAGATTATTATGGAATAAATTACAAGTCCGTGGTTAGCGCAGCGCTGGAGTTAGTGAAATGAATGAGCTCCGATCTGGAGAAACTCAGGAAAGAAATAGAAGATGTAGACAGTCAAATCTTAGAGTTATTACAAAGGAGGCTTAAGTTATCCTCTAAAATAGGAGAAATAAAGAGAAAATCTGGCAAGGACGTTACTGATACTAAAAGAGAAGAATACGTGAAGGCTTATTGGCTTGAAAAAGCTAGGTATTTAGGCATACCCGAATCAATGGTAAACCTTATTTTACCTATTTTATTCTCCTATTCTAAACTATACCAGATTTCCCCCGGGAAAAAGAAAAAAATAGTTATTTTTGGATATGGGGGGATGTCACGTTCATTATTATCACTCCTTATTTTAGCCGGGCATAACGTTGTTGTAACCGGGAGAAACCCGCATAAAGCCCAGATACTATCTAATGAATTTAATGCAGTCTATATGGAACCTGGACAAGCGATAAACTGGGGAGAATACATAATTTTAGCACTTTCACCTTCCGCCCGTGACTATATCCTTAACATCCTCTCTAAGGTGCCTAATAATAAGGTAGTCATGGACATTTTTTCTTCTAAAGTGACATTTTTTAAGGAAATAGAGGAAATCTCTAAGAAAAATAGTTTTAGATACGTCTCAACACACCCCCTATTTGGGCCTATCTTATACCCGGTAGGCGAAAGGATAGCAATCATACCGTCAGTTACTTCAGGAGATATATCCGAGGTGGTCGAATTTTGGAGGGACAGCGGTCTTCAACCAGTGTTAACTACGGTAGAAGAGCATGAAAAGGCTATGGCAATTGTACAAGTCCTTTCCCACTTTTTCATATTAGGGTTAAATAAGGCAATACCGAGCTTACAAAAAGAACTTGAAATCAATGATAAAGTGTTGAAGGACCTCCAGACCACAAACTTTAGAGAGGTATCTAAAATAATATCTAGAGTGAACGAGTTGTACCCAGTAATTATAGAAATACAAAAGACTAACCCTTACGCTTATAAGGCTAGAGAAATAGGGATTAAAGAACTAAAACAAGTTAAAGACGAGCTAGGTGAGTAAGTTGTTATTTATCCTAAAACAAGGGGTAGATTACTCTACACTAAATGAGAGACTGAAAGAGTCCTCAGCTTCATACAAAATCCTAGACTTATACGGTAAAAAAATCGTAATAGCGTGGCCGGACAGCTATGTAGAGAATATTACGGACCCTTCGATAGAAATTACAGTTAAACCGAAAAGGCCTTTCCAGTTAGCCAGCAATGAATGGAAAAGGGAACCCACAGAAGTCGACGTAAAGGGAGTTAAGATAGGGGGGAGTAAAGTAATAGTAGCCGCTGGCCCTTGTGCAGTTGAAGACGAGGAGCAAGTCCTAACAGTAGCAAAGGCGGTAAAAAGGGCAGGGGCTTCTCTCCTTAGAGGTGGGGCGTTTAAGCCTAGGACAAGCCCTTACTCTTTTCAAGGCCTTGGTGAAAAGGGGCTACAGATACTCCGAAAAGTGGGAGACGAGGTAGGACTCCCCGTGGTCTCAGAAATAATGGACACCAGGCAAATCGATATGTTCAAGAAATATGTAGATATGTTACAGATAGGGGCTAGGAATGCTCAAAACTTTGACCTCCTTAAGGAAGCTGGTAAATCAGGATTACCCGTACTCCTCAAAAGGGGAATGGGGAATACAGTAGAAGAATGGATACTTACATCCGAGTATATTTTATCAGAAGGTAATGGAAACGTAGTGTTATGTGAGAGAGGGATAAGGACCTTCGAGAAGGCTACGAGGTTCACTATCGATATAGGCGGAATGGTAGCAGCTAAACTACAGACGCATCTACCTATATGTGCAGACCCAAGCCACCCAGCAGGTAAAAGAGAATTAGTGCACTCCTTAGCACTAGCTTCTGTAGCTGCAGGTGCTGATATGCTCCTAATTGAAGTCCATCCACACCCAGAGAAAGCGCTTAGCGACTCCGAACAGCAACTGACCCCAGAGTCCTTTGAAGTCCTTATGAATAGGATTAAAGCGTTAGCTAACGCTTTGGGTAGGACTGCATGATAAAAATAAGTGAGGACTTTTGTAATACGTCCACCCAAGTAATTATTGGTCAAAACGCTATTTCTCACCTTTCCGAAATAGGTGAAAACAAAAAAGTAGCTGTTTTTCATCCTAAGAAAATTTCAATAGATGAAGTAAAAAAGTACTTAAAGAACTATTATGATTTCCCTATAGATGATGGAGAAGAAGCTAAAGATATTTCATACTCACTCAAACTAATTAAGGACCTATTTGAGAAGGGTTTTGATAGAGGGGACTATGTAGTCGCAATAGGGGGAGGGACTGTAACAGACGTAGTGGGGTTTATAGCATCGATTTACATGAGAGGGTTAAACCTAGTCAATGTCCCGACTACGATTTTAGGAATGGTAGACGCTGCAATAGGAGGGAAGACTGGGGTAAACTTTGAAAATGTCAAAAATGTATTAGGCACTTTTTACCAACCGTCGGTTATTATAGCCGACCTCAATTTCGTTAAGACCCTCCCTGTTGAAGAAATAAAAAAAGGGATAGCAGAAGTTATTAAATACGGTTTAGTGCTAGATAAAGAGTTATATGACTTCCTCGCTTTACATAAAGAGGATATATATAATAAAGACCTTAGTGTATTAGAGACAGTAGTCTATAAATCAGCCCTAAATAAACTAATGGTTGTTAAAGAGGACGAAAGGGAGACTAAAGGAATAAGGATTGTGCTAAATTTCGGGCACACAATAGGTCACGCAGTTGAAGCAGGCTCCGGCTTTAAAATCCCACACGGCTACGCGATTTCAGTAGGGATGGTATGCGAAGCTAAAATAGCTGAGGAAATGGGGTATGCTGAAGAAGGTGTAGTCGAAGATACTACATGGATCCTTTCTCACTACGAGTTACCTATAAGTGTCGACTCGCTGAGTGAGAAAATCGACGTAGAGAAGGCGATAGGGGCGATAACTAAGGATAAAAAAGTGAGGGGAGGTAAACTCCTAATGCCGTTCCCTACTAGGATAGGGGATTGGAAAAGAGTAGATGTACCCCTAGAAACACTTAAGGGGTTTGCGGAACAATGCTTGAGATAGACTATCATACGAGACTGCTCGGAGTTTTAGGTGAAAATATAGCATATACTCTATCCCCGGCGATCCATAATTATGTATTCCAGAAATTAAGTATCAACGCTGTATATTTAGCCTTTGATATAAAAAGGGATAAATTCACGATCACTTTTCCAGGCTTACTCAATATTACCTACGGTCTGAACGTCACAATCCCTTATAAAGAGGAAGTAATAAAATACGTGAAACCTGAAGGGGAAGCTAAACTCGTGGGCGCAGTAAACACGATTTTCGAAGGACGTGGGTATAACACAGACTATTTAGCACTACACATGCTCGTTAAAGAAAAAATCAGTGAAAAAGAAGCTCGGACATGTACAGTTTTCGGTGCGGGAGGAGCTTCTAGAGCTGCAATTTATTCACTCTTAAATATGGGGTGTGAAGTATATGTCATTAACAGGAGCAGAGAGAGGGCTGAAAAGCTAAAAGAAGAGGTTATACAGAAGGGGTTCAGCTTGCATGTAGTAGATTCATGCCCTAAAAGCGATATAGTGGTTAACACGACGCCTGACCCCAATTTCGTACCGGATAGTTGTATTCATGGTAAATTAGTAGTAGATTTTGTATATAAACCGGTAAAAACACCTCTGATCATTAAAGCTGAGAAAAAGGGGATAAGCACAATTAACGGGATCGAAATTTTAGTAGAACAAGCGTTAGAAGCTGATAAAATCTGGTTTGGTAAGAGGTTAGAGAGAGGAGAAGTGGTGAAGTACTTATATGCCAGGGAGTTCATTAGGTGAATTGTTTAGGGTAACTACATTTGGCGAAAGTCACGGCCCAGCTGTAGGAGTAGTAGTAGAAGGTGTACCAGCTGGTCTTTATTTAAGTAAAGAAGACATCCAGTTTGAACTCTCCTTCAGGAGACCCGGTAGACAGTATGTCACAGGAAGAAGGGAGAAAGACGAACCGGAGATATTAAGCGGGGTTTATAACGGGAGGACTACCGGCACACCAATCGCGATTATAGTGAAGAACACGGACGTAATCTCCTCATTGTATGAGGAAGTCAGGCACAAACCTAGACCTGGCCACGCTGATTTACCGTATATAATGAAATACGGATATGAAAACTGGGACTATAGAGGCGGAGGGAGGGCGAGTGCTAGAGAAACGGTAAGTAGAGTTGCTGCAAGTGCAATTGCCAAGAAGCTACTTATGCTCAGCGACACCATCATAGCAGGACACCTGAAGAGCTTGGGACCAGTAGAATTAAGCGAAGGGGTCACTTTCGAAGATATCTTATGTTCGAAATATAGCCCGGTTAGGGCTAGTAAAAAGTCTTTAGAAGAGAAGTTTGAGGAGCTGATTAAGCAAGCTACTGTAGAAGGGGATAGTTGGGGAGGAATAGCTGAAATAGTCGTTAAAAACACTCCTATAGGACTTGGCGAACCCGTATTTGACAAGCTTAAGGCGGACTTAGCTAAAGCTATCCTTTCTATACCCGCTGTCATGGGATTTGAATACGGTCTAGGGTTTAGAGCCGGTAAAATGAAAGGGAGTGAAGCTAACGACGAGATTATTGTCAAGGACGGTAAACTTAGGTGGAAGAATAATTATTCAGGAGGTATTTTAGGTGGGTTATCTAATGGCGAGGATATAGTCCTTCGCTGTGCGTTTAAGCCTACAAGTTCTATAAGAAAACCCCAAAAAACAGTAGACTTAAGGACATACGAAGAGACTACGATTTCGGTTATAGGTAGGCATGACCCGGCTGTGGCGATTAGAGGGGTTGCCGTAGCGGAAGCAATGGTAGCTATAGTTTTAGCTGACCACGCCATGAGAGCTAATTACATCCCCACAGTAAAACTAAGTGAAGACCAATCAAGATTAATTGAAGAAAGATGGAAGAGGTATGTTGAGTCTTGCAGGCCTATGCAGGGGTCTCAATAGTAAACGCACTGCCCAGTTGGTATGGCTCGTCAATGGCAATTAATCTGACTTTGGATGTAAACATAAAGCAAAGTAGTGTGTGTCAGGGGTACTCACCCCTTATCGACCAGATAATTTCATACTTTAGGGACAACTATTCAATCCCTTGCATAGATGTGGACATAAGCTCGAACATACCCCAAAAGAGTGGTCTCAAGAGTAGTAGTGCTGTATCTACTGCATTAATAGCTGAAATTATTAAGAATTTCAAGTTACCCATCAGGCTAAGTGAGGTACCAAAGTTATCCGCTATTCTATCCCTGAAGGCAGGGGTATCCTATACTGGAGCATTGGACGATGCTACATCGTCTTTCTTTGGCGGGGTCTCTTTCACGTATAATAAAGAATTTAAGATAATAGAGATAAGGGAACCTCCCTTCGACATTTCAGTCCTACTAATAGCTAAAGGGGATAGGGGTGTAAAAATTAATATGAACTATATGAGAAAATTTGAATTACTTTTTAAGGAGATATTTGCGCTAGCTAGAAGGGATATGATCACAGCTATGAAGCTTAACGGGATAACAATAGGTACAATATTGGGGTACGACCTAACGTTAATTAACGAAATGTTAAAAAGAGGAGCTCTGGCTTCCGGTATTTCGGGAAATGGCCCTTCAATTTTTTCAGTCACGAAAAAAGGAGATGAAGGACCAATACTAGACTTTTTAGAAAAAAATGGTGAAAAACCTTTACTGTTAGAGCCGGTGAAATTATGCGAGCAGAGGTTAAAAGATCAATAATAAGGGGAAAAGTAAGAGCACCCACCTCAAAAAGTTTCGGAATAAGGTTAATACTTTATTCGCTACTTGCTAACGTGAGGTTACTTAATGTTTCTGACCCCTCGGATGACATCCAGGTGGCGAGGAATTTCGTCAAGGAGTTGGGGGTAATTGAGGAAAAACCTTTTGCTTTCAATAAGGTAGAGAGACTGAGGTCGCCATCCTCACTTTATTTTGGAGGTTCCGCGACAACACTTAGAATGGGTATACCCATTCTTGCTGTTTTAGGAGGTAGGGTAATGCTAGATGGTGATAGCAGTTTAAGGAGGAGACCACTAAACGCGATAATAGACGCATTAAAGCCTCAAGTGTCTTTTTCCTCGACTACCTTACCTACAATAATGGAAGGAAGGCTTAAGACAGACCACATCACAATTAGTGGGAGCGAGAGTAGTCAGTATATTTCGGGGTTTATCTATGCTCTTTCCTTAGTGGGCGGAGGAGAAATAGAAATAACGCCACCCATTTCTTCAAAAAGCTACATTTACATGACTGTCCAACTCATTAACTCACTGGGCGGGAAAGTAAAGATAAAAGGAAATAAAATAGAAGTAGAAGGGAGTAGCTTTAGAGACTACATAGGAGAGATACCGGGTGATTACGCACTTTCGTCATTTTATGCTATTGCTTCAGTTATAACTGGTGGAGAGGTTAGCATAGAGAATTTATACCCTATCCCGGAGTATGAAGGGGACCACAGTATCGTTGAAATACTGTCTAAAATGGGGGTAAAGACGGAAATAACGGAAAACAGATGGAAGGTATTTGGATCTGAAAACCTTAAAGGGGTTACCGTTAACGTTGACAGTTTCCCTGATTTGGCACCATCGATAGCTTCTATAGCCCCTTTTGCCGACAGTGAAACGGTAATTGAGGGGACGAAGAGGTTGAGGACTAAAGAGAGTGACAGGGTTTACACTATTACTTCTACCCTAAAGAGTTTCTCAGTAAAAGTAGACGCTAACGAAGAGCAGATTATTATCTACCCTTCGGCGATAAAAGAAGGGCATATCGAATGCCCCAGTGACCACAGGATCGCTATGCTGGCAGGTGTCTTATCACTTGTAAGTAATGGAATAATAGACAGAGCGGAGTGTGTTAACAAGAGCAACCCTTACTTTTGGAAAGACTTAATTTCCTTAGGAGGTAACATAAATCTAATAAAATGACCTGCGTGGTAGTCGCATTACCGGTTAGGACTATTTCAGGGGTACAAATGAGGATTAAGAGTTTAGTTGATGCGGACTATGTAGAACTAAGGCTAGATTACATGAATAGCCTACCGCAGGTAGAAGAACTTGCGGAGAGTATTAAGGAGTTTAAACGAAAGACAATAGTTACTATCAGAGATATAAACGAGGGGGGTGTAAACTATATTAAAGAAGAAGAAAAGGCTAATTTTTACAAGATCCTCTACGATTATGGTTTAATATATGACGTCGAAGTGAGGTTTTTAAAAAAGTTCAGAGTCCCATATGAGGACATGATAGTCTCACTCCACTACTTTAATTCATTACCTACTTATGATGAGGTAAGAGAGGCTTTCACACCTTTTAGTAGTAAGTCTTTAGTCAAGTTGGCCGTAGTAGGTACTGGAAAATATAAACAACTGTTGACCAGAGTCCTTGAGGACTTTCCTAATTCGGCTGTTATGCCTATGAAGGTAAACCCTATTGAGAGGATAGCCTTCAGCATATTAGGGTCTAAATTACTCTATGCCCATTCAGGGGAAGAAACGGCTCAAGGACAAATGTACTATAAAGACGCTAAAAATATATTATCGTATTTTGATATTAATTGCGAAAAGGTCATTGGCTCTCGTCAATGACCACTTCTTCTCCTTCTACTTTTACGCTATAGACTTTTAGAGGTTTTTTAGTAGCTCCCTTTATGGCCTTTCCGTCCTTGAGAGAAAAGTGAGTGAAATGACATTGACATACTAACTCTTCCCTAATTACGACTGCCACCTTACTTAAATCACACCCTAAATGTGGACACTTATTCTCAAAAGCATAAAATCGGTCTGCACCTAAATAAACTACTAAAATTTCCTTATCGTCAACTTTTATTTTCCTCCTTTCTCCGGGCTTAAAATCGCTTTTTGTAAGGCGTGGCATATTGCACAATTGAATTTATAAGATTTAATGCTAATCATACGTAAGCTCTTATTATCCCCTCCATAATAGATGATATTTTTATAGGGTTTGTCATGTTTTATATGCGATTAGTTTATAATGTTAAAACGCTATATAACTATTAGTGAAGAGGTGTAAATAATGAATACAACAATAGAGGAGAAGCTTGCCAATAAGATCGACTACAGGTTAATAGAAATAAACAATATTTCCTCATCTGCAGAAGTCCAAGCAATAATAATTACCTCTAAGCAGCCTTCTTCAGATGTAGTTGAAGATGTGAAAAAAGTAGGTCACGTTGTAGCAGTATTTCCGTTCTTATCTACTATAAAAGTAAAAGGGAAAGTAAAGGACATATTATCACTAGCTGAAAAAGATTACGTTAAATATATAATGTTAGAGGAAATATTAGCTAAAATTGAAGAGTTTTTCTGACCTGAAACTTAGGGAGTGGCAAAAAAAGTTAAAGAAAAAAGTAGAGGAACTTATAAGTAGTAATGAATTAGTATTTTTAAATGCACCAACCGGTAGTGGAAAGACAATATTTTCTCTTTTAGTTGGGTTAGAAACTAAAGGTAAAGTAATATTTTTAGTCAGGACCCACAATGAATATGCACCGGTCTTTAGGGATTTTATCAAGATAAGTGAAGGCGACCTTAAGTTTTCGTTCTTGGTAGGAAAACCTAACGCGTGTTTATTTTCGAATGAAGATGCAAACACTGACGATATAAATTCTAATCAATGCGAGTTTAGGAACTCTATAATAGACTTAAATGTAGACGATTATCCAAGTAACTACTTGAAAAAACTTAAAGAAAAAGGAATTGCAGAAGGTTTTTGCCCTTATTTCTCCCTATTCAACGACCTAAATAAAGCTGACGTAATAGCCCTGACTTATCCCTATTTTTTCATAGAACGTTTTAGGGAGGCTTTAGGGATTAATTATGAGGATTATCTTATAGTTGTCGATGAGGCTCACAACATAGAAAACGTAGGAGAGTTAGAAGAGAAAGTGTTATCTGTTTTTACTATCGACATGGCGTTAAAACAAGTCGGAGACGATTTTGTAAAATTTATACTCCAGAGAGTAAAAGAAGAGCTAACTAGGATCACAAGTGACGTAGAAGGCTATGTGAAAGCTAAAGAAGTACCGCTAGTCTCTAATGACGAACTAAAAGTACTTGAGGAAGAATACGATGAACTTAGAGACAAAATGATAAGAGAAAAAGCGATAAAGAGGATATATTTAGGCCCGATAATAAGGTTCTATGAAAGTCTGAACAGGGATAGGGACTTAGTACCTTTTATACATAAAAACAAGGTAATATTAAAGAGCCCTGATATTTCAAAGTACCTAGACATATTAAATAATAAAGACCTGTCTTTTATCCTCATGTCAGGTACGTTACCACCAGAAGATTACATAAGACACGTATGGAATATAACAAGAAAATTTGAATACATCGAAGTGGAAAAAGAGGTAAAAGGTAAGGTCTCCGGGACTTACGAATGTATTTTAGCCATAGACGTTACCACTAAATTTGATAATAGAGGGGACACGATGTGGAAAAGGTATGCGGATTACCTGCTAAAAGTCTATTATCAAGCTAAATCTCACGTATTTTCGGTTTTCCCCTCATACGAAATAATGAGGAAAGTCATGGGTTACGTAGAGGTCCCTAAGTATTTAGAAGATGAGGATACTTCCATAGAAGAACTTTACTCTCTAATAGATAAGTTTGACAAGGTAATTATAGGTGCAGTAGGGAAGGGAAAATTGAGTGAAGGTGTAGAACTCGTTAGAGACGGAAAGAGCTTAATTAGCGACGTAGTAATCGTCGGAATACCTTATCCACCGCCAGATGATTACACTAAGTTAAGGGCCCAGAAGGCCTCGGAAAGGCTTGGTAAGAAAGTAGAAGAGTACCTCTATAAAATACCCGCTTTAATGACCATCAGGCAATCCGTCGGGAGGGGAATAAGGGGACCTGATGACCGCGTACAAGTCTGGCTTTTAGATAAGCGGTTTGATAACTTATGGTGGAAGAAAAACCTAAATTGCTTTAATCCGAAAAAGACTAAGCTATGAGAGTAGAGATCTTTACCCACAAGACTTGTACAGAATGTAACCTCCTTATTGAATTCTTAGAAAAGGAAGGGCTACTAAGTAAGGTAATAATTATTGATACCCAACTATATCCGTTTATAGCACTAGAAAGAGGTGTAATATCTACTCCTTCCGTGTTTATCGACGGGAAACTAATATATGCTGGTGTCGTTGACTTCGAAGAACTGGCTAACATTATAAGAGAGGGTAAAATGGTCTCAGAAAATGTCGATAAAGAGAAACTAGTAGATAAACTGATGAACGGAATTGTAAATTCCTTTGCAGCTACTGCATGGCTCTTTGTAAATAGAGATTTCGACGCCTTTATGGCGCAGAAAGACTTCGTTTATGCTGTTACAGGTTTATCACTAACTGATGATAAAACAGCCTCAGACATGTATAATTACTTGAGAAATATTATGATAAAGGAAGGAGAAGATTACCTAGAGAAATGGAAAGAGCAATTCTTCAGGGTTATTTCCGCAAATTTTATTCGTGAATTATTCTACCTATACAGAAAGAAATTAACAAATGAAGAAATTACTACTAAATATCCTGTTGAGGTATTCGCACATTGGTTAATGGTCAGAGGAGGGACAGTAGGAAGGGTAGGTCTAAGGATACACCCCTTAAGCGAAGAGGATACTATGAAAAGGATTGGTGAAGTATACACTTATATGTTAATAAATGCTGAGAAGTTTTGGACTAAAATAGTAAACGAGGAAGAACAATTAGCTAAATCTAGCAGAGAAGAAGTTAGATTCATAAATTTTTAAACTATGGTTATTAAATGTTATTTATGTCACAAGAAATAAAATTGGATTTAAGAGGAAAATCATGCGAAGAATTTATACTTGAGATATCTAAAATTCTAGTAGCAATGAAACCTGGAGATATATTAAATATTGTAGCTGATCAGGACAGAGTGTTGTGCACTCACCAGCTTTTAAGAAACGCTAGAAATTACCTTTATAAAGGAGACGTAGTAGGAGACCACGCTGAAATAACCATTAGAAGGTTAAGATAAAAAGTGTAAACTAGTGTAAAGATTAGTAATATATATCTTTATTATTCTTGTTATTATTTCTAAGTATTACTCTATTACCTTCTAATTTAGCTGTAATGCCTCTATTATTTAATGCTCTAAGTAAAAACTCAGCATATTTCTCGTTTATACCCAAATCTCCCAATTCTATTGTTTCTCTTTCTTTCAGCTGAGGTAAAATTGCGTCGACTATCTCGTCTAATTGAAGTATTACGTCCTTCTCTCTTACATAGTTCATCATCTGCTCTATATTGGTTATAGAATCGTATAACCTACTGACTTTTTCGCAATGAGGCGTATCGGCGGATTGCATGGCTATAATCAATGTGTTGATAATTTCTTCTAGATTTTTCATCTCAATAGTTGAGAATTTCATAGATATATCTCTAAAAGTACTATATGACATAGATAATTCAGATAAGGTTATGTTAGTGAATTTCTCTAGAATCTTTGAGGCTTGATTTAACTTGTTTATAGTAAATGGTTGCAAGGGGAGAGTAGCTAATTCTTTCTTTAACTCAAACGTATCAGGAGTTGTCAGTAATAATTGGCCAATTTCTGTAGCTTTTCCTAAACAGATATTTAACTTTGTGTCAATATCTTTTACATCTATTGATTTAGCTTTTTCAAGTATATTATCTTCATTTATAACCTTAACTTTCTGTAAATATAAACCTAACGTCTTACCTAAATTCTCTATTAGACTATTTATTATATTTGCAGCCGTTAATATGTTTTTTTCGATAACACTTCTCAAATTATTATAGAAATCTAAAAACTCTTCTATCTTTATCTCTTCTTTTGGGTATTCCAGTTCCGGTAAGTTGATACCTAAGAACTTTAACTTCTCAGAGAAATCATTATATAATTTAATCTTATCAAAAATAAGGTTATTAAGTTCTATTGTAATCATTCTTCTGGTATTACCTAGTTCATTTTTGACTTCTTCTTCGCATTCTATACTCCTACATTGAGATACCTTATCTTGCAATTTAGTGACTTCATTTATATACCCATTAATAGTGTTACTAAATTCGGATTTCTCTTGTTTAACTTCTTCTTTTAGAGTATATAGTATAGAGTTTATACTCTTCAGTTCTTCTGTTAGATCATTCTTTAATGTTTCGTATGCTTTCTTGTTTTCATGTAATGAACTTAAGGTTGATACTGAAAGACTTACTCCATATATTGCAATACTTACAATCACCGATAGAATTGAGATAGAGTAACCTGCTTTTACGAGAAATGCATATCCTAAAGCTACAAATACACTACCTATTAGCCCATAATATGACTTTAGAGAATAGGAAAAAGCAGCAATCACGAGTAGTGCAATTATTACTATTGATAGCAAACTATGATTTAGATAGATAAACAGTATGGCTAACGGAGCAGAAGAAAGAACATTTACAGCGTAGTTATCTGACTGCGAAATACCGCTAAAAAGTAACAGAGACCATATAGGATTTATTTGAGTCAAAATTAGTGCACCACTGGTAATAAATGACCTAGAACTTCTAGTCACACCTAACGCTATCAAAGGCACTATAAATAAAAAGACTATCGAAATAATAAATTGAATAAAATCTGGACTATTGAATAAAATCTTACCTGAGGATAATAAAGAGAAAATATAACTCTGAAATAGGTCTATTATACCCCCTATAGCCGTGAACACGATAAGTATATCACCTACTAAAAAAGATAAAGCAAATACTAGTGCTGCTATTATTTCTGCTGAACCAACGTTTTTGATTAAGGAGTAAGAAAGTTGATATGATAGTATTCCATTAATCACCATCAATAGAGCTTTTCTGATCAATATATTAACGTCTCCAAGGCTTCGAATACTATCCAACATTAAATATTATTATATTTAAAAACTTATAAAAACATATTGTATTTTATATGTTTTATATTCTTTAATTTTTAGACATACTATATTAGAATCCATTTAAAGTTAATGTAATTTCATAAAAGAAACAGAAAACGTACTTATAAAGTCCTTAAAATAGATCATACCCTAACAATCATGGAAAAAATTTATGAGATGAACCTACGGGTCTTTCGCGTGTCCTTTGCGAATTGTAATATTCTCTGTTAAATTAATACTGGAGTAATCCCACTCTATTTAGATAAATAGAAATCACAAAAGAGCCGTGAAATACGGGGACGTTTCGTATACTGGTTAGTTACGTACATAATTATACTAAATTCGAGTAAAGAATATTACAATCTAAAAAGGAAACCAGTGTCGCCCCCTCTATATTATGTGAGCCCTGATTATTTTTTTATTGCCTAATAAATCAGACACTATTAAGCGTTTTCTTAAAATGTCTTTTATTGCATACTCATTTTAAACAAAATATTTAACCTATGCGTTACACTCTCTTTATATGACTCAAACAGTTCAATTCAAAAAATACGAGTTACCACCACTACCATACAAAGTAGATGCATTAGAACCATACATAAGTAAAGATATAATAGATGTACACTATAACGGACACCATAAAGGATATGTAAACGGAGCGAATACTTTTCTAGAAAGGATGGAAAAAATACTGAATGGACAAATAACTGCTGGTCAATATGATATACAAGGCTTAATGAGAGGGCTGGTCTTCAACATAAACGGACATAAGTTACATGCACTATATTGGCAGAACATGGCGCCTTCTGGAAAAGGTGGAGGAAAACCCGGTGGAGCTTTAGCTGATTTAATAGACAGGCAGTACGGGAGCTTTGAAAAATTCAAGCAAATATTCACTGAGGCCGCAAACAGCTTGCCCGGAACAGGTTGGACGGTGCTATATTATGATACCGAGTCAGGAAACCTAGAAATAATGACTTTCGAAAACCACTTCCAAAACCACATTGCAGAACTGCCGATAATACTTATTCTTGATGAGTTTGAACATGCATACTATCTACAGTACAAGAACAAGAGGGCCGACTATGTAAATGCATGGTGGAATGTAGTAAACTGGGACGAAGCCGATAAAAAATTACAGAAGTATTTAAATAAGTAAAATTTTTTACCTCGTTTTCTAATTTTACGTATGGTTTCAGCCATAGTATTAGCTGGAGGATATGCCACACGTTTAAGACCCCTTAGCCTTACAAAACCTAAAGCACTTTTACCCATATTAGATAAACCACTTATAGATTACATACTCGACGCTCTAGAGTATTCACAAGTAGATAACATCTACCTCTCACTTAGAGTAATGGCGGACAAGATCCTAGAACATATTAAAAATACAAACAGAAATGTTATTCCGGTAGTAGAGTCAGAGAGGTTAGGAGACGCGGGACCTCTCAGGATAATAAATAACCAATACAACCTTTCCGACGATGTAATAGTAGTATATGGAGATATCTATAATGAAGTAGACTATAAGAGATTAATAGAATTCCATCAAAGCGAAGGGTGTGACGCTACCGTCGTTGGGACCCAAGTTGAAGACCCAAAAAGATATGGTGTCCTTGTGGTAGATGACCATAAGCTGATCCAAATAATAGAAAAGCCTAAAGTACCCGTAGGCAACCTCATCAACGCAGGAGTTTATATCTTCAAGAGGAAGTTATTCGAAAAAATAGACGGGTTAGCTAACGGAAACGCAGTCTCAATAAGCAGGGACTTCTTACCTAAGCTAATTTCATCGGGCACGTGCATCTCGGTATACCCGTATAAGGGGTTATGGATGGATATCGGAATACCATCTGATTACATGAGGATTAACTTAGAGCTCTTAACTCTCAAATACCCTAAGGGGTTCATAGGTGAAAACGCTAATGTAAGCGAAAAGGCGGAGCTAAGACCACCTTTTTACATAAGTAACGGGGTTACTGTAGGCGGTGACTCATTTATTAGAAGCTCTATTGTGGGGAGGAGGAGTAAAATAGGTAAAGGAAGCTATATTGAGGAGAGCATTTTCATGGAAAACGTACAAATCGGAGACTTTAGTAGCATAGTCGATAGTATAATTGGCGAAAACTCAACTGTAGGTAAGTGGAACAGAGTAGAAAGTTCTATTCTGGGAGACGAGGTTACCACATATAACAATATAATGATAAATAAAGACACTATAATACTCCCTTACAAAGAGGTCACAGAGTCCATCCATGAAAGAGGTAAAATAATATTATAACTTTCAGGTAAGCCCCTATCCCTATTTTACGCTTAATTTAGTGTAATGAGAAAACTCATATCGCTACTAGTACTTTTCATCGTATTTTCGTCCACGCTTGGGTCAGCAAGTAATTCGACACCCCCATATCAAGTGAAATTTAGAATTTATGGACCAGTAGTAGTCACGTTAATTTACGACAATACGACTACACTTATTAACACTAATACGTCCATGCCGTTATACGGTAAAATAACTATTGACGCACAAGCTACTTCACTCGGTTATTCTATATTTATAAACGGGGAAAAAACTAGTAATTTGACTTTAAACGTTTATTCGCCCATGACCGTTAACGTGACTGCCGTACCTACATTCGTTAATCTGAAGATCAATATTATAGGACGAGGAAGTGTTAATTTGCAATTAAGTAATGGTACGTCTATAACAATATCCAGAAATACTACCATCAGAGTACAAAACTTCTCTTTTATTTATGTAAGTGCACCCTTTAATCAGAACATAATTTTTAATAATAATATACAGAGCAACTTTTATGTAATTCTTGTTAATCAATCGACCTCTTTAAACGTAACATTTACAGACCTCAGCAAGAGTAATAAAAGCGATAGTCCAACGTTTAACTTTGTCGGTATAGCATTGGGCCTGATAGCCATATCGATTTACTTATTCACAAGGAAGAAGAGTACCCCCTAATTAATAGTTATTAGCCCATCTACTGACTATTATTCATGAATAAATTAAAAGACTCTAAGAGCGCGTTCTTAAGGTTATCAGCTGACAGTGAGATAAATTGGTATGAATGGGGAGAGGAAGCATTTAGAAAGGCTAAGGAAGAGGATAAGCCGATCCTTGTAGATGTGGGGGCAGCGTGGTGCCATTGGTGTCACGTTATGGACGAGACAACGTATAAAGATAAAGAAGTAATTAGGATAATAAACGAGAATTTTATCGCTATTAAAGTAGATAGGGATGAAATGCCCGATTTAGATAAAAAACTTCAACTGGCCGTTAGCTCTCTAACCGGTGAATCGGGTTGGCCTTTGACGGTTTTTATGACACCTGAAGGTCAAGTTTTTTACGGCGGTACTTATTTTCCGCCTGATGACGCTTACGGGAGAATCGGCTTCAAAAAACTTCTCTTAGAATTATCCAGGGTTTGGAAAGAAGAAAGAGATAAAATTACCCAAGTAGCTGAAACTCTTCACTCTTCTCTCGAGAGTATAACCTACTCTAAGGAAAAAGCCGAGTGGGACAAAGTAGAAGAAGTCGTATCAGCTATAGTTTCCAACTATGACTTTGACCACGGCGGACTACAAGGTACAATGAAGTTCCCGCATCCTACTATTGATGAGTTGCTCTTAGCTTATTCATACTATACTAACAGCGATACGGAAGCTAGGTTATCTATGTATACGCTAAAGAAGATGTATTACGGTGGTATATTTGACCAAGTCGGGGGAGGATTCCATAGGTATACGGTAGATGATGAGTGGTATGTCCCTCATTTCGAGAAACTTTTGATAGATAACGCAGAGTTACTTTTAGACTACGTTCACGCTTATCACTACAGCACAGACACAGAAATCTTAGACGCATTAACGTTAACTTCAGATTTTATACTGAGAGAGATGTTTCTAGGAGAAGGTTTTGCTAACAGTTTAGACGCGGACTCGGAGGGCAAAGAAGGCTATTATTACACGTGGACTGAAGACGAGTTTAGAGACGCACTGCAGAATGAAGACTATAGACTATGGGTAAGGGTATTCAACGTAGATAGAGGAGAAGAAGTTGAAGGGAGAAAAGTCCTAAAGAGGACTGCGGACCTCAAGGACCTTTCGAAACACTTTAATGACCCGTTAGGTAAATTAAAGGAGGTAAGGGCTAAACTTCTGGAATATAGAGAAACACACAGAAAGCCTCCTTTTAAGGACGACAATACATACACGTATCCCAATGCTAGAGTAGCCCAAGCCTTGCTAGAATCCAGTATAATAACGGGCAAGGGGATGAGAGAGGCATTAAAAGTAATAGAAAAGATCTCGCCGAATGTATCAAGGAGGCTAGACGGTGGAAAAGAAGGGTTACCTGAAGATTACGCTTCTGCCCTCCTCGCAATAATTACAGCCTATGAAGTGACAGGGGACAAAAAGTACAGAGAACTATCCATAGAGCTATCGGAAAGAGTAAAGAGTCTAGACTATAACTACCCTGTTGATTCACCTAATGAATCGGTCGCGTCATTAGCCCTCAAAGGAATTTTAAAGACAAAGATAATTAAAGGAGAGACAATAGATCTAGAAGTCCCTTTCGCTCCTAGTCCCCTCTTCACTGCTGGAGTTACCCAAATTGTATCATCTCTAGTTAAAGGTACGGCTCATGTGGTTATAGTTAACGAGAAAGACGGTAAGGCTGATAGCCTTCATAAAGCGTCTTTGCTGTCTTATCACCCAATGAAGGTGGTAGAGGTCGTAACGCCAGATGACGTCGACTTCCTACCGTCTTTTATCAGGTCGATGGTTAAGTTTAATCAAGGCAGTAGTAGGGCTTATGTATGTAAGGGCAATACGTGCAGTATGCCCGTTACGTCAACAGAAAATATTAAACTATTACTTAAATCAAACCGTTGATCTATTTTTTATAATGGGGAGATTAGAAGGTAAGAAAATTTTTATCGTAGGGACAAGTAAAGGACTAGGTTATGCTATTGCGTATTTTTCGTCCATAGAAGGTGCTGAAGTAATTGTAAACTCTAGAAATGAGAAGAAACTCAGAGAAATTTGCGAGAACGTGAAGAATTGTAAATATGTAGTAGGAGACGTCTCGTCCCCTGAGAAAGCTGAAGAAGTAGTAAATAAAGCCGGAGATTTTACTGACCTAGTAGTAACAGTAGGGGGTTATGTTGAAGACACGATAAATGACATAAAAGGGCTTGACGAAATGATTACCAACCATTTAAAGACTCCTCTCTATGTAGTGAAGAGTTCTCTGTCTAGACTTAATAGGGGGTCGACTGTTGTCTTAGTCTCAGCTATAAGAGGCATATATACAGCTTTACCTTTTCAGTTATCCTATAGCATCGCTAAAGCCGGAATAGCTAAAGCGGTAGAAGTCCTTGCCTCAGAACTCCTTGAAAAAGAGATTAGAGTGGTAGGTATAGCTCCGAGCGTAATTGACGGCGAGTTTATGCCCAACAGGGACTGGAAGAAGATGAGGAGACTAGGGGACTATAAAGCTCCCCCTGAAGACTTTGCCAGAGTGGTAGTGTGGTTATTAAGTGAAGAGTCCTCTTGGGTGAACGGAGTAGTTATACCCGTGGATGGAGGAGCGAGGCTGAAAACATGACAGAGGTCAGTTTTACGTTCCATTGCTCTGAAGATTCTCTTCAGTTTCTGTATAATTATAACCTAGTAAACCTAGAGTCAGCCTTCATAAATGGGAGTAAGATAATAAAACTCCATACTAATAACTCTAGAGTCAGCTTTGAAAACGGTAGATTCTTCGACCCGCATAACTTAATTGTCAAAAAAGGTGCGGAGGCAGAAGAGTCTATAAAGGACCAACTGAAAAATGTGAAGGATATTATAATAGATGGGCTGAACAAAGCATCAATAGAATTTGATTTACCGGTGTCCTTAATTAAACGTTATGTAGACGACCTCAGTGAAAGGCCTTTAAACCTTAAACCTACTAGTTATTTAGATTTCGAGATCTCAGAGATACTATTAGAAATCAACAAAGTATTTTTCGATAGGAACTTAAACATGGCTGGGGACGTCATACCCCAGAGAATACTTAAGTTATTTATAAAGAGCAAAAAAGGGTGTACTAGACTGCAGATAAAAGAGGGTTCAAAGACTACTCTAGAATACTCTGAAGACTGTGAACTATGGAGCGAAGACTCTTTGAAGGTACTGTCTATAGTCTCCTCTCTGCACCCCACGATTATTGAAGTAAAGGAACTCCTCGATTACCTGAAAAGGGTATGCAGAGTCTAGACGCAATAGTCAAGAGAGTAAAACAGTAGACTGAAACTTTTGATCATTTAAATATTGCTTATCTTTAGGTAATACTGTGTATGAAGTATTACTAGACCCCACAGTAGGTGACGCTAAATCATTTTTAGAAAAGTACGTAGGTAAAACACTTTTAACAATCCTTGCAGAGTGCGAGATATTATACAGAGGGAGGGCATTTTCTCACGCCTCTTTATCAGTTAGGCTTACTTTAATCAAACCTGACGGGAGTGTTATCATCCATGAAGGGACTAAGAGAGAGCCTATAAACTGGCAACCACCTGGAAGTAAAATAGAGTTAAGTGTAGAGGATAGAGTCTTGAGAGTGAAAGCTGAAAGGAAGAGACCAAAGGAAATACTGGAGATTTTGATGTCTAGAGTATTCTATATAACATCAGCTTACGTGAATGAGGGAAACTTTGTACTGATGGGGAGTGAAAAAGATGAGGTAGATATGGTGATCTCCAAGCCTGAATTAATAGAGGACGGATTTATCCCTATACAGCGTGAATATACTACACCTTACGGAAAGGTTGACCTACTGGGGAAAGATTCACAAGGAAACTTCTTAGTGTTGGAGTTTAAGAGGTCTAAAGCTACCCTTCAAGCCGTTTCTCAGCTCTACAGATACGTAATGTATTTCAAAGAAAGGGGTGAGAAAGTAAGGGGTATCCTGGTAGCACCGGGTATAAGTGAAAACGCTTTAAACTTGCTAAAACGTTTGGGATTAGAGTATGTTAATCTCGGAAATATTATTACTTTTACCAGTTCTAGCAGATTTATTAATAGTTTATCAGGTAGTTCAGGAAGTCAAACTCAGGTCTTCGGTGAAAGGAAACTATAAAGGATTTACCTCTGTTATAATACCCGTAAGAGGGATAGACGTAAACGCTGAATGTAATATAAGATCACTTCTTAACCAAGATTATAAGGACTATGAAGTAATCTATGTAGTAGACGATATAAAAGACCCTATAGTGGACGTTTTGAAAAAGTATAACATAAAAGTAGTGGTAGCTGAGAGTGTTTGTGAAGAATGTAGCGGAAAAATCAAGGCACAGCTAACCGGTTTGAAGTACGCTAAAGGTGATATAATAGTATTTGGAGACTCTGACACTTACTATCCGAGGCATTGGCTTAAAGAGCTGGTATCTCCCTTATCCGATTATGTCGCCACGACCGTATTTTCGTGGCCTAAACCCTATAAGTTCTCGTTAAAGAATTTAATTAGGGCTGGGTTTTGGACATTTGGTTTTGAGTCACAAGCTGTAGGGGGGACTTTTTTATGGGGTGGGTCAATGGCGTTTAGGAGAGATTTCTTTTCCGTTGACGTAATTGAAGATTTGAAGAAGCAGTGGTGTGATGATTGTACCTTGTCGAGAATAGCTAAGCAGAGAGGTAAAATAGGTTTTGTATTCAAGGCTATGCCCCTTAACGTTTTCGACGAAAACGATTTAATTAGGTGGTCTAAGAGGCAAATTTTAACGGTTAGGATTTATTCGAATAAGGGTTACAAAGGGTTTTTGATCGTGTCAGTGTTTTTCGCACTATTTTTAGCCCTATTATTAATCTTACACAACTTAGTTTTCATATCTCCGTTTTTTATGTGGATTTCTAAGAATATAATTCGGGGACTTAATTCGGGCATTAAATACTCCATAATCCCTTCTATAATGTCTGTACCAGCAATCTTTTTCACACTTTTTGTAGCCATAATTTCATATAAGGAAAAGTATATATTTTGGCGAGGTAAAGTTTACAAAGTGTGATAAACTGGAAAATATTATTATTACTATCAATTCTACTATTGGTTACTGGGGTGGCATTTGGGGATTATTTGATTTATCATTATGAGCAGAAAGTCACTGTGTCCCCTAATTCTTCTGTAGTCGTATCTAGTGCTGAAGTCATAGTTCAAGGACCCCCTGCACTTGCTCCAGCTGGTGCACAAGAAATAGGAAAAGTACAAACAAATAACCAGGTGGAAAATGTTTATACTGTTTCCCAGGCTACTATAACCAATACACGTACTACCTCATTTACCATCTTACTCATTCACTATTCTGATCTTTTTAAGTTTGATTTTCTATTATTAGGGAGCGGTCTACTATTACTCATTATTTCTCTCTTAGGTTTTACATACACAAAAATAGTGAAGAGAGATTAATCGGGTGAAAAATTCACTTGCTAAAGGGGCTAGGAAAGAAATACCATCAAATTTTCTTTTCTTCTTTAGCTAATTCCGTTGCTATCTTGAAGAGGTCTGGATACATTTCACTTAATCCTTTTTCTAATGCTTCTTTAGCAACTCTACTCATTTTGAAACTTGGGACAGTATGATATAGATATTGGAGCACAAGAAAAGCCGGATAACTCCACACTCCAATTTTAGGGTCTTTTTCAATAAATTCTCTCATTTTCTGCTTTACTTGTAACTCTTGCCCACTCTCATGTTTTACTTCCTCTCCACTTATTTTTACTTCAGGAGTAGGTTTTGTCTCTGAAACTTGTAATGACAATTCTATTTTATTTTCTTGGGTTATATCCTGTTTCGTTTCTTTTTCCTGTTCAGATGAGCTCTCCTTTTTCTCATCTATATGCTCAGAATCGTTTCTTTTCCGTTTAAGGATTAGGTCGAGCTCACTCATGACTCCGTCACTACCTTAGCTAGTTTTTCGTAAAGGCTTCCAAACTTCGGCTTCTTCACTCTAAACTCTTCATATCTTATTGCAGGAACCCCTAGTCTAGTGGCTTCAGAGAAGAGTTTAGATTGAGGGATCGCTATATCGATACTCTTCACCGCAGAGTATTCTACACTAACCGCTTTCTTGCTCATGTTGGTAAAAGCCAGTGCCGTTTTATTGAGGCTAGAGAGCCTAGAATCTAGGTTTCTAGCAGCTTCTAAGACTAGCGGTTGAGGCGTAATCGGAGTGACTATCTTATCAGCAGCCATCATAGCTGATACTGATAAGGTACCTAAATTAGGGGGTGTATCGATCACTAAATAGTCAAACGATTCAGATATCTTATGCAACATAGATACTGTTGATTCTATATCGCCGTTCAGCTCGACTTTAAGTAGTCCAATATGTGCGGGGAACATTTCGACGTTAAATATGTTAACGCTTTTTCCACCTAAAGGATAATCTTTCTTTTCTCTTCTCATCCCGAAAGACACAGTTGCACCTCCTTCTGGGTCGAGGTCAATTAGAGCTGTATTTTTTACCTTAGCTAAAGTATAGGCTAGGTTAACCGAAGTAGTTGTTTTACCGACCCCACCTTTTTGGTTAATTACCGTAATTATCATGTCTAGAGTCTTGTCTTTGTAGTCTTTAATTCCGATTCTTCTCATAATACTCGCTACTCTACTATGACAATAGGAGACGGTGTAGAACAGACTCTTTACTTAAAAATCAAATCAGCAACATGAACTGGGGTCAAGCCCATCTTCAGGAAGGCAATTGAACATGATGGATTAGTAGACACGACAGTACTGACTCCACTCTTTAGAGTCTTCTCTCTCTTTACGCTCATAACTTGTTCAGAAAGCTCTCTGTGAAAAAGGAAATAATCTCCACCCGCACCGCATTCGAAAGATGGCTCCTCGGATTCTTTAATGTTAACTCCCATCCTGAGCAAAACTTCTCTAGTATACTTATCTAATCCAAGTAAGTGGGCATGGCAAGGTTCATGAACAGTAACCTCAATATCCTTTTTAGGTAAGTCTTTATTTAACTTGACTATAAACTCTGAAAAATCGTACACGTCTAACCCGTTCTCCTTCATAAAAGCCGAACAGTTAGACGAAAGGGAGATAATAGGCTTATTTTGAACCTCTTTTAATTTGCCTACCAGTTGTTTAGCCCTTTCCATCTCTCCTACGTGAGCGTGAGCTAACCCGCAACAGCCGTTGAATATCTTCACTCTATACCCTTGACTCTTGAGGTACCTTAAAGCGTTCTCTACTGTCTTCCTGAATACAACAGAGGTTATACAACCTGGGAATAATACTATATCGTAGTCCTCGTCCTCGTATTCTAGGGGCGAAAAGCCCTCTAACCTAAGGACGGGTTTTACAAATGATACTAGACTCTTAGGATTTTCTAACATTTTCAGTATTATTTTTTCTAATAGATTAGGTTTTCTGATTGCAGTTATTATATCGGAATACTTAACCCCGCTGGGGCAAGCAAGTTCGCATCTTCTACAAAACATACACGTAGCTAAACCCTCACTATTTATCCCTAGTTTTACAGCCGCAATCCTGCCCCTCGGAGAGTGAGTCTCTGACCTAGTGATGACATATGTAGGGCAAGCCTCTAGACAGAAACCGCAATGGACACACTTAGATAGTTCTTCATTTAATCCCATTCCCAAAGCACCTTTAGTTCCTTAGAATTTATGTTGCACCCACCAAATATCTTGCAAGGGTTAAAAAGGCCTTCCGGGTCGAAGTTATGTTTTAACCTTCTCATTACTTCAATACTGTCAGCGTCATAATATTTTTCAATATACTTTACCTTCTCTATCCCAATACCGTGCTCACCAGACGGTACACCACCGTTTTCAATAACCATCTTCTCGATTTCATCACTTGCTCTAACTGCCCTATAGAAACTATAGAAGTCGTCTGGGTGGTATGAAATCAAAGGATGTAAATTCCCGTCTCCCGCATGAAATACATTAGCGATATAGACATTGTATTTCCTAGCGATCTCTCTAATTTTTTCTAACGTATCTGCTAGGTTACTCCTCAGGACATTACAGTCTAAGGTTATATAAGCCGGAGAAATTGACCCCATAGCCGGAAATGCACCCTTTCTCGCGTTCCAATACTTTGAATCATCCTTAACATTAATTATTTCTCCTCCGTTGCTCGCAATAAGGCTCTTAACTTTACTCTCCTCCTCAAAAACTTGAGACCCGTCGAGTTCAATTAAAAGTAATGCTTCTACCTCAGGTATACCGGCCTTATACCGGCTTTTTTCAATAGCGATAATAGAGTACCTGTCCATCATTTCTAATGCCGAAGGGACTATCCCGTGTCTGAATATATCAACTATTGCATTTGCAGCGTCTCTTAGTGAATTAAACGTAGCTATTACGCTCTTTTTCTCTTTAGGCCTTATAAAGAGTCTGAGCCTCGCCCTGAGAACCGCTCCTAGAGTACCTTCGGCACCGATAAATATACTCGTAGGGTTAAAGAGAGGAGAGGGCCTGAAATCTTCTACTGCACCATTAGGTAAAATAACTTTAATTTTTATAATACTATTAAACGTAGGTCCATACTTTACCACATGGATACCGCCTGAATCATGGGAAATGTTTCCTCCAATAGATGAGACTTGATAACTGGCAGGGTCAGGCGCATAAAATAAATTAGGAGGGGCGTTTTTAGTCACCATCGCATTTATAATCCCTGGACCTACCTCAATTTCCAGCCCCTCCAACCTATAGACTTTATTTATTCTACTTAGACCTACTACTACCTCGTCCCCATTAAGGGGAACCGTAGCCCCACTAAGACTAGTACCTGAACCTCTGATTATAACTTTTCTCTTCCTAGACACTAACAGTCTTATTACCTTAATAACTTCTTCTTCACTACCCGGTAAGACTACCAGTTCGGGTTCTCCCTTTACCGCAGTGAGACCGTCAAAACCATAAAGTTTTTTCTCGTCCGAAGAGATCACCCATTCATTTCCAACAATTTTGCTTAACTCCTCCCGTAATAGCACAAGCTTAAATTGGTATTATAGTTTAAAATGCTTATACATTGCCATGAAATGTAACGAGCTCGTAAAGCCGACCTCCTATGACGATTTAATTGAGATAATAAAAGAAAGCAATAAAGAGAACAAAAAAATACACGTATTAGGACTTGGAAAGCATCACGTCAGAGAATCTGAGTTTGATATTTGCGTGTCTACTGAACTACTTAACTCGATTTTGGAAAGTTCTATCTCAGACCTTTATGTAACAGTCCAAAGTGGGGTCACAACAAAAGAACTTCAGGCTTATCTGTCTGAAAAAAACTTGTTTTTCCCTTCCAGTTATGATGGTACAATAGGAGGGCTGCTCTCTACTAATTTTCCTTCTCCGTTTTCAATCTGGTTTCCATATCCTAAAGACCTCATTCTAGGTGCTAAGATAATTACGGGAGACGGGAAACTGATAAAGAGCGGGAGTAAGACTACAAAATTTTCAAGCGGCTATAAGATATGGAAAACTCTGGCAGGTACCTTGGGCACGCTAGGCGTTTATGTAGAGTTAAACCTCAAGGTACTACCTAAGCCAGAAAAGATAGTATCTTTAAAAGTTGACAGACCAGAAGAAGTATTATATGAAAACCCTTGGGGAATAGTCTCTACTCTAGGTTCTTCAGGCGTTACCCATTATGCGATATTTGCTGGGTTCTCAACTTATATCGAAAGAATATCTAAAAATAGAGAGAGTGTCGAGGGGGTTATTCATACCGAACTAGAATGTGAGAGAGTTTTTGGGATAGTAGTATCGAGGGGAGCTGAAGTACAAGTCTTAGAAAAACTTTCCTCAGGAGTTGCGTTTTACGGTAGTGGGTATATTAGGACTTGCGATGAAAGGGCTCTTTCATTACGAGATAAAGGTTATACCGTTATAATCGAGAGGGGGTGTAGAGAAAATGAGGACTGTCTGGGCTATTCGTATACGTCGCTTCAAATACTGAAAAATTCATTAGATCCCAATCACGTTTTATGTTCGGGTATAGCTTTTGACTGTTGAAGAATACTTCCTCAATTATAACGGAGAGAGGATCTTCGTAGTACTTCTAGGCTCTGCTGGAAATAAATACTATTTTTATTATCCTAAAGGAGACACGTTAGTGATAATAGATAACGAAGGAAAAATTGAGATGAAAGAGATATTAGAAGTAGTAGGCTCTGCTCCAGCCGGGTTTAAAGTAGGTGAACTCACAGAACCGTGGGAAAAGGTGAAATCTAGACCAGTATTTTGGAAAGTGTTGGATAAAGAGATACAGAGCGACAACATCTACGCGGTTTTCTCGACACTCCAAGACTATAGGTTACTGGAAACTTCAACACCTGATAGGTTAAAGTCCTTTTTCCTTAGAGACCAGGATCCTTGGGAATATAAAGACTGGTGTTGTGTAATGATAGCTTCACAAAAAGACATTAATAACTTACCTTCTACTTTTAGAAAAATATACCTAAAAAACGGAAAACTTGAAATCTAATACTCTACTCTTTTTTCCTTAAGGATATCCTCTACTAGAGTATTCGGTTTTCTATCTATTTCTATTTGTTGAGCAGCGGGGTAGTACTGAGAGTAAGAGGGGGAATTTTGCTTTATTCTCTCTTCAAAAGAGGGGATTAACTCGTTTTCGTAAAATACTCCTATAGGTATCCTGTCCCCCCACTCAAAACTCTTATCTATTGCTTTCTTTAGTTTATCTTTGGTCTCAGATTCAGCCTTAACTACTGGATCCCAACCAGTGTCATTATCCAGCTTGTAAATTCTCTTATCGTACCACTCTTTAGTATTTATATCATTATAGGTAGGGCATGGTTGTAACACGTCAACTAACGCTAACCCTTTGTGCTTTATAGCCCTTTTTATTAATTCTTTTAAGTGTTTAACGTCATAAGCATATCCCCTAGCTACGAATGTATACCCCGCTGATAACGCCAAGAATAACGGGTTAATTGCATCATTAATATTCGGCTTAGGCAATGACTTTGTCTTTATCCCCCTTAAAAGGGTCGGTGATGCTTGTCCTTTAGTAAGTCCGTAGACCCCATTATCGTGTACTATAACTGTGATATCGGTATTTCTTCTCCCAATTGATACAAAGTGTCCCACTCCTATCCCCAATAAGTCACCGTCTCCTCCGTTTACAATAACCTCCAAAGACGGGTTAGATAACTTGATACCGGTGGCAAAAGCTAATGCTCTACCGTGAAGAGTATGGACTCCAGACACTGGGATTCTCATGAAGTGAGGTAACTTACCAGAGCACCCTATACCTGAAACTATAACTACCCTTTCTGAGTTTAAGCCTAACTCCATAATAGCTTGTTGTTCGGCGTTTATTATACCAAAATTACCGCAACCTGGACACCAATCACTCCATTCGGGCTTGAACTGTTTAAGCGCCTCCATATAACACCACCTTTTTAACGTTCTCATTAATTACTTGCCTTAGACCGTTCTCTAGTTCGTCCTTCAAGAAGGGCCTGCCGTTCCATTTTAACACATAATTAGTAGGGGTGATCCCGGTAAACATTGTGACTAGACTCGACGCTTGTGCCAGATAGTTTCCCTCTACTGCAATAACCTTATCCCTACCGCTTAGTAATTTTGTAACCAACCTAGACGGGAATGGTGAAAACATCCTTATCTGGATTGCTGTAGCGTCTAACCCGGATTCGTTTATTATGTCTTCAAGCACAGAACCCGCAAACCCCCATGTAATAATCGCGTTTTTAGAGTCCTTATTACCAATTACCTTCAATCTAGACTCTTCAGGTATCTCTTGGTCTGCTATTTCAAGCTTCTTCATCCTCTTTTCATACATTATGACCCTATTCTCAGGGTCTTCTGAGATGTGGCCCATTTCGTTATGTTCATCACCAGTGTAATACATTAGCGTAGTACCTAAGGGAGCTCTTTCAGATATGCCATCTTGTGTTACTTTAAACCTACGGTAACTAAGGTCGGCTTTACTTATTAATTTCCCTCTATCAATGTCCAGTTTGTCTAGTCCTAACTCGTGCTTAGGGACAGTAGAATATGAGTTTGCTAAAGTTTTCTCGACTAGATGAATAACCGGTGTCTGATATTTTTCAGCCAAATTTAGTGCCCATAAGGCGTCTTTAAACGCTTCAGCGTGGTCACCTGACGCTATTACTATCTTCGGAAATTCACCGTGTCCAGCAAATAGAGGAAATAGTAAATCCGACTGCCCCGTCCTTGTGGGCAGACCAGTTGAAGGACCGCCCCTAATATAATACGTTATGACTACTGGGACCTCATTCATACCTGCCCATCCTAACCCTTCGACCATTAGCGAAAAGCCAGGTCCCGAAGTCGCCGTAGCTGCTCTAACTCCGCTTAATGCAGCACCAATAGCCATATTTATCGCGGCTATTTCATCCTCCGACTGGACAACCACTACTGTCCCCTTTATTTTATCCCCGGTCTTAGGGTCAACCATTAGTACTTCTTGATGTGCCTCGATGTAAGTGCTTTCATCTGATGCAGGCGTAATAGGATAATACGATTGGAACCTCAGTCCGCCATAAATCTTACCTATCGCTACTGCCGTATTCCCATCAAGCCAATACCTTTCATCACTTACCTTAAGGGGCTTTAAATCGTATACCGACGTAACAGCAGAATACCCTTCTTCTACCGCCTTAGCGTTTAACTTCTTATAAAGGTCTTGCTTAAATATCCTGTCGCTTGCCTTAATTAGGAAATCTATGTCTAGACCTAAAAGTTTGTAAGAGACTGCTATACCTATTGTGTTTTTTACCCTATCAACTACAGAAAGGGGTACCTTAAACTCATCTGCTATCTTCTTTGTAATTTCATCATAATTCACAGGAATTAACTTTACTCCATTGCCTTCTACGTATTTCAACGCTGAACTTACTGTGGCGTCAAGACCTCTTTGACCTAATACCTTTTTTACCCTTTCTTTTGTCTCTTCCTCCATAGTTTGTACCGTATCAAGCTTAACGTTTTCTACGGACTTGTTGTAAATAAGGAAAGATTTTACGTCTGCGAAGTGGTGAAAAACTGTTTCAGCATCAAAAGAAACCAGTATGTCAACGTTTTGTGTATTACTCTTAACTCGTCTATCTGAAATAGTCAACGTGAAATAACTATGTCTCCCTTTAATGTTAGAATAATACTCCCTATTTCCGAATATATAGTAGCCTGCAGAGGCTATAGCGTTTCCAAAAACCGTAGCTGAAGTATCTATTCCGGTGCCTTGTGCCCCGCCAATCATCCACGTTAATCTCATATCAATTATTAATCTTGTTATTCGAGAATATAAATAATCTTGTAAATTAAACTAAACATTCACTGAAATGTAAGAGTTTTTTAAACAACTAATATCGTTCGAGTGTAAAATCTAAACTAACTAAGAACGCTTTAAATACGGCACCGATCAAGTAACTTAACATGAGGAGAAACGATTTATATGAATTACTCATAGGTAAGGGAAGCTACGTAGACGACTTACCATTTAAAGGGTATTATGGAGTTTTTGTAAGGAGCCCTTATCCACATGCTAGGATCCTAAAAATCGGGACTAAAGAAGTTGAAGAGAAAGGTGGACTTGTATTTACCGCAAACGACCTAATTTTCCAAAGAGGGGAGAAGCAGGAGAATGAAGGCTCTTCACTCTTGACTCTTCCTTTAGCTTACAAGAAGGTCAGGTATGAGGGCGAACCAATAGCGTTAGTTATAGCCGATGATCTTTATAAGGCACAAGACTTAGCCGAGTTAATCGACATTGAGTATGAGCCCTTAGAACCTGTAACAAATGTAGACGAAGCCATGAGAAATGAAGTATTAGTATTTGAAGAAGTGAAGAGTAATGTAGTCTATGAGAAGACTCTAGAGTTCGGCTCCATACCTACCAATGATAAAAGGTTAGATTTAGAGCTATATTGGTCAAGGTCTTCAGGTAACCCCATAGAAACTTTCGGAGCTATAGTATATCCTGACGGTACCGTCCTTTCTAACGCTCAAGCTCCTAAATATCTAGCTGAGGAAGTGAGTAAAATTAGCGGTAAAAAGGTAAAGTTGGTGCCGGTAAGAGCCGGGGGGAGTTTCGGCTCTAAATTTTCATTAGCACCTTACCTATCAGTCTTAGCCCAAGCTTCAGATAAATTTAAAGTCCCTATAAAGTGGATAGAAACAAGAACTGAACACCTAAAAGGTTCTAATAGCTCCGGCCCCGAAAGGAAATTTAAAATAAACGTTTACTATAAGGAAAACGGAATAATAACGGGCTTAGATTTCAAAATATTTGAAGATATAGGTGCTAGCTTGTATAACGGACAAGCGTTCAAGCCGTCCGGTATATTAGCAGGGCCTTACAAAATTAAAAACATAAGATATGAGGTTAAACTTGTAGCTACTAATAAAAACCCGCCTGGAGCTTTTAGAGGCGCAGGAACGCCTCCTCACACTTGGGCCTTAGAAAGAATAATGGACAAGCTGAGCGATGAACTGGGAGTTGATAAAGCTGAAATAAGGAAAAGAAATTTGATCGATATATTCCCTTATGAAGCCCCTTATACGTTTTACGACTCTGGTGATCCTCATACTCTCCTCAGGATGGCTATGGAAAGAAATGACATATGGAGTTTGAGAGAGAAAGGGTATGGAGTAGGTCTTGCGTGTTCCACAGATCCGAGCACCCCTTCTGGCACTGAAGGAGTGAAAATCCAATTAAAGGGAGGAAAGGTAGTTGTTAAAATAGGTTATAGCCCAGAAGGACAAGGTAATGAACACACTGCAATAGTCTTAGTTTCACAGATACTCGGGGTTCCCGAAAGTAACATAGAAGTTGAAATGTTAGATAGTGACTCTGCACTACCGTCTTTTGGTCCAGGTGGAAGTAGAATGGCTGTTTTCATGGCAGGTGCTATAAAAGGAGCTGGAGAAGAGCTGATCAAGACAATTTCTCAAAGGATAAAAAGAGAAATGGGAGAAGAGACCACGTTCTCAAAAGGGTACTTCATAACAAGCTCAGGTAAAAGGATCCACATAAGCCAAGTAGATAACGTAGAGGTTTCCTACACTTACAGTCATCAGGGGAAATCTAGGTTTAATGCATATCCTTTTGCTTGTGACCTCGCAGTAGTAAAAGTAGATAAAGAAACGGGGTTAATTAAACCGGTAAAACTCATAATCTTTATAGACCCCGGGACGCCCCTTGATGAAGAGTTAGTGAAGGAACAAGTTATAGGTGGCTCAGCAATAGGTGTGTCTTTAGCCTTATACGAAGCTTATAGATACGGAACCCAAGGAGAGCTTTTAACCACTTCCCTTATGGATTACGGTATTCCAACTGCATTAGATCTTCCAGAATTTGAAGTCCAGATAGTGCCATCACCATCTCCTTTCACCCCTTTAGGTGCAAAGGGTATAGGGGAGATACCAGTAGGGGTAGCGGCTGCAGCTATCACAAGTGCTGTAGAGGACTTAACCGGTAAGAAGATAAATTCCGTACCTATCGACAAGGAGATATTATACTCCGGGTAATTTGTAGACTATAGCGTTAATAACTTCGTTTTTATCAAGTTTTTTACCCGTCTTGTAGTCG
Organism: Stygiolobus caldivivus; assembly: GCF_019704315.1. NCBI lineage: Archaea > Thermoproteati > Thermoproteota > Thermoprotei > Sulfolobales > Sulfolobaceae > Stygiolobus > Stygiolobus caldivivus. The sequence continues at coordinate 718,731 of NZ_AP024597.1, read as the reverse complement.
TAGTACATTTCCGCTTTACTCTGCGGGTCTATGGTAATACCGTTTACGACCTCATCTTTTTCAGCTTTTCCGGTTAGTATTTCATACTCTAACGTCTCATCTTTACGTGAAATCCTCACCCTATTAATCCAAGGGTATACATTGTTTGCAATTACAGAAGATAGGAGAAAAGTGTTGAGGGTCGGGGCTAAGTTAACTATAACCGGGTTACCTGACTGAAGTACCTCTGAGGTATTCCTGAAATCAGTGAATATGTTTCTTTTCCTGTTAAAATTCTTTACTAGTCCATCTTCAAATTCTACTATTATATCGTCCTCATTCTGTACCTTTATCGAATTCTCGAGCTCACTAAAGCTCTCATGAGGCATAAAGGTAAACCTGACTTTTCCTTTCAATATTATCGCTTTAGGTGGGACCCAGTTGTTTCTGACAAAGGAGACCTCTACAGTATCTATTGGGATAGCGTAATAAATATAATGAATATATTTTTTACTTGTAATTTTTTCCCTAACTTCTTTTAATTTAGGCGTATTGTCAATTATAATATTTATAGCCTCAGAAATAAATTTATCTCTATTATATTTATTCTGTTGAAATATTTTTCCTAATTGGCTCTCCATTTTCTTTAATAAATTTTGCAATAATTTATCTTCAAGATAAAATGTAATTATAGGTTGCAAATCCAATTTATTTGATAATTCAATTGTTTTTTCAACTAAATTTTTAATCTCATTTTTTGAACTTAAAATATTTAATGATTGCACACCAAACTAATTATGCGGAAAAATATATTATTTCTGTATCTGAAACAGCATGAAACATCTTATAATCCCTGTTATCCTAATAAGTGCGGAACGAGAGTCCCTTTGTGAGAAGAAATGAAAAACCTAGTCCTACTACTACTAATCGGGCTAAGTATTGGAGCAACAGGAGTTATGGTAGCAGGGATGCACGGCTACGGACCGCTAGCATATATTTCATATAATGTTATAAATACTAGTAATGATAATAGTACTGAAATAATACCTGCATATCTAAATTTAGGTAACATAACTCCTGGACAGACCGGGACTGTGTCGTCAAATGCGACCGTGATAATTAGTAGTAACGGTACTTATGAAATCAAATTGCTACATGTGGAAAAACTATCGAAAGTATTCTCATCATTTAATGTAACTATAACTATAGGAAACACGACTGTAACTTTTAATCTATATCACCACGACCAAGATTTAAACTTGACCTCTGGTAAATATTTAGTTTTGATAGTAATTCACTATACAGTTAGTACACATCCACACGGAGACCTAAGCGTCAACAATGAACCTTTACTAATTTTACATCCTCACGGAGATCATAAAGGCCACACCCATAGCCATTCTGACGATAGTTCAGCTGAAAGCACCTAAATCTGAATCCAATCTTTTTCTTTTCTTCTCTTCCTCTTCTTTTTATTTTTTATTAAGAGTAAAAATTATGATATTTCATTTATTTCGAAATTTGAATATTCTTTCAACCTGCTTACTCTTAAGTCCATATAATGGAGCGGGTTTATGTCAATTATTAAATAGTTTTCGCTTGAACTCATCTCTGCTACTTTTTCAGCGTAAACGTACCTACCTTTCTTCATAGGTATGTAGACTACACTCATGCCCGGGTACTCGGGTAGTTGTAACGTGTTAGCATTTACTATGGCTATCCTATTTTCTAGTACCCTTACCCTCAGATATTCTCTCCATAGTTCAATACCATCTTGGGGTATCTTTGAAGGGACTAGGACGACCTCTACCCCTTTTGCAAACATTTGCCTTATTACTTCTGGGAAATCTACGTCATAACAAATAGCTATCCCTATCTTTATCCCTCTGTACGTAAATATTACAGTCGAGGACCCTGGAAAAAGCCTATTTTTCTCTTCCTCAAATAGGTGAATCTTCTTCGCTATCCCCTTTACTTCTCCGTTAGGGTCTATTACCGGTGATATAACTGATACACCGTCTTCTACAGCTCCCGGAATCACATACGAAGTATACTTTTTTGCAAGCCTCTGAAAATCTGTAAGTGGTACTTCATCTAAGTGTCTTACCCACTTTTCAGGCAGTAAGATTACCTCTGCACCTGCTTTTAATGCCTCGTCGGTAAGCTGAATCGCTGTGAAAGTATTAGTTGGTTGAACTATCGCAAATTTCAACTCTCCTCTGCCTTTGGTTTCCTTCTGCTGGTCTCCATTTTTCTTAATTCCTTCTGTACTCTTTCCTCTAATTTCTCCACAGCCTTCCTTACTGCCGTTACGGGGTCCCAATCACTATCTTTAGTCACAAAGTCACCCATTTTAGTAACAGCACGTGCGGTGACCTGATAGAGCTTCTTTCCTTCGCTCTTAGATTCTTCTTTAAAAGTAACTTTGAAGTTTATTATGTCAGTTAACTTTTCTAACCTAGAAAGATATCTTTCCAAAATACCGTCGATCAGAGCCTTCATATCTCCTTGCTTGAGCTCGCCGATAAGTTTGGCTTCGATCGGTATTTCCATTTGATACTTCTTAGCAATTATAGATATTGCGTCTATCCCGCTAAACATCCCTACTAAATATTCACCTTCTAATACGGGCATACCTGAAATCTTTTTTGAAAGCATAATGTCTACAGCTTTTTCGACACTCTCATCCCCCTTGGTAGTTACTACCGGATAATTCATTATCTCTTTTACGGGCAAAGCCATTAGTCTCTCTTCCTCAGTAAGTATAGACGATTTTTTCTTTCCACCACTACTGTAGAGTCTGTCTACTATATCTCTTGCTGATACTATACCAGACACTTTCTTCTCTTCCATTACAGGTAACTTCGTTATGTTATTATTACTCATTAACCACCTAGCACGGGCTACGGAGTCTTCGGCATTCACTGTTATTACGGGTGAGTTCATATATTCACGTACTTTAGTTTTTGCAAAATCACCGCTATTTAAGAAATAAGCTAGGAGCTTCTCCCTCGTGATCATTCCTACCAATCTCCTCTTATTGTTAATCACCGGTATTGCTCTAGCCTTTGTGGTGTAAAACTTAGCTACTACTCTTTGTATGTCATCATCTTCATTTACAGACAGTAAAGGGCTCATTAAGTTTATTACCTTAGACTCTGGGCTTATCCTTTTCCTGAGTAAGTCGTTATAGCTCAAAATTCCTATTACTTCTTTATCCTTTACTACTGGCACTACCCACTGGTTATTATCTCTCATCTTAGTTACTATTTCCCTGATCCTATCACTATAAGTGACTACTACTTTCGGTTCCTCAATCAATTCTTTTATACTCATCATGGAAAAAATCCAGTTCTACACTTATATAGTTTTTCGACGTAGATAATTATAATGCACAAGACGGCGTTTGTTTGGGATGATCAGTATTTGGAGTATTCATTCCCCGGCGATCACCCCTTTAAATCCCTCCGTGAGTCTATGGCCAAGAAATTCTTAGAAGAAAGAGGAGCTTTTCACCAAATAGATCTCGTAAAACCAGTCATGATCAATGAAGATTTACTATACAAAGTCCACGCCAGAGAGTATGTAGAATTTGTAAAGAAAAAGAGCGCAGATGGAAGTGGGTACCTAGATGAAGGTGATACTCCAGCTTTTAAGGGGATATACGAATCCGCTTTGATAAGGACTAGCGGCACAGTAACCGCAATAAAGATCCTTGACAAATACGATCACTCAGTAAATATAGGCGGAGGGTTCCACCACGCTAAATATTCGTCTGCGTCGGGTTTCTGCGTATTTAATGACGTAGCCTTAGGGATTAAAATAGCTGAGGAAAAATTTAAGAAAATAGCCTTGGTAGACATAGACGGACATCACGGAGACGGGACACAATTACTTCTCGCAAACGATACAAACGTACTTAAAATTTCATTACATATGTTCCATAAAGGGTTCTTCCCCGGATCAGGGGATGCTGAAGAGATAGGTGAGGGAGAGGCGAAGGGGCTTACTGTCAACATTCCGTTACCACCTGGAACAGGTGACGATATGTACTTGTACGCTTTCAACGAAATAGCGGTTCCCAAACTCGAATCCTTTAAACCAGACCTAGTGTTTATACTCAATGGAGGTGACTCTCACTTTACAGACCCGTTAGTAGAGTTAAAATTGTCAAATAAGGGGTATCTAGATATTATAAAGAAAATCCACGACATTTCCCATAAGTATAACGCAAAAATAGTGATGACCGGTGGGGGAGGTTATAATTATGAGTCTACCGCGAAGATATGGACTCTGTCAATAGCGGAACTGGCTAAATTAGATTTTTCTGAGTTCTTAGATCTAGAAGATTGCTGTTACATCGCCTCCTCAGAATTCGTAAAGAAAAAAGTAATAGAAATAGTGGAAAAACTAAAGAAAATTCACGGATTATGAAACTAATATTAATGAGGACGCTTTTCTAGCTTTCTCTTTAGCTTCGTCTATGTCCTTACCGGTAGCCAACACAACACCCATCCTTCTCTTATAATAGGTTGAAGGTTTTCCGAATAACCTCACTTGTACACCCGGTATCTCTAACGCTTTCTCTACGTTAATGAACTTAGGGGCCCACTTCTCGTTATTAGAAAGAATCACGTGAGCAGCAGCGGGTGATGCTATCTTCACCTCGGGAGTAGGAAGACCAATAGCACTCCTTATATGGATCTGGAATTCGTTTATATCAAGGCTAGCCAAAGTTACTAACCCTGTGTCGTGTGGCCTAGGCGAAACTTCACTAAATAGAACTCTATTACCGCTAATCAGTATTTCGACCCCAAAAATTCCAAATCCGCCTAATTCATCTACTACTCTAGTAGCGTATTCCCTCGCCCTAGATGCTACGTCTTCGTCAACAGTATAAGGGTGCCAGGATTCTACGTAGTAATAGACGTCCTTAGGCCTCTGGTGCTCAATTGGTGGGATCGTCTTTGTCTGTGCCCCGCCGTTTGCGAGCGGGTACCTATACGTTAGCACCGTGAGTTCCTTATCTACATTGACAAACTCTTCTACTATTACCTTTGAACTCTTACCTCTAGCATGGGATAATGCCTCTTTGAATTTTTCGTCTATCTCGATCTCATTATTAACTATCTCATGGCCGTGGCCACTAGAGCTCATCTCGGGCTTTATAAGGCAAGGATATCCGATATCTTTACATGCCTTTTTGACCTCTTCTGGGGTTTCTGCAAATGCATAAGCTGTCGTAGGTACCTTAACCTTCTCAGCAGCTAGCCTCCTCAGCTCTAGTCTGTTCATACATATTTTCACAGCCCTAGCATTGGGCATTACCCTATAGCCTTCCTGTTCTAACTCCAGTAATGCATCGGTGTTTATAGCCTCTATTTCCGTGATTATAGCGTCTGGGTGCTCTTTCCTTATTATACTTTTAATGGCTTCCCCATCCAACATGTTTACTACATACTTCCTGTGTGACACGTGCATTGCAGGCGCCATATCGTATCTGTCAACCACAACCGTTTCAAGACCCATCCTTTGAGCTTCAATAACCATCTCTTTACCTAACTCTCCACCACCTAGCCAGAGTATTTTTTTAGCGCCTTCAAGAAGAGGTGTTCCTATTTCCATAGCCACTATTTACTTACTGAATTTAAAAATTCTACTATTAGTTACGGAATTATTTACTTATCTAAGTAAATCAGTTATATACCTTACTACCCTTTGGTGATCCTTAATAAAATAGTAAAAACACACCCATTTCTCGACCTTACATTCCCCGGACCAAGGGAAAACAACGATCCCAGTGGGGTAATATTTTTCGTAGTCGGTTATCTGGTCCTTCTTATACGTCCCTACTTTAGCTTCAACCGCTACCTTATCTTCAACTACCATATCTGGACTATTATGAAGTGGAATACCCATCTTTGGTAACGATACTGCTTTCTGTTCGTACCTCTTTACTTTGAAATAACTAGAAAGCGTTCTATAAACATACTCTTCAAAGACATACCCTATTAATTGGTTAAGTTTTAGTATCCTCGTCTTTACATCGGGGTACGCTAAGGCGTAATTCTCGTCAACTTCAATGTTAGATGCTCTTTTCAACTCATTTAGTTTGTTGAGGAGTGGGAGCTCTTTACCGAACAACTTAAATCTTAAGTTACTTACTTCACTACCGTCGTGTTTTCTATATGCTTTTACGATAAAGTTGCCTACTGTAACAAATACGTCTCCCTCTTTCGACGGGACTAAGTAGTCACCTTGTCTTTTATACAAAAAGATTTCCATACGTTAAAAATAGTCGAACTTTTAATTTAATTCTTCAGCTTTGATCAGTGATGTTAATAACAATCGGAGATATCGTATGGGGGGTCGTACTTACCATTTGGGTAGCAATAGTGACACTTTACATTTCTAAGGTCATAAGTAAAATGACCACACCTTATGTTGCCAGAAAAGTAATTCACATGTTAGGAGGAGGAGTAGTAGCTATTTTAGCCCCATATGTCTTTACATCGCCTCTAGTCCCCATAGTAGCCTCGTATGTCTTAATGATGTACCTCATTTTGCATAGAGCCAAGAAAAATTACTTAAATTGGTTTCAGGACGAAAATAACCGTGGGGAAGTCTATTACGCGTTCTCGTTCGGGACGCTCCTCCTCATAATGGATATACTAGACGGTAACTACTGGGAGACGAGGAATATCTTTATACCGCTATTGCCCATATATTACATGTCTTTCGGGGACGGAGTGACCGGAATAATACGTAACTATGTGTATAAGAGGAGGGTCAAAGGTTTTTGGGGGAGCGTAGGGATGGCGGCGATCAGCATCCCCTTAGGTTTTTACTTTTTCGGTATACCGGGGGCAATATCGGGAGTTGTAGCGACTTTAAGTGAAGTATTACCCTTTATAGATGATAATATTGCAGTACCGTTCTTCTCGTTTACGTTTTTATACCTAGCTATAAAAGTGTTTTAACATAGAAAAGTTCTTAACATCAATTATCTTGACATCAAGCGACTTCGTATTAATAGTTATTATGCCGTTAATTTTACTCGTCTTTACGTCATCTAATGTTACGTCTGGTGATTTACTGTATCTTCTAATTAGAAACATTACTTTTCTAATGTCCTCCTCCTTCCTCTCTTCGGGTGGAATAAGTAATGGTTCTGGTATAGGGGGGATATAAAACGAAGGTACCGCTATGTAAAATTCGTGCCCAACGTTACTGTACCTAGCTGTTTTAAGGGCAAGTCTCCCCATTAAAAATTCCTCCGCTGAGGTAGCACTAGTAGGAGGTACATACCCGGTCTCCACTTCTACCGACATATCTATGCCCTTTATTGCGTAAATATCTACAATTCCTCCAGCTACTTCTACTTCGGCATATACCTTAAATCCTTGGCTCAACAAGTAAGCTGAGAGAATTAGCTCTAGGACTGAGTGGTTTATATTTACTACTCCAGTCTTATGTAGCCCAACGATCCTGTGCACTATATCTTCTAGTCCACACAAATTCCCGAACTTTTCTACAATTTTCTTTTGAACCGAATTAATATCTCTGATATAGTCTATTTTCATATCTAAACCCTCTCAGACAGGGAAGCGTTCTTCATCAGTTCTGAAAACCGTCACATCATCATTATTTAGAATCAAATTTATCATACTGGGTATATAAATAGTTATTATGTTGAGCTGGATATTAGGCTCTCCTGCACCTCCTTGGCATTACCTAAAGGATATGTTTGAAGATTATAGAAACGTAGCAGTTTACCTAGATAGCAAAGGTAACATAGAATTGATAAAGGTAAGTGACCTAGATGATTTCCACATCCCGACTTCGGTCCTAGTTAATGGGTACTACCTACTTACATTAAAGCCTTATTATATAAAGATGAAGAAATTTGTAGCGTTCCCCACGACCAGATTAAGCGTAGTAAAAGGGCTGATAAAGAACTACGGGTGGAGGGCACTAGAGTTCTATTATGGAGACCAGTTCCTGAATGCATGGGTGGTCTATGATTGCGAGAGTTGTGAAGAAAAACAGAGGTTGCACCTAGAAGTGAATGAGGAAGAACTACCTGATGACGAGCTGATCAGGAAACACTTAGAGATCTCAAAGAGCTAGAACTCATGGGGCTCTTTACCTATCCTAAAATCACTTACCCCGTGAAATCTGGAAGCCGAATACTCCTTATCTTCCTCTCCCTTAACTATAAAGTTAAAAAGGAGTTTAGCTAACCCTGGTCCTACTTCAGCACCATAACCATTTAACCCGCCTATGTAGTATATTTTTTCACTTATTTGACCGTATACGGGCTTCATATCGGGAGTACCTTCACAGTAACCATCTCCCTTATAAATAGGTATTAACGGACCTAGCCTTTTCGACGCTTCTTTCACTGCCCGCTTATCCCCTAACTGGGGAGAAAAAGGCGAGCACTCAATAGTATCTCCGTCCCCCACTATGCTGAAAAACGACCCTATCCCGAAGAGTGGCCTTGAGTAGAAACCTAATTCATAGTCATAAATGAAAACTTTGTCAAGGACTCGTTTAGGTGTTAGGACAGCCCACGCCCAACAATAATAACTCCTTAAAGGCAACGTACTTTTTACCGTGAATGAATTCCATGCTCCGCTAGCTACAATTATGAGGTCGTATTTGTTACTTATTTCCTCTCCGTCGAGGAGTACCCTATATTGGCTATCTATGCTTATTTGCCCTTTTATGTACGGGACTGAGTCTATTAATTTCTTAACTCCTACGAGCCTGTCCGTGTTATGTCCTATTATCGCATCTTGACCTAGCCAAGGGACGTATTTTTCTTCTATGTTAAACCCCATACTTATCCATTTGTCTATTACCTCAGGAGGAATTTTACCTATAGTATAGGACGGATATAAAAATAATGGGATTTTATGGGAAGCGTAGAAACTCAGGGATTCCAGTGCTAGGTCTATGTCCCTCCCCTTAAGTAAGAGTGAATGTATCAAGGTAGGATAGAATCTCCTAAAACCTGATTCAACTACATGGACTTTAGACCCGTTCTCTTTAAATAAGTAATAAAGAGAACTGCCTGCTATTCCTCTACCAACTATAAGTACTTTCACAAGGATTTAAAAACTACACGAAATCCTTTAAAACTGATGATTACAGAGGGGTACTTTGTAAAGTATAAGGGTATAGTGTGGGCTGTCAAAGGGTGTTACCACCCTGAAGGATACGTAGTAGCTATCCCGAGATTGTATGAAGGTAGAAAAATAAAGAAGCTTAACGAAGCAATCAGGCTGGTGAAAGAAAAATTCCCCAACTTAATGAAGTATTTAGACCAAATTGGTTTCGAAGTACCTTTAGTCCCATTAGAAGAGAGTGAAGTCCTTGACCCCTTCGAAGTGAAGCGAGGTTTACCTACACCGGTAAAGGTGTTCTTAAGTTATTTTAGAGATAGTGTTGGGATTACGGGGAGCCTCCTTTACTCCGATAGCTTTAATGATATGGACTTCCTCTCCTTTGACCCATACCATTACAAGACGTTGTTAGAACTGAGAGAAAAGGGGGTCACCCTCCCCCTAACGTCTTGGAATGAAAATGAAGTTGAAGTCCTAGATAAGGAGGACTTTATAAGGTTTAAAAAAGACAGGGTTTTAGAGGGAGTTTTCCAAGGTTTTCCTTATACTTTTAAGGTGGTGGAGTGTATAGATTTTGGAACGGTGATCGGGAAGAAAAATTTCAGAGGCACGCTTAAAATAGTGAACGCAGTTAAGCCTTTCTCGCTTCCGGTAATTTATGAGACCGAGCAAGGTATAACTCTTACCTCATTTAGAATAAGGTTCACAGAACTAAAAGAAGGGGCTACACTCTACGTAGACGGAATATTACTCGAAAGGAATAAATTCCTCGACTTAGACTTAGACATAGCTAATGAAGTAAAGGTGATGTAAGTGCACTCACATGAGAAGCACAGAGAACACGCACCGAGGCAGATTAACTTTTACGTGATAACGGTCAGCACTTCGAGGTATGAAAAGTACTCGAGAAGGGAACCCGTAATAGATGAATCTGGAGATACCATTAAGCAATTAATTATTGAGGGCGGATATTCTGTGGTAGGTTACTCGCTAGTACCAGATAATAAAATAAAGATACTCAGGGCTTTTGCTGAGGCACTAGACGACCCCAAGGTAGATGTAATAGTGTCCACAGGTGGGACTGGATATACCCCCTCAGACCAGACTGTAGAAACTATAAGGCCCCTATTTGACAGAGAAATTGAAGGTTTTTCTGACGTGTTTAGAAATGTAAGCTATGATGACCAGAAAGTACGTGCAGCGGCTTATCTTACAAAAGCCAGTGCAGGTATAATAGAAAAGAAAATAATATACTTATTACCTGGATCACCAGACGCAGTTAAACTAGCAATGAAAGAACTTATATTACCAGAAGTAGGACATTTAATATACTTAGTTAGGAGCTAAAAAGTTTAGTTATTTCCTTTGTAATTATTTCTTTATCTTTATCACTTAGGCTCTCAAATTTATCCATATAAAAGTATAGTAATAACATTTCTTCTTTAGTAAAGCGGTTTAGTTGAGCAGAGAGAGTCCTCTCATTAACCTTTATAAAAAGCTCTTCCGCTATCCCTTCATACCATTTTGCATCATCAACTACTAGCTCAGTGTCTTCCTCTCCTTGATGTAACTTTGATATAGTATTTTCAAGTGCTTGAAGGTTTAGTGTAGGAAAGATTGTATCTAAAGGCGTTTTAATATTTAACTTCTTCGCGGTAATAGGACATAATGTATATTTTGCAGATACCTTACTCTCTACACTTTTATTGGAGATAGACTGTAAGAAAGCTAGGCTACACTTATTTAACTCGTCATTTTCAGTTCTAATACCAATCATACAAGGTATGTGAAGCTCTTTGCCTTCTATTTCTGTATCTGGAAGCACTAATTCCTCTACAAAATTTATATCAAGTATTTTGAGCCTTTTCAACGCTTGCAGGTAGTGGTATTCCTCAGGGGTAATTGTAATAATTTCGTTTACGTTTTCTAACTTCTTGGCAACTGCCGTCCAATCAGCTCTGTCCAACAGTAAATCAATCACATTAATGTCCAGCCTAATTATACCCACTTTCTTACCTTTTGAGTGGAGATAAAGGAGTGCCCTTATTGCCCTGTCTTCAAGACCTTTACTTATAGGAGTTAAAACGATTACTGAACTAGCTGGTAACTCTCTTATTTCAGGGAGTGCAAAGTCTATCTTATCATATCTAGCATACTTACGTAAGTCAGTAAGTATATCAAGTTTAGAGGGACATACCTCAACGCATTTACCACACATATGGCAATTCACAAGTCCCTCTGCAAATCCTAAGGGCTGTAGGACATATAGTCCTAAGGGAGTATATACGGGTGAACCCATCATTTCACCATAAGGACATACGTCAACACACCGACCGCAAAGAACGCAGCCGTTTAAGTCATTCTGTCCGTCTGAATCTGAATACGCAGTTAAGGGCGTATTTTCGGCAAATTTTAAAGGTGTATTAGAATAGATCGTGAAGTATACTCTAGTCCCCCTGAAACGTAATATTGTCCTCTCACTTCTCTTTATGTTCTCTTTTATCTGAAATAGCCCGTTCAAGTCTGTAGTCCCAAAGTACTGATACTTGTGCCTAGGTGTCAAGTCCTCATATATCGGGTCTACCTTCTGGAGGTCAGACACATACATTAATAACAGCTGTTCCCTAATCGATGGATAAGAAACTATCAGCTTAGCTAATCCCCCTTGAATATTAATTGTAATATCTCTAAACGCTGGAAAACCCAAAGTAAACCAGTTCTTTAGTTTATATAATACGGCATCTATGTCGTCTGATGTATAACCCTTATATGCCAATTGTTTTGACTCCTTTTTGATATATACAGCGTATATTATCCCTCCATTATATTTTCCGGTGTATTTAATTCCGTTAAGGTATCCCTCAACCTCTACTCTGTCTTTAATCAGCCCGAACTCATTGAACCCAAACCCTGCATCACCGAAAAATACACTACCCCCCACTGAAAAGTCTAAATTACCGTAAGTCTCAGGATTGTATTTAATTACATCTCTCCACGGTGTCCCCGACAAGACTTTTATTTTATCGCCTAAGTCTTCAACTCCTCTTAGGCTTGTTAAATCCAATATCTCGTTTCCGTCAATCCCCCTAGAAAATTCATACCTTGCCATACCTCTTAATTTAGATAAATCAGTGGTTGAATTTACTTTAATTAGCTTAGGTAAAGAAGAACTTCTTCTTGTAAGAGATAATTGTGATAGTAATAACTCTTCGTTCATTGAGGTATATAAGATATGGTCATATTAAATTTTTTCTTCTAAATTGTATAAGTTAAAATAGATCTATATCCCACAATCTGAGTACAAGATAAAAAATTAGCTCATCATACTGGTAAAGCTATTTTTGTCTAAATTAGTCGGTAATAATATATTAGGCGTACCTCTTTAGAGCACTGAACTGAATCCTTTTTATATTTGTTTATGTTAGATTTCTATAGCGAAAATAACCCCTCGTACCGATGTGGGCTATGCTCAAAAAGGTGATTGCGGATATGTGAGCCCCCGTGTCGTTGGGCTCGAAGGGGTCCCATGACCCACCTAGTGTTAAGCCGAGTGGGTGGTTGAGGGCTAAGCCCCCTACACTCAATCATGATTGGAGGTAAAATGATTGAAATGAAAGTGTAGGGACAAACGGTAAAGGTGGCATAAACCTTATTTAAGGCTGAAAAAATCTTAATGAATTATTGATGTAATATAAAAATAAGCATTTTAATCTATAAAATTCCTTAGAGAATAAATTTTTATTAAGTATTGGGTATGATCACGTATGGTTACAAGTACATATAAGGTTATTCACCCAGACGCTAGAGTGGCCGATCTATTGGGTTTGTTGACCACTTTACACAATACCTTCGACGGTAAGGTGGATATTTACATCCTAGAGAAGGAATTGGAAGTCGATATGGATGAATTAATGCCTATACTCTATGCTGCAAATACTATGGGGTTTATTAATCTAGCAGAAGGTGATATTATTATTACAGATAAAGGCCTTGATTTTATAAAGGCAAATATAAAGAAAAGGAAGGAACTATTAAGAGAGTCTATTGATAGACTAGAACCATTTGCTACAGCTAAAGAACTTAAGGCATTTACTGTAGAGGAACTCCTTGAAAAACTAGAGGAAAAAGGTATTACTACATACAGTAGTCCTACAGGCTATAATGACTTAGAAATAATATTAGCTGAGTGGGGTATATATTCCGGTTTCCTCTCTAAAGAAGGAGAGCGTTACATCGTCAAAACAACATAAATTTCGTTACGACTTTTCGTAATCCAAGAATCATTTAAATTTTTTTCATACCATAAACCACTCATGGAAGAACCTGTAATACATTATACGAACGAGGCTGATACGTTTAGGACCAGAGTTTTCGGAATTCAGGACGGACTCATAGGAGTGGGTTCTATAGCGTTAGGTGCTGCGGGTTATTCCCAAGACCCCTTACTCGTACTAGTGACCGGTCTGATAGCTTCTATAGGACAAGCTTTTTCTATGGGAATCGGAGAGTATATATCTACTAGAGTCAGAATGCAAATTATACAGAATGAAATAAAAAAAGAAAACTATGAAATAGAACACTATCCAGAAAAAGAGAGGGAAGAACTGAAACAATTTTACCTTGAGAAAGGACTACCTGAGGAAGAAGCTGAGGAAATATCAAACAGACTAATGAAAAATAAAAACATAGTGCTACACGAAATGTTAATCCATGAGTTAAAGCTCTTTCCTGATGAGTTTGAAGATCCGGTAAAACTAGGCCTACTAATGTCTATTTACCTTATTATAGGCTCTGTAATACCCCTCTTTCCGTTCATGTTGTCACTATTTATAAAAATACCGTTTAGCTATTCGGTTATAACTTCTGTAATACTAATAACTGTCACATTAGGATTTTTCGGTTCCTTAGCGTCTAAATATACTGGGTTAAGCAGATCTAGGGGTGCTTTGGAACAAATAGCAACTGGGCTGTTAGCTATGGCTGGGAGTTATACAGGCGGTTTAATACTGGCCCATTTCTTCCCCCTTACGAGTCTCCCGCTGTAAGGAGTTTAGCTAAATTTCGAGGTATTTTTGCAGGTCTATTATCTTTTTGGAACAGTTCCCTTCTTCTGGCTTCCAAGATCATCGGTTCTATGGACAAGTACTCTGAAGCTGTAATTACCTTACATCCTACGGAACTGGCTACCTCTTTCACCGGTTTAAGTACGTTTGCGTAATTTAAGTCCCGTAACACGTGGTGGTCAATAATTGCATACTGTAGGCCGTTTTTGACTATACTTTCTAGGTTCTTTATTTCTACCTCAAGTTCTTCTTTTGATAACGCCCTACCTAGTAAATAACTTAAAGGACCATCTATAATTAGGTAATTAGGTTTAACCTTATTTATAAAATTAACATGGGCTTCCTTCGGCGCACCTTCAATATCTGAGGTAAAAAGCACAGTCCCATCTTTATCGTTAATTGCAACTTGTACTACATAACCGAGCCTCTCATCAGCACCGTGAGGAACAGCAGTAGAGAAAATAATCGACGTAGAGCCAAACTTTACTTCTTTCCCATCTGCGTTTTGAATAGACTTGGGCTTGTCTTTTAACGATTTCAAAAACCGGGGTGCTCGCCTGAACTTCTGGCTAGGGTTTATGTTATTTTGCGGGTCCTTTATAAACACTACTTTTTTCTCGTAAATATCTATGGGAATTACATAACCTGGGTCATGGTGATCGTAGTGGTAATGTGTGACTACTATAACGTCAACGTCTTTAGCTGTGTTATAAATCTTAGTAGCCAGTTCAGTTAAGCGGTCTACTTCCAGTTGGTGTGGGGGTAACCCGTATCTTCTCGGGGCTAAAGAGACCGCTGGGTCAATAAGAATTCTAATGTCTTTAGTCTCAACAAGAGTAGCCTGGGACCGTACTCCCAGGCTTTCAAATGCTAGTGGTATAATCTCCATAATTTAACCTAATCTTTTGAACCTAAAATCTCATTGTGGTAATATCTAGGAGGGCTTCCCTTAGTGATCTCTTTATCTCCTGAATGTCCCTATGAGCCATCCTAAGTCCATAATTAGTCCTCCTCTCCATCAGTTTCCCTATCCCGTATATTGTAAATCCTGATACAGTCGTTATGTGAAAAGGGTCATCTAATCCGAACGCGATAAACTTACCAATAGCTTGTACCGATCCGCCCTTAACTTCATAATCTCCTAATATATCTTTTACCATCTGTTTCATATCAGTTATATTATTAATACTTAACACTTAAGACAAAAGAGTACTCATTACGGTATTTTAATATGCTATTCACCTTGTGTATTACCTTACAAAAGAATTTTAAAAGAGATATGACAGTGTTTAATTAATGCTAGATGACATTATTGCCATATTCAGTATCTTAGTTTCAGGTTGGAGCGTCTATAACTCATTTTTAGCAATATATGGTTTCACTTGGACCCCGGTGAAACAGAAAGATTATTCAGGTAAGTCCTTCTCTCTACTTGTCCCAGCTAAAAATGAGGAAAAAGTACTCCCCAGGCTATTGGACAGGCTAGTTAACCAAGAATATGACAAATCAAAATATGAAATTCTAGTAATAGAAGACGGTTCCACAGATAAGACATATGAAGTTTGCAAACAATACGAAGAAATATATACACAGTCCTTTATAAAGTGTATCAGACTAGACCGTGCCAATGTCCCTAATGGAAAAAGTAGGGCACTAAATTCCGCCTTAAGACTTGCTAAGAACGAGATAATAGGTATTTTTGATGCCGATACAGTCCCCCGGTTGGACGTACTTAACCAAGCGTCTATTTGGTTTGATAAAGAGGAAGTAGTTGCAGTTCAAGGAAAACTGATCCCGATAAACATAAAGGAAAATATAATTACGCGGTTCGCCAGTATAGAGGAACTTTTTCATGAGTATTCTATAGCAGGTAGGGCTAGATTAGGCTTGTTCGTCCCGCTAGAAGGTACTTGCACATTTATAAGGAAAGAAACTCTAGAAAAGATAGGAGGGTGGAACGAATTTACACTAACGGAGGACCTTGACTTAAGTATCTCCTTAATATCTCAAGGTTACCAGATCAAATACGACCCGACCATAATTGCATGGCGTGAAGTCCCATCGAGTTTAAGGTGGTTGATAAAACAGAGGCTTAGGTGGTACCGAGGGCACTTTGAAGTCAGTATAAAAATACCCCACGGAAAAAGGATAGACCCGAGGTTAATTGATGGGTTCCTGCTTATCGGTACTCCTTTATTTATGGTCTTGAACCTCGTCAACTACTCTCTAGTGCTCATATATTCGTCATCTTTATTTGTCTTAGCTGCAGCCTTTGTTTCAACTGCTTCTTTTATATCCTTTATATCAACTATATCTATATCTAGGAAACACCTGATTGAATCCTACTATTCTATACTATCACTTATATACATGAACTTCGTCGTAATTCTGAATCTAACCGCTATCATACTAGAAGTTATGAGGACTCCAAGAGTATGGATAAAAACCGAGAGGAGTGGGAAAATTACCTCGGAGGTGTAATAGAAATGATAGTGGAAGAGCTTTTTAGCTCCAAACTGACTGAGGCATCTACACACGTTAGAGAAGAAAATACGTTTTACGTTACTGACTTAGTAAGGTGTCCACTAAAGTTGAAATTCGAAGAAAAATATAAAGATTTACAAGTGGCTGAGCAAGTAAAACCGGCAACCGTCCTAGGTGACTTAGTTCACGCTGGGTTAGAGAAATTTCTCAGTGATAAGTTTAGCGCTAAAATAGAAGTAGAGGGGCAGAAGGAGGTCACAGTGGGGCAAATAGCATATAAGGTAAAAGGGAGGGCAGACGCTATAATAGAGAAAGATAAAAGGATTGTGATAGAGATAAAGACGGCTAGAGCGGATAAAGGGATCCCGTTAGAACACCATAAGCAACAACTCAGGATCTATTTGTGGTTGTTTGACGCGTTAGAGGGAATACTAGTCTATGTAACCCCTGATAGAGTTACTGAGTACCTAGTTGCAGATAGGGTAGACGATATAGAAGTTATCAGGCTAGTTGAGGAAACTATAAAGGCTGTTAAGACCCCCCGGTATAGCTGGGAATGTAGCTACTGCATTTTTAATGTAATGTGCCCTTCTAAAAGGGGCAAATAAGTTAAACTTCTCATATTTTTATAAATTAAGCTTAACTTTAGATCATATGGAACGTAGAGAAAGAACGGTCGTAATGACGATTGCTGGAAGCGATTCGGGAGGAGGAGCAGGCCTTCAGGCAGATCTAAAGACATTTACTTCATTAGGTGTTTTTGGCACTACAATTGTAACCGGCTTGACGGCCCAAAACACCCAAGGAGTATCTAAGGTATTAGAAGTGCCTCTAGATTTCATTGAAGCTCAGTTTGATACTGTAATGAGAGATCTACACCCTAAATATGCCAAAACCGGGATGCTTTCAAACTCCTCAATAGTAAAGTTAGTAGAGAGGAAAGTTAAGGAATACTCTATAAAGTTAGTCCTTGACCCGGTAATGGTAGCTAAGAGCGGTGACCAACTAGTAACCGAGGACACAGTAAACGCATTAAAGGATTTAATGAAGCACTCTATATTAACCACTCCTAACAAGTATGAAGCTGAGAAACTTACTCAGTTGAAAATAAATAACGTAGAAGATTTAGCCAAAGTAGCGAAGAAAATTTATGAGGAATACGGGATAGACGTTGTAGTTAAAGGGGGATCTAGTCTAGGTGGACTAGACATTGCGATAATTAACGGAAAAGAGGTCGAGCTAAAGGGTGAAGAAATAAAGACGGAAAATACGCACGGTAGTGGGGATGTCTTTTCTGCTGCGATAACGGCTTACCTAGCGAAGGGAGAGAACCTTGAAACAGCCGTAAGACTCGCAAAGAACTATGTTAATGAAAGTATTAAATTCTCGCTCTCAATAGGAAAAGGCCACGGACCCGTTGACCCTTTTGCCCCCATAGAACGGACAGTAGAGAAAGAGAACGCCAGACTTACTGCTGAGAAGTGTCTATGGGAGTTGGAAAACCAGCCAGAATTGTTAACTACTTTTTTAGATGAGGAGGACAAGTCAAACATTGCCGTACTGACCGATTATGGTGATGTCGCAAGCCTTGCAGGAGGTATAATAAGGTATTTGGACAAAATTAAGCTAGATGGGCCCATACTCGTGAATATCGATAATAAGGTGTCACAAATAGCCAAAAAGCACGGTAAGAAAATCGTCCTGTCTTTAACGGTGTCCGATCGCTTGTTGAAAAAAGGAGAAGAGGGTAAAATAATGTTAACCACTAGCGGTAGGACTGGAGACCTCATACTTGAAAACGGTAGGGCTTATTTGACCGGAAATAGCTGTGAAGAATTAATAAACAAACTAAGGGAGATGTTAAAGTGATCACAGTAGTTGGTAGCTATAACGTTGATTTTATACTAAAAGTTGATAAATTCCCGGAGGAAGGCGAGACAGTAATAGCCAAAGAGGTATATATAAATCATGGTGGAAAAGGGTCAAACCAAGCAGTATCTGCATCTAGACTAGAGGCTAAAGTACGTCTAATCGCGTCAGTAGGTAATGATGAATATGGTAGAAGAGCTATAGATTTTTGGGAGGATGAAAGAATAGATGTAGGATACGTGAAAATAAAGAATGCACCGACGGGTTCTGCATATATCTTAGTTAACGGACACGGGCAAAACATGATCGTAGTAAACAGAGGAGCTAACATACTCTTAATGCCTGAAGATTTAGACGATAGTCTAAAAGGAGATATATTGTTAACCCAACTTGAAATTCGAGAAGATACTGTAAAAAGGGCGCTAAGCGAATTTAATGGGCTCAGGATATTGAACCCTGCTCCTGCATCATTAGCAGATTATAGTATTCTAGAGCATGTGGATATACTTACACCTAATGAAATTGAATTTAAGGAGATAAGTGGAGCCGATGATATAAATTACGGAATAGACATATTATTAAAAAAAGTAAAAAAGGCTGTAATAATAACATTAGGAGAAAACGGGGCTTTAATAGGTATGAAGAATAAGAGAGTAAGGGTAGACACAATAAAGGTTAACCCTATTGATACTACAGGGGCCGGAGATGTATTTAATGCCGCACTAGCAGTGTACCTAGAGAAGGGATACGACTTAGAAAGGGCTGTCAGGATAGCTAATATTATAGCTTCTTATTCAACAACACAATTAGGGGCTCTAGGCCCTAGATTAAAAGAGGTGGAAGGTCTAATTGAAGAAGAAGTTTAGGATAAAGAAAAAAGAGGTAATTGAAGAAGAAGAGCACAGATGTCTAGGCTTATGCTGTGATGACTTAGTAAGTATAGAAGAGAGGGACGATGTGAGATGAAACTAGTGTTCTTAGGGACAGGCGCAGGGGCTACATTCGGAAGCAAAAGAATGAAAGCTTCTATATATGTAAAAGGAACAAACACGTCTTTAGTCCTAGATATGGGTACTGGTAGTAATTTTAAATTAGAGGACTTAGGCTTGCTTGCCTTTTCAACGCTATTTATTACACACCTCCACATAGACCACTTTAATGGGTTATTTGACCACTTAGTCCAGAGAAAGTTAAGGGGGTTGCCACAGCTTAAGGTTTACTCTCCACATGGCCTTTCGGAGATTTTTGACCGTTATGTCAAGTACGGAAATAACATACTAGCGGAAATAACTGAGTCCGACTTACCGACCGCAGAGATAGGCGAATTCCAAGTATACTCGGTTAAAGGATGCCACAGTATATATGATGTGGCTTACGTAGTCTCAGATGGTAAAAAGAAGGTCTTATATACCGGTGATACTGCCGAGCCTTGTGAAAGTATCCTTTCCGAAGCAGAAAAGGTAGACATAGTTGTCCATGAAAGTAGCTGTTTAGACGACTGTTCTAAATGGGGACATACTTCTTTAAAACAGCTTTTAGAGCTGTTTCCGAAAGAAAAGTTAATACTTACTCATATACCAGCCCAGATAGAAGATGAAGTGAAAAGATTGGCTAAAGGATATAATATTGCTTATGATGGTTTAATAGTGGATGTGTAGGTTACTAGCATTTAATACAAAAGAGAGAGTTGATACAGATGTAATCAGGGCGTTTGTTGATGCAGCGAGAAATGACGTTTACTTTAGATATGTTTCGCACTCTCACGGTTGGGGGATAGCTGCGATAGTAGAAAAGGAAGGAAAGCAGAGGATAATTTACTATAAATCAGTAGAACCAATATATGAAGACGATATGTTTTATAATATAGTAGAGAGCCTTAAGGGAAATAGAATTATAGGCATAGTCCATGCAAGAAAAGCTGGTAAGGAGTTCTTGATCGGGCTAAGGCATAATCACCCGTATCACCTAAAGATACGTTCTCACGACCTTTACTTCGCCCATAACGGTTCTATAAATAGAAAAGCTTTCGAGCACCCTGATTATCCTTCAACTGACAGCTATCTCTTCTTTCTAGAGTTAGTAAAAAACGTAGAGAATTCCCCTATTAGTATCGAAAAAGCGTATAGTAAATTAATCCTTGAACTAGGCAGATACTCGTCTAGTTTAAACTCTGCTCTACTTACATTTAATGAGGTAGAAGGACCTGAGGTTTATTTTGCACATTACTACAATAAAGAAAGAATTAAGGAAATCGAGGAATATTACAGAGTGTACCGGTATGGTGATTATGTTTTTTCATCTACAATAGCCTACTATTTAGGGAAGAAAGTAGAAAGTGTTGAACTAGGAAGCGTTATTCGCCTTTCGAATGATTAAAGAATTTAAATAAACATAGTGAGAAATTTATTTTATGCCAAAAGAAGAGATGGTTGAAGCAAAAATTTTAGATTATGGAAAGCTAAAAAGTATCTACAGTTCTATTCTTTTCGCAAGAGAATATGCCAAGGTAGTTAAAGATGGGCCCCCACCGAGAGACATACCTAAGGAGCTTTATTACCAAGCAGTACACTCGACAGAAGTGAAATATGGTCCGTTAAAAGTGGTCAGTGTAGGTAACCTGCTGAAGGTCTCTGAAGTAAACGCTGTTGTAAAGTCTGAAAGAGAAGGGATACCACTTTATGCTATAGTCGACTTTACAAATGGCATAAGGGTTTATCTTGCATATGAGAGGCCAAAAACTATAGTCGGAGTCGATATAGGTGTACGGCACCTCTTTACTATAGTAGCAATTAGAGGGACTAAGCCGTGGAAAGTAAGATATTGGGGGAACGAGCTAATTATGGACGAAATGATAAAGATACTGGGGGATCCCCAAGGTCTAACAGAGCTCAGAAACATGAAAATTAAAATAAAAGGAATAGTGGACAATGTGGTAAAGTTTATAGATGAATTAGAACCCAAGATTGTTGCAATAGAAGATTTAAAGATGTTTGAGGGAAAAGCGGGACAAGCACTCAGGGTTGTAGAAGAGATGCTAGAGGACAAATTATATATAGCCGGGATTAAATTTAGAAGGTTATCTCCATTTAACACAAGTAAAATATGTTCTAATTGCGGTTATAGGAAAGGAGAGATCATGGGGCCATTGTTTGTATGCCCAGCTTGTGGATTTAAGTCAGAAAGGGATTATAATGCTGCGTATAACATAGCTTTACAGTGTTATTACCAGTGCTAGACCTTCCAATAGTCTCTTAGTATCCTCCTCTCAGCTGAAAGAAAATCTTGAAATCTACTCCTAGTCTTCTCGCTACTTTTAGTCCCTATATATTCTTTCTTTTCTCCCTCTAGACCTCCTACGAAGGCTTTTAAACCTCTCTCTAATCCAATACTGTAGCCTCCCTCAAGGATAGCGTAGAATCTTCTTTTAAGACCTAACAATCCGAAGTTATAATATGTCCTTTCTGTAGCCCTCAGGCTAGCTAAGCCGTCACCCTCAAACCCATCAAACCCAGCTGAAAAGGCTATAACTGAAGGTTTGTAATCATCTAAAATCGACTGGATGAGAGGAAATAACTCTTCATATAAATCGTCTCCTGAAAGAGGAGGTAACAGTAAATTTATTTTAGTCCCCTTTGCTTCTCCTTCCCCTATCATATCTGGGAACCCAGTACCTGGGTAAAGAGTATGAGGATCCTGATGGACATCTATATGGACTACTTCAGGGTTGTCCCAGAAAATGTCCTGCGTACCGTTACCGTAATGAACGTCAAAATCAATTATTGCAACCCTCTTAAGATTAAATTTCAGTATGGGGTACGAAATATTATTAAAGATACAAAACCCAAGCGTAGGTGCACCAAAAGCTCTTCCAGCCTTTCCCGCGTGGTGACCTGGTGGTCTAACCAGTGCAAAACCCTGATTTTTATATGCGGTTAGAGAACCGCCTAAGGCTAACAAAGCAGACTTCCAAGTATATTCGTTAGTATAAGTGTCCGCATCCAGCCACTCCGCCCTCTTTGAAGATAATTTGACTAGGTTAACATAATCCTGCTCGTGAATAATCTTCGGTTCTTCTTCTCCTACATTTTCAGGGGACAATATAGGGTTATTTTTTAAGTTAGAGAGTGCGACCCTTAACCTTTCTGGGTTTTCAGCATGGTGCAAAG
Source organism: Stygiolobus caldivivus (assembly GCF_019704315.1). Taxonomy (NCBI): domain Archaea; kingdom Thermoproteati; phylum Thermoproteota; class Thermoprotei; order Sulfolobales; family Sulfolobaceae; genus Stygiolobus; species Stygiolobus caldivivus. The sequence continues at coordinate 696,039 of NZ_AP024597.1, read as the reverse complement.
GAGGTGCATGAAGCAGGTATTCGTCTGAGTAAATTATGGGTATCTTCATACACTTTATTATCTACTAAACAAAATTAAATGTGTATGAAGAGAGTGGAAAAAGTAAAAGAATTGATGAAAAAGAAAAACGTTGATTACCTAATTTTGGGGCCTACCAGTAATATGTTTTATCTAAGCGGGTTTGTTGAAGAACAGATGGAGAGACCCCTGCTGATGATCATTAGCTATTGGGATACCTATTTCTTAGCTCCCAAACTCTACGAGGAACAGCTTACAAAGTTAAACTTTAATGTGATTACATATGAAGATGGGGAGAACCCTTATAAGAAAATAAACATAGAAAAAGGAAGGAGTATAGCTATAGACGATACTCTGTGGTCGGCCTTTACGATAGACCTCCTTGAGGTTTTCGCACCCTCACGATTAGTTAAGGCCAGTGAAATAATGAAAGAAATAAGGATGATAAAAGAAGAAGACGAAATTGACATAATGAGCCAAGGGCTAAGGATAGCCGAGAAATCGTTTACGGAAACGCTCGAAGTTATAAAAGAAGGGATAACTGAAAAGGAGATCTCGACTTATCTAAGCCACAGATTCATAGAGAACGGTGCAGAGGGAGTTTCATTTGAACCTATTGTAACTTCAGGGAGCAATACTTCTATGCCACACCTCCGTTCAACGTCTAAAAAGATAAAACGTGGTGATATTATAATTTTTGATTTCGGAGTGAAATACAGAGGTTACTCTACTGATACAACTAGGGTTGTAAGTCTTGGGCCTCCTTCAGAAGACGTCAAAAAAATTTTCGAAATCGTAAAAGAGGCTCAGTTAAAAGCGGAGGAATCGGCAATAGAGGGTATTAGGGCATGTGAGGTGGATAAGGTGGCTAGAGGTATAATAGCATATTACGGTTACGGAGATAAGTTTATCCATAGGACTGGTCACGGGATAGGTATTGACGTACATGAAGAACCTTACATTGCTCCAGATTATAAAAGGACCATACAGAACCAGATGGTTTTTACAATAGAGCCAGGCATATATTTGCCTGAGAAGTTTGGTATCAGGATAGAGGACATGGTATATGTGAAAAGTGGTAAGCCTGTTATGATGAATAGTTTAGAAAAAGATATATTCGTGGTCTAAGTCCTACACTCTTTGCCACGCATCCCTGAGCCTCTTTACCCCTTCCTTTATTTGTCCTTCATTTGCTACGGAAATACTTAACCTTGCCATAGTCTCACCTCCTCTCAAAAAGAAGGGTTTAGCCGGGACGAAACTTAGACCTAATTTTACAGCCTCTCGGAACACGTCCCACGAGTCTTTTTTTAGGTCTAGGAGTAAGAAGAAACCACACTTTGGAGTATTAAAGTCCTTGAATCCGTAGTCTATTAGTGAATCCATTAAAATTTTCATTTTTTTCCCATAGTGGTGAGATAAGGACTCCATCCTGCTGGATATTAGCCCCTTTCTTATTAGCTTAGCTACTACGTACTGATTTATGGTAGAAGTTGAGAAATCCATCTGCTCTAATAACGCTAATTTTTCTGCTATATCTTCTCTAGCTAGTACAAAACCTATCCTTAACCCTGGGGCAATAATCTTACTAAAGGAACTTATGTAAATTACTCTACCTTCTCTATCAAAAGACTTAATAGGTCTTGGAGTAGTACCTGCAATCGGTTTATAGGGATCGTCTTCGAGAATGTAAAAGTCGTACTTATTAGCCAACTCAACTAGCTTTTTCCTCCTCTCTTCACATAAGTTAACCCCAGCAGGGTTATGACAATTTGGAATGACATACAAAAGTTCTATTTTAACCACTTTGAGAAGCGTTTCTAATTCGTCAACGTTAATACCGTTAGAGTCCAAGGATATAGGAATTACTGCATTACTCCTTAACCTTAAGGGAGTAAAGGTCTCAATGAAGGTAGGGTTTTCTACTGCGATGGTATTGTTTTCGAGAAAATATTTCGCTAATAGCTCCATAGCGTGTTGAGCACCGCTAGTAACTACTACCTTGTTGTCTTGGGCGTTGAGGCCTAGGAGAGGTAGGACTTTATTTTCAATTTCCCTTATTAACTCCTCTTGGCCACCCGCTCCAGGATAAAATAGGACTTTCGAACCGTACTCATTAATTACTTCTTCATATGCTTCTTTTATTTCTTTCAAAGGCATTACCTGAGGATCAGGGGTACCGCTCGCTAAGTTTATTTCAACCCTTTTAGCCGTCTGAGAACCTAACTCAACTGGAGATAGCTCTATTTCTCTTCCGATTCTTGAGACCATTTCCCTTTCACCTCTATTTCTGTCCCGAGACCAAGTTTCTTTGCTTTCTCATATAACACTTTCATTACGGCGACGTCTTCTAGGCCAATGCCCAAAGATTTGAAGATTGTGATCTCTTCCTCATTCTTTCTCCCCCTAATTCCTCCTATCACCGCTGATAACGGGACCACTTTTTCCCAATCCAGCATCTTCATCTTGTCTGCCAAAATTAGATCTCCAGCTTCTTCCTTTGCTTGGTTTATATCTTCGACAGCTATGACCGAAGAAGCTTTAAGCACCTCTGGGAATAGTTCTACTCTTTCTGGTAAGTTAGAACCCATTGCATTGATATGTACCCCTTTCTCCAAAAACTCCAGCTTTAAGAAGGGGTCTTTGGAGTTTGTCATTGTAACTATAACGTCAGCGTCTTTACATGCATCTTTATAGTCCTTAGCTTTTATTACATTTATGCCGTCCTTAAGAAGCTGTCTTATTTCTAATTCCATCTTTTCCTTGCTAAATACCTTTATTGATAGACCTTTTTTAAGCTCATAAAAAGCCCTTACTTGAAATTGCCCTTGCTTGCCTAGCCCTATTATTGTCACTCTTGAGTAACCCTTTTTTGCTAGGTAATCAGCAGCTATAACTGATATTACTCCGGTTCTGATCCTCGTTAAAAGATCAGCCTCTGAAAATAGGAGTAGCTCGCCGTTCTCGTCAAATAACATTGACATGAATGAGCCCTTTATAAACACCTTGAATCCAAGATAATGGTCAAGACCTCCTGCTTGATAGGTCAGCACGCTACCGTGATAGGAAGTCCTGACCCTTTTGGTATTTGATGCCAAATTATTGTGAAGTTGATTAAATGCATTAACGATGGCTTCATAGACACCTCCGTACTCTAACGTCCTTTTAACGTCATCTTCCCGTAATAATATAGCCATTTAATCCCCATTATCTTATGCCTTTTTGCTTAAAAGCAAAACGAATATAATTTTTCAATTATGGAACTAACTCCCAGATTGCAAGATATAATTTCTATCCTAAAAGAAAGAGGAACTGTAAACTTAAGGGATTTAGCTTTAGAGCTAAAAATTTCACCTAAAACAGCAAAGGGGTATGCAAGAGAATTGTACCGGCTTGGGTTTGTAGAGATAGATGAGAACGAGAACTTGAAGCTAAAGAACGAAAACCCTGAAAGCGTAGAAAACTTAAAGAAGACTGTAGAGTTACATGATAATGAAATAGCGCTACTAAAGAAAGAAATAGAAGAGCTAAAAGAGGAAATTTCAAGGCTTAAAAGAACTTCTAAGAAGTAATTCCTAACGATAACTTTATAACATACCAAAGCCATTTAGCCATTTTTCCACTACTTAACTTACTACTTCCCTTCTCTCTGTCCCTAAATATTATAGGGACTTCGACTACCTTCAAATGGTTACGCAGTACCTTGTACACTGCACAAATTTGGAATTCATAACCTCCAGCGTTTCGGCATGATGATATTACTTCGACAGCCCTTGCACTATATACACGATATCCTGAAGTATTATCTTGTATCGAAGAATGCAAAAGGAGTTTCGTTAAAAAATTTGCCCCCTTACTTATAACTCTCCTTTTAAGAGGCCAATTCTCGATCCTCCCACCCTCTATATACCTAGAACCAACTACAAGGTCAGCATTTAGACTTGCGTTAAACATTGAAGGGAGATATGAAGGGTCATGACTCAAATCGGCATCCATTGTAGCGATCCTCGTTATTCCTAATTCCACGGCTTTGTTTAGACCGAACCTCAACGCACTACCAAGGCCTTTTTCATTTGTCCTCACAAAAACCTTTGCGCCCATTTCCTTAGCAATTTCAGCTGTCCCGTCCTCACTGTTGTCATCTATAACGATTATTGTAACATCCTTTACGTTTTCCCTGATCTCCTTTATTAGTACCTTTATATTGTCAGCCTCATTATACGTCGGAACTACTACCCCGAACATTGCACATATCCCATATTCTGTCACTTATATAATGTAAATTTATTCCAAACTTACCTTTCCTTTCAGTCATGGCTTTTTCTTTTGGCATTACCACTTTAATTATAGAAATGGGAAGACCAGTTTTAGTCTTGACCAAAACTATGTCACCCTCTTTGCATTCACAGTCATAACTCACAATACCCGGGGCGAAAAGATCCGCACCTTTAACAATATGTTTTACAGCGCCCTCATCTACAGTAACTGAAGCCATATTTAGTTTAAACTTCTGTATGAGGCATATTGTAGGTATAAGCTCCTCACTGAAAAATGCTAAAAGACCGTCTATGAAATAATAAACCTCCTTTTTTTCTTTTCCTAATTCTACCTTACCATCTATATCCCATCCATACTTGACCTTAATTTTATTTAATAATTCTTTCTTATCTTTTTCTGAAAGGAGATGGCGTTGCAATCTATTTCACCAAGTCTTCTGGCTTGACAGGCATCTTATAGATAGTCTTTTTTATACACTGTTCTATGGCATTTATAGCAGCTGGCGTAGACGCTACTGCACCCGCTTCGCCAATACCCTTGCTACCCGTCGGGTGTGGTGACTTCCCAAAAGTAAAATAGTGCCATTCAACCGTAGGAGCTTCCACTGCAGTTGGTAATGCATAGTCCGTAAGATTGGAGTTTACTAAAGTTCCGCTTTCATTAAAGACCGTACCTTCAAGAATTGCTTGCGATACCCCTTGGACTATCCCACCAACGGCCTGACCTTCTGCAAGCAACGGGTTTACAACCACACCCACATCATCAATTGCGACATACTGAGTTACCCGAACCTTCCCCGTTTCGTCAATATTCACCTTAGCTAAGTGAACTCCATAAGGAGTGGTAGGAGGCGTATTAACCCTATATACTGCGGTAAAATCAAGGCTTTCGCCCATTAAGTAAGCGTTCTTCACTATTTCATCAAATTTTACTTCTCTACCGTCCTTCTTATGCCTAACTTTACCCTCATTATATTCTACTTCTTCTATGTCTGCATTTAGTAGTTTTGCCCCTAATTCAGTAAGTTTTTTCTTTAACCTCTCAGAAGCGAGTAATACGGCTGAACCGCCAATAGTTACAGTTCTGCTACCCCAAGTCCCAATCCCGTCTTCTATTATCTCAGTATCCCCCCATCTAATCTCTATCTTTTCCATAGGTAGCTGTAATACATCTGCAGCAATTTGAACAAATGCAGTAGGATCTCCCTGACCATGAGGGCCGGTTCCAGTAACTAGTGTTACTTTACCGTCACTCTTTATGTAGACTCTGGCCACTTCCCAAGGACCAAATGCAGTAATCTCGACATAAGTTGAAACGCCTACGCATGCACCTTTATCGCTTTTCAACTGTTCATAATACTTCTTTCCTATCTCAAGAAGTTTCTTTATATCCCCACTATCATAGGTCACTCCGAATATATTCTTATATGGTAAAGAATCTATAACATTCTTCATCCTGATCTCATATTGGTCTATACCTAGTTCATTGGCGACTATATTTACTATCCTCTCAATAAAATATGTACCCTCTGGTCTCCCTGCACCGCGATAGGACTGCGTAGGTGGTATGTTAGTATAGACGGCATAAGCTTCTATTTCAGCTCCTACCAACTTGTATACTCCCGGGAGCATCCTAACAGAGCTTTTGACATTGCCTAATTCATCACCATTAGCGTCGTAATACGGTGCACCGAGATTTCCTACTAACCTCCCCTTAATCCCTAGGATTGTCCCATCATTTTTTACGGCAACTTGGAAATCAAGGAACTTATCTCTCCCATGCCCAGCAGATAACATCTCTTCAGTCCTAGTCGGGATCCACTTCAGAGGCTTTCTGGTCATTACAGCTAATTTAGCTAAAGCATACTCCTCTGGGTGAGCTATAATTTTACTTCCGAACGCGCCCCCTACATCTGGCTGGATAACACGTATATTATCAAAACCTAAGAAATTGACCAGATTACGCCTTAAATAGTGAGCTGATTGTGTAGACGAGTAAAAGGTTAATTTTATACCGTCATAATAAGCTATTGCCCCTCTTGTCTCTAGAGGAGTTGCTATAACTCTTTGGTTAAATAAACGTCCTGAAATAACTCTGTCAGCTTCTCTAAAAGCCTTTTCTACATCTCCGCCCCTCCACGTGTCCCTATAAGCTATATTAGAATTTAGCTTCGAATAGACCTTTACTCCGTTATCTAACGCCTTTTCAGGGTCTATTACATACTCAAGGGGTTCGTATTCCACTTCTATGCTTTCTAACAAGTCATACGCTTCATATCTATCTTTAGCAATAACTACTGCTATAGGCTGCCCGGCATAGGTAACTTCTTCACTGGGTATGGGAAAGTCCTTTCCGGGGTTAATATCATTACCAGTGTACACCCCTTCCGTTTTTTTCACTTTAATTTTTGCGTGTGACACCGTACTCCGCAAAAAAGCTACATAATACATACCAGGTAATTCAATGTCGTCAACATACACACCTTTACCAGTAATTAGTCTTAAGTCCTCTACTCTTTTTATTGGTTTACCAACGTACACAACTACTTTTATGCAAAATTGAGTTAAAAACTCAAGCATTGGACGGGATCCAACGGGAAATAAGCGGACGAGAAATCAAGTGGTTTTTTATTCGCTCTGAATGTATTTAAAGTATCGACCTCGCCTGATTATTTTATTTTCTTTCATTAATTGGATAAGAGCATCATTAACTTCGGGAGCCGGTCTATCTATCACTTTTAACAGTTCATTAAACGTTATCCATTTCCTTTCCTTTACCAGCCTTTCTACTTCGTCTTTTACCGAATTCATGTTAAAGGTAAAAAGTAATGCTAATTAAAAAATACACATAAAAAGTAGGAATACGTCTCAATCTGATGTGAAACTTTATTACCCATTAATTTTTAGTGCTATTACAATAGGTTTAGGCACAATACTCCTTCTAAACCGCGTACCAATTATAATAACACTTGGTAGTGTCCTTGATATAACATTGCTTCTTATATCAAGTTATTTTATATATAAAAATATAAAATACTCTAGTTTATTCGGACTAATTATCAGTGTACTACAGATCTTAGGGAATTCTACGGATCCTACTCACCTCAGGGCATTGTCTGAGTTTGGGACTACTTTATACTTGTCTACCTTAGATGTCCTAATGATACTATCGTTCTATGCATTTCCCTTATTATACATTCTTCTTTTTTCGCTACAGAAATTAAATAAAAAGGAGAAAATATAGTATAAAAAATAAGTTATAGGTTTTCATAATCAACCGGATCCTTTAACCCGTTTACCTCGAAAGCTTTTTTCCTCATGTAACAAGGTCCGCATCTTCCACAGTGCTTTGACCCTCCTTCATAGCAACTCCAAGTTAAGTGCAAGGGTGCTCCGATCTCCACCCCTAACTTAACTATCTCATGTTTAACTAAGTTACCTACTGGCATAAGTACTTCTACCTTCTTATTTGGTCCAGTAGCATAAGGAGATAGTTTAGCGAATAGCCTAACGAACTCCATTTCGTTATCAGGATATGCACCTGCCTCTTCAAGGTTGATCCCGGAGGCTATTGCGTCATAACCGTGAGCCTCTGCTATAGCTAATGCCACTGAGAAGAATATTAAGTTCCTAGCGGGAACCCACTCATGAGCGAACTCAGCGCCTTCTTCTCCTTTCCTATCTTTTACTATTTCACCTCCTCCTTTTAGCAGAGTTGAGTGACCTACGAGCTTAAAGAGGTCTGTATCGATCATCATATATGGGACTTGAAGAAATTCCGCAATCTCCTTTATGGCCTCTTTTTCCTTCTCTTCTGCCTTGTGGTGGTAGTTAAAGTGAAGTAACGTAACCTCATAACCTTCCTTTAAAAGATAGGTAGCTGCTACAGTAGAATCAAGACCACCGCTCGCTATAACTAGGGCCCTTTTCTTAGGCCTCTGGTCCAACAGTTCTATCTCATTAACCTTTAGATCAGTTGACACTGAAAATATAGAATAAGGGTCAAGTTTTCTTACAAAGACATTGTCTAAGGGTTTAACATTAAAATAATCGTCAAGTGAAGTAAAGAAAATTGCACCTAAATTTTGGTCATACATCATGTACACTGGTTTGAAATTCTGTGCAACAAAAATTGTATTAGGATTTAATTTATCACCAATTATGAAGGCAAAGCTCCCTTTCACATTTTGAAGAATATTCTTCAAGTCATTCATATCACCGTTCCAAGACTTGTCCAAAATAGGAGGGATTACACTACTGTCTATTTTACTTTGTTTCTTAACGTTAAACTTCTTTTCTAGTTCTAGATCATTTGCTATTATCCCATTGTGTGTAACTATATATCTTTCTCCTTCAAAAGGCTGTATTTCGTTGTAGTTTTTATCCTTAACGTATTCCGTTGTAGGCTCAGCCCTATTATTAGCTATGACTACCCTACTCTCGTTATCCAAAATCCCAGTCAATTTACCCTCATTTAAAGAAGGCCTTCCGGTAGATTTTACCGCTTTAGTGCTACCGTCTTTTTGAATTACAACTACACCGAAACTATCTCTCCCCCTATTTTCTGCTCTTTTTAAAATTTCAACTAACTTACGCTCTATCTCACGGTAATTTTCAGGTTTAAGGATTAATACACCAGATACGCTACACATTAAAGGCACTTTACCGCAACTTAATTATAAAGTTAGTGAGAAAATGCCTGAAAATGACCTTTTGAGCCTGGTTCAGGAACGTCTCAATTACTTTAACGTAAAAGTAGCACACGTACATACCGAGACTGCCTTAGAACCCGATTACGGTAACCAGATCGAACAGTTATCATTCCTTCACCCTAAAATAATAGAAGCCTTAAGAAACAAGGGTATAAACAAGCTCTACAAATTCCAAGAGGAATCTGTGCGCAAAATATTAGGTGGGAAAAACCTCCTTATAATTTCAGGTACCGGGACGGGAAAAACTGAAGCGTTTTTAATACCGGCACTCCAGTTTGCATTAGAGGGAAGAAGGAGCGTATTGGTCTACCCTACTAAAGCTTTAGCTAGAGACCAGCTGAAGAGGATCGGAGAGTTTTCAAAGGAAATAGACGTAAAAGTTGGAGTGTTTGACGGCGATACCAGCGAAAAAGAAAGAGAGAAGATGTACTCAGACCCACCAGACATACTAATTACGAACCCAGATATGATCCATGTAGGGCTTTCCTTGAGCTACAGGTTTAGAAGTTTAGTAAGGGGAGCCGAACTTTTTGTATTCGATGAAGTCCACACCTATGAGGGTGTGTTAGGGGCACATGTGAGGATGATAGTTGATAGGTTAAGGGACTTTGGTGATATACAAGTAGTCGGGTCTAGCGGTACAATGGATGCCTCCCCATATTTATTTCCGGAACTATTCGGAGTTGAAGGAGAAATTGTAAAAGGGACTTTACGGAGAAGAGGAATTGCTATACATGCACTTCTAGATATAGGCTCTGCAAGTAGGTGGACTATCTCAGCCTACCTAGCATCCATACTTATAAAAGAGGGGCTAAAAGTACTAGTGTTTACAGATTCACAGCAAATGGCTGAGCTAATTGCGAAAATCTCTTCCAGATTTGGGGCCGAAGTATTTGTGCATAGGGCCGGGATCAGAAAAGAAGAAAGAAAAACAGTTGAAGAAGGAATTAGAGAAGGAAAAATAAAAGGAATTGCGGCAACTTCTACGTTAGAACTGGGAATTGACATCGGAGACCTTGACGCAGTAATATTGGCGCAAAACCCTCCCAATTTCGCAAAATATCTACAAAGGGCTGGAAGAGCTGGCAGGAGAAATAAGCCTGGATACATATTTACTCTACTAGGAAGTGACCCTATAGACTCTTACTATCTGAGGAGACCGAAAGAGTTTTTTGAACGGAAACTAACTCCGTTAGCCTTCGACACGAGTAACTTAGAAGTTGTAAAGATCCACGCTGCGGCATATCTGCTAGAAAAAGGTAGGATTAGAACACAATCCCTCCCTTCTTTATGGTTAAGGGCTTTCAGAGAACTAGAAAGAGAAAAAATAGTAATAATTAATGGAGAAACAATCTTACCTACGCAAAAGTTAATCTGGTTTGTAAAAAGGTCCCACATCAGGTCTACTGGCCCTATAATAACCATCTATGACCAAGATGGAAAAGTGGTAGGTGAAAGGGAACTACCAGTCGGGCTATATGATATTTATCCGCAAGCAGTATATTTGATCTCAAGGCATAATTACGTGGTACAATCAATGGATATAGATAAACTTAAGGCTATTGTAAAGAGGGTGAATGACGATATAGATTTCTATACTAAACCCATATATTCTTCACACCTAATGTCATTAGAGGAGATCGAAGAGAGAAAAGTATACGGCCTTCCCGTAAAATACGGCGCGGTAACAATAATGGAAGTAATAGAAGGGTATGCAATATATGAACTAGTAGGTAGAAAAGACAGACCTAAGAAGGAGGTCTATTATGATGAACCGATCACATTTACATACGAGACTAAGGGCCTCCTAATTAAACACCCGATCCTACCTGAATTTAACGAGATCGATGCAATGGAAGCATTCCACGCTACAGAACACGTGCTAATATCCGCAGCACGAGTTACAGCAGGAGCAGGGTTAACAGACCTCTCAGGAATAAGCTATCCTAGCGGTCACGTCGTAATATACGATTCAGTAGTGGGGGGAAGTGGTGTAACTAAACTTCTATTTGAAAGATTGGAAGACGCATACATGATAGCTAAGGATATTACTGAAAATTGCGACTGTGAGGATGGGTGTCCTAAGTGCATCTATAGTCCTTTTTGCGGTAATAATAATAAGGTCTTATCGAGGAGAAAGTCCTTCAGGCTTATAAAGACTGTAACGGAAAACAGGATAGACGAGAAATGCGATAATTTATCCGGTAGACCTATAGCTTAGAATAAGTTAGAAAGTCTAGTTAAAATGGAAGGGTGACTTGAAAACATATTCGATGAAGTATCACCGTATTTTAGCAGTACTGCCTTCATTTGGTCTACCCCCACAACCTTACTGGCCATCCTATCCGCATCTAACTCAAGCCTCCTTTGGACAAAACGCTGTAATATGAAAATAATTAAGTACGTGAATACGAGTATAGGTAACTCGTTCAATAACCCCAATGTAATGCCGGCTATAACTGTTATAATGAGGAATAATCTATAGAATATATAGTGTTTTAATTCAAGATGGGCTAACTCATGTGCCAATATAGCCCTTATATCGTTAGGCTCAAGAGACAGCGCAGCTGAAGTTATAACTAACTTGTCCTTACCTATAACAAAAGCGTTAACTTGTGGAGAATCTTTCTCATATACCTTTATACCGTCTACCTTGAATAATGGCTTTGCTCCTACTAAGGGTAGCCTTTCAGACAGTAATAACAGTGAGAGTAAAGCGAAAATAATCATTTTTAAACTTTGATCCCCAGTATTACTATTAATATTTTAACATATACGAAAATTTCAAAGAGCCAAAGAAAGTTGATCAAATCTAAACGATGGGTTTAATACCTCTCTAGTAATTGCTAGTTCAATGAAAGCTATTGTCCTTGAAAACGGAAGGGCTTTAGTAAGGGATCTGCCAAAGCCTCAAATTAAGGAAAAAGGAGATGTAATAGTAAAGATGAAGTCTTGCGGGCTATGTGGTACAGATGTGGAAAAGATCTGCGGGCAATACACTGCCTCACAACCCATCCTTGGTCATGAACCGGCGGGAATAATTGAAGAGTCTTCAGTAGACTTCTTACATAAAGGGCAGAGAGTCTTCGCCCACCACCACGTACCGTGTTACGAATGCTACTACTGTAAGCACGGAAGCCCTACTATGTGTCCACATTATAGGAGGACTAACCTTGACCCAGGCGGGTTCGCGGAATACTTCAGGGTCCCCGCATGGAACGTAACTAGAGGAGGAATACTAGTACTCCCAGATAGTGTAAGTTTTGACGAAGGTGCATTTATTGAACCTCTAGCTACAGTGATTCGCGCACAGAATAGGGTCAAAATAGGAAAGGGGGACAGCGTGTTAGTAGTAGGAGCCGGACCTATGGGACTACTACATATAATGATGGCAAAGGCTAACGGGGCAGGGACAGTAATATCGTCAGATATTAGTGAATATAGAGTAGAATACGCATCAAAAATAGGTTCTGACTACTCACTAAACTCGAAGAAAGTAGACATACCTTCAGAAGCTAAAAAACTTACAGACGGAAGAGGAGTTGATATCGCGATCATAGCTTCGGGTGCACCCCAAGCGATACTTTCGGGACTATATTCTGTTAGAAAGGGTGGATATGTGCTACTCTTCGGAGTACCCTATAAAGGTACTATACTGAACTACGATATAAGCGAGTTACTTAATAACGAGATATCAATTATATCGAGTAATGCAGCAGTAGAAGAAGATACTAGAAAAGCCTTAGAAATTATAGCACAGAAAAAAGTAGACGTAACTAAGTTAATAACCCACAGACTACCGCTTGATCAGTTCAATGAGGCCGTAAGGATAGCTAAAGAGGGACAAGCCATAAAGATAATAATATACGACTGAAATAAAAAATAAATAAAGGAGTAAAGTCACCTTAAACAAACTAAGGGCCCTTATTAAGTCCCTCTCCTTAGGAAGTTCTCCATCCCCTACGCTGTAGTACCCAGGTTTTTCTAACCTAACCCCCAAAAGTGCTGCGGCCGTAGTTATAGGATATCTAGCGTTCGGGCTTTCTATTCTACTCTCTTTTATAGCACGTAAGACTCCATTAACCCTAATCCCCAATAGAAATGCTGAGAGTATCATAAAAAGAGCTGTCAACCTTGCCGGGATAAAATTAAGCACGGTATCTACGGTAGCCGAAAACCACCCCTCGTCCTTTAGTTCTTGAGTCTTATACCCTACCATCGAGTCCATAGTGTTTGCTAACCTCTGTAACAGTGCTCCAGGGAAACCGAAAATTAAAAACCAAAATAAGGGAGCTGTTATACCATCTACGAGGCTTTCGAATAGGGACTCTATAGCTGCCGAAATTACGTGACCTTCGTCGAGTTCATAAACATTTCGCCTAACCAATTGTTGAGTATATTTCCTAGACTCTTCAGTTACTGGAGCAGACCTCTTCACTAATTCATAAAGCATTTTTATAGAGAAAGTTGTCTTAAGGAAAACCACGGCTAAGATTAACTCCACTGCAACACATGGGATAAAGAAAATTAAAGACAACAGGAATAAGATGGGGAGAACAGAGAAAGACCAGAGAAAAACTCCGTACGCTCTACCTTTATAGGGGATAATTAACCTCTCGGATATTTTACCGCTCCAGACTACTGGGTGAATCCATATTGGTGGCTCGCCTAATGTAAGGTCAAGAGCAATTGCAAGATAGAGTACTGGTAACAATACTTATCAGCTACTAGTAAATAAAGTGGGAAAGATAAAGTTATAATGAAGCCTATGTAGTCCCCTGATGACCCCTTGAGAGTTCTTTCTCCTAGTATAAAGAAGAAGGCGGTGAGGAGGACATACGTTATAATCAAAGGTACCGTAGAAAAGATTAGAACTTCCATTTGGATAAAGGTAATTTTCCACCACTTCTTTGACCTACTGTAAAATACCTTAGCTAAAAAGCTCCCTTCTATTGGCTTCATGACCGAGAGTAACGTTAGTGCGGACGCCCTACTGAGCACTTCAGCTGAAAGGAGGGTCAAAAGAGAGACCCGTAGGTTTAATACGGCGACGACGAAGACAAAAATATATACCAATAATAGACCTATAGCTCCAGAGCCAGTATTGACATCGTGGAGGACTCTTATCCTTTTGTCATAGTCCTTAACCATTATAGCGTCACCATAGTCTAAAAGGCCGTCTAGGTGATGGAACCCCCTAATCACCTCTACGAAAGGTATAAGAAGGATTACGGTAAATTTACCTAGAATTTTTGTCATAACGAGTAAGAAGAAGAAATCTAGAATTCCGGTCATTCCACCCACGATCAGGGGAGAAGTAAACGACAGATCAGCAACATCTTCTAAAGGCATTTGGACTGCAGGAATTATTGTGAAGAACGATAGCTGTGCTAAAATCGCCTTAAATACTCTCATTCTCACTTATCTGATGAACATGGCAATTATAATAGCTTCCACAATGAGTGATTCGGGTAAATCAACTGTTGTCTCAGGGCTTGTTAAATTATTTTCCGGAATTCCTTTTAAAGCACAGAACATGTCGCTAAACAGCTACCCGACACTTGATCACGGAGAGATAGCATTTATCCAAGCCTATCAGGCTATCTCCTCGGGTCTAAACCCTGAAAGGTATATGAACCCGGTCTTATTAAAACCAGACGGAAGGGGAATTGAAATAGTATTTATGGGAGAACCTTTGGGGAGCTTTCCTGCAGGTTATTATTATGATGAGTTTCTCCCTAGAGTGTGGGTTAAGATAAAGAACCTTATACGTGACGAGATGGTTGTGGAAGCCGCTGGCGGTATAGAGCCGAACTTTGTCGAAAAGGATATCACAGCCGTACGTCTTTCAAGAGAACTTAACATCCCTATAATACTTACTCTAGATATTGATAGAGGAGGAGCTTTTACTTCTGCATTAGGTGCCTACTTTACACTACCCCCTGAAGTCAGGAAAAATTTGAGGGGATTTCTTATAAACAAGTTCAGGGGCGAAGAGAAGTACCTCGAGCCCGCTATAAAATGGCTGGAAGAAAAGACCGGGATGAAGTACATGGGTTATTTACCCTTATTTGATGAGCCCCTGATAATGCCCGAAGATTCTATGAACGTTAAAGATTTCGGAGAAGGGGATATAGAGGTAAGCGTGATCTCTTACCCTTATATGAGCAACTTTAATGAGTTCTCCGCATTTCGTAACTCTAACGCGAGTGTTAGGTTCGTAAAGAAGCCATCTGAAATATCTAAAAGTGACTTAATAATTTTACCCGGGAGTAAAAACACACTTGAGAGCTTAAAATTTTTAGTCGAGAAAAAATTCCTAGATGTAATAAGGAAAAAACAAGTCCTTGGTATATGCGGTGGGTTCCAGATAATGGGGAAAAAAATTGTAGACCCGTATAATGTAGAAATAAAGGAAAGAAGCGTGGAAGGTCTGGGTTTTTTAAACGTAGAAACTGTGTATGAGAAAGATAAGATTATTTCAATAACTGAGACCGATGCACAAGTTAATGGCTATGAAATAAGGAGGGGGAGAATTAGATACGTTAACTCACAGAAACCCTTATTTTACATAACGAAAAGAGGTTCGAAAGAAGTTTCAGAACCAGACGGAAGTGAAAGCAATAATTATCTAGGGTATAGTGTACACGGTTCCTTATTTTCTAAGGGAGGTCAGAAGATCTTAAGAGAAAAATTTGGAATAAAAATATATACAGATAGTTTTGAGGAAGAAGCGAAGAAAGACATAGAAAGAGTATCATATTTTATTAGTAAATTCCTACACGTTGATGAGATAAGGGATATTTACTTAGGTAAGTAAATAAATAGTAGGTTTTAATAGGGAGTACTTTACTCATTTATATAAATGCTATTCGACCCTGTTAAGTTCATTGAAGAAGTAAAACCCCAGTTAGAACAAATAGTTGATGGAAAAGCTGTAGCTGCTGTGAGTGGAGGCGTGGACAGTACTACAGCTGCAGCTTTAGCATATCGGCTCTTAGGAAATAAAGTTATACCTATAATGATCGACACAGGTTTCCTCAGGGAAAATGAAGCTGAAAAAGTTAAGGCAATGGTAAGTGACCTCATGCCACTTCAAGTGGTTAATGTTAGTGAGAAATTCCTTTCAGAACTAGAAGGGAAAGACGACGCTGAAGAAAAGAGAAAAAAATTCAGAGAGTTATTTTATAATACTTTATCTGAATTAGTTAAAAAATATCAAGCTAAATATCTAATTCAAGGTACAATAGCTGCAGATTGGGTGGAGACCCAAGGAGGTATTAAGACACAACATAACGTCTTAGTACAATTAGGTATTGACACTGAAAAAACTTGGGGATTTAAAGTAGTTGAACCATTAGCAGATTTATACAAGAATGAAGTAAGAGACCTTGCAAGATATCTGGGACTACCTAGAGAGATATACAATAGACAACCTTTTCCTGGACCAGGTTTACTGGTTAGAGTAGTTGGAGGAGTATCTAGAGAGAAATTAGAAATAGTTAGGAAAGCAACATCAATAGTAGAGAAATATTTGGAACAGGAAGACTATTCCCAGTATTTTGCGGTGATTTTTGATTCACATTCTAATTATGATCCAGAAATCTCTAAAGAAGTTGGTTGCGATGTATATACTTATACCGCTAAAGCCACTGGAGTAAAAGGTGATGTTAGGGCTTATGGAAGAATTGCTAAAGTTGATTGCGATTATAAAGATTATGAGAGGCTTAGAAGAGTAATGGAGAAAGTAACGTCAAGCGATATTACTCATGTGGTAACTAAAGTCGCAGATGGTTACAACGAAGGGAAATACTCAATAGGCATAAGGGCTGTCTTGACCCAAGATTTTATGACAGCAGACTTTGCTAAAATAGATTGGGGTTTACTGGGCAAGATATCTAATGAAATACTTTCTATATCTAAAAATATAAAAGAGGTTGTATACGATATTACTACCAAACCCCCAGCTACAATAGAGTTTGAGTAGAGTAAAAAAAAGACTTTCAGTGGAAATAGAACTTGTCTAACATCTTTATTCTTTTAGCCGGATGAGGGTGATCACTTAAGAAATCGCTTAATATACCTACTTTTTGTGTCCTCCAATATTGTATAAGTTCTTCGGCATCCCAAGAACTTATATTTTGACCCTCTAAGGAAGAGAAGAACAACATCTTTCCTATACTTCCCCCAGCTGTCCTTTTCATTTTTTCTAACACTTTAGGGTTACTCGATATCACTATTTTCGCCAATGCTGTCTGTAAGTTCTTAGCACCTTGCGGAACAGTAAGGGCCGCGTTAATATCAGCATAGGACTCCCTCATCCTGTTCAAAAATAATACTAGTAAACTGAACAAGTAGCTTATCCCGATAAGCAAAATCCCTACTAAAAATAAAGATCCACCACTATTATTATTTCTTCCTCCACCCCCACCTAAGAATCCACTCCACCATAGCGAGTACCCTATCCAGTAAAGGAGGGTAGGTATTAAACCTACAGCAAGGAGTAACTCGGTATCTCTATGTTTTAGATGGCCTAGCTCATGACCTAGAACTGCCTTTATCTCTTCTGGAGTTAAAATCCTTAATAACGGTAGAGTTATGGCAACATTCTTTCCATATAACGGGCTGCTAAATGCAAAAGCATTGGGAAAAGGTACGTCAGCTAGGTACACTTTTGGAGGAGAAATTCTATTATAAACCGCGACTTCCTGCACGATATTATATACCCACCCGTAAGTAGGGTCTTGTGGAGAAATTTGGTGCAGCTTATAGATCGACTTGATTAACGCAGGACCGAAAAGCCACTGTAGTATAGATATTGCGGTAAGTATTATTAAAGCACCAGTTATTATATAAGGAACTTCCGAAAATCCTAGAAAATAACCTAAAATCCCGAAAATAAGTAGAAACCCTAAAGCTACTGTACCGATTAGCGCACTTATCATTCCTAATCTAAATTTCACTAGCTGTTTTATCATAAGTTTAGTTTTCTCTCTCGCCTCTAAAAAAGTTTATTTGAAAAATCAAAACTTTTTAGTAATAAATAAGTTGAGTAAATTTCCATTATTATTATATATCTTTATTTTTATGTAATTTGGGATTAGTGTGAATAAGCTAGCTCTATAGGGTCTTTCATCCGCCCTTTATGAATTATAATTTTACCCATAAAATTAATAAATTCAATGCACAAATAATATAGTTTACGAAAGATCATTTTGGGTAAACTAATTTATTACTAACTAAACTAAGTTATTAACTCATCGCCTTACGCTTTTACACTTACTATGTGTTAATATTGCTTAGTGTGTATTTAATGTAATGATCTCATTCTATTTAGACAAATATAAATCCCAAAATAGCTATGAAAGATCCCATTTACCTTGGTAACCATAAAATTTGCTTTGACGAAATTTTAGCGGTTTAAACTATCGGTATCGTACTCAGAAGTTTTATTAATCTTTATAGAGATATTATTTAACATGTCAGAGGAAGTCGTAAAAGAATATATGAAAAGCTCGGTCATAACAGTAAACAAGGACACTATTTTGTATGAAGTCGCCAAGACTATGACGGAAAAAAACATAGGTTCAGTGATTGTGGTAGAAAACGGAAAACCGGTAGGGATAATAACAGAACGAGATGTAGTTAGAGCTATAGGGAAAGGTAAGAAACTTGATACAAAAGCGGAAGAATTTATGACAGCGTCCCTTATAACTATCAAGGAGGATTCCCCTATTACTGGAGCATTAGCGTTAATGAGACAATTTAATATTAGGCACTTACCAGTAGTTAATGATAAGGGAGAACTTACTGGCATAATTTCAATTAGAGATATAGCTAGGGCTGTAGACGATATGTTTGAAAACCTAGAATAATTTTAAAACTTTTCCTCACTTTTTAGGTACTCACTTAAAAATTTTCATATAGAGAAATAATTCAAGACGATTTAATTAAACGTGCAAGGTTTTTTAAACTAACTATGAAATTTATATCTATGATACCAAGTTTCCCCTATGCAGTGTTAGCATATCTGGACTCTGGGTTAGCTGCTACGACTATAGTCCTAGGAGGAATAGTAGAAGGATATGGTTATGGTTTATCTCTTGGTACAAACTGGCCCTATACCAGAAATATGATGGATGTGGCGTTTAAAGGCGATCCTGAAGCTATTCATAGGATATCTGCAACCTTAGTAGGCTTAATATCATTAACGCTTTTGATTACAGATTTTAATATGATTACATTAGTAGGCTTCATAAGTATAATCTTTACGGCCTTATTAGGCATGGCTACTCTATACGTATTAGCTGGAAAACTCCCGTCTATATTCCAAGGGTTTCACGACATAGCTGCCTATACTACGTTTGTAAGTTACCTTCTCTTGGCTACAGGTTTTCCAGCATCTAGCTTCATAAGTTTCTTGGAGAACGCTATAATACCACCCCATTTCCTCTACTTTGTCATATTTATGGGTGGTGTAGTCACTGGGACAAGAAGAATGAGATTAAGTATTGGTGATGTTAGGAGGCCTAAAAATAAATTACAGTGGGCATGGGCGATACACGGGATAGCGGCTATAATATTCTTTATAGCACTTATATACCTTAACATGTGGATTAGCTTAGGATTCGGGTTAGCTGAGGCAGCTATTGGTATACTGACATATAGAGCGATCAACAAAAACCCTGAGAAACCTGGCATATTGATAGGGCTTCATCAGCTTTTGTCATTAGCTGTAGTAGTATCATTACTATTTGCGTAAAATCTTTTTTATCATCTTATTTTTTAATTCTCACAATTTTTCAGTTGAGGTGCATTTCTTCACTGTTCCGTGTTGTGAATATCATCACTTATAATATCCTTTAACTCTACCCCAGTTTTAACGTCAGCGGTTATACCATAATATTTAATGAGTAACTGCGCAACTATCTCGTACAACATTTCATTTACTTGGGTCCGGTTAGACCTTAAAGATGCAGATGTAAACCTCCACGGTCTTCCTTGTAAGACCTTTGCTATTAATAATGTCTCCTCTTCAGGGGTTAAGCTCCAGTCCCTCTTAGAGTCCCAAAAATACTTTAGGGTTAACATATGTATTCCGTCCGCTGAAGATTCATACGGGCTAACCCCTTGTACAAAAGCTACTGCTTTATCTAAATAAATCTTGTTAATTTTTATTTCTTTATGTGCCCTCGTCCCATATATTATTATTCTAGCTACTTCTGGGTCCATGCTAAAATACACATCATGAATTGTATTAAGGACCTTATCTTTCAAAATGTAAGATGCAACCTCTACAGCTTCTTTCGCTATTTCGCTAAGGGGATAGATTACTACGACAGGGAAATCTCCTAGTTTTTCGTTTCTCTTAGGAGATACATGGACTATCCTAAACCCGTTTTTAACCCAGAAGTTAATGACCCTCACGTCACCCATAAAAGCTGAGCCTATCCAATCTAGCCCTTGAGATTTTCCGCTTTCGATAACCATTTTTAATATCTCGCTACCAAATCCCTTATCTTGGAGTTCCTGCATAATTGCGATCCTGACTACCCTCCATCCCTTCATCCTCCCAAACTCTTTGAGCCTTGAGTGCTTAATCAAGCGGTCTGGAATAAGATCTCCGTCAAATGTCACTCCTTTTAAAGCGGAATCTATCATATCTTCAGGTAACCCGCCCTCTTCAGCCACTTGGACTACGCCTATAGGGGCTCCGTCTACAGTGGAGAGAGAAAATAACTTATGGTGAACTCCGTCTGCCATTATCATTAGGTCATTGGGATTATTACGGTAATGTGCGGTAACCAAAATGCTATATACTTGCCTCAGTTTAGTATCTTCTTGAAATAGTTCGTCTTGGTTCAATGTCTCGAACTCCAGTACAGATAACTTCTCTTTGTCAGGCTCTTCAGGTTCTGCGTCAAGTAAAAGAGTATCATAAAGCCACCTCTCTATTGGGTCACCCTCACTATACCTTAATGGCCTACGCATTTCTTGCCAATACACTGAAGCTTTCCTGAGTTTCAATACCCTATTTAAATACCTTAGAAAAGCTTTACCAGACCCTTCATAACCGTGAACAGTAGTCACCAAAACTACTTTTCTCCAGATCTTTAACGCTGAGTCTATTATCCCTATGCCGACGGCTGCAGCCTCGTCGATAACAAGCATATCACCTTCAGTTTCTAAAACTGCTTCTGGAGCTTCAAAAAATACCTTAAAAAAGTCCCCTTCTATCGAATTTATGAAGCCTAAGTTAGACCTCTTCTCCTTATGTCTAATTCCGAGTACTTCCAGACCTCTTTTTAAGAACTCCATTGTCTGAGAAGTACTAGAAATTGAAGGGGCAGTAATTACTATTTTAAGCTTTTTTCCTCTCTCTCTTGTGGATAGCTTATATAAGTACCCGGCAAGTCCTAAACCAGTTATTGCACTCTTACCCCTTCCCCTAGAAGCCGTAATCACTAAAACGCGACGATTTGCTCCCCTCAAATTAATGAATGAGTCAAGGACACGGTTCTGGTCAGGGCTCATACAAAGATTATGAAGGGGTTCAGGCATGATTGGATTATTAGGTACTACAGGCCTTGGCCTTTCGCCCAGTTTACCTTTAAATGGTTTAGCATTATAGACTGAGTTAATAATAGTGAATATCCCTTCGTGTTCGTTTAACTTCCTTATAAACCTCCTTTCATATATATCCCTTATTTTTCCAGCCTTTATTAATGAACTCCTGAAGACCTTTCCTTCTGCCAACGAGTTAGTATAAAGTATTATAAGACCTCCTCCTCTAGCTAAGTCAACAAGTCTGCCTACGTAGTTGGGCTCGAAGTTATCTACTAGGTCAAGGATTACGACATCAAATGTAGCTCCTAAATACCTTTCTGAAGAGGAGTAATCAATGTCTATAAAGTTCTTACATATCGTTCTTAATTCCTTCATCCTGTCTTTGGAACCCTTTACCCATGGGTGAAACGCATATGCGACTTGTGCTTCAGGATTGAGTGTAAGATAAAGTGTTAGTACTTCTTTTGCCAGACTAACATAATTATTCGCGTCTTCAATATAGACTAAATTTCTATAATATCTCTCCCTACCGTCCTCTATTCCTTCCCTAAGAAGCTGAAAGAACTGTTCTCTTTCCACGGCGGTTAAATGTTATATTTCTTCCTTAAAGCTTCTTCTACGTCTATTCCCACAAGGTTTGCTATAGAAAAACTCCAAGCTATAACGTCAGCTAACTCTTCCTCCGCTGCAGTTTTGTCCCCGCTTAATAAGGCCTCAGCAAGTTCTCCTACCTCTTCCACCAACCAAGTAAAAGTACCAAAAAGCCCTCTCTGTTTATCTTTTTCTAAATATAGTTCTCTCATCTTACTTTGGACATATTTAACTTCCAAGGCCTATCTCCCTCCTTATCAACTTAAGATCTTCTTTGTCGATTTTTATCCTCATACTAATTTCTTCTTTGAAATTCTCATCTAAAAAGTATACTACCACTTCACCACCTTTTTCGGACACTGTCTCTACAAACTTTTTATTTATCGAGTATTCAACAGTTAGCGGGTTTTCAGGGTCATCCCTTATTATATGCCTTAATACTACCTCACCGCCTTCTCTATCTATTTCTAAGTCTATCGGCACGTTTAGACTCCTAGGAATATCTCTGCTCATACAAGCTACTACATTTTCGCAGCAAATCAGGCAGACCCCTTCACTCAGACGTTTTTTTACATCCTCTGGTAAATCCATTTCAATATTAACCTATTGTCTTATTTTCCCCTTATTAAAAATTAAATATAACATGAAAACAGCTCTCGGAAAAAAAGTAGTTTCAACCCAGAATTACATAGCGTCTTACGTTGGTGCAAAAATTTTAGAACAAGGGGGTAATGCCTTTGATGCAGCTGTTGGTATAAGTGCAGTGCTATCTGTGGTTATGCCCCATACCAGCGGGCTAGGTGGAGACGGTTTTCTTTTAGCAAAGACCCCAGAAGGAATTATATCATATAACGCATCTGGCTGGTCCCCTAAAAAATTAAACGTAGAAAAGATACAGTCTATGAGAGAACCTTCAACCGTTTTAGTCCCGGGTCTAGTTGACCTATGGGACTACTTGTATAGAAGATATATGTCTTTGGACTTGAGAGATGTGCTTAGGCCCGCTATTAATTTAGCTACTAATGGATTTTATGTCAGTAAAGAGTTATCTAAAGCTATTTTAAGGTCAAACAACATGCCTAAAAGCTGGTCTGAGATTTACGGCAATAAAAAAGCCGGTGACATCTTAAAGCTAAATGAACTTGGAGAGGTCTTAAAAATTATTTCAAAAGATCCGAGGGATTTTTACGAAAGCAAAATTACCTATGAGTTAGTAGACGGACTTAACACACAAGGTGTTAATGTTGATGTATCAGACTTCTCAGAATTTAAGGGAAAGGTCGTTAAGCCTTTAAAATCTACCTATAGAGAATTAACATTATATGAACTACCCCCTAACAGTCAGGGAATTACTACCTTAGAATCATTAAAACTAGCTGAACTACAGCAAACATGGAACTACAAATTTGACGATCCTAGACGTGTAAATGAGCTAATAAAGATCTTTACAATAGCATACGAAGATAGGAATAACTTCGTGACAGATCCAAGGTTTTATTACCCTGAAGAAGACCTCCTATCTGAAGACCGCCTAAGGAAAAGACTTGCTAGTTACCCCAACCAAGACCTGCAAATGAATACTAGAGACACGACTTTTTTCGTGGTAGCGGACGGTGAAAATGAGGTAGGGTTTATTCAGAGTTTATTCTTTCCTTTCGGTTCAGGGATCACTGTAAAAAATATCGTATTTAACAACAGAGGATTTGGGTTTACTGAGGGACATAATAAACCAGAGCCGAGAAAAAGGCCTCTCCATACTCTTTCAATACTAAGGGCTGAAAGAGGAGATAATGAGAGTTTAGTTATAGGATGTGCTGGGGGTGATTTGCGTCCTCAAATACATACGCAAGTACTGCAGTATTATGTAGACTATGGGTTAGAAATAGATGATGCTGTCTATTACCCCAGGTTTGTGTTCTTAGGGGACAGAGTCGCTCATGAAAAGCGGATGAAACTACCATACCAAGAACTAGATTATTTTACTAATGAAGTAGGAGTAGTACAAGCACTTAAGAAAAAAGGAGACATGTACATAGGTGTCGCAGACCCTAGAAGTGAAGGTATATCATTACCTGTGTAATATCTTACTTGGGTTAAGCCCGGTTTCTTTAAAGGCTAATATTACGGCACCTATTTCTGGAGACCTATTTCCTATATCTCCAGATATCCCATAAAGTGAAAGATAACCTTTAAAAGCGGATAAATAAATTGGGGATTTAAACATTCCTCCTTTCAAATACACTTTATCAACTCCTAATTTCTTAGCTAAAGTCACAGCCTGAGAAGCTAGGACTTCTGCACCTTCTTTTAAGATAGATATGGCTACACGGTCACCTTCTCTGGCTGCTCTGTCCACAGCTTCAGCCACTGAGGCTACTATATCAATTTGACAGCTACTAGTGTATGCCCAAAGAACCAGGTCATCAAGGTCTCTAATACCGATCTTGGAGGTGACTAAGTTAAATAAGGATGTCTTCTCCTCTAGTCCGTCCATCATCCGTAAAACTCTCCTTAACGCTTTCCTAGATACCCAATAAGCAGAACCATCATCTGAAAGTAACCAACCTCTTCCTCCGAGTCTATAAAAATCTTTCCCATCATATCCCTCTACCACACTACCGGTTCCAGCTATTACTACGACACCGGGCTGTCCTAATGTCTCCGAAAATAGTGCTATAACACCATCATGCTTTATAATCACCTTTCTAGCCAAGTTTAAAGCTAAAGGAGAGAAATTTTCCCAGTCATATCTCGAGTCTAACCCTGCTACACCCATAGCCACTACGTCTGGCTCTTTACCTTGGGTTGCACTAAATATGGCCTCTTTTATGTGTGCTATAGCTTTCGAGAGCCCTACATTATGGTAGTTCCCGGAACCGGAATTGCCTTCTCCAATGAGGTTTCCTTCCTCATTATAAGCTACTGCCTTTGTTTTAGTCCCGCCTGCATCTACTCCTACTATGATCATAGTATTAATTTTTTATACGTTATTGATAAAGGTTATGTAAATGAAAGTTCTAGTATTAGGTATAGATGGATATTTAGGATGGCCGTTAGCTCTTAGGCTCGCTAAAAGAGGACATGAAGTCATAGGAATAGACAACTTGTCTACCAGAAGGTTTTCTCAAGAAGTAGGTGCAGATTCCGCTTTTCCGTTACCAGAACCTGAGGAGAGAGTTAAAGAAGCAAAGAAACATTTAGGAGTTGATATTACATTCTATAAGGGTGATGTTACAGACTATCCCTTCCTAAAAGAGGTAGTGAAAAGACACAAGCCGGATGCAATAGTACATTTTGCAGAGCAGAGATCAGCACCCTATTCGATGATAGATATGGAACACTCAGTATATACTGCTATAAATAATGAGGTAGGTACTTTAAGGGTCGTCCAATCAATACTTGAAGTAGACCCTACAATCCACCTACTAAAGATGGGCACTATGGGCGAATATGGTACACCTTCCTTTGATATACCGGAAAGTATTTACGTAGATGCTATAGTTAACGGAAAGAAGGATAGGATCGTTGTCCCGAGAAAAGGTGGATCCATTTACCATATAACCAAAATCCACGACACGAATTACCTCCTTTATTTCAACGAGATCCAAGGGCTAACAGTAACGGACATAATGCAAGGCCCAGTCTATGGGACTAGAACGGAAGAGATAACGGAAGAAACACTGAGGACTAGGTTTGACTTTGATGAGGTATGGGGAACTGTTGTTAACAGGTTTTGCGTAGAAGCCGTAATAGGACAGCCCCTTACAGTTTATGGAAAAGGAGGGCAGACCAGAGGGTTTTTGTCACTTGAAGACAGTATGCAGGCACTAACATTGCTTTTAGAACACCCACCTAATCAAGGGGAATATAGACTTGCCAACCAATTCGCAGAAGTCTATTCAGTTAGGCAAATCGCAGAAATAGTCAAGAGAGCTGGGGACGAACTAGGTCTAAGCGTTCAAATAGGAAATTACCTCAACCCGAGAGTAGAAGCCGAAGAACACTACTATAACCCGGAAATCAAAGTATTACCGTCTCTTGGGTTCTATCCCAAGAAAAAACTCCCGGAAGAAGTTAAGACTATTATAAAAGACTTGCTACCTTATAAAGAAAGACTTGAAAGATTTAGGCATGCGATACCGCCTAAAACTAAGTGGAAGAAGTAAATGTCCTCATAAGAGCCTCATGATAACTGGCTGGATCGCCTACGTTAAGCCATTTTTCGTCCTTTAACAAAATACCGTAGACTTCTCCTCCATCATTTATAATTCCCTGAATTCCATAAGTCAATTCTAGCTCTTTTTCCCCTTCAACCGTCACAGCCTTCAAGGATCTAAATAACTTTGGTGTGAAGATGTATACCGCAGATATGGCTATATTAGACTTCGGGTTTTCAGGCTTTTCTTCAGCCTCAACTACTTTGAAGAGCTTGTGGCCCATATAGTCACCCTTATCCTGAACAGCTACAACTCCGTACCTTTTCGGGTTCTTTACCTCCCTAAGTAATAGTACTGCATCTGGTTTTATCTCATTGAAGAGAGACGTAGACTCTCTATAGCCACCCGTTAAAACACCATCGTCAGCATGTACAAAAAAGGGGTCAGAGCCTACAAAATCTTCAGCTTTTAATACAGCGTCGCCAAAACCTTTAGGTTCCTTTTGAAACACAAAAGTTACTTCCCTTTCGAATAAATAGTCCATCAAGAGTTTACCGTGCTTACCTACTACAATGCAAAACTTTTCCACGCCTACGGTATTTAGGGACTCCATAATTAAGTCGATTATCGGTCTCATCACTATTTTTCCATCTTCACCTTTAAAAAGGGGAAGTAAAGCTTTAGGCAGAACTGAGGTAATGTACTTCATCCTACTGCCCTTTCCGGCCGCTGTAATTACAGCTTTTTTAACCGACATTTTGTGAACTCCCTAAATCCTCTTTACTCACTATATTATTAACTTTCTCCGTCCTCCTTGTAGAGATCCATTTATAAAATTTAAATATTGATACTGTAACATAAACATCTATAATTCCTGCAAAATCGGTGACATAAAAACTAAACAAAGTGTGATTGCCGAGAATATAAACTACACAAAACGCCAACCACATAGTCCACGCTGACATGGTTAAAATAATACTCTTTAAGTCCCTAACTATAAACGCTAGAGGCGTGGTTACAACCCACGCCCACATTATGAAGGGGTTAGTACTAGCATAGAAATTGTATCCAACATAAAATGGATGGATATCTAAAAACCAATCCCATGGCGTAGATATTTGATCAATTGCTGTTAACGCTATGTGACCGTTAGTAGCGTCCCAACCTAACATAAACAGAAAGGAATTATGGATCCAACCGGATATTCCCCCGAAATAGACCATGATGGGGACTGAAAGA
The DNA here is from genome assembly GCF_019704315.1 of Stygiolobus caldivivus. Classification (NCBI taxonomy): domain Archaea; kingdom Thermoproteati; phylum Thermoproteota; class Thermoprotei; order Sulfolobales; family Sulfolobaceae; genus Stygiolobus; species Stygiolobus caldivivus. The sequence continues at coordinate 668,478 of NZ_AP024597.1, read as the reverse complement.
ATAGCGTAAACACTTGCCGGAATACCTATACCGTACACCGCTCTCTGAATAGGGCTCTTTTTAAATTCACCCACGTAATAAAGGAAAGGTAATATTAAAGGAAAAGCACTCTCTTTAGACGCCATGGCTAAACCTAAAGTGATAGAAGCTAAGAGTAGGTTGTCACTCAATAGAAAATAAAGCGATAATAATATAAAAGAGCCTACATAAATATCTAGCATTGCTATTCCGTGGAGTAACCATAAATTAGGTGAAAGCATTATTAATAAGGCACTCACTAACCCCGCTACGTTTCCCAGTTCTCCCCCTACCAGTTTTCTGGCTAATAAAAAGCCCACTATAACCATCAGGTCTCCCATTATCCAGCTCCCTATCCTCCATGCTATAGGTTTGTAGCCCATTAGCAATATAAACAGGTCCATAATGTACTTAGCTAAAGGCGGGTGCTCGGGATTGATGTAAGTCTGGATATTGGCCTCTTGAGAATATGGGAAGTACATCGGTGGGGTAACATGGAAAACCAGTTTTAGGATATTATAAGCAGCAGTAGGATACCATACTTCATCTCCTATATACCCGTTTACTGGGGCAAAAGTAATTACCGTGAAATATGTATATAAAAACACCATAATAGCTAATGTTATTTCAGTCAACAGGTTAGCTCTTTTTATTATGAACTCCTTTAGCATTAAGAAAATGTCTATTCTAATACTTTTAAGATTTCTCCAAGATCCTTGTTATCATGGACTAGATAGGAAATAGCAGTAGCCAATCTTTCAGGGTACTCCGATTGCCATAAATTTCTCCCTACAGTAATGCCCTTAGCCCCAGCATCTAACGCGTCTTTTAACATCTTGAGGAATTCTTCATTAGTGTTAGTTTTCGGACCACCCCTGATGAGGATAGGTGCAAACGCATAATTTACCACATCTCTGAAAGACTCCTTAGTCCCCGTGTAATCTACCTTCAATATATCAGCACCTATCTCTGAAGCCAACCTGGTGACGTATTTTACTAGCTCGGGGTCTTTTACAGAATCAGGGTTATCCGGGGAAACAAATAAGGGTTCAATTATGAATGGAATACCATAGTCATTCGCCTCTCTCCTCAAAGCTGACAAATAATCTATATTTACACCCTCCACTTGATCCTCTCCATATCCTACTACAAGGTAAGTTACTACTGCATCTGCACCCGCTTCTATCGCGTCTCTGATAGAATAAACCGCTGAATAGTATCCACTTTCATATTTTCTATATTTTTGTCTCCACACATTTGCAGTGTCAAGCCTCGCTATTAACATAGGTGAAGAACGGGAAAAGAAATTCTCCTTAAGTAACCTAACCATAGCCGGAGTCATCTGAAGCGCGTCAGGCCCTCTGTTAGCTATTTTTTTAGCAACCTCAGCAATTTTTTCTAGACCTTTAAGCGGGCCCATAACAAGACCGTGATCCAAAGCTACTACAAAAGCCCTATTCCTCTCAAAGAGTTTTTTCATTCTAATCTCTAACCCGGTCATAGCATGAAATTACATTCTCGACATAAGAATTTTTCTCACTTCCCTTAGGGAGGCTTTTACCAAGCTTCTACCAAATGGGTTCAATAGATACGTTAGTAGTAAGAATAGACCAGAACTTATAATACCGTTTATTACCATCCACTCATAACTTACATTATTTGATAGCCTCCACATTATTAGAATAACAACTAGTACCGTTACTGTTGAGCTGATTATTTCTCTACTGGGGATTTTAAAATTGTACAGTTTCTTACTAAGCTTAAAAGAAGAAAAAAGCATCCATGAGGAATTAACAAGTAGGCCAATTGTCATTATAGCAGAGATTATATAAGCCTGTGCGTCCCTAAATAAATATACAAGGACTATAGAGATAAATACACCTAAACCCGAGAAAATAAGATTAGATTTATTTAAACTTGCCGTATAACCCTTAAATGAAAGATCATCTTCTACTCCCATGGTCTTATCGATCATAAAAATAGAATAATAGAAAATAGTGTATAAGTTTCTTACAAAATTAGATAAAGATAATATTATAATAGTGTAAAAAGATAGTACATATTCCGGTCTTATATGATATAACAGTGCATGGGCCTCTACTATAGTTAAGAGTAAAAATAAAGCCGATGCAATGAAGTAGAGTTTAACGGCAGTCTCAACTACGTGCTTAGACTTAGTTTCACCCAACTTAGCTATAAGACCATCGTAAACAGCTCCCGACCAACCTACAATATTAGCTATGATCAACGCTGACTCGAAATAGGAAACGATTATGGAATTATGAGTTATAAGAAGGGTTAGCCAAACAAGCGAAGCCTCAACTATAAGTTGTAAATAATAAATTATTGTAACAATTGACTTCTTAATTATCGATTTAGTTATAGATAAATCTATTTTTAAGTTGCTGTTTATGTAAGATAAATTGTATATCGTTTGAGCTATATATCCTATTACATATGCTAGTGCTACTCCTACTATAGTCAAATGTAAAAAATAAAATGCCAATAAAACAAATGATAACCTAGAAATTTGAAACAAACTAGACGCTATACCGATTGCAATAGGTTTTCTCCCCCTAGTTATTGCAGTGACTACCTTATTGATATAGAATGTTACTATAAGTAATGAGGAAACTAAGAAAGCAAGTGGATCATAATATCCTAATGTCTGCATAAAGTACGGGACGAGAATAATATAAACTATAGTAGAAGCTATACCTGATACTAAATTTACGATTAAGGCACCCCCAACTGGTTTATTTTCTGCCGAATACCTTGAGGTCAAAAGGGAGAAAATATCTGACGGTATCGTAAAATATCCCATTATCAAGACAAATATCGATTGCCAAGTTGCAAACAGTACTATACCGTTCTTGAGATTACTTAAGTAGTGAGCTACAAGATACATAAAGATAAATGATAAAGGAGAAGTAAGTAATTTCAGACTAAGGTTCACCAATCCGGTGTAGATCATTCTTACTCCTTTAGTCTCTGAAGTACCTTGTTTTTCCATCCGTTATTATTCATAAGAGAGATCAAATTAAAAAATTCTGGATATACAGTATTTACGCATTTATTTCTATTTTAAATAAGGTAAAAGTAGTGTACTCGCATGTTAAATAAGTGATGAGATTAAACTGTTTCCTGATATAACGTTTAAAGACCCCACTAGTTACTAATATACTCAGCCAGCCGTAAAGGGCGGCTATGCCTCCCACGGTTATAAACCCAAGTTTGTTAGACGCGTTAACGTGTAGTGCCTCTCATAGTTACATATACCAAAAATTATGTATTGTAGAAAAAAGGTCTTACTTGTTAAAGCGTGAACGAGTACAATATTACCATCAACAACTACCCGCTCCGCCCCAAGAAGCTAAGCTGATAACTCTTAATTTTGTAAGCACGCAATAATCAGTTAATTCTTTATAACTATCACTGTTGATCAAACTTAATGGAAGTAAGAGATATTTTATGGCGTCTCATTGATAATGATATCCCTCTAGCAAATGATGACTTCACGACTTACCTAATTAAAGATGGTGCGATTACTGAAGAAGACCTTAAAGCATGGATCGAAGCTACGAAAAAAGTAAAAGAGGCATATAAACAGCTTCCAAACGAGGCTTTATCATTAAACCTCCTAAATGAAGCACTTAACATTCTGAACTCTATAAGTCCTAAGAAACCGTTTCCACCAGATACAAAAGTAAGGTTTGAGGAAGTAAAGCAAAATATTAAGAAAGCAATAGAAGAACTGGGTAAAAAAGATAACAAAATGTAAATTATTTTTAGTTTTAATGAAAATTTTATTTTTAGCTGTACACATCGAATATTAAACACTTTTTTCTAACCCTATAAGCCTACTTAACATTGTACTACGCATCTTCTTATAAGCTTTGCTGATCTGAAAGGCACAAAAATCAGATAATTTTAAAAACAGTTTAGGACAGTAAAGCTTATAGGGAAGTTATATGGGGCTCTCAAAAGCTTCATTATCACTAAGAGAAGCTTATGGTCAAGCTATGGCAGTTACAGCACCATTAGGTAGTGTAGTCTCTACGACTACAGCTGCAATAGCATATGCCGGACGGTCAGTTGTCTTCGCTACCATTTTAGCTCTAATAGGAAGCGCTTTATGGGTCTATACGTTAACCAGATATTCCTCAAAACTTGCCTCAGCTGGAGGATTTTATACCTACGGTGCTGCAGCATGGAGGCGTAAGACTGTAGCCTACTATGAAGCAATATTTGAAATTATCGCATATTCTAGTTTAAACGCAGTAAACGCTTTTACTATTTACTTAATCTTACAAACCATATTACAACAGCTAAATATTTCGCTACCTTCTTATGCCCTGATACTTACAATTTTATTAGGTTTAGCTTACCCTACCTTGGCGTCATACCTTATACACATCAGAAGGCTACTTAGCTATATAGTCAGTGTAAGCGCTACACTGGAAGTACTTTTCCTATTTGCCTTGTTTATTTATGCAGTAGCGACTAAAGGGTTTAATCCAACTTACTTTATACCATCTTCACACACCTCTATTGGCGCTATAGGTACCGCAATGATACTTTCTATCGTGAGCATATCCGGGGCTGGAGCGGCCACTTACTTGGGAGAAGAGACTAAAACCCCTACAAAGAATATAACAGCGGGAATATGGTTATCTCTAATCTTAGGTGGTGGTGCAATACTTGCTGGTACATACGGTTTAGTAGCACTTTGGAACGGGTCATTATCATCCCTATCTAATTGTGCCCAACCTTTACTCTATGAACTTTTCAGATTTGGACTACCTATAGTCATGCTAGGACTGTTAATGTCTGTTAATAGCTTGCTAGCTTCTAACATAGGGACTACAGTAGGGGCAGCAAGGGTGTTGTTTAATTTAGCTAGGGAGAAAGTAATGCCGAATATTTTTGAGAAGATTAACAAGGAAAATGAGCCTATTGTCGCCACAATGGCAGTAGGAATTATATCGGCGTTATTCACAATAATACCATTAGTTATTACTGGGTCCGTAGAGAACGCTTTTACCGAGATAAGCGTTATAACAAGTATATTTTGGCTAACAGGGAGGATAATAGACGGTTTCGGAGTCCCGGTCTTATACTGGGTTATAGGCAGGCTTAGTATATCTTCAGCTGTTATACCAATAGCCTCTGGGCTTATCAACCTCGTGGGGATTGGACTATCTATACAATTACCGGATATGTTTCAGACTATCACCGTAATTGTGATACTACTACTCGCCACAATGTGGTATATCGTGAAGGGTAGGTTCGGTAAGCCGGGGACACTAGTCGTTGATGAAAATAATGAAGTTATAACTATCGATGAATATCTAAAAAGGTATAAACAGACTGCAAGGGCATCTTGATACATTTTCTCTGCTTTAACTCCATCTATAATAAGAGTCCTTAAACCTTTAAAATATACTTTATACAAATCATATAGTATGTCAAATGAACAAGAAAAAATGGGAGAAGAGAAGATTTTCGAATTATTAGAAAAATCTAAAGATATATTTAAACAACACGGTACCTTCCTAGGAGAATATAACGCACAGAAAGTCGTGTTCATAGGGGACACTCATGGAGCACTTGAAATTACGAAATATGCTTTCGATAAATTCTACGACAAAGTGGATCTGATGGTATTTTTAGGGGACTATGTAGACAGGTACCCGCCTTTAGGCGTAGAGAACTTACAGTTTATACTAGAAAAAATGGTTGAGACAGATGCTAAAAAAGTTCTAGTATTGAGAGGGAACCACGAGAGCCCGTTAACAAACTATTACTACGGATTCGTAGAAGAGGTTAAACAGAAATTTGGGGATGAATCAGTATATGAAAAATTTAAGGACCTATTCTCCTATATGCCTTATGCAGCCGTAGTCAACGGTTACCTTTGCGTCCATGGAGGTTTACCTTCTAGAGTAGATAATGACGGAAACTTAGTCCTCGGAATAAATAGTATAGACGACATAAAGAAACTAACATATCCAGATGTAGAACCCTCAGATAGTATTGCAATGCAGATCCTATGGAATGACCCAAGAGAAGGACTCGAAGAACTCACATTCGTCCCTAATATAAGGGGAGAAGGTACATATTATTTCGGCAAGAAAGTGGTAGACCAGTTCCTGTCACAAACCGGATTAAAAGGGATAATTAGAGGACATGAGGCTGTAGATGGCTTTAGAGTGGATATTGATAAAAAAGTGATTACTGTATTTTCAAGTATATACCATGGGCAATCGGCAGGTATCTTGTATATTAACGGTGACGAAATAAAGAGAATACTAATCGCCCAAGACAAAACGGTTTACGAAGTAGGTGGTTTATAAAATTGGCTTCAAGATACGCGGTAAAAACTGTATTTTACCTAGACGTTTTATAAATTAACCATTAGATAAAAATTTTTATCAATGTTTTAGTTTACCTTAACTTTTCGGGTTTTCTGTCTCTAGGTATATCAAGGCTGAAAGTGCTTCCACGTACCTTTTACTACCCATACCGGTTCCTCTAGCACATCTAATTCCTTAGGCTCTATTTTCATATTCTCAATAGCTTTCTCGTTAATGGAGACGCCTATACCGGGTTTTTCAGGGACTTTAACGTGACCTTGTTCAACCTTCGTTTCATCATATACTATATCCCTCTTCCACTGCGGGAACCAGTCATAAAAGTTCTCCAGAAGGTAAAGGTTATTTACTGTAGCACTGAGCTGTAAAGAGTAAGCGTTTTGGACTGAACCGAAGGCATTATGGAAAGCCACTTCGACATCGTTAGCTTCGGCCAGTGACACCACTTTCTTACCAATCGTGATCCCACCAATATTGCATAGGTCGGGTTGGATAATATCAACTAGGCCCTCACGGATGTAAAACATCGCTTCTTTAAGGCTGATAAGCCTCTCGCCAAGCGCGACCTTTAGGGTAGTTATAGCCTTTTTGTACTTTCTTAAACCTTCTATGTCCTCATGGTGTACCGGCTCTTCCATAAAGATCGGGTTGTATTTTTCTAACCTCTTAGCGATCGCAATGGCACTGTTAGCATTAAACCTGCCATGATGCTCAATTAATATATCCACTTCTCCCCCCACCGCCTCCCTGACGGCTTTAACCCTATCCTCAGCTTCCTTCAAGCCTTTCTCATCGATCCAGTCATAATAAGGTCCGAAAGGGTCAAACTTCAGTGCTTTATATCCCATACTAATTACCCGCTTTGCTTTCTCTGCAAAGTCTTCAGGAAATACGGCATCTTGATACCAGCCATTAGCGTAGACAGGGATCCTATCCCTCACTTTCCCACCAAGGAGTTTGTAGATCGGTGCACCTAGCTCTTTTCCTATTATGTCCCATAAAGCTTGGTCTATTGCACTCGTAGCCGTAGCTGATTCAAATGACCTAGCTAAGTAAAAGTCTTGCTTATACCATTCGTGGTAGTCCTTTTCAGGTTCTTCAGCCTCTTTACCCAGATACCCTTTGGCTACTTGTTTTATAGTGTTATAAACGTTAATTACCCTTAAAGTCGGGACTGCTTCACCGTATCCAGTCATTCCATCCGAAGTCGTAACTTTAACCAGGATCATCACAGATGCCCAAGTAGCACTTCCCTTTTCTGTTTGAGCTAAAACTATAGGTTCTATTTGAGAAATCTTAGACATAGTGTGTTATAGCTTCCGAATATTTTAAAATTTGTCAAAAGAGGGAAGAAGTGAAGAAAATAGGTTTTAGCAATTTATGTATAGAATTTTTACGTAAAATCCTAACGTATGATTTTCTACTAATTAGCAGTGTGCTACTACATATCGCAATTATGGTTTAGGGCTCTTGAGTATTTAATGTAAAATGAAGTATAAGTGCTCACGTAAGTGTTCAGGGTAATACTCAGCTACTACGATTTTTCAATAAATGCTAGTAGGTCACCTTTGATCAGAAGACTAATCGTAAAATTTGTAGCAGTTTTGGTTGTTACACCAAGTGAGGAAAAAAAGAAGGTCTAAAACGAGTAAAGGATAATTTTATTTGCATTCAAACAAATAAAAAATTTAAATCACTTCCAGCTAGTTAACTCTACGATATCGGTATATAACTGACTGATATTTTAATATAGTAACCTACTGGTTTAACCGTAGTATTTTGAATGGCTTCTGCATTAAACACCTCTTCATAACCTTTGTCATTTACCAAAGTTACAGCTGTTAATGTTTTCTGTGTTAATGCATTATTTGAGGTCAGACTAACTAGAAGAGCTCCACCGTACTTGTTTATTATCTCCAAAATCCCGCTAAATCCTCCTTGACTTGTCTCGTTTTCATTAATCCACGTAGTATAGTTATAGTTAGAATAGGTATTACTATAATAGTAGTAAAGGCCTAAGGATAAAGTACCGTTCTGTAGATAGGTCATATTATAAGGAATTACACTTGGGTTAGTTATAGGAGTTGCAAAGGCTGAAAGCTGTAATAGGACGGGGTAATTCCCATGAATTACCATAGAAGAATTTACAATTCCTCTTTCTAATGAATATTCATTAAATTCTTCATCTAAGTAGGCTTTTTGATATATACTATTAAATGTCTGGTAAGCTATAAACCTACCTTCCTGAGTAACCTGGGAATACTCAGTCCCGCTCTTAAAGTCCAGTGTAGCAGAGTAGTTTATTAGGTAGTTGCCTGATTCTTGGTAATAAGTAGCGGAATACCCGCTTGTGAATATAGGAGTTGAATCTATAAACCTCGAGTAGCTTGCCAGCAGTTTCCCTGAGATTAGAGGATTGGAGCTGTTCACCCATAACATTAAGACGCCTGAAATATCCCAATCAAATGCCGTAGAACCTGTTAATTGGTAGGCCTCTTCCAGGTTTGTGACATGAACCGATATTTCAGCCTTATTCCCTAAAGCTAACATGGGGGTTAAATCAATTATATAAGGAGTATGAAAAGCTAGCGTATTAATAGAAGGCATAGGCTTCCACCAGAATAGATCTATTCCACCAGTATAGATAGTCTCATAAGGATTAACTATCCCTACGAGGCTATTATTATAATATACTTGGATGCTTCTAGTAGCAGGTTCATTTGCATACCAGAACTCGTCTAGCCCTCCTCCTTCTTCATATAGCAACATCTTCATCATATACGTCCCGTTAGGTATCTCTACACACTGACTAACTGACGGGTTTAACGGGTTTAGGACGACATAAGAGTAATTATACTTGGACACGAAAAGGGGTATAAACATATTCGGTAACCCTTCTGGTTTATCACCGGGATAGAGTAAGAGCGTTACGTTCAGGTGGTAGAGTCCAGTAATATTTAGTTTGGCGTCGTAGAAGTTCTCGATTACTGCTTGAAAAGTCACATTCTTACCTACTATCATATTTTCGAACATCGTTAAATCTACAGATGCTGTAGAATTGTTTATTTCTTGTGTAGAACCCCAAAATAGAGGTATCCCATTAGCAAATATATAGGCCTGCCTATCATATTGAGTCCCGTTAGTCTCAGCGATACTAACATTCATAAGTATCATACTATAGTTACCGTTTGGGACGTAGACCGTAAAGTTTTCCGGAGTAAGCCCGGTATCGTTAAATATAGCATTAGTAGCAACGTGGATAATTGTGGGTGTTACATTAGGCGGTTTAATACCGTAAGCTTGGAATGAATAATACTTCGGGTCGGTGAACCCATTAAGCAGAGGGGAAGTGATGTTGTAAAGTAAGGAGGGTGTTATATTTCTGTAACTCATACTATACATAGCCAAGATAGGGACTGAATAGTAGATAGGTGAAAAAACAAAGAGCAGAGAAATAAAGATTAGGACTAAGACACCTTTTTCTCTATTTAACATTCTTACCACCTCCCTTTCTGAAGGAAATAATTATTGCTAAAACTGACAGAATTATAGCTACTAACCCTAATGCCAAGGAAAGAGTCCTGGTGGAATTTACGGCAGAAGAGACTGAAGACGTCAAACTCGACAAAGGATACTCGTTATCAACACTAAATGATAAATTATAATGCATACCGTTATAAGCCTCAATGGATACCATATTCTCGCCGGAAGGTATCTCTGAAGAGTTGAACGGGATCCTAACCTCTATCCCGTTATTCCCTTGAGTAACGGTGTAATTAACTTGCCTACCGTCAACAGTAACTTTCATTATCTTTAACGTAGAGGTATTATAGTTTGTAATGTTTACAGTTATATATGAAGTTAAAGAGGTAATCTGGAAAGGATAGAGTAACTTTGGCACTGGGTACTCGCTCATTTTAGTAACATGGACGAAACTCACGTCATAGTTCTCGATATTACTGTGCACATAATCTATTGCTAAATCTACATTGTTAAATGTAACAGTGCTTAAAGTCACATTAGAATTCACGGAATAAATACCGATATTACTATCTTCAATCTTACTGTTAATTAATACGAGTTGGGAGTTTATTACTTTAATCGAAGAGATCGTAGAACCCTCTATGGTGACCGTAGCATTACTTATATATAGAGTCCCTAGAATAGACCCTTGGATAGTAAAGTTACCGTTAGATAAGCTTAAAGATGGGGCGTAAACTCCTTGGATAGTATAACTATTATTAACTGATAATACAAGTGGAAGGTTCACAAGAGTTGACGGCGTTAAATTCAGGGGCGGAAGATAGACATAAGGCATGACCTCGACATAACCTCCTATAGATAACGAATTATACCCTGAATAGCTAGTACCGGCTACAGCTACTTTCCAAGGCCCGGTAAGTGAATATATTGGATTACCTTGATATACTGTCGCATTAATTCCTCCCGGAGCTCTTAATAGCCCTACCCATTCTCTGAGAGTAGAATTATACTGCAAGGGTACTCCGTTATCGAATTCCAAGAGTATTTGCTGGTTCTCATTTTGATAAGGAATTAAAGTGACGGTAAATATTCCCGTAGTTATTTCAGTACCATTCGGATATGTTATATTAGCGTATACTTTCACGTATTCTCCTTCAAAGACCTCATTTAACGATCTAACTTGGACTGACGCGGTTGAAGGAGCAACGTAAAAGAAAGTAGTATAGTTCATCTCCTCTAGCCCTATTGAACTATTATATGATGCCTCGACCACTACAGTATAGAACCCGCTCGACGCGTTACTTGGGATAGTAAAATTGCCTTCATGGTATCCGAATAGGTTATACACCCCGAACTGGGTTATTTCAGTGGCTGGAGTCAAATTGACTGCCCCTATTAACTTACCGTCGGGAGAATATACATACGCGGTAACATTGGAAGTAAAGATCCCTAAGCCGGACTGATCATAAGTAAATGAGATTATAGTCACGTTCTCACCGGGTGTAATTGATGGGAAACCATCATCTATAGGAGTGAACACCAAGACTTCTTCATTAATCCCGCCTATCGTCTCATAGGAAAAGGCTGAACCATAGGAGTCGTTCACAAACATAATGAATACCCCTTCCTTGCTAGGAGTTAAGACTGCGAAAGTCCCTTTGTATAGGCCTGCTGCGGAGGTAGGCAGAAGGGTGACATTATACACTATTTTCCCGTCTTGGACAAAATATGCATGTAAAGGTACAATTGCCGGTGTTAGATTTGGGTAATATACGCATGCGAGTATAGAGAAAGGAGTATTAGGCGGTATTGAAAGGGCGTATGGGAACGGCGTGGGAGATATTATATCTATTGACAAGCCTACATCGATCTCGTATGCCCCCGATCCGCTAATTCCTCCTGAAGTACCGTTAACTACGACATACCAAATATTCGGCGGGCTACCGGGTTTGATGGTATATACAGCTTCCCAATAAGTCCCGTTAAATATCATTGGCATAGAGGTTAACAGACCTTGGGTGGTGTAGATATACGCCGTAAAACTCCCGCTAGTGACCTGAGTACTATTCGGGTAAGATATCTTAGCGATAATAGTAAATGTAGAATTGTACATAAACCACGGGTATTGTACACCAGGTTCGGACACGGTAACAGAGACCGATAATTTCGGTATTTTCTCGTAAGCCTCTACGGCCTTTAATAGCCAGTAGTAGTCGGGAGTCCCTAGACCGGTAACTGGGTTATACCCCTTGTGGGCAGTATATAGACCGTTAAACCCAAAATCGACCTGATGGAACACTTTTTGATATAATGAGGAATTTGAGTATATCCAGTAAAGGATATTGTTTAGTAGCCCTACTGGTTTATGTGTCTGCGATATCACGTCAGCTACGACTCCAGCCCATAGCGGTGAAGCTAGACTTGTTCCCCCTATTACCTCCTCTTGGCCTAACACATAGATTATTTCGCCAGTATAGGGGTTTGCATCAGCCGCTACGTCTGGGCTAGCCCTTAATGTGCCGTTAATACCATATTGGTACCAAGGCTTAGGATAGAGCTCACTATAACCTCCATCAGATGCCACATAAGGGAAGTAGAACATATTGTCTACAGACCATGCCGTTTCGTAACCATAAGTTGCTGTAGAGTTCTCTTGCGAGAGATAACCTGATGTGACATTAACGAATAATGTAGTCCCACCAACACCAGTCACAAAGGGACTCGTAGCTGGATATGATACTCCGCTATAAGTAGACAGACCCTCTGCGGTTGCACCGCTATCACCCGATGATGCTAAGAAAGTTATACCCTCTACAGTACCTAACGCAAAGTAATAGTCCCAATAGGGGGTGTTAGGATAAGCTGTACCTTGGTAAACGTAAAATAAACCAGTATCACCTAATACATTTTCTGGGATCCCAAAGCTCATTGAGACTACTTGGGCTATATCATTAGAGACAATATAGTCTATAGCCTCAGGAATAAATAGCGTACTGGAAGGGACGACTAGGTCTATGTGAGCATAAGGCGCTATTGCATGTGCAGTTTCGACATCTAGTGCAGTTTCCGCGCACCAACCCTCAAAAATCCCAAAAATAGGGTGGTAAGGGCCTATTGGTATTATAGATATATTGGCAGGCGGTAAATGGAATTTCTGGTCAAATAATTTCACATCTTGTAAAATTGTGGGGTCTCCGTAGGCATCTATTATAGCTATACTGACGTTCTTACCTCCTTGAGTTATATTATAAGCACCTACTAAATCCTGAGGAGAATACATATTAGCAGCGAAGGACAAGTACTTAAAGCCGGTCAGGTTTTCTATGAGGGGATTTACGTCAGGTATTATAGAGTTCCCTTCCACTTTTCCCAACTTTATGAGGTTTAACTGGAGAGAAGCAGAAGTAAAGTTGGTCAGCCCTTGTAACATTACACCTGAAAAAACGGGTGGGACTTCTGGTTTAGAAGTGGGCATGTAGAATATTATATTACCGTCTTTATAAAGCCCTAAAGTAACGTGGAATGCATTATTAACCTGATAAACGTATCCTTGTGCTATTATAGCAAAAGGACTCTTGTATACGATCTGGAGACCGTTATCCTCAAGAAAACTAATAATTTGACCCTCCTTATAGGTCTGTGCAAACATGGAAATAAGTCGGTTCATCGGAATAGGCTTAATTTGATGGTAGGCGACCTCTTGAGCTAGTAGGTACAGTTGGTTCATATTCTTAGGCGGAATTAAAACTCCTATGCAGATCATTTGTTGCGGATTTAATTGACCTATAAACTGCGAATTATCTATTTTAGGACCAACATAAGTCGCATAAGCTGAAGTGCTTATCCCTAGGAACACTAACGCGTTTATCATAAAAAGTATTAAAAGTATGACAGAATGCGTTTTTATCATATCATACACAATTTAAACTTAGTGATATAAAAACGTTAAACCTGATAACCTAGTGTAAAATTAAATATTTACTCTTTTTAGAGGGGAGACTTAGATGCATAGATGATATAAGATATACTATTTTTAATCTTCTAACAACTAATTAAATAAAATCAACAAATAAATAAAAATATTAATCATTTAGAAATTTATATGAAGTTAATTTTTATAAAGAGATAATTTTCATAGGCTATAACTGAGTAAAATATAAAAAACTTATTGTGATACCTCTAGTTTTTCTCTCGAAGCTTCTTCTAACGACTTTAGCTTAGGTTCTGGGACAAACGCAAAAGTAAGGGCGGCACCTATAACGCTAAGTATTGCTAACATTATCATTATCTCCTTTATTCCGATCCCCGCAATTAAAACAGGGAAGAGGTAGGTCGTAATCGCGGCTCCGACTTTCCCGGAAGCTGCTGATATTCCGTGTCCTGTTGTCCTATATTTTGTAGGATAAACTTCAGCGGGGATCACAAAAGTAGTTGTATTGGGACCGAAATCTATGAAGAAATACGATAATGAGTAGATAATAAATGCTAGAGTAGGGGCAATAGTAAATCCTATGACTTTAGTACCCTTAACTATCATCACCGATGAAACAATAGCGTATATTATTGCCATTGCGATGAACCCCTGCGCTTGTATCCACTTTCTCCCTAATCTATCGAGCAACGCTACCGCTGTGAAATAACCTGGGAACCCTACTAAGAAAGGAACTCCTCCTAAGAACAAGGCTTTTGCGAGATCCGACTGGAACTCACCAAGCGTTAACATAGCACTTTTAGACGGAAACGGGCTTCCAAATACAGGCGCAAGGGCAGACGAAGAGTAAACACCAGTACCGTAGAACGCTATATCTAAGATAAACCATGTACCTGCTGTACCTATTAATATTGGTAAGTACGAAGACAAAAACTCCCCTATACCCCTCATTCCGCTCTTTACATTCGATGAAGCCTCTATATCTGTCCCTAAAAACTTTGCAGCTTTCTTAGCTTCTTCATGATCCCCCTTTACTAGTAAAGAATATCTTGGAGTCTCTGGTACTTTTCTCCTCAGATAAATTACAGTGGCAGCCGGGATTGCACCTACACCTGCCATTACCCTCCAAGCTATATCTGGTGTGAATACACTTGCAGATATAACACCTATAGCTAACGCAGCTACAGAACCTAAAGCCTGGTTAGAAAATACTAAAGCTATTAATTTTCCTCTGTCTTTAACGTTTGCATATTCGCTCATTATAGTAGCTGATATAGGGTAGTCTCCTCCAATCCCTAAGCCCATTATAGACCTAAAGAATATTAGTGAAGGTAGGTTCCACGAAAAAGCACTAAGGAGAGCACCAATTGTTAATAGAGATGCCTCTATTCCATATACTGATTTTCTTCCCAGTTTGTCCCCTAAGAAGCCGAATATTAGTTGGCCTAGAATTGCTGTTATAATAGCAGATGAAGCCAACAAACCAGTCCAGAAGTCTGCACTGGGTCCTGTCAGGTAATCAGTAAAGCCAGGCATTGATAGCCCGTAGTATTTATACGAGTCGGTAAATGTTGCAATAATATACGATATGATTAAGAGGTCGTATGCGTCCGTGAAAAAACCCATTCCAGCTGTGTACCATATCTTAATGTGGTTAAACGTTAATTTTAACGAATCGATGCCCTTAAAGGGATTATTGGACATTTCGAGTGTATGTAGACTATTTGTCTTATAATATTAACGTAAGTAGTTTATAGTTAACAATATAGGCTATTTTCAACTATATAGTTTATCTAATTTTAAAAATTAGATGATCGTAGCCCTATGGAAATAGCATGGAATTGCGGTTGATTGATACAATATTGGATATACACTTGTTATAGACTGTTTCTACGTTATATTTCTGCTATTCTATGTTGAACGCAACTTCTAGTAATTTCTTTGAATTCCTATAACGCCAATAATCATAAACTATCTTACCTATCTCACTTGTAGTTTTAGTATGCGACTTATTACACGCATTGATATTCCACTCAGGTATAATTATAATTTTCAGAACTTTCACTTCTTGGGGGACGGGGAATAAGTCGTAAATTTCATCTCCGTATTTCTTTTCTGCTTCTTCTCTAGGGAGTTCCTCTATAACTATAGGCAAGTTTTCAACTACTTTAGAATTAGATAGTTCAAACACTTTGTTCATATCATCTTCACTAGGTTTTGAATTAGCGACCACCGTAATCCGTCCGTGATTACCGCTAACGTACGTACTAGCTGTCCATTTAGCTCCTAAGACCTTTCTTAAAGCACCTTTCACTACATGAAGTGCAGTATGGGTCCGAATTTCTATTTCGGTCATATCAAGATTTATCTTACTAACCCAAAAAATAACTTTAAAACTAGTAGATCATAGGAATTTTTAAAAGACTCTACCTTTAACTTTTCCTAGGTACTCTCACCTTATTATTAGGACTGGGACGTGAGACTTGTTTAAAATTGCCTCAGATACGCTCCCCATAACGATCTTTTTTAGACCCGTAAGGCCTCTACTGCCAGTCACTATAACATCACAGTTAACCTTTTCACAGTATTCTATAACAGCCTCGGGCACATCGAGGCTTTCAAGAATATTTAACTTGACAGAAAAATCAGAAAGATCTTTTTGTATTTCCTTTTGCATTTCTTCAGCTTTACTCCTTTCTTCTATTATTTTCTGTTCAGGGGATTTAGGAGGTTCTTTCACCACTGTGACTAGATGGACTTCATCTTCTTTCTTTAATATTTTTAAAAGAAACATAACCGCTTTTCTTGAGTGTTCTGACCCGTCATATGCCACTACATATCTCATAGCCTATTATCTTCCAAAATAGTATATAAATATTGAGGGGATTTTAGTAAAAATTATTTAAATACTCCACTGAAAAAGTAGCCAATTTTTACTCATAACGCCACGATAAGCCCTAAAAAATAGATAAAATTTAACATTCTTCATATGCTTCCCTGATAAGCTCTTGTGCAAACTCAGCATCTAACTTTTTCGAAACCCTATAGTTCTCATGAATTACGTGAACTTCTATATTATTACTCGTCACGCCCTCTAAGTCGAAGGTCAGGTACTGGACTGTACTAAACGTATCTCCTTGTTCTCTCCCTGCTTCGGGTACGCCTTGTATTAACTTATCACCCACTTTTAAGAAGACTGAGTTGTAAATACCCTTGAGCTCCTTAAATACCCTCATTAAGTCGGCTTGGTCATAAGCGTTTATATACAAAGTAGCTTTTAATTTACCATTACAAGGTAAAAGGTCACTATAGATTTTTATTTCTCTTTCTATATCCTCTTTCCTCTCTAGCCTGTCTAGGTAAACCATTTCTTGGATCTGCTGGAGGACTGTGTCTCTATTCTCAAAAAGTAAGGTTAACCTATCTCCTAGTTCTATCCTCCTCTTGCTCTTAATCTTTACAATCTCTCTAACCTTATTTATCCTAACTTTCTCATAGTCTTTCCAAGGCATAATATCCGAAACTGTAATCTTACTCGTTTTTCATCCCCTCTTTAATTACTTCCAAGGGGTGTAAAGGCCTTTTACCGCTTGCCTTAGTTATCTGAAGACCAGCTAAAGGACACTCAGTCATAAATACGTCAGCGCTACTCTCTCTAAACGCGGCCATCATCTTATAGCCAACCTTCTTGGCCTTCTCATAGTTCCTTAAACCCCAACCTCCATCTATCCCTGAGCACCCTTTATCGGAGATGTCCACTTTAGCTCCCATTCTCCTTACAATATTAACACCACTATATCCGACTTTAAGGTATTTTAAGTGACAAGGGGGGTGGTAAAATATAGACCTTGGGAACTTTCCCTTGATCTTTATTTTACCCTCACGTTCGAGCTTCAACAAGTACTCCAATGAGTCATACACTTTTATCTCTTCTTTACCTAATATTAAGGGATATTCTTTGTATAACATTAAAGTACACGTCGGTATGGGGGATACTATATCATAACCTTCATTAACTAATTTTTGCATCAATGCGTAATTGTGCTCAGCGTTCTCTTTTAGCCTCTTTACATCACCTACATCTAGCATAGGTGCACCGCAACACTTAAACTCTTTAACTACTTTTACTTCTATACCTAATTTCCCGTATACCTCTAGTAGTGCTTCCCCAATTTCAGGATTAAAATTCTCTACCAAACATGTATGAAACAGAGCGACCTTCTTTAACGGCTTCTCAACTTTTACAGGCTTAGCTATTGACGTAAACGCTTCTCTCTTCAACTCTGGCATGGGTGCGTCATCGCTTATACCCATTAGCCTCCTAGTGTGGGGGTATGCCTTGACTATTAAATCCCTCCCGATTTTAGTGTAATCCAGCATTTCATTTAAGAACTCTTTCAGGGTCAAGGGCCTTTTACCCTTATAGCTTAACCAGACCCACTCCATCAGGTCTGCGAAGTCCATTTCAAACTCGTGGGGTGGAGTATAAGGACAATTTGTGTAACACATCTTACAGTGGAAGCACTCTGACGCTACATCTACTGCGTCCTCATAGGTTAGGTTCTTGGGACCTTTACTGTCGGTAAGGTTGAAGAGCTTTGGGAAAGCGTTACAATAATTAAAGCAAAGCCTGCAACCGTGACAGATCGAAGCCTGCCTAACGAACTCGGAAGTAATTAGAGAAGTATCAAAAAAAGATTTATCTTCTGGATTTAGAACTATCCTCATTGTCCTCCCTTAAGAGTCTTCAAAACGTTCTGGAACTTTTCAGCATGGCTTTTCTCTGCTCTAGCTAGTGTCTCAAACCATTCAGCTACTTCATTAAACCCTTCTTCCCTTGCTACCTTTGCAAAGCCTGGATACATCTGAGTAAACTCATATGTTTCTCCTGCGACTGCTGACTCTAACATCTCTTCTAATGTCCCTATAGGCTTATCGGTAGCCGGATCTGTCAGTCCGCCTTGTCTTATGAAGTCTAAATGACCAAAAGCATGGGCTGTCTCTCCTTCTGCTATACTCCTAAGTAGTTGTGCTATTTCAGGATAGCCTTCTTCATCAGCCCTCTTTGCGAAGTATAGGTACCTCCTGTTTGCCATTGACTCCCCTATAAAGCCGTTCTTTAGGTTTTCAGCTGTTTTAGTTCCTTTCAGGTTTGCCATGGTTAGTAGAATATTGAAACTAGAATATAAAAACTTTTCTAGTTAAAGTTTATTTCTAATTAAAAATAGTTCTAATTACCAAAAGGCAAGGTCTAGTGCTATACTACCTACTGCCTTTACCACATCTTTAATCGATATGACACCGACTACTTTCCCATCTTTATTAACTACTACTAAGTGCCTTATGCCGCGTGAACTCATTAATGCCACTGCCTCGCTGATGTCGGCTTCACTATCAATAGTGACGGGGTTCTGGCTCATAATCTGGTCAATAGGTGAGTCCAAAGGGACATTATCCGCTATAGCATAGATTATATCCCTTTCAGTTACGATACCCAAAGGGTTATACTCCTTGTCGGAAATTACAATAGAACCTATACCCTCCTTTTTCATTAACTCAGCTGCCCGCTTTATAGTTATGTCTGAACTTGCGGTAACTGGCTTTCGGTTAACAAGTTGAATTACTTTCATATGTTACTATCATTCTCCCCTACATTTTTATTTGCTATGTATCTTATTTTATTCCTTTCACGTATTTCCTCGACGTAACCCAAGCTGACCAGTTTTTTGACCCTTCTATATGCTGTTGTCCTTGGTAGGCCGGTCATCCTGCTAATTTTAGCCAAGGTGTCTGCACCTTGCCTTATCGCTTCCAAGACTACTTTATCCCTATCGTCCAACTTATTGGTATCGATAACTACTTCTGTCTCTTCTATCCTCTCTTCAGGTACCTTTTTCCTAAGGTTGCTGATGAAGAGATAAACGAGAGTCCCAGTTGAAATTGTGCTAATAACTAAAAGAATAATCAGGATAATTAACAGATTATTACTGTTATTAGCCGTAGAAGTAGGGTGAGCGGTGTAGGGAGGAGGGGAAAACACTACTGTCAAATTCGACCCATAAAAAGTGAGGTTCAAGAGCCCGTTTTGGGTTATAGTCGAGGCTTGTGGAGCAGGATATAGGTATAGAAGTCGAGACTCATAAGGTAAGATTATACATATAGTGGAATTATACGGTTGGAGAACTTTTATGACACCATCAATTTTACTCTCGTATATAATAACTGAAGAAGGGTTTTTCAATACTACATAACCATTCCGAAAAAGCAAGGTAGATGAACTCTGTAATTTACTTATATTCTGTAACGGGAGATAGACCTCTGATTGGTTATAAGTTCTAATCACGACAGTACCGTTATAATAAATAGTCTCTACAACAGATGAACTAGAATTTAGTGTAAGTGAAGAAGCAAATACTAGAAATAATAAGAGCGATAGCAATAGTAGTAATCTCACATGCTATAATAGCCTAAACGGAAATTAAATTTAACACGGCATGAAGATACAAAAATGTCTAGTGTAATATCCTCGGCATGACTAAGATCGCAAATAACATGATAGAAAGCACGATAAGGCTAAGTATAAGATAGACCTTATCCCTTTCATAAGCGTAAATAGCTACTTGCTCCGCTACTATAAGGACGGGGATTAGAATAAGGACAATTAAACCATATAGGGATATGGTCAACGGGTCCTTGTAGTATAAAAGGCTTACACTAACACTCGTATTGTAAGAATATATGTCCTTAGAACTAGAATGGAGGCCAACAAAGATCAACATACCACCAACTATTAAAATAGTGGAAATTATTACACCGACCCTGAGCGTGGTGCTTATAACTTTCTTCTCATCCAAATATACCAAGCCCCCTTAAAATCAATTGGATTCCGAGAGCTATTAGGACTAAAGTGAATATTTGCCTTAATCTCCTGCTTAAAAACTTATTTAAGTACTTTGCACCTAACGACGAGCCTAGGAAAACTCCAGGGACTGTAGCAGCTACAATTATCGGGTCTATGAGACCCAAAGCCCAATATACTCCGGAACTGGTTGCTGCAGTTACACCTATCATAAAGCTGCTGGTAGCTGTACTTACCTTAAAGGGCAAGTTCATCCCTAGATCCATGGCTAGTACTTTTAATGCTCCCGAACCAATACCTAAAAGCCCTGATACTAGACCAGCCGTAAACATTATAAGGAGACCTATAGGGTATCTTACACCGTGATATTTAACCTTCTGCTTTAAGGCTTCATCGTAGTACTCCCCTTGTAACCTCATAAATTTAGAAAGTCCATCCGGATCCTTGAACACCGGAACTTCACTTGCCATTCTAATAAAATTAGGAATAGTAGAGAATATCAGAACAATACCGAATATTATATCTAATACTGTAAATAATTTATATTTTTCTATTAAAAATTCAAGAAAAGAACCTGTTACAGCGCCTGAAGTAGTAGCAATCTCTAGGGATATCGCAATCCTCATATTAGCTATACCTGCACTAAGATATCTAGACCCAGATGAAGCTGACGTGGATATAGTTGAAATCAAACTAGTTCCCACTGCATAAGGGACGGGTACTCCTAGAAATAGGACTAATATCGGTGTTAATACTACTCCTCCTCCTAAGCCTGTTAGACTACCTAGTAACCCTGCAAGTACCGATGCTACGAATAGTAGAGCAAGGAAGACTTCTAATATCATTGCCAGAACATTCCTTTTTATTCATAAATTAAAGTTTTTTATTACCAGGTAAAAACATTAAAGACGGCCCGGAACTAAAAAAGATACCTAAAAGTTATATAAGATTTCCGAAATAAATTATTTTTATAGATCGGATAAGGCATAGAACTTATCATGCTATTAGATCTTAGCTAAATACGTAGTTTAACTGAGAAACACTCATTAGAATGTTTTATAATAACACCGTCTTTACTAAAACTTTAATAGGATAAATATCTCTCATATGATAAACCAAGCGGTCTTAGAGGATTTATTTTGGTCCAGACTATGTCCAAGTATAAAAAAGTTTAACGCAACTAACAATAACTGTAAGTTTTATAAAACGAAATCATACTATTGATACTTTAATTTTAAAATTCTTTTTCTAATATATATCAAATTATTTAGTAATATAAATTCTCCATTTTAATAAATATTTTACCGCTAGTTACGTCGATAAGAGAGTGACAATTTTAAAACTAATGGAACTTAATATAACCTTATGTTACAACCACTAGAGTTTTTTATTGCAATAATACTTGTTAGTGCACTTTCTGGCATCTTAGGTTCCCTTACGGGTCTAGGCGGTGCTACATTTCTAGTTCCAATATATACCTTATACATGGGTATTCCAATTGTATATGCCTCAGGTGCCAGTTTAATATCCACCATAGCGACTTCGAGCGGAGCTGCGAGTGCCTATATCAAGGACAGGATAACAAATATTAGAATAGGCATGGGGTTAGAAATAGCAACTACTTCTGGTTCAATAGCCGGTTCCCTTACAGTCGCATACATATATTCGCACCACTTACAATTTATAATATACATTATTTTTGGGATTGTACTACTTTCCCAGGTCTATGTACAATTAATTAAGTCTAAATTTGAATTGCCAAAACCCGTTAAACCAGACTGGACTACTAAAGTGTTTGGTCTATATGGAAAGTATTACGACGCTGCCTTGCACAAGCAAGTTGAATATATAGGTATAAGGTGGTGGCTAGGTGAAATAATCATGTTCTTCGCTGGGTTTATATCGGGACTATTAGGCATCGGCTCGGGAGCGTTAAAAGTATTGGGTATGGACTGGGCTATGAACTTACCTATGAAGGTCAGTACCACGACTAGTAATTTCATGATAGGAGTTACCGCAGCTACAGGTAGTTCTATCTATTGGCTATTTGGGTATATACAACCGTTTTTAGCAGCTGGAACTGCGGTAGGTGTACTCATAGGAGCTTATATAGGGACTAAAATACTGGTGAGAATTACCAATAAGACTATAAGATATATCTTCACAGCAATTCTGATATTCTTAGGGATCCAAATGGTATTGAGGGGATTAGGGTTTGGATTTTAATGATATTATAGGTTATGCTTTAAGGATAGGAGTCATAATAAGTGCAGTACTTATAATTATTGGAGTAATATTGCTATTTACCTTTCAGGGTTCCAATGGTTTCAGTATTGAACAAATAGCTTCACCAAACTCTATAGTAAATAGTTCTATTTTTATACCCTCAGAAATAGTATCAGGGTTGCCCGATCTTAGACCCCTAGACTATGTATACCTAGGCCTGATGATCCTAATAGCGACACCAGTAGTTAGAGTATTCCTCGGAATTATTCAGTTCGCTTCAGAGAGAAATAAATTATACACAATTATTACGATTATAGTATTCTTTAATTTAATGTTCGCTATATTCCTATTACCTTTAATATTAGGAAAATAAATATATGTGTTACAATGAAAAGTTTTTAGGTTAAACAGCCGTATAATAAGAAAATAAGAGATTAACTATATTAGGATTAGTACCTAGGGTTAATACCTATAATGATATAGAAAACATACGCTCAGCTGGGTCATAATATTACAATACTTGTCATCAATCATTAGGATTTACTTGTATGTTTACATAAATTTGGCTTTCATTTAGATAACCAGAATATACTATACTGAACTCTTCACTTACTTTATAAACTCCCTTATCAAATTCTTTTATGACTGACGTATTATGGTTTGTCAAAATTAGTAGTTCCTCTTTATGATGGCCCTCATGTATTAGTGTTATTATGACTAAAACATACGTCACGTTACTGTCAGTAACTAAATTAAAACTCACTCTTGAATCATGCTTTAGGACTAAAATAAAAGACCTTGTGAAAGATAGCGTCTCGGATTTAACCGAAGTAGGACTAGTTTGGGATACAGTTGAAGAATTCTTAGCGAAACCTAAATATTGAGTCTGTATAACATGAGAGAGAAGGTAAGCTAAGTAAACATTAGCTAAGACGGAAATTATTAAAAGAACAGCGAGCAGTTTAGTATTCACATATAAATACTATTAAGACCTACTTTAAAAGATATGGGCAAAGCCACAGTAGGGATCCCAAGCCTATTAAGAAAGTCCCTACATAAGACTTTAAGGGCACTAATAGAGCAGTCAGAGGACGACTTCGACGTCTTGATAACTTATAGGGGCAACTTGACACGCGAATTCGAAAAATATGAAAAGCAACTTTCGATACGGTTCATAGAACAAGATACGGGACTTTTTGAAGAAGCACTTAACCTAATTCTGAGCAACGCCCGAGGTAAAATCCTTTTAACTACTGATGATGACGCCATGCCAGCTAAAAACTGGGTGCTAGAGCACACTGAGTTCCATGAAAATAATAAAGACGTAGGGATAGTCACGGGAGAAGTTGAAGGAAGAATGTGGACAAATTACCCTAACTTTTTGTATGAAAAGCTAAAGGGGACTAAATTTATGGAGGAATACTCACATTCTTTCAAGGAGTATAAGGCATACTTAACCAAGACCGGGTTTAGCGTAGATAGAGAGACGGGCTACGGTAAAAGTATTGCTATAGCTGGAGTAAACATGAGCATGAAGAAAGAAGTATATAGCAATTCAAGGGTTTTAACTTACAGCTTAAGGGGGAGCTATAATGAATCGTTCTTAGCCGTTAACTCAATAAAGCTGGGTTACTCCTCAATGAAAGCAAAAATAGCAAAGGTAGTCCACCTAGATAATGACTCTTTATCAAGACCGATAAAAGACGATATGGCACTACGTATAGAAAAATTTACATCCCCTTACATGTTTAATTACATTTTCCCTATAGACTTAGACCTCCTGAAAGAATTGCATAGTATAGTGACCGAGGAGGAGGAAAAAATAGGGATTGGTTTAGCTATAGAAGGGATTGAAGATAAATTACCTCCTGAAAAATTTAGAGAGAGGTTGAAAGAAGAAGTTGAAGGTAGAAATATGCACCACAACTAGTAGAGAAGTAGGAGTCAAGAACAAGAAAAACGAAATAATTTACTTAAAAAATAATACCATAAGGAAAACATACTCTAGTCTGTGGTGTTTTGAAACAAAGTTTTCAATTGAAGGTAATACCCTCAAATTTAAAGGACTAAGTTTAGAGTTGCCCTTTAATAACGAAGACCTAAATTTACTCAAAGCCTTATACTTCGTCCTAGGAAGGAGTAGTAACGAAGTCCTTGAATATAATAATAAAAAAGCTATAATACATATAGATACTCAAGTTAAGCTATTAAAACTCAAAGACAAGCCACAAATTAATTTTACGAGGTTTTGCGGTAACTATGGCTTGCTTTTACCACAATACTGTATATCTAGCGGAGAGTTTGCGATTTACGGCCCTCGAGAAGAACAAGTTAGAGAAGCTTATTCTTCGTTAAAAGACTTGGTCGACGAGGTAGGAAAAGTTTTATTAAAACTCAAAGAAGAGGGTATTGAATGAGTTTTAGCAAACTCATAAATTACTATTCCTACGTTATAGCACTTACAATATTGTTCATAATAGTCGCGTTAGCTTTAGGGCCGCTAGCACCTATTGACGAACCTACGCACTTCCCAAACTACGACTTAGAAATACCGGTAGGTCTTTCTTTTTCGGGGTTTATATTACTTATTGTCTTTATTATCGTGACAGTGCTGTTCTGGGGGTCTGAGAGCATGCTGGTAAATTCAATAATAGATTCTTCCGCTCTCTCTTTCGCTATTTTAAATTACCTTAATTTTTACTTAATCTATACAATATGGAAGCCAGAAATTTATGTCCTACCCCTATTTTTCTATGTAAAGTACGGCTCAGCACCACCAGAATTAATACTCGATTTCGGTCAGATAGCACTTATAGTATTTTTTTATAGATTATATAGAAGGATAAAGTCACGTTAATCTTTTTACTAATAGCACGTTATCACAAATATGCAATGGAGGAATCAGCTAATTAAGATCTTAATAATACTAGTCGTGGTAGCTATAATATACTTCCTCTTAAAGGTGATCCTAAAAGTCCTGATAACAATACTCCCAACTCCCATTAGCACGGATATCTCTACCTTCGAATCGGAAATAATAACCGGGATAGATATAGTCTTAATAGCAGTTGGAGGATACCTCATTATAAACATAATACAAAAGATACTCTCGATGACGGTCCTAACCAAACTAGAACGGGGAGTAGCTAACATAATAAAGTTCTCCTTAGATGTTGTACTGTATACTGTCTTAGTCCTAGCTATACTGACAGCCTTGCACATAAACCTTACCGGAGTGGTAGTAGGGGGTGCTGTTGGTGGTATCATAATAGGCCTCGCGGTCCAAACAGTTGCACAGAATATCTTGTCCGGAGTACTTGTGACATCAAGCAGGACTCTAAGCCCAGGTGACGCAGTGTCATTAATTTCATGGATCTGGGGTAACCCTATTATAGGGGAAGTTAGAAAAGTATCGATACTTTTTACTGAAGTACTGACAATTTACGGGAACTTAGTAAAAATACCCAACTCCGCCTTTCTCGGCAATACTGTTTTTCAGAAACTAGAAAGAAGTGAAGGAGGACTAGTATACCCATTACAAGTCTCCCTAAACGCTGACGTAGAAGGTGTAAAGGTTATGGAAAGGGCTAAAGATATACTAAAGGACTATATCAAAGATAATACCCAGATGCCGCAAATAATTTTCTCGAACAAGAACGGAGGGACTAACGTATTTACCGTAATTATACGCCTTACAAACGTGAACGAACTAAACGACTTGATTAACTTAGTAAATAGGGCGTTTGACCAAGCTTACTGGCAAATTAAGAGCGGGAAGTAAATTTGTATTTGTATATGACGTAAATAGCGATTAATACCAGTGTTACAATTAATAATACTTCTGAGAACTTCTCCGCTAGCATGATAATATAATTTATGTTATTGTAGAGTGAAAAGCCAGCGTAAGCTAATGAAATATCCCATATAAAATGTCCAAGAAAAGTAAAGACAATGAAGATTACAAAATTCATTCTCGCTAACCCTGCAGGAAAAGATATTAACGCCCTAAATTTTGGGACAAACCTGAACCCAAAAACAGCCAGTATACCGTGTCTGTTAAACCAGTTCACGAGCTTTGCCTCTTTTTCAGTATCTAACATCACGTACTTACCGAATTTTCTCACAAAAGTAGGGCCTAACTTTAAGGCAAGATAGTAGTCAACTATTGACCCCGTAAGGCTACCTAAAGTACCTACTAAAACACCTCCTAGCAGGTCTAAGTATCCAAGTTTAGAAAAGTAACCTACTAGGGGCATTATCACCTCACTGGGGACTGGAAAACCTATCCCTTCTAATATCATTAATGCAAGGATAGTTAAGTAGCCCGAAATACCTTTAAATACGTACATCGACACACTTTTAAATCGTAGAGCATAAAAAGTTCTTTGCTATGAATGCCGCCCTTATTAGTCTACTGTTCTTAGGAATAATGCTGCTAGGAGCGAAACTAATGGAAGAATTATTCGGAAGGTTAAGTCTCGTTAAATTTGTCGGACCGATACTCATAGGAATTATACTAGGCCCGGGTGTCTTAGGCGTTATAAAACTGAACGACATAATTTCCTTTATTGCCTCACTGGGGATAGTATTTCTACTCTTCTTAGCTGGCGTTGAGGAAATAGGAGAAAAATTCAGTGTCGATAAGAAAGACTTACTAGCATCTATCTTAGAGTTAATAATACCGATAGTGGCTGTAGGGTTAACCTTGTATTACGTAGGTGAATTTAACCTAGTCATAATAATCCCGCTCGCAATGACCAGTGTAGGGCCTTTGACGAGACTGCTCTCAGATATAGGGATCGCAAAGGAAAGGCTAGGTATAAAAATTTTCAACCAGTCCGTACTTAACGAAATTATCTCAATTTTTACTTTTTCGATAATAACTCACTTTTCCGTTATTCAGTTTATAGGGACTTTACTATTGGTGATTTTGATCACAGTATCAGGGAAATACATAGCTAAAATACTGGAGGCAATTGAAGGATACTTTAAGGTCAGAGAAATAGAATTCGCAACCACAATCTCCATAATTTTAATTGTAGGCTTCTTGGCTGAAATTTATGGCTTTAACTCGGCGATAGCGGCCCTATTTCTCGGCTTTTTACTCAGAGACTATTTCTCAGACAGACCGCATTTAAAGGAAAGGCTTCATGCATTCACGTATGGGTTCTTCGAACCTTTATTTTTTGTCAGTATAGGGTTATATTTTGTAAAGATAAGTATTGACCTACTACTTTTGTCAGCTATACTTTTTTCAGCCACTGTACTAAGCAAATTCGCATCTGGGTTCCTAGTTGCTAAAACTCAGGACATAGATGAAATACTTAATGGCTTAGGGACTTCAGTCAAAGGAGGGGTGGACGTTTCGCTCCTCATTACAGCTTTAGCGTCTTCAATAATTACTCCTTTCCAATACTCTTTCTCCACGTTGGCTATTACTTATACGGCACTCTTCTTTCCTTTAATGTTTAGGCTGAGGTATGGTAAGCCAAGGGGAGAAAAGAAAAAGGTAAACTTGACTATGCCTATAAAGAACGTAATAGAAGAAAAAGTGTTTGTAACATGTGAGGACAATTTAAGGAGAGTGGTAGACCTTATGAACGAGAAGAAGGTTAGGGCTTTCGTAGTAATTAATGACCAAAGTAGACCGACCTCAATGATTACCATGACTACCTTACTGGAAATTGACCCTAATGACTACGAGGAACTTAAAGTATGCGACGTAGGTCTTGAGGACGTTGAGATAGTAGACGAAAATACAAGGGTCATTGACGTATTAAGAAAGTTCAGGGAAACGGAGACTTCAGTGATCGCAGTGGTCGATAAGGAGGGTAAATTATCGGGAGTAGTCTATGAAAGAGAATTATTAAGAAAAATAACAGAATAATAAGTTAAATGGATTTTTAAAATAATAAGTTATTAAATGAATAAATTGGAAAAAAGGAAATATTACTTATAAAATCACTCTGGAGGTATTTCTTCAAATAGGATACTTAAGTCTATCCCTCTACTCTTATTATATATATACGATGCGAAATATATCATAGCCCCAGAGGCATATATTATAGCTAGAGATAATAAGGTCGGGAAGTTTACCGGTAACAATATTGGATTACCCCATGTTATACTTAGAATATAAACTAAGAAGGCAAATATGGAGAAACCTATTACACTAACTATAGGCATTTTGCCTATACTTTGCCTGTACATAACGGCGTTTTTGAACAAGTTCTTTCTTACAAAAGGCATTAACGCTATAGACAGTGCAAACACCGCGTAACCTATCTCAAAGACTACTGTAGTGTCAACAATAGCTATAGGGGTATTAAACGCATAAAGTAATACGCCCAATTCGCCTAGTATACCCACTAATATCGTAGCCTTCACCGGTGCTTTTACTCTATCGTTAACATCAGCTAACCAAGACGGCATAAGACGGTCAAATGACCAAGCAAACAAGTACCTCACTAAGGCTACTACTAAAGGTGGATTGCTGTAAAAATTGGGTAACCATAGTGCAATAAACATTATAATGAAGAGGGGTAAACTGTGAGTAACAATAAACGCGAAATAAGGTGTGAAAGTACCTATGCTCTGCAGGTCATTGTAGACAGTATCATTAACCCCATTATTAGATATGTAGCTCCACGCAGTAAGGAATTTATAACCAAAAGCGTTTAAGTTTAAATACGTAAATACAATGTAGTAAATTGCTATAAGTAATATAGAAACTATAGTGGCATATAGTATGTTAAGCTTTGGTTTTTTCATCTCACCGCTCCAAGATGCAGGTAAATTATACCAAGTATAGTAGTACCAGACCACCGGGCCAGCTAAGACGGTAGCATACGCAGCAGGATAGAAAGATAACCCGTTTGACGTTGCGTCATTTATCACTTCGTTATATGCATTTGGGACTCCGGTATTCTGGGCTAGGGCTGTAGCAAAGTTAGCAGGGTGTATAGTCGCTAAAGCACCGAACATTACAACTGAAGTTATTAAGGATATCAGACCCCCGTAAAGCACGAATTTCCACTGAAAACGGGTAAAGACCCCCAATAGGGTGGACATTATAACGACTACTGTACCCAACAGGACTTCTGCTTCTGTCGTACCTAAAAAGTTCCCTATAGACAAGAAGTAAGAGTTATTATATGCGAGGCCTATCCCTGAAAATAAATAGGCAAACCACTGGGCAGCTAGATAACTATAGTAACCAAGGGATAGGGCAAACCCTATGAATAGACCCCAGTAGTTCACGAAACCTACAGCAGGGTGAACTGCCCTACTGTTAAACACATAGTCGCCTCCCGCCCTGGGCATGGACACCCCTGCAACATAAAATAGGAAAGCCATACCTAGGGTTGCAGGTAACATGAGTAAAAAAGAAAGTATCCAATTAGCTCCGGGAGCTGTAAATAACCACGAAAGGATTAGAATAGGTACACCTCCCGTCACAAGTCCAAACGTGGCTGACATAGAAGCCCATGGGCTCACCTCTCTTACTAGCCCGGAGCTCTCCCTTAGGAATAAGGATTTATTCTCTTGGGTCATTTCTCCATTCTTCACGCGTTATCGCTGTGCTATTAAACTTAACTTTTCAAATACACGTAGGGAAAGCCTTAATTAAATTCTGTAAAGATAAACTCTTTAAAAAGTAATGGTAATTAGTTACTAAAAATGTGTATTATATAAAACAAGTAATTAAACACTGATCAGCATACTACGATAAATATTATTAAGACATATAAGATAATGAACTTGAAATTCTATGTTGAAAATAAGGATATTGAGAAAACACAGAGCACAAGTTAAAACACAAGATTTTACACTGATGAAAACACAACTACACACATGGCAAGGATCGAAATTTATACAAACTTACTTGAGTTCAGAAATTCTATATCAAGATATATCCTTGGAGATATTAATGAGGACGGCTGGTATAACATTACCGGAATAGAAGGTCAGTACTTATATAAACAAATAGGTAATTACGTTATCCTTGTGAGCAAAGACTTTCCATCAAATAAACTAAAAGAGCTAGAAGAAGTAAAACTGGAAAGGTTGGCAGAAGTGCTAGAAAAACCAGGTAATGTAAAATACGTACTTACATTAGAACTAAAGGACGATACCTTATCTACTACAGAAGAACTGTGCCTAACCCCCTTCCCGGGGCTAGACTTAGTCAACGACATAATTAAGGACTTCCAATTTGAGGAAAACGAAAACGGGTGCCTCTCACTAAAGAGCGACGCAAAGAGTTTGAAGTCGGGAATAGAAAACGTAATCCGAGGCTTGTCCTTATATTTCAAAATAATAAGTGAACAAGAAGATATTGCACTAAAAGTAGCTTCAACCTTCAATGAACCCCAACACTAGACTTACCCCTTTTACTTAACAACAATACAGAAACGATCAAGATGAACCCCCCTACAGCGTTTGCCAACACGAATACTTTAGCATAAAGGGGATTATACAAGAAGAGAAGGCTAAAGACAGTACTACCTAGAACACCCGCTAATGCTTTACCAGTATATAGGATTGCGTTATTAGCAGTTGAGTACTTTTCACCGAATATATCTCCAGATAACGCAAAAAACAAGGTAATCATAGAACCACCGAAAAACCCTATTATTACAACTGAAGGGACTATAAGACCCAATAGGAAAAAAGTACTACCTATAATCATCGCGAAAAGAACCGCCGAAGTAGTGCCTACCCTCCCGAAGCTGTCAGACAAATAACCTATAATCGGTCTACTGGCCCCGCTGAGTAACGGGAAGACAGTTACGAGGAGGACTAAGAGGTCTTTAGGAGATAAGACAGAAAGAGACGAAGACAGGACTGTTAATGGGACGGCAGAGGTAGAAAAGGATACGTAAATCAACCACCAAGTAACGGTCCTTATAACTGTAGTAGGCCTATCCCCTTTCACTTTTTTAGGGTAATCTATGGCATAAAGGAGAAGCGGTAGGATAACTATTTCGACCAGCCCTATAACTAAAGTAGGGGCCCTAAAGGACGAAGAAGACGCTATAAACGGGTTTGCTATAGCAGAACCCAGACCGAAGCCCAGGGAAACAAACCCGGTGGCGAAGCCCCTCTTACTAGGGAACCACTTCACAGCCAAGTTAGCAGCTATACCGTAAAGTATACCTTCTCCTATACTGCCCAAAGACCAGAAGGTATAAAACTCATAGATCGAGCTACTGAAGGAAGTCCCTAAAAAACCTATTCCAGAGAGCAATGACGAGATGACCCCGATTAGCCTTGGGCCCCTGTAGTCCGCAATACTCCCTCCGACTATCTGAAAAGTGGTCGAAAAGACAGTAAAGAGAGAAAACGCCAGCTCGACCTCGACGAGAGACACGCCAAAGCCCGACTTAAAGAGAGGGAGTAGGGCATTCCATGCATACTGGTATAGAGAGTTAAAGCACATTATAACGAACCCTATTACGAGGATCGTTTTACCCCTAACCATTTGACCCCTTACTTCTATTTTATAACAAAGTTTTATATTCGGTTGTTGGTAGGTTTTCAAGATGGGGTATAAATCGCGACTTTACCATATCGGTAAATGGAGGTATTATATGAGGTCGAGATACTATATGATGATGAGCAGAAAACTAGCGTTAAAAACTGCTAAGAAGAGATGGTTTGAAAGAATACTAGGTTAGAGATTTCATTAATTAATATCATTAGTTAGGTAAACATGTTTTATAACTTTTCACTTTATTTAGTTATTCACACTAATTACACATCGCGCGCTCTTACATACTTTAAATCTTTTTATAAAGTGCCCAGGCACTTATGGAAGGTTAGCTTCTAACCGTGAAAATTTAAATACAAAGGGAATTAATTCAGCCAATAGACGCTATTAGTCCAATCATCACTTCATGTTGAACACGTAATTATTCTCTATTTATAAAAAAGACGGTGTGTTCTCGTTCAGTCACCTTATTCGATAAGTAGTAGCGGGAATTTTAGTATGACTAGAAACGCTTTCTTTTCGCAATAATTAGTTTCGTTAATTTAATAAGGAGGCAGGGACTTAGAGAACGCTAAATAATACCGTTTTAAATATCATCAGCGCTATGCTTTACATTAAGTAAAGAACACCATTCAAAGAGGCTTATTTGGTGATATTACGATAATATCAGATTTAGGTATAGTATTGTCATATTATCGACTGCATGAGAATACTCCCAAAAAGACTATAAGTTCCGAGGCAAAATACCAACTATGCAGGAGCTACCAAAGCCTTGGTTTGATAAGGAAAGATATAAGAAGACCAGACTTTTAGAGGCTAAGTATGAGGCTGAGTTAGCGAAACGTTTCCTTGACGACGGATTAATTAGGAACGCTGTGGGAAAGGCTTATCAAGCATGGAAGGCATTAGTTGCCGCATACGCTGTAGATTATAAGGATAAATTAAAGTCCACGTTTACCGGGACAGTGAAGATAAAAGGGGGAAAGAAGGTAGATAAAGTTGATTGGGTAATTGCCGTAATGCCGAGCACGTCAATTAAGCTCGTATCGCAGGTAATAGGCGGTGAAATAAACCTTTATACGAACGTTGCGCTATTAATCCACCAATACCAGTATAACGGACCAGATAAGGAAGGAATACTAAGTCCATACTCAAGCGACGAGTCCGCAAAAAATGATATTTTCTTAATCTTAGAAGAGGTAGAGAAACTCTTGAGGAAATTTCCTGATTTATCGTAAATTTGCTCACATTTAATTTTAAGCACAGTGTATTCCTATTTCTACAGTACTTATTCTAATTCGGATCCAAACTTAGTATGTATTTCCTAAGCTTGTCGTTAACTCTATTAAAAATTTCAGATATGTGGATAAAAGCTTAGGCTTTTCTCTCAAGGAATACTGAATGGTAAAAAGGTAGTTTTTCATCTACTGCCGGTTCAATAGCGTTAACCACAAGATACTTTAGACATATTACGTCATGAGAATTTTCAATAAGACTGCTTGAATTACTTAACTGTTTTGATACAACTTCCTTATTCTCTGCTGACTGTCCTTTTCCATGCTATTCGTACAAATGCCAGATCCCGTGTTCCCAACCTCTTGCTAGCGTTGTTTTTTATTATTTGTGCATTTTATTCGTAAAATTATCAAAAAAGGATAAAGCTTTTGCAGATGGGTCTAATATCGACCTTTTCTGCCCTCTCTGGTTAACTCAGAGTTTTTTATTCACCTCCTTTAAGTCCTTAACGCTTTCCTCAACATACTTATTTATCGGATCCCCCTCTTACTCTCTCTTCAATAGGCTTACCCATCTCCTATTGCTTACCACGTTTACGGAACCCATCAATCCCTATTTTAGGTGTCCGTGTGCTATAAACTGTAGATTCAGGATAATTACTCTCTAATAGTTAAAATTTAGGGATCATCAGTGACGTCTTTAAAATTCTAAATATGTCATTTTCACCGCGTGTAAGTGTGATGACGGTCTGGTTTAGGGCAAAGCTTATCGAAAAAAATTAAAGTGAAAACTTGTGAATTAAATAACGCAGATGCCGCGGTAGCTCAGTTGGCAGAGCGCCGGGCTGTTAAGCCCGGTTTGCTACAGAAACCCGGTGGTCGGAGGTTCGAGTCCTCCCCGCGGCGCCATTTTAGAACTTTTCTCTCACCTCTTCTATACTCTTCTAAAAAGTTATTACTATATATCCTTGGTTTACATAATGTGCCACTCTGTCCCCCATAGGCTCAAGCCTTAAGCCCATATCAGTCAGGGCTTCGATCAGCTGCTCATTTTTGGCAACTCCTATACAAGCGGAGTCGATTACGTGCTCATCAAGTAGTTTTTGGAGCATTTCCTTCATTTCTCCTTCGAGTTTTGGGAGCCTCTTCTGACTAGGCCCGAAAAACGCTACCTTCACGTCTTCGTACCTCTTCTTCATATAACTATTATACGCCATCCTTAGTCCCATCTCGAACTTTGAGTCGTCGGACATTATTAGGAATAAAACTTTTGCCATACCAAAACCTTTTATCCCGCCTTTAAAAAGGTAGTTAATTGTATAAGCTGGTCTAATTCTTAACTGAAAACGTTATTCATAACTTAAGATCTGCTTTCTAAATAGTTACTTTTAATTTATCAGTTCTATGTTAAACTACCATGAATAACTATAAATATTGACGGTTTGAATAGGCTATTATGCCAACTGGAACTAAACCATTACCTTCACTTTTAACTATTGGTGGAATAATTGGCAGTATAATAGGAGGGGAAATATTACTAGATGAGCAACAGGCGGGCTGTGTAGTCGAGAATTTAAAGAGATACTACAGATTAATGGTAGATAACAAAGCACAGCAATACGAAATCTATCCAGCAATTGCATCAAGTGATAGGGTATCAAGTGCAGCTGCGAACTCGCCGGAGAAGATCTTTAGGCAAGGGGTATTGGTAAAGACTACCGATACGGGGGAATGGTATTATATAGGGGGGATATCGCCTTATTGGTCTAGAGGGAATCTCATAGTTTATAAAGGAGGGTCAGAAGCTACCTCGAAAGGCAAAGTAACCAAAGGGATATATGACGACTTTATAGATAAGTCGGGAGGTCTCGGAGTGATCCCGTTATTTAAGAAAAGGGAACCTCAAGTGTGGTATAATCCGGCGTTGTTTAGAGACTGCCAAGGTGGTTTTGGTCTATTCTGGGACTTATTATCAGAATTTCAAGGGGGAATTTTAGCTGTAACTTCTCATACACCTTCCCTGTTATTTAGAATAAAGCTGGAAACAGAAAGCCTAAGAAAACTAGAACTGACATATGAGGCAGATGGCCATTACTATCTGTCGGCTATTGCAAAGAACGATATAATGAGGAAAGCATCAGATGATTACCCTTATATTTACTTTGCTTTCGGTACCAATCCGGTAGTCGCAAAAACGCATGGGCTGGAGGTTTATCCAGGTTTCACATTTGATACGGTTACCAAAGAAGTTCAATCAGTATGTCACCAAATAATGACTGATTACGAGTGTTCTTCTCCGGATTTCTTAAACTATATAGAGTTTAACGATATTGACATTGGTGCACCTGTTTACACTGCATTACCGTGCGGGTCTTCATGTTCTCAGTTCGGTTTAGCTGGGTTAATTCTCGGTGTCTCTAGAATAACAATTAAGGGACTCCAACTGGTCTATTTGAGGATTGCACAGCCACCTTCGCAGTTCACCACTAACCATATTATCGAGTGGGCTAAGGAAATGAACGTCTACGATACGTTAAACGTGTTATTTGAAGCGGGTAAGAAGTTTAAAAAGGCTGTTTCTGACCTTTCTGTTGCGTTTCCGCAATTTATCGCTACGGCCGCTTCCCTATATGTGGCTTGGGTCGAGGTCTCTTATGAGGAGGGTTTGAAGGAGGCTGAGGAGAGGGCAAAGGAGTTAAAGGAGATATATGAGAAAGTCGTAAACGAGTTAGCCGGTAAGCCGCCTTCAATAACTGATAGGTATTTGTACGACGAGTGGTATGAGTTTAAGACTAGGGTTGAAAACTGTGTGAGGGAAATAATCCTTGAAAACCCCAACATAACATACGAAGAATTATTAAACCAGACAGAACGATGTGCAGAGTATGTATAATCTTTTCCATAAATAAGGGCAACGGGAACTCATAGTATCTTCAATAGGGTATAAATTTATTCATTAACAAAAGTCTCTGCAATGAGAAGATGCTTGGGAAAAGTCTTATAAGTCCTTGTATGAGAGTAGGAAATATAAATACCATAGTAATGACGTATGCTCTACTTCATGTTAGACTAGTAAAAACCTGGAAAAGTATTACAAGATAATGTAAGATTTTAGAGTAATAACCGGGACTGTTCTCATGCAGTCACGAAATTTGAAAATTATTTGTAATATTATATCAAATTAACGCAGTGTGTTTAATCGTCTTCAAATGAACTCATTTAAGGGTGTCCCCTCTCAAGGAGACACAAGGGTAAATAACTTGTGCTTTTTAGACTCACCTACGAGGACACCATAACCTTCATACATATAATGTTTCATAAAACAATATTTTCCCTTTACAATTCTAGGACTTTTCCATAGTTCAAGATAGTAAAAATAATTTTTATAAATACTCTAATATTTTTACAAATACTTATCGAATTTGATGACTGTTTGAGAACACTCCCTAATAACCTCGTAGCGTTTAGTAAAATACATCTAAACGTTTAAACCCTACACTCCTTCTTCTTAGTTTTAACGTTAATATAATAAAATAATTCTTTACAATTGTAGACGCAGAGACATGAGATTTACGACTTCGCTTATCTCTTAGGTATATGAGAAATAATAATAACTTTGAATATATTTAGTAACGTAAATTAGAAATAATAATTACAGTTTGATCTAGCTAGAGAAAATAGAGATCGTGAAGGGATATTAAACACCCCGCGAACTCTGTCTCTTTTTCACGAGTTTTGAAAACCTTGAATATTCGTATCCAATAAACGGGTGTGTAGATGATAACATGAAAAGTAAGGATAATACGTATGTTAGGAAGCTTGTTTTGATCTCTTCATTTCCTGAAAATAATCGATAACTTATAAGGATCCTTTCCTCTAGGTTCATGGCGGCGTGGTTATCGGCGTCGATTTCATAAGCCAGGCTAGGCAGAGTATACCCTATATAAAACAGAAGGACAGTTAAAGATACGAGCCCTATGTAGGTAGTCCCCAAAAAGATTAAAATAAAAAGGAAAAAACTGTATATAAATTCTAAATGATTTATTAATAAAAAGAGAATTACTTCAACCACGGCAAAAATTAAAATAGTAATTATAGACCCAGAAAATAAAGACACTAGAAATGAGGGCCCTATAAAGAGAGAAATAAAAAGGATTAGCTGAACCGTCGAAAGGAACCTAATTAATAGCTTATATTTTCTGTGAGTTTCCAGGATACCTTTCAAGGAGAAAGCTAGCGCAAAGGGGGATAAGGATCTAGAAACGTGATACGTTATGTCGAAAGGCTGTTTTGAGTGCCCTTCCTCATGATATTTTATATAGAGAAAAACGTCGGGCATATCATAAGCTATCGACGATATATACATTCTCTTACTATATGGTACATAAAGACCCATGTATTTTTTAGAAGGGATTAGTATCACGTCCTTAACTTTATCGACTTTATGTTTAATTTTAATACCCTTTATTTCATGCCTAGTAAAGTAAGGGATAGAGTTGAGGGAAACCGAGGCTAGGTAGAACAGCATATTAATAAGAGGTATACCAAGCATGTATACTAGCACTAGAGCTATAGCATAGATGGCTATCGAAACTACGTTATAAAACCTTAACATCATATTACGTCATTTTCGGCGGTGGTCTTAAAGGTAATGATATACAGAAATCGTGTTAAACCTATACTGAATTACAGTAAGGTTTTTATCCGTTAAAGCTCCCGAAGGTATAAAGTCGAGCTCAAATGATTTTTAAGGACTAGAAGAAGTCTGCCTTGCGAGATAAGGAATATAGTTTAAGAACACTCTCGAATTAAGACCGGCAAGATATACTCCTTAAGACCTTAAACTGTAAAGTCTCCACATCTATAAACGAGACGTTTTTAAGAATTAGCCCCTTTCAAACTATAACCAACTATGTGTAAATTGCAAGCTCTTTTTTTCCTATGAATTTAATGATATCTTATCTATAAAGCCAGGAAAAAATAATGGCGCTAAGACTTTTAATGACTTTTTAACCTTCTTTCTTACCTAATAAAATCTATCTATTAACCTTGTCGTAATATTCTAACGCTAAATAAGATTCGCTAAATTCACAGAGTTGTCACTGAGCTGTAAAGCACCCTCATAGAAATGTATATAAAGTCCTTGTCCTATACCGCCACTTAAGGATAAGGTCCCCCCACGCACAATTTATAGATTAACGACTACACTGTGAGTATATTCAAGAAATTAACGGCTAGCCCCATTATAATAGTTTTAAAATGAGGGATAGACAGGCCTTGTTATCCCCTTACAGTTGGTTTAAACAAAACCATAATTTGGTAAAAAGTTTATAAACCTTTTCTCGTTAGCTGATTTTGAATTAAAATGGCGAAAGGTTCAGCTATAGCTTTCGGTATAGTAGTTGTAATTTTATTAATAGTAGCTGCGCTAGGTTTTTATGAATACTCCGTAGCAAATAGCAATTATTCCTCAGCAGAGTCCTCTCTGTCAGCACTGAGCTCCAGTTCGGCAGCTCTGGAAAGCAGCTACAGCCAATTATCCCACAACTACACAGTCCTAGAGCAGATGTACTCTTCATTAATGCAAAAGACTGTTACATCTACAGTAACTACAACACAAACGACCACATCGACTCAGACAGTGACCGCGACGCAAACTATTACCGCAACACAGACAGCTACTTCTACATCAGTACCAATAACAATCTCTCCTTCCGAGGGCGGAGCTCTAGCAGCTGTAATGGAGTTCTACGACGGAATAGCTATTGAGTGTCACTCCGATGTATTACCGTTCTTAGCTCCCAACTTTACAGCGACAATAACTGGGACACCGTTCCCCGGCACATATAATTACATGACGTTTAATTCCACTTGGTTAAGTCAATTCTTCGGGAATTATGAGACAGTATACTTCTATACCACTGCACTACCTACAATAACCATGATTTCTAACGGTACTTATCAGGTAACCGATGTAGTACAGTACTTTGTAGCTCCTACAAACGACCCGGTCTATTTACAAGTGTTCAACGCGTCAAACACAATAACTGTCCAAGACATAAACGGAAAACTATTGATCACACAACTCATGTGGAAAGGTAATGAAGTCCCGCCTTCTACGGTAATTGTGGGATATCCGTCACAGCACCAGCTACAAGCTAACCAGATCTTAGAGGAATACTTATGGGAGGTCAACTCACTGGGTGCAGAGTTCCCCGGAAATGTAACTGCTAAGTACTTCTCTCCTAACGCCGTATTACAAATTAACGGCGTTTTACCCCCTGCACTAAAGAACGGGACATATAGTGGAATAGCTAACATAGAGAACTTCTTTAATCAGTGGGACAATAACTTTATCTTTGTGCTAGATTACTTACAAGACTTAACACCTAGCGGAGCCGCAATACCCCCTACAGTGCAAGTTAACTTATCACCTAACGGTGCTAACGCGACACTAGTAGTTAATGATACTGTATTATTCGGGTTCTTAAACCAAGGTGTACCGGGCTTCCCTGCAATTTACGATATGCACGTAAGCGTAACTACTTACTTAGTGTACAATTCCACCGTAATGCAATGGGAGATAGAGAACCAGACTTGGAATGTGCAAGAAGTACCGATCCCATCTGACACAGTTTATTACCCGTTAGGGCCTGCTACATTCCACGTAGTTACAGAAGATACCGTGACCGTGAACGCAAGCCAGGGTGCTGTGTTACAAGCGGGCAACATTATAACTGTAATAAAGCCCGGGACTTACGCATATAATATGAAATTAAACAAGACTTTTAGCGTGTATAATTTCTCCTTAATTATATTCAGTATGACCGGAGTATATGCTCCTGAGAATACAAACTTAACCCCACTATATGCTTTTGCATTCGCAATAAACGGACAGATCACCCCAATATGGAGTCTAGTAACGAACGCAATGAAACCTAATCCTGCATACACGATAGTGCTAGGAGGTAATCCGTATTGGACGTCTTGGACATGGTTCGGCGGGACTTTCAATGGTACGACATATGTAGGAGGTAGCTATAAATTTGCAGATACGTGGGTGTATGGACAGGATGTAATGGCTAATGTACAGTTCTTTAAACCTGTATTGTGGATCTTTGAGTCCTCTCCTACGCCGGTAGGAGTAGCACCTACACCAGTTTCCATGCAAGTATCTCCGGTGTTTGGGCTAAACCCAATAGCCAGTTACACATACGAGGTAAATGCGAAGTATGGCGGAGTAATACAAGCAGGTAACATTATAACCGTTATAAAGCCCGGATCTTATGTAGTCGCTAATTCTACCGGGACTCCTATGAACTTGACCACATATAATTTCTCCGTAATATTCTATCAGCTAAATAATATACAGAATTACCAGAACGGTACACCGGTAATTGCGTTTGCTTATGCTATAAACGGTTATGTAGGTCCGAAGGACTATTCTACTCAACAATGGATAACAGTCATAATGACAACGTCACAGGGAGCTAAGATGTATACTTGGTTAGCTAATGGCTATGCTTTTATGGATCCAATACTTGTCGGAAACGGGATAGTAGTGAACTTAACGTTCTTCAGACCGGTTCCATGGATCTTAACATTACCGGTGTCCACAACGTCTACGATGTCTTCAATGTCATCATCGACTCTCTCCTCTACTACGTATTCCTCCACAGTAGGTTATTGGGGTTCATAAAATAAGTCAAAAGTTTTTAACAAATTTTTTTACTTATTTCTAAGCTCTTTCTCTTTGCGTGTCTAAATTCCTTGGCATTATGGCCTCTTAGACCTCCCGTCATTCCCATAGGTATGTGAGTGAGTTCATGAAATATGACCTCAACTCTTTTTTCACAGCTTAAGATATCGTATTTTTCCGAAATTACTTCTACGACATATAGTATCTGGGGATGTAGTATGAACCTCCACTGTGAGGGCATCATAATCACTCTGGCTATCGCGTTGCTCCTTGAATTATAGCTCCTAATAAATTGGATCCTGGTCATATCGAGCCCGAGCTCACCTATTTGGTTAACTCTGTTGGCCAGTTCCTTTACATCATTTGCAAACTCGTATTTTATTGCCACGATATAAATAGCCCTCCAAAGGAATAAAAGTTACTAAACAGCTAAAACTTATATATAGTTGGATAAGTTAGTTATCTGCGGGATAGTAGCTGAGCTGGTCTTATCAAGTTTTTATAGGTGTCAACTTATACGTATTATCTCTATTTTCCCGTCAACTATTCTTATATAACCTCTGTCATTATATAGGTTTTCAACTGAGCTCATAGTACCCGCGTTTGCGCACCGGATTCCATGAAAGTACACAAGGGCATGGGAATGCCCCAAGATGATATACCGCGAGAAGTCAGCCTTTACCACTCTCGCTAAAACACAAAACCCTAAGGGGGGTAAATAGTAATTTAGCTTCTTCAGAGTTTTTGCTAATGAGTATTGTGTTCGTTCTTTTAAGACCTGGTGTCCGTGAAAGAATAGGAACTTCTTTTTGTTGTTTTCTACTTCGAGGACTTCAGTATCTCCTTCAAGCACATCCCCGTCTCCTTTGACGTACACTACTTCGTTTGCTGATAAACTATCTAAAAATGTCCTATATCCTGAGTTAAGCTCGGTGACTATATCCCCTAGGAGTACAAGTAAGTCAGGGTTCTCGGCTCGTGTTATATGGGTTATTAGTTTCTCATTACAGTGCGGGTAATGTATATCAGAGAGGACTAGTATCTTTCCCTCGACTTTTTTAAACATCAGTATGTAAGTTGACTTTTTGGGATAAAAGTAAAAGATCGGATAGTAGATAGTAATGGGAATTATTATTGTTAGACCTTCAGGAGAACTGGCAATTAAGTCGAGCTATGTGAGGAGGATCTTTATCAGGAAATTAGTTAAAAATATTTCAACTCAGATAACAGTAAGTAAATGGAGAGTAGACCAAGGTTACATTATTTTAGAGACTGAAGGTGACGTGTCTAGGCTTTCCTACGTGTTTGGTATCTCTTATTTTTACGTAGCTGAAGAGATAAACTTCTCGACGATCCAAGAGCTCGCTCATGCAGCTGTGGAAAAGTTCGCTGAATTGGTTAGAGGTAAGAAGTTTGCTGTTAGAGTGAGGAGGACTGGGGAGCATGAGTTTACGAGTATGGACATAGCTAGGGAGGTTGGAAAACTGCTTCTACCCTTTAGTGCAGGTGTAGATCTAGAAAACCCAGAAGCGATAGTTCACATTGACGTAATACAGAACCGTGCATACCTCTATTCGGAGGAACATCAGGGGCCTAACGGTTTCCCCGTGGGGACTACGGGAAAAACTGTAGTATTATTCAGCGGTGGACTTGACTCTCCAGTAGCTACGTGGATGATGATGAAGAGGGGTGCAAAGCCTATACTCCTAAACGTAAAGTTAGGTGGAGAATTGCAAAAGAACTTGGTAATTGATGAAATAAAAGTCCTCAGTAAATGGAGTGGAGGAGAAAAGCTAAAGGTCTACTTTGTAGACGGACTTAAGATCTCTACCTATCTATCTAACGTAAATAAGTTCCTCAGAGTTATCACTTTAAAAAGGATAATGTATAAGCTAGCAGACTTTTTGGGAAGAAAAACCGGTGCGTACTCAATAACTACCGGGGAATCACTTTCCCAAGTATCATCTCAGACTATGAAGAACCTTTTCGTCAGCGAGTACGGGATAAACAGGCCTGTTTTTAGACCTTTAATAGGTATGGACAAAGAAGAGATAGTCTCCATATCTAGAAAAATAGGGACTTACGAGTTATCTTCTAAGATGCCTGA
Source organism: Stygiolobus caldivivus (assembly GCF_019704315.1). NCBI lineage: Archaea > Thermoproteati > Thermoproteota > Thermoprotei > Sulfolobales > Sulfolobaceae > Stygiolobus > Stygiolobus caldivivus. The sequence goes on along the minus strand of NZ_AP024597.1, from coordinate 625,053 downwards.
ATATTGTATAATTTCCTCTAAAAGTACTGTAAGGGCAAGATTAAGTGAAGTCCTAGACAATGAAAAAGACATAAACATTGACTATAAAGACTTACTAGACCATGCAGAGGTATTAGAGGTGTAAGGAAAGCATAGATGAGGTTAAAGGGGAAAACCAGAATTTGGAGTTTATTCCCAACCTTGTTGTGATCCTATCATGATACCTCAGCTCTCATACGGTTATATCATCTATCAAGCCGGGGTTCTGTCATCACTTTATTAACGTAATCCATTAGAACCTTCTTCGATTCCTCTATGCTATCATATATAACTGGAGGTTTTTTAAAGTAATATCCGCAGATCTCAGGGACAGAACCTCCTATGCCCTTATCTTTTAATGACTTAGCTAGCCTGATCAGGTCGATTAAAGGGACTACAGCATTGAATGAATCATACGATTTAAAGGATATATCAACCCTAACTGGTATCCCTATAGAATATTCCCCCTCAATAACCATGTAACTGACCCTCCTATCTCCCAAGAACTCTACATAGTCTGAGGTACCTGCTACAACATTAGTCCCGTTGGAATGTTTGGAAATGTATTGGCTTTTTATATCCTTCTTTAGTTCCTTCCTCCAGTCTTCAAGAGTCACTAAAGTCTCTGTCGTACCTGAGATGTCTATTTGGTAAGTCCTAGTTACCCTAACCCCTCTGCTCTTCAGGAACTCAATAATACCGGTATGTAAGGCAGTCCCGCCTATCTGACTTAAAAGGTCATCGCCCATAAGGGGAATGTGAGATTCCTTGAATTTAGTGTCAAATTTCTCGACAACTGAAGAGGGGGTAGTGTTAATAAAACTTGAAAATGCATTTAACGACTTCTCAGCATAAAATTCTGTAGCCTTCTGTGCTCCCGTAGGTAGTAAGTTAACCACTACATCTACCTTATTCTTCTTTAACTCACTGATTATGTCAACCGGTGTTTCATCGGATTCCTCTACAATCCTCTCCAAGACGCCCTCCCTACCGTCTAGTGTTTCTCCTCTTAATACAATTACGTCATTTTTGACGTCTACTTGCTTGGGCACCACATTGGGTTTTTCAAATATAGCCTGAGATAATTTCTTTCCGACCTTCCTTTTATCTATATCAAAAGCACTTACGACTTCAATTTCCTCTGGCCTGTAAGGAAGAGAAGTCAGAATACCGTATATAGGTTTTCCCTGCTTTACCCACTCTAAAGACTGCAATAGGGCACTTGCTACATTCCCTACACCTACAATAGCTACTCTTATCAAATTAACACCCCGAAAATTAATGGAGCTAATATTCCCAATATTATACTTAAGATTGACGCTATTATTGTCGAACTCCTCTCTGGAGAATTTACAGCTTCAAAACTGCCTTCTCTGAACATTTCCCTTATCGGAGGGATATAATAACCCGCAGCTATGGCACTGTTTAAGAACCCTATAATAGTCAACCAAGGTTGTGAGAAAGAGGACTCAAGTACGAAGAGCTTAGCCCAGAAACCTAAAATAGGCGGTAACCCAAGGAGGCTAAGTAATAATATAGATATAGCAAAAGCTAACGCCTTGTCCCCGTTGCCTATCCCCCTAAACCCCTCGAAACTACTAGTCCCAGATATCTTCTCTACATGTGATAGAGCAAGGAATAGACCTGCTTGTGCTACCGAATAAGCTATAAGGTAGACCATTAATCCGGCCAGAGCGACAGTCTCGTCATAAGGGAACATTGCAATAGCTATTAACATAAAGCCTACTTGAGTTATACTACTGTAGGACAACATAGCAGCAAAGTCTTTTCTTGAAAATGCCGAAATGTTACCGAATACCAGACTTGCAATAGATATTATTACGAAGAGGACAAAGACGGTCAGTGAAAGTGTAGAGCTCATGGGTTGGATATAGTAGAGGATTACTACTAAAGGGGCTATCCCTACTATTTTACCTACACTGGAGACGAAGGCTACGGACACCCTGTCAGCCATGGAGTACACGTCAGGAAGCCAGCCTTGGAACGGGAAGGCACCGATCTTAAACAAGAACGCTACGGAAAAGAACAGAATACCCACAACGACTAGAGACGTATAGGAAACGGTAGCGTCTAAGGATAGGCTGTTGATCCCTAGGACGTAAAACGCCAAACCTACTATCATTAGAGAGCTCGATAAAAGCCCCATGACTAAGTACTTGACTCCGGCTTCGGTAGAGTTATAGTCTTTCTTTAGCATAGCTATAACGTAAGTAGCTGCTGATGCAATACCCCAAGAAGCAAATATCGTCAACACATTATAGGCAAACGCTAGGTATAGGACTCCCAAATTGGTCAGTATGACTAGGGACAAGAAGGAACTCCTATTGTCCCAGTCCCTTAACTCGTTTATGCCCCCTATGATTATTATTATAGACGCTAAAAGGGAAGCTATCGCTATAAAGTAGCCGAAAGGCGTTAGGTGAATGGAATAAGAGAACAACCCGTATCCATAGTACTTTAGGGTGAAAAATACCACAAACAGGATAAGGGATACTATTAGCGAAGCAAGGGCAAAGTAAAGAGCCCTTAAAAAGCCCTCAGTCTTTCCGTTATCTACGTAGAGTACTGCTATAGACGTTACTACCATAATTACCGATGGTATTACTATAGGTAAATATATGGAGAGTTCCATACTCCTTACACCCCCATTATTATTATTAAAATAAAGATCAGTAACGCGAAACCGCCCAAGTAGAGTAAAATATAATCTCTTAATATCCCGGTGTCTGTGCCCTTAACCAAGCTATTCCCTACCTGGATAATACCTTGAGGTAATTTAACGTTCAGCCCCATGTCTATGAGCCCGTGCTCGAACTTGTTGTAGACACCTTGTGCAAACCTAAACCCGGAGATCCCTATTATGTCCATTATAGGGTTAACATACCAGCCATAGTATAAGAAATCTGTTAAAGGCCTTAGCGGTGTCTTACCCAGATCGGCCCCGTTAAAGTATAGGCCGAAAGATATTATGACACCTACTAATGCACCGGCTAATGATATGAAATCAATCGAGGTTAGAGAAGGTGAAAGACCTAAGTGGATAAAATAGGGCTGTAGATAAAACGCAAAAACACCTCCTAAAATAATAGAAGCTAGTACCGTAAATGTAGGGGCCACTACCATAAGTAAGTGTACATGGCCTTCTTCATGGAGATCTTCACCTCTTCTCCAAGTGAACGTCTTTACAATATACCTTATAATGTATATCCCACCGAGGAACTCCACTAACGCGTACAGCGTAATAAGACTGGTATTGGCTACTAAGTTTCCTATTAGGTTATGGGCCCAGAAACCTATAAGCGGAGGAATACTGGCTAAGTTTAACGCAGCTATTAACTGTAGTACAAAGACTACGGGCAACCTCTTATACAGTGATTTAAATACACCTACGTATCTGTTCTCAGTGTAATGGATAACGCTCCCCGCGTTCATGAAAAGCGACGCCTTATAAGAACCGTGGGCTATCATCTGAATTAGACCAACAATAATTCCTGAACTCAAAAAGCTTAGGTTACCTGTAGTGGAAGCTAGGAGAGCACCTACCGACGATGACAGTATCATTAGAGATATCTGGTCGGCTGTAGAGTAAGCTAAGATTATCTTCTGCTCGTTAGCTGCTAGGGCCCCAGTACTAGTATAGATAGCTGTAAACACGGTTACCCCCACCATTATACCCATCAGGACTGTGGTCTGTGGGTTAGGGTAGAGGAAATAGGGATATATTAAGAAGGTTAGAATAGCGCCTAGGTTTACCATAGTAGCAGCGTGTATGAGAGCACTCACCGGAGTTGGACCTGTCATAGCAGTTAAAAGCCACTGTGTCAGGGGGAATTGCGCACTCTTCCCTAACCCTCCTAAAAGGATGAGGAAGAGTATGACCCAACCGTAAGGTAAGAAGTAAACTGTGTGGATAGCGGTAAATAACCCTTGATAAAGGAGGGTTACCCCGGCGTAGTGGGTACCAGTAGTCAGTAATAACAAGTAACCGAGTCCCACTATAAGACCTACGTCAGCCAATCTCGTAAATATCATAGCCCTTATTCCGCTCGTCGTAGGTCTGGACAAGTACTCGATACCTAGGACTTTTCTCCCGAAGTCCCCTACTACATTTCTCTCGTTATCGTCTAACCAATAGCTTATTAGACCATAAGATGCAAGGCTTGTCCCTTCCCAGCCTGCCAAAAATAGTAGTACGTTGTCAGCAAAGACTACAGTTAACATAGAAGACACGAAGAATCCAAAGAACCCCCAATACCTTCTTAATACACTGTCCTCCTTCATATAGCCTATACTATAGAGGGAAATGAAGAAAGCTAGCCCTGACACGAAAAGACCGATAATGCTCTGGAGGAGAGAAGAACTGTAGTCAAAATAACCGAATAAAGTGTAAGACTGTGTTTGGGTAAATAGGGGGCTACCAACTGATGATATAAGAGATGAGACTGATAAGACCATTGAAATACCTATCAGAAGCGTCACTATTGCACCTCTCAAGTCCTGGTTAACCGACCTAGGTAAGACTAGTACTATTAGGGAGCCTAATGCGGGTAGTGTAGTTATAAGGAATAAGGAAACGGCGGAACCTTGCGTACTCTGTATAAAATTGTTGAGGGAGTGTACTAGGAATTGTGGGAAGAAGAAGAAAAAGACGCTTGTTACAGCGATTATAACCATAGGTATTGAATACTCGACCGCCTTGTCAAGGTCTACTTTTACCTCTTTCAGCCCGCTGTAAACTTTCTTAAATAGGTAGGTACCGTAAGCTGACGAAATACCTATAGCTATCATCAACAACGCCACAAGGACTATGAGCCAGCCTAAACCTACTATACCAGCCATTTGCCCTACAGCCAATAAGAGGAGTACTTCGCTAACGAGGCCGATCGAAGGAGGAAGCCCTAGGATGTTAAGTAGTCCAATAAATGCTAAGGTCGAGTGTAGGGGGGACACTAAGTATAAGCCTCCTAACTTTTCTATATCACGCTCTTCAAGTTCAGTTATTGACGCACCCGCACTCATGAAGAGTAGGGCTTTACCCAGCCCATGAGAGACGTAGATAAGGACTGACGCTATTACACCCAAAGGTAATTCTAAAACTGTAGACTTCAGGCCTAAGTATAGGGAAATGGATGCCCCGAGCAACATATAACCCATCTGGGAGACGCTAGAATAGGCCAAGAACCTCTTAAAATCTCTCTGTGCTAAAGCGTTAAGCCCCCCGTATATCATGGTGATTATAGCCCAGCCTATGAAGATAGGAGCAAGGTATGAAAATGCAGGGAAGAGGTAGTAATACACCATTACGACGTATATCCCTAGCCCCACCATGTTAGGGCTGAGGAGGATAGATATAGGTGTAGGGGCCTCTCCGTGGGCATATGGTAACCATATGTTGAAACCGGCTATAGCACCTTTTACCAACATACCTATGATGCCTACTAGAAATATTAGCTCAGCGAGAGAGAGCGATGAATAATCGTAAGGTATGCCGTATGACGAGTATATGTCCATCTTTCCTGTAGTTAGCCCGAGGATGACAATAGATGTTAAAGTAAGTATAGTACCTATATGTGTCCATATAAAATACATTAAGCTTATTCTCCTCCTATCACCGTAACCGTAGAGGAGTATTAGGAGGAATGACGTCACTAATGCAATCTCTAAAAATACGTAAAGTTCTAGGAGGTTAGTGGAAACTACCACATATAGCATCGAGATAGCGAATAGACTGTAGAGACCGTAATAAAGGCTCCAGCTTTCTTTTCCTATTTCGTGGAATTTCTTCTCCATATATCTGGTAGAATAGAACACGGTGACTAACGTCACTAATATTATCGTGACTATAAAGGCGTAGTTAAAGTCGTTTACCGTGAACCCAAAACTGCCTATGTCACTAGCGACATAAAACGTATAGTATAACCCGTACCTAAAAACAAAGTAAATATTGACTAGGATTGAAAGTGCTGAGGCTATACCGCTCCCTTTCCCTTTAATAAAAAACGCCATAGAAGCAAGAGCGAAAGATATTATGAAAATAAATAAGGATATCATCCCTTACTCTACCTCCAGACTACCCTTTGTCCTATAATAGAGGAAAATAGCCGCGAATGCGACTACTACTTCTATTAGAGCCATACCTATGGCAAAAATAGAAAAAAATATTGGTAAATATACATGGTTGAGGATAGATGAGGCTGAAAATACCATTAAAATCGAGGCGTTTACTATTATCTCGGAAGAGAGTAAGACCCTGATTATGTTTTTACTATTGAGAAGGCCATAAGCACCTATAGCTAGAAGAATAATAGCTATTACCAGACCAAGATCTCCTAAGATCACGATCTTTCACCTCTAGCTAGAGATAGGGCTTCTATCATAGTCGTGAGGAGGGCTATGACTAAAATTACAGTAGGGAACCAGTATTGTTGTAAAAAAGTGTTCGCAAATTGGACTAGATTAAACGTTACAGGGGTGTATTTTATACCAGTTAATGAGGTAAAAGTCACGAATAGTCCTAAAAACGTTAGAGCACCAACTACTAGTGCTACAAGTCCCGCCCAAGGGATTTGCACTTCTCTTACCTCTAGACCCCTGAAGACAACTAGGGAAATAGACAAGAATACTACTGCTGAACCTACGTATAGGAATAAGTGAAAGGCGGAGTAAAAGGCATATGCTGAAGGGTTTAGTAGAGCTATAAGGACAGCAGTTGCTATACCTAAAAAAGCTAGCCCTACTGAGGCGTAGAAGACATTCCTTTGCCTAGTGATAAATAAAGCGGAGGCTATGCTAAAGACAGAGAAAATTATAAACAAGCTAAGTTGGAAATCATTCGTCTGGTACATACTTTATCCCCTTTTTCTCATCTATTACTGTCTTCATTTTTTTAACTACGCCTTCCACCGGAGCTGGAGAATCAAAATCCTGGTCAAACCTATCCGGCCTAAACACTAGATCCCTCCTGTTGGTAAAAGTCGCATCATGGACTCTGGTCTCCTTAAGTGCGTCAACCGGGCATACGTCGACACAAAAGCCGCAGAATACACACCTGCCGTAGTTTATACTAGGTAACTTCTTTCCTTCCTCTGTTACCATTTTCATGGCATCAGCAGGGCATATTAGAGCACATAGAGTACATCCTATGCATATGTCCTTATACAGCCTTATCATTCCCCTATAGCCCGTAGGTAGAGATAGTGCTTCTTCAGGATACTTTACCGTGATCCGCTGTGGGGACACCATATACTTTAGTCCTGCTCCAACAGCTTGGACATGATCCGCAAAAAGCCTAAACGGGTTCTCTTTCTTATATTCTTTAATTTTCGGATTATTATCTTGCTCTTTTACCTGATCCATAACCAACCCACCACCAAACCTAGTAAAATAGAAGCAAAAGCTACGGGGAGTAAATATTTCCAAGACCCCCTTAGGGCTTGGTCTAACCTATACCTACCGTAAACTCCCCTCAGAAAAACGGAGAACCATAAAACAATAATTGCCTTTATAGAGGTAAGTAACGCACCGGGTAAACCCGAAAGAGGGGCCCAACCACCTAAAAATAGGTCAGCGAATATGAAAGAGTAAGCAAAAGTAGCTATATAGCCCCCACCCATTGCTAGTACAAATAGAAAACCGCTATACTCTGTTGCGGGTCCTAGGACCAGTTCTGTGTCCGCTTCAACTATGTCGAATGGAAACCTCCCTGTCCCCATTATCATCCCTACGAAGAACACTAGTGCAGCCAGTGGATTTGCTATTATACCAGGTATTCCCGAGCTAACAACCTTTGCCATATCCAAAGTGTGGTATTCTAGTGCTACAGCTACTACAGCCATAACAATTAACACATCATATGAGACAGATAATAAGGACTCTCTTACAGCACCTAGGATGGCGAATCTGTTATTAGTAGCCCACGCTTGGAGCAATATAAAGATAGGGATAACAGCCAATACGGCTAGTGCAAGGATCATATTGTATTGGACAAAATAGCCGACCATTACACCTTGCCCTATTTCAGGATCATAAAAGTCGTGATAATATATAGAGAGTATTGAGCCTGACTGGGGAATTGAAGAGAAAGGTATGAGCACCATAGGTATAAAACTAAACGCTATTGGCAGTACCGGTGCTAGTACATACAATGTAGGGTTAACTCCGTTTGGAATAATTATTTCTGAAAATACGATTCTTAGAGCATCGGCTACTAATTGTAATATACCTCCAGTCCTCTTGGATACATACAGAGGGCCTATTCTCATTTGTATCCTAGCCGCAGCTTTTCTTTCGAACCAAATGGTTAGCAGTAGAATTAAGGTTGTGAAAATTAACCCTGGAAATATAATTACAGCAAAAAATGATGGGTAAAATAAATAGAACTTTATTATACTAGGGATAGAGGTGAGTGGGAACATTACCTATCCGCCTCCGGAGGGAAATAATCTAGACTCCCATATATTGCGACCAAATCAGCATACCTAGCGCCTTTAGCTAGTTGTTTAAAAACATAAATTAAACGGTAAGAAGGTGTTATCATCCTTAATCTATATGGTTTTGGAGAACCGTCACTGACTAAGTAATATAAAAGTTCTCCCCTAGCAGCTTCTACTCTGCTTACGGCTTCACCTTTAGGAGGCCTGAAAGAAGCATAATAACCGGGGAAGACTACTTTCTTCTGACCTTCCCACCATTTCTTTAACCTAGTTGGTGGGATCTGTTTAAAGAACCTATCGCTCAGTATGTTCCCTTCCGGTATCTCTTTTATTATCTGTTCTATAATCCTCATGCTCTGTTCTACCTCTTCAAACCTGACTAGGAGCCTAGCATATGCATCTCCTTCTTTATAGACTGGAATTTCAAAATCTAACTTACTATAAGCAGCATAAGGCTCGATCTTTCTCACGTCATAATATACACCGGATGCCCTTAGGTTAGGACCTACAGCTCCCCATTTTATCGCGTTTTCTTTAGTCATAACTCCTACATTCTCTAACCTACTCCTTATGTTAGGGTTCTTAACAAATATCTTGTACCAGTCTCTAACTTTCTTCCTCTGATATGCCAAGGCTTTCTGTATCATTTCCTTTATTGCAGGTGTTAGATCCCTTCTAACTCCACCCGGTATTATGTAAGAGTTAGTAACTCTAGCTCCAGTTAGGGCCTGAAGTATCTCTACCCATACTTCCCTATCACCAAAACCCCACATAAATGCGGTCGAATGCCCTAAAAATATACCCAAAATCCCAGTACCGTATAAGTGGCTTGCGATCCTGTTCACTTCAGCAGCTAATGACCTCAGGTATTGGGCCCTCTCTGGTACATCCACTCCGATTATCTTTTCTACGGCTAGAATATAGCCTAAGTTCATGTGTATGGAGTCCAATATAGCTGGTCTTTCAACGAGTGGAATAAGGTGCATGTAATTCCTTATTTCACTAAGTTTTTCTACAGCTCTGTGAACGTAGCCTACATCTAGATCAATATCCTCTATTATGTCCCCATTTAACTTTACATAGATTCTCATGTGCCCAGATCCAGGGTGTTGAGGGCCTACGTTTAATTCTCCTTGGACAGGGACTATATCTACTTGTAACCCTGCTGGTTCAGGCTGACTTGTCAACAAACATCCCCTCCTGTTTTAACTTAAAACTCTTCCTTAACGGGTATACACCCTCGAAGTCTTCATCTAAAAATAACCTTCGTAATTCGGGGTGACCGTCAAATATTATCCCTAGCATTTCATATGTCTCCCTCTCTCCAGTCCACACGCTCTCCCAGATCGAGTATAAGGAAGGAAAGACGGGATCTTTATAACTTGTTTTCGTCTTTAGGGCTAGGATTACCTTTGCCAGGTCTGGGTTAGAATAGGAAGAAATGTGGTAGACGACTTCAAACTGGTTCTGTTCAGGATAATCAATCCCAGTGACGCTCTTTACGTGATCAAAACCAACTTCCTTTAAATACGAAGCAACCTCTACAATTTTAGTCTTATCCACTTCTATAAATCCTCTCGTTTCGGACTCCGCTTTACCGGTTACCTTAAATTTACTTATTACGTCTTGTATAAGCTTAGATAGAAGTGATTGTGAAGCTTGCTGAGGAGCTGACATTACTCATCACCTTCTAATTAACCAATACTGTATTATATTAACTTGCTTTATCGCGTAATATAGTACTGGATAGAGCACGGCTATGGTCGTAAGGACTATTATTAAAAGATTCCTGAACAGAACTAACGATGTAAAATATGATGCCTCTGATATAGAGAAAAGAAGGACAATTATAGGCTCTATTGAAGTATACACTAAAAGATAGCCGTAATATTGTAATGGGAACCAGAGACGCCCTTCTCCAAACGGAATATTCCCAGCTTCAAACCTGCTAACCTTGATGGGATTGAACCTACCTTCTACTGCTAACGATAATATCTTATATCCACCATACCCAGCTGCTAGAAATAAGATGAGAGGGAGCCCAAAGGCTAAAATAGCCTGCGTAAAAGCCATCGAGAGTAATCTAACTTTATCACCTAAAATACTTTTCTATCAATTCTTAGGAAAAGATAACATAAACTAAAAAAGAGATTTAAATTAACGAAAGCGTAATCTAAAGATTATTTCACTCTATAAAGGAGATTATCGTGATAATTTTGAGTTTTCAATACACTTTATAATACCCTCTCTTGGGACTCCTTCTATACACCTTTGGGATATAAACTCTGTCTTTTCGTTCAACGACTCTAAGGTCAATGGTGTATCACGTATGAAGTTCTCGTGGATTATGCAGTTAGGCCCTGCATAGCGGAACAGACGCGGGTGGACTTTCTTAACTTCCTCTAGCATCTTCCACGCGACCTGCCTGATTTCCCATTGTGCCCGGGAACACAGCCTCAGGGCAAAGAAGTTGTAAAGTTCCCGGGCGTTCATTGTAACGACGACGTTAGTGTTCACCCCGTTAGGCAGGACGTACCTGGCGTCTTCTTCCGGTACGCCTTCTTGTAGGAGTTCATAATAGTACCTATATGCGTCTTGGTACGCTTTTTCCACGACCTCCGCACCCCTCTTTTCTGCAGAAGGTGGAGTAACTGGTTGGTAATACTCGTCTACGGGTTTTGCGAAACGGTGGCTCATCTGCGTATAAGAGGCGATACGGTGCCTGACCAGCTGGTGGGAAGCTACCCTACTTATCCCTTCTATACTGAACGTATAAACGCTGTGTTCGAGCACTGACCAGTAGCCATGAATAATTGCGTCCCTAACCCACTCCTCCACCTCTTCATCCGTCATCGTCTTCGCGTGGTAGTCCCAGCCTTTCCTACTCCTGCTCATCTTAGATGCGATAGCGACTACCCTTTCCCCATCTCGTGTATAAGAAACTAGTGTGACTTTCATTGACTGCAAACTTATACTCGTAATCGTTTAATACGCTTTTGGTATTATATTACTCTATGATGCTAGGCACTTCTATTGTACAAGTATTAACTTAATTAATTATTAATAATAAAAAGAAATAATAAATAAAAATTAACTTACTACCGAACTTAGTTTCTCAACTAGTCTAGTCAGGATGGCGGCATTTTTTTCTGCGTCTTTTTCTGTTTGATCTAGAGCTTTCTTAATTTCTTCATTGTCTGTGACTTTCGACATTCTTTGCTTATACACTACTATTTTATTTAATTCGTCTTCCAACGAGTCGAGGACTACACCCATCGTATCTTGGTTAACTTTTGCAGTCTTTAAGGCTCTCTCTTTCAAACAAGTGAAGTGCACTACTGCCTTGTTTGACAGGAAAGTAAACAATTCGTCCCAGTAGATAGGGTTTCCGCATAGTCCACAGTTCCATTTAGTTTGTGGTCTACTCATTAGGGAGAGTAAGTTATTAAACTGTAAATAAGCATTACGGTAACTATGATATCTGAAAAAATCATCGCTGACGCTAAGTTTTATAATAAGTTATTAGCAATTTTCTTTACATCTGAAAAATGCGATATATGTGATGAGCTTTTTGAGAAAGTAAATAAGTTACAGATAGCACAGAAGTTTTACCTATTGAAACTGAATGCGGTAGAATATCTTCAGTATTCTGTCAGGTTCAGTAGGGGGATTATCCCCTCGATCGGTATTGTAAGCCCCGATGGAAGGCTCTTAGGTATAATAGAGTCAGAAAACTTAGATTATATAGAAGATAGGTTAAGAGATATATACTCCGATAAAGATAAAATAGTAGGGATATCACCACCAACACCACAGGAGACAATAGAAGTAAACCCTGCTGATTTTTATGATATAGTGACCTACGCACTTGACGGTAACCCTTTAGACTTTAGAGGGGTTGAATTTCTGAAGTTTTATTCAAAGATCCATAAAGAATATGGAAAAGTCCTAGCCCTGACCAAGCCCGCTGAACCTTTAGCCGAGTTTCTACTAACCGGTAAAAAACCTAACCTAGATGAGACTTATACTTCTAACTTGGCTTTAAATATAATCCTCGAGATAGAGAGAGATGAATCAGTAAAAAAATTACTAGATAGGATCAAAGAGGACGGAAGTGTAGTTAGGAGCAGCAGGAACGAGGTTAAGGGACTGTTAATCGACCAAGCAATGGTAGGAAATGCGTTAGTCAAACTCTACCAAGATTCTTTCGACGAAAAATACCTTGATCTAGCCTTAAAGGTATATAACTGGACATCCTCAAACCTCTCTGACAAGTTAGGTTTTAGAGACTGTAAACCAGAAAACGAGCTAACTCGTGCACCCGTGTACGAGCCTTTAGCGAATTCAGAAGCGTCAATATTTTTCGCTAAACTATGGGCTATTACTAACGACCAAAAATATCTTGAAGACGCTAAGAAAGCAATGAACGTAAGCTATACTCTTGGGAGTGATATCAGGGTATTATCCAGAGTAGCCATAGCTTACCTAAAAATTAATGAATTAGTAAGGAGTACTGTTAAAGTAAAGGATGACATTAGGGTGGAAGTAGTGAAGGATAATGGATGTAGCAATTCTGAATATAAATACTCTAATAGTTGTTACAAGAGCCTTGAAGAAATAAAGACTTCTATATAACTTAAAGTTTTGTGTATATTTTATAAGTATACTTTGCTAATTGCCTACCTGAACCACCTTCACACACGGTTCTGAATGCCCTGAACTTATCTAAAGGCTCTATTTTACTTACATATTCAAACCCGTAACTCCTTAAAGTAGAAGGTGCATAGACCGACGAAACCCCGCTTAAAATTAAGTGGTCAGCAGATATCTTTTTTAATATATTCTCAGTGTATCCTGCTACGAGAGCGGAAGCAAATATAACTGCCGTATTACACGATTCTGAGGCTAGTGAAGAATAAGGCTTGATGATGACTTTACCCAGATTTTGTGGATCTGGGTTTTTAAAATCGTATATCAAAATAGAGGAAAACTTATTTGTCTCAACTACTGGCGAATACCCAAATAGACACAGCTTATTACCTTCTAGGTGGTCTAGAGGGTCTCCTCTTTCATATGAAGGCAGATAACTTACCGCATTTAAGATCGATAAAGTGACCGATCTCTCTAAGGGGTTAGAAGTCAGTTTGCCCACCACGTCCTCAGCTTCACTCCCCATTATCTCACCGCTCAGACTATTTTCACCGTCCAATATCGTGTGTGAAATCCCCAGACTACCATCACTCAAAAGGCTTACGGAAAACGCTACGCCCACACAAGAGTTGGTTATCTTTTTGCCCTTTAGGGCAAACCGTAACTCATTTATTATCTCTTCCAATATCATTAAATAATAGTGGCGAAAAAGAGTAATAAAAAATGAATGAAATTGCCAACAAGATGAAGATGTTCCACCCCTTGCGATGGATGAGCTAAACCCGCAATTTCTGATGATGAAGTGGGAAGAACCTGAAATGTGAAGAACGCTCCTTATCTGAATGCGAATAATGGTAGCGCAGTCATTTGTATATAAATTTATCAAATGACCTTTTTCTTTATAAAGAGTATAAACACCGAATTAACATATCACTATGTACTAAAAAACTTATAGAAACATAAATAGCTTAATGACGACACTATGTTAGCCTCTAACAATTTTTTAATGTATTTAGAGAATAAAACTAATTATGAAAACCGGCGATAGGACGGAAAAATAATAAATAAAAAACTTGTATGTTGATCTTTTAGCTAAATGATGATACCGGGCACTAACGAGATTTGATGAGTTGAGGACCACCGCTGAAATATTTGGAAGCTGCATGGAGGATTGGATTTATACCACCTTTTAACGATAGCCAGTATAGACTGGTAAAAGACTTCTTTGCAGAGTAAAACAGAGTTGATGGACCGAGAGCACTGCTCTTTTCATAATTCATGTACACAAAATAGCCGTTCCTATATCCACCGTAAATAGCACACATAGCACTGCCATCGAATTCAGGTTTTTCATACCCCATTATATCGCTAAAAATACTTTCGGCAACATAAATTGCCTCATAGTGGGCTATAGCACCAGTCTTTGGGGGCAAAAATATGTTAGTAACGTCTCCTATGGCATATACATCGTCAAACCCCTTTACTTTCAAATTCTTCTTGTCTACTGGAATAAAACCGGAGGAGTCAACTAAATTAGCGAACTCCTCTCCAACCTGAATAGGTGAGTCTATCAAAGCCAAATCATACTCGACTTTTTTACCCTCATCGGTTACTATGGTCTTATTAGAAGGGTCAACAGACGAGATCTTCACGCCTCTTAGTACTTCTATCCCTAATTCCTTACTTCTCTCTCCTAGTTTATTAGCCATTGGTCTCTGGAGTTCAGGTGGCTGGGCTACCGGGTTTATCAGAGTAACTTTAGTGTCGGGGAATTTTTGTTTAAGCAGAAACGCAAACTCGAAAGGTGCTGCAGGGCACTTTATAACACCGCTATACCCTACTACTATCTTCTTCCCCGTAAAATTGGTGACCATCTCCCTTAATTTCAGTGCCTCATCCAGAGTATGCCAGCTAGGTAAGGCCCCAGCCTTATTTTTAACCCCAGGCGATAGAACAAGGTAATCATAGGTTATTTCTTTTCCATTTGACGTGACGACAGTCCTCTTCTCTGGGATCACTTTAACGGCTCTGTCTTTTACAATATTAGCCCTCCTATCAATAAGTGATTCGACTTTCCTCATTATACTTTCAGGGCTTTCATACCCTAATACAACATCCACTATACCTGGCTGATATACGTGGTACTCAGAGGGCTCAATTACGGTTATCTCAACTTGATTACCTAACCTATTTATTAGTTCATTACTAACTACAGTACCTGCATTCCCAGCTCCGACTATTACTACCTTTTTTTGCATATTTTATAAATCACTATAATTTGATATAAAGTTTTTTTACAATAAACGATGAATAAGGGTATACCTAAAATTATTTTTAACCTACCGAGATTATAAAGTAACACGTATGAAAAAGGTTACTATTGAACGAATGAAAAGAGGAGCATTGAGGTTCTTAGTTATGTCGGCCCTTACAGAGAAGCCCATGTATGTTTATGAAATTATTAAGCATATTGAGAGTAAGACTAACGGGATATACAAGCCGAGTCCAGGTTCGGTATACCCGGTCTTGAGGACTCTTATCAAGCAAGGCCTTATAACGGTTGAGGAGAAAGAAGGCAAGAAAATATATTCAATAACCGAGGAAGGTTTAAAGAAGTTTAACGAGATAAAGGAGGAGAAGAGTATCTTAGCAGAAGATAGTCCTATGAAGAGAAAAATCATTGATTCGCTATTTGAAATAGGCTTTATACTCTACAAGAACAGGAAGAAACTTGACGACAAAAAAATGCAGGAAGTATTGGGAATTCTAGATAAATGTAAACATGATATTGATGAACTTTTTCATGAATGATAGGATCAAGAGATGAAATCTAATAGTTTAAGACTTTTTTCTACTACTACTACCGGATCTACGTCTATGACGTAAATCGTAGGTTCTTTACCTATATCACCCAGGTCAACTACGTACTGCGGGACCTTATTAAGCGCTTTATATGCTGAGTCTATCATAAAATTCATAGTATGGTGCTCCGTTTTCCTACTTTCCTCTGGCTCTAGCTTCCTATCAAAGACGAAAGTCTCATTACTCGGTAAATTCTTTACTATCTCTTCATAATACTTCAGGTTTATCGCACTCCTCTTACTCTTATCATACCTTAAAGCCGTTATTATAACCCTAGCTATGTGATCCGATGCACCGAAGGCCGGGGGCAGGCAATATATAACTTTGTTAAACGCAACTGTAAGCCTCCCGGGTATTGCGGCAACCTCATCAGCCTTTTCAGCCCCGTTTAACGCATATCCCAGGTTAGTCCTGATTTCAGGGATCAGAAGATATGACTTGTCATTACTAACAAATAAATCGACGGCTTCTTTCAGTTTTAATAACACTTCTGTTCTTTCATCCATACTTAAATTTCATAAGAAAGGATTATAAAAATTACAGAGATGATGAGAAGACCACCGTTGAGTCCAATGATAGTTCCAAGTCCACCTGATCAACTACTAGTAGGCTTAGCCTTTAAGACTGAGAGAGTTGAATAGAGTTCTTGTCCCGCAGGGACTACGATCACCATATTTCCCCTTTGTGATATATCTGATAACATTTCCAAAAACCTTAATTGCAAAGCCACTGGGTTATTCTGGTATGACATAGAAGCATCTGATAATATAGAAGCAGCTTGCCTCTCTCCTTCACTTAAAATTATTTTAGCCCTCCTCAGCCTTTCTGCTTTGGCCTGTTCAGCCATCGCAGATAATAGTTCTTGAGATAACCTAATATCCCTTACAGTGACATTGGTCACCTTAATCCCCCAACCTTCGGTGACCTCATCAAGAATAGTCTGTAACCTCTTGTTGATCTCCTCCCTCTTACTCAATATTTCGTCTAATTCCATCTGCCCTATTATGTCCCTCAATGACGTCTGTGCGATATTGAGGACGGCGGCTTGGTAATTAGTTACGGAAGTGACAACTTTTAGGGGGTCGATCACTTTATAATAAACTACTGCGTCTATAGTTACAGTCACGTTATCTTTAGTTACTATAGTCTGCGGAGGGACGTCTACAGTCACAATCCTCAAGTCCACTAATAACGGCTTATCTACAAAAGGGATAAGGAATATTAAGCCCGGCCCTTTTACTCCAAGGACCCTACCTAGCCTCAAAACTACAGCCTTCTGCCACTCAGCGACCACACGCAAGGATAATACGAGCAAGATTATTACGATTATCAATAGAAAGACTATCCCTAAAATATCACCTATCAGTGAAAAGCTCATAGTTATATTATACTCACTCAATGCTTAAATTTTAATAGTATGGCTGATATTACAACGCCTATACTAAAAGCTAGAATATAGAGTAAAATAGTGTAGTTTATAGATACTTGGGAGGTATACGCTATCGAACTGGATTTATGTCCGAAGAATGACGAGATAGTTTTCTTAAAATTGTAATGGGATATAAATGATGTTAGGTTATCATATGCGGATTTAAGGAACGAAGTAACTGATGACAGATAAGGAAGAGATACGTAATAAGTAGAAGATAGGCTGAAGTTTCCAGGGTAATAGATTACATAGGAACTGGAGTTATACTTAAACATCACCGAGCCGTTTGAACCGGTAACTCCTACCTCCTCAGTCTTGAGCAGTGAAGGGAACGAAAACTTCTCAAGTTCTACTTTCTGCCATTGTAAAGGCTTCCCGTCATAGGTTAAAGTGACTAGGACACTAGAACCGTTATTTTTTACATCTAATTGGGGCTTAACAGGCCATAGTACCTTTACGTCGTCTCTCCCATAGCTTAACTGTGTAAAAGGCATACATATGTTGCTTAAATTGGCGGAAGAGGTTATACCTATTACGCTTTCTGCAGTATCGAGACCAACAGAGAACGCTTGAGGGACTATCTGGAGCTTACCGTTATTCTCGAAATAAAGTTCCTCACTTCCGTTAACGTACATCTCCACAACACTACCTCCTCCTGGTCCCCCGAAGACAAACTCAAGGTCGTTAGGTACACCCCTTACAGAAAGCCCACCTATCTGAAATTGTCCCCCAATGGGTACACTGTAATATATATCGACTTTATTACCTAATTGGTAGCCGAAGTCCAGATAGGAGGAATTAATTAACATAAATAAGACCAAAGAAAGCGGTGTAGAGACCTTATATGTAGGCCCTAAATAGCATATTACGCCAAGCCCTTGGTAAGTTGAAACTACTCCGCTGGTTATATTACTATTAGTAAAAGGACCGCCTAAATCCCATACGTTAACTACGAAAGTGATATCAAAACTACTACTATTTATCTCGTGAAATAGTGCTACGTCCTGAGCCCAATATAGCCCGTCTACCATAACGTTTAACTGTAATGACGCATTACCATATGTAAAATATTGTCCATTAGGGAAATAACTACTACCAATATACATGGAACTAATATTTACAGCCCCTACTACCTCGTTAGTATAGTATATTTGAGTTAGGGGAAAGAAAGACATCCCGATGGGATAAGAAGATGAGGACTGGGCATGGAGTAACAAGACCCCGGCAGTAGGTGCTATTAGTATAAATATCAAAAATATCGGTAAAAGTTTCACAAAGTTATTATTTTCGCTTCTCAATTTAAGTATTATGGTAAGTCATATTGCAATACCTATAATTTTGATCGTAGTAGTGGTACTCCTACTTGTTATTACTGGACAGTATTCTGACCCCATAGTAGCAGTTCCTTCTCTGGCAATTGTGGGGTTCATATCTTACCGCGTCTTTTACGTAGTCTGGAAGACTAAAGGTAGGAATTTGTATACCTATAACGGAAAAATTGGCAAAGCACTTGATGACATCTTGCCCGGAAAAGAGGGATATATCCTAGTAGAAGGAGAGAGGTGGTTAGCGATATCAGATGAACCTATTGCTGAAGGAGAAGAGGTTATTGTAATTGGGATGGAGAACTTAAAACTCAGGGTTAAAAGATATAACCGTGTTAGAGTTTGACTTAGATAAAGTCCTAAGGCTGAAGCTTCTCCCTAGTTACAGAGTGGAGGAAATAGAAGAAGTAGAAAATAAAAAAGTCATTTTAATTACTTATTTCCCTCCAAGCATCTCAGATGCCAGCGGGCTAGAAGAGGCAGATAGTGAGCCCAAGTACTTTGAAATCAGGGGTGAAGTAGACGAGGTTACTAGAAAAGTAAAAATAGTAAGAGCTGAAATAATTGAGGGGAGTAAGAGGAGAGAGCTTGATGAGAGTGAACTACAGCTTTGGGCTGAATACTTAATAGGAGGTGATTGAATATACCTTACCTATTCGTTTACGGATCACTGAGATTCGGGTTCGAACTAAACCATTTTTTAAGGAACTCCAGGTTCGTAGGGTTAGGGTTTACGGAAGGTTTTAGGATGTATGACTTAGGGAACTATCCCGGTGTAGTTAAAGGAGACGGAATTATACACGGAGAAGTGTACGAAGTTTCGGAAGAGACATTAAGGCTCCTAGATCAAGTAGAGGACTTTAACGGAAGGCCAGACGACCTCTATGTTAGAGAAAAAGTCAGAGTATACTTTGATTACAAGAGGAGGTACAGCCTAAACGACGTAAATATATACGTCTACAACCAGACTATTGAAGGGAGAGACACAGTAGAAGACGGGGACTATTCAAAATACGCTGGAATGCCCGTAATCTTAAATTATTTTGCATATGCTGAGAACACTAATGAAGAGATACTAAAACAAAGGGGTGTTACCAGAATATTTAAGAAGATACCGGCTCTCCTGACGGGATCTAGAATAGTCTTCAACACCCCTTGCAGGTGGGGGTATTGTGCAAACTTAAGAAGTGACGAGGGAGGGAAAGTCTGTGGGTATATATACGTTATGTTGGAGAGTGAATTAAACGCACTCGATAAAGCTGAAAAGCACCTTATAAGGTACATAAGAGATGTCGTAAAGGTAGAAGACGAGAACAAAAACGTTTATTTTGCATATACCTATTTATCCCCGTCTGAAGAAGGAGAATTTGAACCATCTAAAGAATACGTGAACTATATATTACAAGGGTTAAGAAGCAGTTGGAAGAACTGCATAAGTAGTGGGTTAGAAAAGTTCATATGATGACGCCCGCCCTTCAGTGACCTGGTGATATGAGAACCCGAGGCTGAACTGTATTTTTGTATGATGAACAATCCCCTCTCTGGATTATGATGAACCTTGACCGATGCTGAGGTTCTAGATCAGTATTATGTCAAATATTACGCCTAGGCCCAACACTACCGACGAATATATATTGTAATAGAACGCTTTTCCGAAATTCCCTCTGGTGGCCAAATAATACGCATAAGCCATTATTAGCCCGTGCAATACAGTGGCAATATAAGCTATCGGGCCGAGGCCGTAGAACACGTCGCCCATAAAAGCCAGTACTACAGACAATACTTGGTTAAGTCCGGCAAAAGGTAATGCTTTATTACCTAATAATACAGCAAAACTGTGTAACCCCATACTCTTGTCAAATTCAGCATCAGGGATGTGGTTATATAGGTCAAAACCAACAGCCCAGAATATAGCTGACAGCACGAAAAACCAAGGTATCCCCTCAAATAAAGACGTAAAAGAATGGACGTAAAGTCCTAATGAGGCTACTGCACCGCTAAATATCGCTAAACCTTGTATTGTAGCGAGGTGGTAATTAGCAAAGGCAGTATATCTCTTCATATAAGGATACGTCATTACAACTAGTGCCACTAAGGGGGACAGAACAAAGGCGTAAAAGTTTACAAAATATGCCGATGCAAAGAACCCGGCTAATGAGACCGCTATTAATACCTTTGCCTCCGTAACACTGATCTTACCCGTAACTAGCGGTCTGGTCCTTGTCCTAGGGTTCCTAGCGTCTATCTCACGGTCTGCCAAATTGTCATTAGTCATCCCTGCTGTCCTCAAAAAGAACAATGAAAGGAAAATTAAAAAGAGAATATAAAGAGGGGGAACCTTCTTAATGGCTACAAAAGCACCTAGATATGCCATGGGTAGACTAAAGAACGTCTGCTCTATCCTTAGAAAACGTAAGTATATATATAATTTACTTTTACTTTCTGTAGCCCCACCAGGGTCCCAACTGTGAACCATTTGCTAATTATTAACTTCAGTAGCTTTTAATTTCTTGTTATTAAGTTGCAAATAATAATCCAGTCCCTCGATCAGTGCCATAACACTAGCTTCTATAACGCTGGTAGAGACACCCTCGGTCCTCCACGTCCTCTCGTTGTCTGTAAACTCAATAGTGACCCTGACCACGCTCTCTGTGTTCTTTATTTCCCCGGGTAAAATTACCCTGTAGTCAGTCAGCTTCACTTTACCTATCTCGGGGTACACCTTCTGCAAGGCTTTCCTTAACGCGATATCTATAGCGTGAACCGGTCCAACTCCTTCTGCCACTTCGAGTTGCCCGTTAACTTTCACTACAGCTATAGCTAACTCCCTCTCATTGATTACCTTCCAATAGTCAACTTTTATTAAGGGGCTGTACAAGCCTAATTCCCTCATAGCCACCAGGACTGCAGAAGCCGGAGCTAGGTCAAAACTATAACCCCTATTCTCCAACTCCTTTATCTTGGCCAGAGCTGCTTTAAGCCTCGGGTCTTTTTTGTCTACTTTTATTCCTACATTCTCTAGATAAGTCACCAAGTTAGATGAACCTGAGACCTCTGAGATAACAAACCTCCTAGTATTACCCACTAGAGAAGGGTCAATATGTTCATAAGCACGACTTACCTTCATTACAGCATCGGCATGAACACCTGCCTTGTGGGTAAAAGCAAAATCGCCCACATAAGGCTGATAGGGGTTCGGGTGTAACCCAGCTATCTCATAGACTATCCTTGATACTTCTTTTAACTTCTTCAGGCTGTCTTTACCTTTTAATACGTTATAACCCATTTTCAAGGACAAGTTAGGGATTATCTGGATTAAGTCTGCATTACCAGTCCTTTCGCCTATCCCGTTTATTGTACCTTGCACATGCCTGGCACCGGCTAAAACTCCCATGAGAGTATTTGCAACAGCACACCCCGAGTCGTTATGCATGTGTAAACCTATTTTTACCCCTACATGTTTTACTACATCTGCTGTTATATCATACACCTCGTAAGGGAGACTTCCGCCGTTAGTATCTGCTAAGGCTATAACATCTACACCCGCTTCCTCAGCCGTCTTCAGCACACTAAGGGCGTAGTCCTTATCCTCCTTATAGCCTTGATAGAAATGTTCAGCATCGAATATGACCTTCAGCCCGTGAGACTTAAGGTAACTTATACTGTCATAGACCAAGTCTAAGTTATCTTTCAGGCTTATTTTTAACACGTCCGTCACATGTAGGGTCCATGACTTACCAAACAGCACCGCGACTTCTACATCAGACCTTATTATGGCGTTCAAGCTTGGGTCTTCTTTAACGGAAAACTCCTTCCTCCTAGTACTCCCGAATGCTGCTATCTTAGCTTTGGTTAGACCGTACTTCTTGATCTCTTTAAAGAACTCCTCATCCTTCGGGTTAGACCCAGGCCAACCTCCCTCTATATAGTCTATTCCCAATTCATCAAGAAGTAGGGCTATACGTATCTTATCGTTCAACGTGAAGGATATATTTGCGGTCTGTGCCCCATCTCTTAGTGTTGTATCGAGTACCTCAACAGATTTCGTAAACACCGGACATAGGTTTACATTAATTAAATAAGAATTTAAATTTTAAGGATAAGAGAAGATAAGGTATGAACAAAAACTTATCATTAATAGCAGTGGGGATATTGATCTTTTTGCTAGGACTAGCAGGTAACCTTTTGATGCCTTTTTATTTACCATATTATCACCAAATTGATTCGGAATTAGTCAACCATACAGTAAACGTTAAAGTAAACCCCTCATTGACGGAGAAAGTGGTGAACGTAACAGCTACGGATAAAAATAATACTATCTACGTAGTAACAAATAATAGTAATGTTAACGTTTTCATATACTATAATAACCTTACCCTAGCGTTTAATAACAGTAACGGCTTCATAGCTGCCAGAGTAACACCCGGTAACTATATCCTAGCTATAAATAACCCTACAAGTTCTCCCCAACCAGTGTCCGTCCATTATGCCGTTATCCCCGCTTACGAACTCTCCAATTTCGACAGTTACTCCTCTATTGCAGGGACAGTGACCGAGTTCATAATGGCTATAGGTATTGTAATAGCCGGAATAGGGTTGATAAAGGCAATATTCAGCGGGAAAATTGGGACAAAACTAGATAGAATACTCCAGACACCTGATAAGAGTAAAGGGAGAAAATGAACCACCCACTACTTTAAATTAGCCCTAAGCTTTCAGATACTTAGAAGAATGAAATTAAGAAGGATGAAAACTTAACCCGACTTCTCGTTGTAAACTTCATGTCTTGTTTATAACTTCATGTAAGAATTTTAACCCATCAGTAATAAAGCTTGGGCCTTGATGGGCTAAAAAATCACCAATTGTAAATACCACTTTCTTATTCTTAATTAACTCCTCTAAGCCCCTCTCCCTCATCTTCCTCATAAACCTCTCTTTTTCATACTCATTAAGCCTCTTAGGCTCATAAATTATTACATCCGGTTCTCTAGACATTATATCCTGATCGAAGGGAGTGAAATAAGCCTCGTCCTTGTCATCAAATATATTCCTCCCTCCCACGAGATAAATAGCGTCACTTACATGAGTAGGATAGCCAGATGTTATAACACCGCCTAAATCGAATTCGACATAGACCTTAGCCCTTATAGTACGTTCCACGGTATAACGGGACAGTTGACCTAACAAAAATGAAGCCAATCTCCTACCTTCTTCTTTGACATTACACACAAGCGAAACGACCTCCACGTTATTTATTATCCTATAGACCGAATTAGAAACACCGAGAGGGTAGACAGTATACCCCTCTTCAACTAACCTCTTGGTCAAAGCCTTTTGTGCCCCGGTAGTAGTGAAAATCACGTCGGGCTTGTTTTGCCTGAGAAAGTCCTCATTAACATGAGTATAACTACCTATTTTAGGCTTCTTCCTAGCCTCTTCCGGTCTGTAACTGAACGCGTCAGTGGCTATAACCTTGTCCCCTAAACCCATCATAAATAGGGACTCAGTGGTAGCTGGGTCTAGACTCACTATTTTCTTGATTTTATCCGGTAAAGATATAAAGTCGTCAAAGATCTCGTTATAAACCCTCCTCATAACCTTAACACACCCAAACAAGTCTCAAGACCATAGGCCCTTTTCACTCCCCTTAACACCGTCTTCCCACCGTAATTTAGCAGGAGGGACTCACACGTATCCCCCTCAATAACACTCACCTCTGAGCCCATAATCTTCCCTAAAGACCCAATAGTACTATTCCTCACGCCGGTCACAATTACATCAACCCTCCTTTCATTTAGGTAAAGGGACTTAAGGGTTAACTTTATACTATAAAGGATAACCTCAACGGGAATAGGTTGGATAAACTTTAACCCTACAATAACCTTATAGGGCATAAGTGTAAGGCCCTTGCAACTGTTCTCTCCTATAACTATATCAGCGTCACAAGGGAAATCGGCTCTCTCATACCCCTCAGGTAATATAAAGTTATCAAACCCTGAGGAATAGACCAGTAAACTACCCCGTTCTACTAGCTTCCTGTTGACCTCCTTTATACCGTCTCTTCTCAGCCAATACAAGCCATTTATCCAAGAAAACTCTTGGACACTGTACAACCCCTTTTCAGAGGTCTTCGAAGTGAGGATTAAACTACCACCTATAATATCTGAAATGACAGACGCTACAAACGAAACACCGCTCTCTATTCCCGTTAAGGGAATTATATATTCCCCGTCCTCTGATACTGAAATGACGGGCTTAGAATTAACGTATTTTACAGCTTTAGATATAGGGCCAACTACTACCCTTAAGTTTTCAC